>NZ_AP029019.1:0-722500 GCF_037101375.1 Acidovorax sp. DW039 | reverse complement strand
GCAGGAAGAGATTGCCGAAATGGAAGCCCAGGTCAAACGCTGCAAAACCATTGTGAGCGGCATCCTGCTCTCGGCCGGGGAAACCCGGGGCGAATCGTCCAGCCAGACCACGGTGCGCCACTTTCTGGACACCGTGGTGCAGGACTGGCGTGACACCCGCTGGGTGGACCACTTCGGGTATGAGAACCACATCGAAAGCGACCTGCCCATGGTGGCCGATGCCACCCTTGAGCAAATGGTCTTCAATGTGCTGGACAATGCCAGGGATGCGTCGCCGCACTGGGTACACCTGCAGGCCCAGCGCGACGCAGACGCATTGCGCATCGTGGTCACCGACCAGGGGCCCGGTTTCTCCTCGGAAGTGCTGTCGCACGTGGGCACCCCTTACCAATCCACCAAGGGGCGTCCCGGAGGTGGACTGGGTCTGTTCCTGTCGATGAACGTAGCGCGCACCCTGGGGGGCAGCGTGGTGGCACGCAACCGGCCTGAGGGGGGCGCTGAAGTCACCATCACGCTGGCGCTGTCGGCTATCACACTGCAAGAACCCTTGCCTGAGGACCATGGACACTGAACGCCTGCTGCTGATCGTGGAGGACGACGACTCCTTCGCCCGAACGCTGGCCCGCTCGTTCGAGCGCCGCGGCTACCGGGTGCTGCACGCCGACAGCATGGCCCGCATGGAAGAGCTGCTGGCCGACAACGTGCCGCAATACGCCGTGGTCGACCTCAAGCTCAAGGGTGAAGCCACCGGCCTGGCCTGCGTGCGGGCCTTGCACGAGCACAGCAGCGCCATGCGCATCGTGGTGCTGACCGGATTTGCCAGCATTGCCACAGCGGTGGAAGCCATCAAGCTCGGGGCGGGGCACTACCTTGCCAAGCCCTCCAACACCGATGACATCGAAGCGGCGTTTGGCCTGGCCGAAGGCAATACCGAAGTGGAACTGACCAATCGGTCCAGCTCCATCAAAACCCTGGAATGGGAACGTATCCACGAAGTGCTGGCCGAAAGCGACTTCAACATCTCCGAAGCCGCGCGCCGCCTCGGTATGCATCGCCGCACCCTGAGTCGCAAGCTGGGCAAGCAGCGGGTTTAGAGCAGCTCTCAGCGTGCCCTGCATTCATCACTTTCACGCAAAGCTCATTGAACCTGCGCGTCCGTGAACACGGGGCCCGCACCACCTAAGATTCTCCTCCTCACATGCCCGCGCCCATGTAGCGCAGCGCAACCCCACGCCTGGAGGAGACATGTTTGACAGTGCCTTGCTGCTGACCGCAGCGTTTGTGGCCGGTGCCCTGAATGCGGTGGCCGGAGGCGGCAGCTTTTTGACCCTGCCCGCGCTGGTGTTCACCGGCGTGCCCCCGGTGGCGGCCAATGCGACCGGAACGGTGGCTCTGCTGCCCGGCTATGCCGCGGGAGCCTGGGGCTTCCGGGAAGACACGGCCCCACCACCCGGCCTCTCGATGCCGCTGGTGGTGCTTCTTTCCCTCATCGGTGGGGCTGCGGGCGCGGGGCTGCTGCTCATCACGCCAGACGTCACGTTCCGCAGGGTGGTGCCCTGGCTGCTGCTGGCGGCTACCGCCCTGTTTGCCTTTGGCCCCCAATTGCGCAGCAGGCTGGCGGGCGGCCACCCGTCTACCGCCAAGGCCACCGTGGGCCTTCTGGCCGTGGCGGCCTATGGCGGCTACTTCAATGGCGGGCTGGGCATTCTGCTGCTGGCCTTGTTCGGCTTGCTGGGGCAAACCCAACTCCACGCGATGAACGGCCTCAAGAACTGGGTCTCTGCCCTGCTCACCGCCATTGCGGTGGTCATCTACGCTGCAGGCGGCGTGGTGCAATGGCCTCAGGCGCTCTTGATGATGGTGGCCGCCACCGCGGGCGGCTACGGTGGGGCCAGGGTGGCCCGGCGCATCCCCCCACAATGGCTGCGCGCAGGCATTGTGGTGACGGGGCTGGTGATGGCAGGAATATTTTTCTGGCGGCAGTGATGACGTAGCCAGAATTGTCGCCCTCACCCATTCAAGTAAAAATGGCCTCCAGCGCTTATGAATCAAGCGCAGGCAGCTATCAAATTGATATCAACCTGCCACTGTAGCGGGCGCGATGCGCAGGGGGATCGTCACCGGCCCGTCGTTGACCAGATGCACCTGCATATCGGCGGCAAACTGGCCCGTGGCCACGTCGGGATGCAGGGCACGCGCACGGCTCACCAGGTAGTCGTACAGCCTGCGCCCTTCGTCAGGGGCTGCTGCCTGCGTGAAGCTGGGGCGGTTGCCGCCGGTGGTGTCGGCGGCCAGTGTGAACTGGCTGACCAGCAGCAGGCCCCCGCAGGTGCCTTGCCCGTCCAGGTCTTGCACGCTCTTGTTCATCTTGCCGGCTTCGTCCGAGAAGATGCGCAGCTTGAGCAGCTTGGCCAGCAGCTTGTCGGCCTCGGCCTCCGTGTCGCCCCGCTCGGCGCACACCAGCACCATCAAACCCGCGCCAATGGCCCCCACCACTTGGTTGGCCACTTCTACGCGGGCCTGCCGCACACGTTGCAATACTGCGATCACGAAATGCCTCTTTGCACTGTTCTGTCGAACCCGCCATTGTGCAGGCGGCAACAGCTGCTGCTGCAAGCCGCTCACTCTCATGTCAGGCGTAAAGCGTGGCTCCGGCGTGCAACACCTGCTGGGCACGCTGGTGCCCCAGCGCCTGCACCACGGGGGTCCACACCGATGCATAGGGCGGCATGCTCTCGGGGGCGAAGGAAGTGTGCGGCCAGTCGGAGCCCCACACCATGCGCCCGTCAAACAGGGTAGCCACCCGTTCGATAGCGGCGTGCAGTGTGCTGTACGGCGCGCTGGCCTGCAGGCGGTACCAGCCTGACAGCTTGATCCAGGCCCCGGCCTGTGCCAGCCGTGCGAGCGTGGACCACGCCTCGTCCTCCGCGGGCAGCAGGGCATGCATGCCGGCCAGGTGGTCCAGCACAAAGGGCAGGCCGGTTTCTGCCTGCAGTGCGGCAATCTGCGCCAGATGCTGAGGCGCGGCATACCACTGCACATGCCAGCCCAGTGCGCGCAGGCGGGGGCTGAGCGCGCGCAGTGCCTCAGGGCCATTGCCCACGGGCGATACCAGGTTGAAGCGCACACCACGAACACCTGCCGCGTGCATGGCCTGCAACTCTGCGTCGGTCACATCCACGTCCACCACCACCACCCCGCGATGGCGTCCGGGCTCGCGCTGCAGGGCTTGCAGCAACACCTGGTTGTCGGTGCCGTACACGCTGGGCTGCACCAGCACCAGATGCGCCACGCCCAACGCGGTGGCAGCGGCTTCTATGCGCTCCAGCGGCTGGTGGGCGGGCTGGTAATGCCCGGCCTGGATGGGTGCGCTGGCGTCAAACACATGCACATGGGCATCCCACCCTGCGGGCTGGATGACGGTGGACTGGGGCTGCACCATGCTCAACCCGCCACGATCTTGCGCTCGCGGATCACCTTGGCCCACTGCGCCTGCTGTGCCTGGATGAACTTGCCTGCACTGGCCTGACTGGCGTCGGCAAACACATCTCCGCCCAGGGCGCGGATGCGGCCCAGCACTTCCGAATCGGCCAGCGCCTTGCGAATTCCGTCCACCAGCCGTGTGCGCACATCGGCTGCAATACCGGCGGGGGCCAGCACGGGGTTCCACTCCAGCACCTCGTAGTTGGGCACACCGGCTTCGGCCATGGTGGGTACATCGGGCAGCGAACGGGCGCGCACCGGGGCCGTCACCGCCAGCGCCTTGAGCTTGCCCGACTGGATATGCCCCAGCGATGACGCCACATTGGCAAAGAACAGGGGCACTTGGCCGCCCATCACATCGTTCATGGCCGGGCCGCCGCCACGGTAGGGAATATGGGACAGACGCACGCCTGTGCGCTCTTCAAACAGGGCACCCGCCAGGTGTTGCGCCGAACCATTGCCTGACGAGGCATAGGCCACTTCGTCCGGCTTGGCCTTGGCACGGGCAATCACCTCCTTGACGGAATTCACGCCAAAGCCGGGGTGGCATACAAGCACGTTGGGGAAGGTGGCCAACACGGCCAGGGGCACAAAGGCTTTGTTGCTGTCGTAGGGCAGCTTGGGATAGAGAGACGGGTTCACCGCGAAGGAAGAGGCATCCAGCAGCAGCGTGGTGCCATCGGGTGTGGCACGGGCCACGGCCGAGGCCGCGAGCTGGCCGCTCGCACCGGGCTTGTTGTCCACCACCACACTCTGACCCAGGGCTTCGCCCAGACGGGGCGCGATGATGCGGGCCATCAGGTCGGCACCACCGCCTGCGGGATACGACACCACCAGCGTGATCGTCTTGCCGCCCGCAATGGGGGCGGCAGTGGCGTGCCACGGAGCGGCCACAGCGGCGGCGGCCGAGGCCATGAGCACTTGCCGACGCGACAGCGTGGCGCTCGGCGAGATGGGGTTCTTCTGTGTCATGCGAGTTCCTCTGCTGGTTGTGATGGAAATGCGGGCAAGGTGTGAGAGTGATGCCTGGGTGGAAAGGCTGCGGGTCTTTCCACACACTCAGGCATCAAGTCAGATGCACGGTGTAGTGAAAGGCATGGGCATCGCCCCAGGTGGTACGCCATTCCACGCACCGACCGGCCAGATTGAAAGCCTTGCGGCGCACCACCGCGCAGGGGTGACCCGGCGACAACGCGAGGTGGTGGGCCACATCCGCAGGCAGGGCCCCAAAGCCGATGTCATCTGACGCGCGGTGCACATGCACATGGCAGCGCTGCGCAAACATGGGGTACAGCAGGGGTTCCCAATGTTGGGGCTCATCCTGCTCCAGCGCTTTGAACAGCTCGCAAGGCAGCCAGATGTGCTCGAGCAGCCGCGGCTGCCCGGCCAGCAATCGCAGCCGCTCCAGCCGCAAGACTGCAGCCCCCAGTGGCAGGCCCAGGGCACGCGCAACCTCTGCAGTGGCTGTCATGCGTTGCCGAGAAAGGATGCGCGACTCCGGAGCTTGCGCAGCCTGGCCGTCAGCGCTCGCACCGTCCCACTCGTCGCCAAACCGGAAGAAACGGAGCATGGAGGCCCCGGGAATGCCCGAGCGCACGAAGGTTCCGCGCCCATGCACGCGCTCGATCATCCCTTGCTCCGTCAGCAACTGCAAAGCGCGGCGAATCGTGCCCAAAGCTACCGAATGGTCGTGCGCCAGCACCTGCTCCGCCGGCAAGGCGGTGCCCGGCAGCCACTCGCCCCGCACGATGCGCTGGCGCAAAACGTCGGCCAGAGCCGCGTAACGGGCCATGCCTTGGGGGTGGGGAGTGGTCATAAATAGATATAGTCCTCTATAGGACTTTAGTGTACCAAGAAGGGAGACGGGTCAAGTTTGCGAAGCCTCAAGCAACGCCCTGTCTCACCTCGGCATCAGGCTGGGAGAAGGCACCCAGCCCTCGCCTGATTCAGTCCACCTTGATCTTGCGCGCGGCAATCACCCGCCGCCACTGGACTTGCTGGCTTTTGATGAACCCGGCCGCAAGTCCGTCGGTGGCATTGGGAAAAACCTCCCCGCCCAGCGCCTGCACGCGGGCTACGACCTCAGGGGCTTTCAGGGCCTTGTTCAATGCCTCAAACAACCGCTGGCGTTCTGGCTGGGAGATACCGGACGGTGCCAGCACGGGATTCCATTCCTGCACCTCGTAGTTGGGCACACCCGCTTCTGCCATGGAGGGCACCTGGGCCAGCACCTTGGTGCGGCGGCGCGATGTGACGGCCAAGGCCCGCAGCTTGCCCGACTGCAACTGCTCACGCGACGAAGCCACGTTGGCAAAGAACAGCGGCACCTTGCCGGCCACCACATCCGCCAGCGCCGGGCCGCCGCCTTTGTAGGGCACGTGCTTGAGTGACACCTGGGCCAGATCTTCAAACAGTGCGCCTGCCAGGTGCTGCGCTGAACCATTGCCCGAAGAGGCGAACGCAATCTCATCGGGCTTGGCTTTGGCCATGCGGATCAGGTCCGCCACCGTGGATGCTTCAAAGGAAGGGTGGCAGACCAGCACGTTGGGAAACACGGCCAGCACACCCAAGACGGAGAAGGCTGCGTCGCTGTCGTACGGCAGCTTGCCAAACAAGGAAGGATTGACCGCAAAAGAAGAGGCATCCAGCAGCAGCGTGCGCCCATCAGGAGCGGCTTGTGCCACATGGGCCGCGGCCTTCTGGCCGCTGTCGCCAGGCATGTTTTCCACTTCCACCGGAGCACCCAGCGCGGCGCCAAAGGCCGGGGCGATCAGGCGGGCCATCAGGTCCGCGCCACCGCCCGCGGGGTAAGACACCACCAGCCGCACCGCCTTGGACTGCGCCCGGCCCAGCGCGGGGGTAGCGATGGTGGCCGCTGCGGCCAGAGCGCGCGACAGGATTACACGACGGGTGGATGGCGGGAGGGCTTGAGGAAGGAGAGAAGTCATTGGGAGTCGCAGAAGGAGTTCACACAACGGGAACGTCACTTTCCGCAAAGAATGTCAATGACTGTTAACCCGAACTTCCCGAACTCTAAGCACCCGCCCCCTGGCCGACAAGCGCGAAATGACGGTTGTCGTGCGCAGGCGACGCGACGAGCGTTCAGTCGCGCTCGTCTTCAATCAGACGGGCTTTGACCGTTTTGCCCTTGATGCGCCCATTCTGCAAACGCTGCACCACCATGCGCGCCACCGACCGCTCCACTGCCACATAGGTGGAAAAGTCGTTGACGTTGATCTTGCCGACCTGTTCGCGAGTCAGGCCCATTTCGCCGGTCAGGGCGCCCAGCACGTCACCGGCGCGGATCTTTTCCTTGCGCCCGCCCACGATCTGGATCGTGGCCATGGGGGGCACCAGGGGGCCATCGCCCGCAGGCTGCAGGTCTGCCAGCGCAAACCATTTGGACTCCCGCCCCTGCAGCACCTCGATCTTGCCCACGTAGCCCATCTCGTCCATGCTGGCCAAGTTCAGTGCCAGGCCCTGCGCCTCGCCACGGCCCGTGCGGCCGATGCGGTGGATGTGCACCTCGGGGTCAGGGGTCACATCCACATTGATGACTGCTGCCAGGTTGGCAATGTCGATCCCGCGCGCAGCCACATCGGTGGCCACCAGCACCGAGCAGCTGCGGTTGGCAAACTGCACCAGCACCTGGTCGCGCTCACGCTGCTCCAGCTCGCCGAACAGTGCCAACGCACTCACGCCCTGCGCACGCAGCACGGCCACCAGGTCACGGCACTGCTGCTTGGTGTTGCAAAACGCGATGGACGACTCGGGTCGGAAATGCGCCAGCAACCTCGACACCACATGCAGCCGCTCGCTGTCCTTGACCTCATACCAGCGCTGCTCGATCTTGCCCTCGGCGTGCTGGGCCTGCACCGTGATCTGCACCGGCTGCTTCATGAACTGTGCGCTGAGCTTGCCAATGCCCTCAGGGTAGGTGGCCGAGAACAACAGGGTTTGCCGCTCTTTAGGGCACTGGCGTGCCACCGTCACGATGTCGTCAAAGAAGCCCATGTCCAGCATGCGGTCGGCCTCGTCCAGCACCAGGGTGTTGAGGGCTTCCAGCGTCAGGTTCTGCCGATCCAGGTGGTCCATCACGCGGCCAGGGGTGCCCACCACAATGTGCGCGCCATGTTCCAGGCTCATGGCCTGTCCGCGCAGCGGCACGCCGCCGCACAAGGTCACGACCTTGATGTTTTCTTCCGCGCGCGCCAGGCGGCGGATTTCTGTGGTGACCTGGTCGGCCAGTTCACGCGTGGGGCACAGCACCAGTGCCTGCACCGCAAAGCGGCGGGGGTTAAGGTTGGCCAGCAGGGCCAGGGCAAAGGCGGCCGTCTTGCCGCTGCCGGTGCTGGCCTGTGCGATCAGGTCCTTGCCCAGCAAGGCCGTGGGCAGGCTGGCGGCCTGGATGGCCGTCATGGAGGTGTAGCCCAGCTGCTGGAGGTTGTCCAGCATGGCCGGGCTCAGGGCCAGCGTACGAAAGTCCGTGCTGGCTTGGTTTTCTTTGGAAGTCATGGGGTGAGATTATCCGGCCCCATGCAAAAACGGCCTGTTCAAAGCCCTTGCCAAGCGGCGTCAGAGCCCCTTACACGACCTCACAGCAACAACATCACCCCCACAAAAGCCAGCGTGTGCGCAAACACGCCAGGGGCCACCGCCGCTGCATAGGCCCCGCCACCGCTTACCCAGGCCACCACGCTCTTGCTCACGGCATGCACCAGCAGCGCGGCCATCAGTGCATGCTCTACCGCCGCACCGGCCACCTCGCCCGGCACTGCGTGCATCAATACCGCAGCCGTGGCGGCATGCACATCCGCCAAGGCGGCAATCAACGCGCCTGCCAGCATCCCGGCGTCGCCCTGTGTGCGCTCCAGCCAGCGCACTCCCACCTGAATGCCAGTAAGCAGCAGCGCTATCAGCACCACATCGCGCAGCTTGAACATGGGCGCATCTGCGGCGGATGCGCCCGTAGCTGCAGTGGATATTTGCTCTCCGGCACCGCGCAGCAGCCACAGGCTCCACGCGGCAGCCACCACACCGCCCGCCAACGAAGGCAGCGCCAGGCGCAGCAGCCACTGCGGCTGCACCGTAGCAGCCACCACCAGCACATGCAGCATGGTGGCCACACAAGACATGACAGCACCACTGGCCTGCACCCGTGCGCCAGCCTTGCCCGCCCGCACATCCATGCCCAGGCTGGCGATGGTGGCCGTGCTGGAGACAAAGCCGGAAGCCAGCGCAGACAGCGCCATGGCCTGACGCGCCTGCATCAACCGCCGCGCCACATGGGCCAGCGACTGGATGAGCAGCAGCACGATCACCAGCCTGAAAACCACCTGCGGGTTCAGCAGCCCCTGCACCAGCGGCTGGTTGGGCACCAGCGGAAACACCAGCAGTGCCAACGCCGCCAGCACCAGCCCGCTACGTATTTCACCCGGTTGCAACCACTGGTTGGAGAACTGGTGCAACGGCCCGCGCAGGGCCAGAAGCCCGGTCACCATGACGGCCAGCGCCGCCCCCAGCAAGCGGTTGCTGGCGCACAGCACCCCGATCAGATAGGCCAGCAGCAGGGCCATTTCGGTGGCCACGCCGGGGTCCTCGGTGCGGTCCCGGGCATAGGCCACCACCCCCAGGGCGGCAACAAAAGCGGCCCCCACGCCCAACAACACCACCGAGCCAGACAACGCCGCCGCCGCGCCCGCCAGACTGGCCAGCGTAAAAGAACGCACTCCCGCCAGCGCCCGGTGTGGGCCGCTGCCCTTGCGGCGCTCGCGCTCAATCCCCATCAGCAAGCCGCAGCCCAGCGCACTCGCCAGCACTGCCAGCGCCGCGTAAAAAACCGGCAAGTCCTGCATGCGTGCTCCCCACTCCTGTTTTTTCGACCGTGCCAACGTTACCCCAGGCGGGACGCATCTCGGCTGTCACAGAACAAACAGCGCAGGAAAAGACCACGCACGCGCCCCGTCATCCCCTTGCCCAGTCTCTTGTGGACAATAGCGCCATGGCCCCCACATCTTCTGACTTCATCGCTCCCACCCGGCACACCACGGCAGCCTCTGCGCTGGCCCAGGTGCACCACATCTACAACCACCAGATCGGCCTGCTGCGCGACAGCATGCAGCGCTTTGTGGCCGGCGAAACCCTGCCCGGCCACGTGCGCGCCTGCTACCCCTATGTGCGCATCCAGACTGACACCGTCTCGCGTGCCAAGCCCAACCCCGACATCGCCCACCTGGCCTACGGCTTTGTGGCAGGCCCCGGCCGCTACGAAACGACGCTGACCCGCCCCGACCTGTACCACGAGTACTACCTGGAACAGTTCCAGCTGCTGCTGCAAAACCATGGCGTGGAGCTGGAAGTGGGCACCAGCCACCAGCCCATTCCGGTGCACTTCTCGTTCAGCGAGCACGACCATGTGGAAGGCCAGATGAGCGCCGAGCGCCGCACCCTGATGCGCGACGTGTTCGACCTGCCCGACCTGGCCGCCATGGACGACGGCATTGCCAACGGCACCTGGGAGCCCAAGCCCGGCGAGGCGCAGCCCCTGTCGCTGTTCACCGCGCCCCGCGTGGACTATTCACTGCACCGCCTGCGCCACTACACCGGCACCTCGCCGCGTGCGTTCCAGAACTTTGTGCTGTTCACCAACTACCAGTTCTACATCGACGAGTTCGTGCGCCTGGGCCATGAAGAAATGGCCAAGCCGGACAGCGAATACATCGCCTTCATCGAACCCGGCAACGTAGTCACCCGCCGCGTGGGTTTGAGCGCCGAGCCCGGCGACGAGCTGGGCGCACCGCCCCCGCGCCTGCCGCAAATGCCCGCCTACCACCTGGTGCGTGCCGACCACAGCGGCATCACCATGGTCAACATCGGCGTGGGCCCCGCCAACGCCAAGAACATCACCGACCACATTGCCGTGCTGCGCCCCCACGCCTGGCTCATGCTGGGCCACTGCGCCGGTCTGCGCAACAGCCAGCAACTGGGCGACTACGTGCTGGCCCATGGCTATGTGCGCGAAGACCATGTGCTGGACGAAGAACTGCCGCTGTGGGTGCCCATCCCGGCACTCGCTGAAATCCAGCTCGCGCTGGAATCTGCCGTGGCCGATGTGACCGGCGTGAGCGGGGCCGACCTCAAACGCATCATGCGCACCGGCACCGTGGCCAGCACCGACAACCGCAATTGGGAGCTACTGCCCGACAACCAGCCCCAGCGCCGCTTCAGCCAAAGCCGCGCCGTGGCGCTGGACATGGAAAGCGCCACCATTGCGGCCAACGGTTTCCGCTTCCGCGTGCCTTACGGCACCCTGCTGTGCGTGAGCGACAAGCCCTTGCACGGCGAAATCAAGCTGCCCGGCATGGCCAACCACTTCTACCGCGAGCGCGTGGACCAGCACCTGCGCATCGGCATCCGCGCGCTGGAGATGCTGCGGGCCGAAGGCATGGCCCGCCTGCACAGCCGCAAGCTGCGCAGCTTTGCGGAAGTGGCTTTCCAATGAGCCACAGCGGCGCGCCACGGTGCGCGGCCGCTGACGGTGTATGAAGCTGGATTTCCTCACGCTGATGGCCGTCATGGCCACGAACCTGTTTGCGATTGCGGCGGCGCTGCCGCTGGTGATGGGTCGCAGCGTGAGCCAGGCCGCACGCAACGTGCAGGCCAGCATGCTTTTGCAGGGGGTGGCCTGGGCCGCCATCATTGCGTCGTCGTCCGTGTGGGACCAGGCGCTGTCCACCCTCTCCATGGCATGCAATGCGTGGGCGCAGTGGCTGCTGTACCGCGCCCTGCGCGAGTGGCTGGGCGCGCGTCCGTTCAAACGCACCCTGCTCGCGCTGGTGTGCCTGATGCCACTGGGCTACGCCCTGGGGTTTGGGCACTATGCGTTCCGGGTGGGCTGGGCCAATTTCCTGATGGCAGCCATTCTGGTGATTGTTGCGCGCGCCACGATGTACCCGGCCACCCCGTCCACCCCCGCCGATACCCGGTGGCGGCGCACCCTCATGCTGTGCCTGCTCACCTCGGCGGGCTTTACCCTGGCCCGGGGCGTACTGGGCGCGTTTACGGACCAGTACCCCAGCTTCCGCACGCCTCACCCTGTCAACCTGGCAGCGGCCCTGGCTACCAATGTGAGCCTGGTGTTGGGCACGGTGGCCGTTCTGGTGGCATGGCATGCCGAGGCCGAGCGCAAGCTGCATCGGCTGGCCATGACCGATGGACTCACCGGGCTGGCCAACCGGCGCTCGTTTGCAGACCAGGGGGCAGCGATGATCTCGCACGCCCAGCGCCACGGCCTGCCGCTGACGGCCTTGATGCTGGACATCGATTACTTCAAGCAGATCAACGACACCATGGGCCACGAAACGGGTGACCGCGCCCTGCAACTGTTTGGCAGGCTGCTGCAGGAATGCCACCGCAGCGGCGACATGGTGGGCCGCCTGGGCGGGGAAGAGTTTGGCGTGCTGCTGCTGCACAACAGCGCCCCCGCCGGAACATCCTTTGACCGCAGGCTGCGCATGCGACTGGCCGAGGCCAGCCTGAGCGAGCTGGGCTTTACGCTGGACTACAGCGCAGGCATGGCCGTGCTGGGGCCGCAGGACCACGACCTGGCACCGCTGATGGCCCGCGCCGATGCGGCGCTGTATGCTGCCAAGACCAGTGGCCGCGGGAGGCTGGTGGCCGCACCTGCGCCAGAGGTGTAACGCTACATTTTTAATAGCTAATTGCGCTTTCTCCATAAGCGCTACAGGCACTTTTCACCCGTACACCGAAGAGGCCGACAGACCGCGCCACAATGGAGCCATGAGCGCACTGTTTGCTGTCCAGCATCTCCACAAGCAATACGCAGGCACCCCCGTGGTGCAGGATGTATCGTTTTCCATTGCCCCGGGGGAATGCCTGGGCGTGATCGGCCCCAACGGCGCGGGCAAGACCACCACCATCCGCATGTGCCTGGGGCTCACGGCCCCCGACAGCGGCGAGGTGCTGTTCTACCCGCAGGGGGCTACCGAGCCCCTGCACATGCCGCACGACGCGCTGGCCATCAAGGCCGAACTGGGCGTGGTCACGCAGTTCGACACACTGGACCCGGACTTCACCTGCGCCGAAAACCTGCGCGTGTTCGGCCGCTACTTCGGGCTCAAAGGTGCGGTGATGGAGAGCAGAGTGCCGCAGTTGCTCGAATTTGCCGCGCTGACACACAAGGCCGATGCCAAGCCCGGCGAACTCTCAGGGGGGATGAAGCGGCGGCTGTCCCTGGCCCGTGCGCTCGTCAACCAGCCGCGCCTGCTCTTGCTGGACGAGCCCACCACCGGCCTGGACCCCCAAGCCCGCCACCTGATGTGGGAGCGCCTGCAACTGCTGCTGCAGCAGGGCACCTCCATCCTGCTGACCACCCATTTCATGGACGAAGCCGAGCGCCTGTGCTCGCGCCTGCTGGTGCTGGACCACGGCAAGAAAATTGCCGAAGGCAAGCCCCGCGAGTTGATCGCCGAGCACCTGGAGAGCGATGTGGTGGAAGTCTTTGGCGTGGGCGCTGTCCCCCTGGCCCAAGACCCTGCCCTGCGCCCCCTTGCAGCGCGGGTGGAGGTGAGCGGCGAAACCGTGTTCTTCTACACCCAGCAAGCCCAACCCCTGCTGCAGGCGCTGGGCCAGCACGCCCACCTGCGCACACTGCACCGCCCCGCCAATCTGGAAGACCTGTTCCTCAAGCTGACGGGGCGGCAGATCCGGGAGTGAAGAGATTCGCGGCCACGCGTTTCAAGTGGCTATACAAACGCTCCTGAAAACATAGCTGCCTGCGCTTAATGGATAAGCGCTGGCAGCCCATTTGACTCAGAACCTCAACATCAGGCCTTGCGCGGCTTGACTTTGCCAGCGGCCAGCTTGGCGTTGCTGCGCGCTGTCTCCACCTCGGCGGCCCGCGCCAGGGCCACGCCCATGCGGCGCTTGGCAAAGCTTTCGGGTTTGCCAAACAGGCGCAGGTCGGTGCCGGGCACGCGCAAGGCTTCATCCACGCCGTCAAACACAATGCCCTGGGCTTCCAGGCCGCCATAGATCACGGCGCTGGCGCCGGGGTTGCGCAGGCTGGTGTCCACGGGCAGGCCCAGGATGGCGCGGGCGTGCAGCTCGAACTCGCTCTGGTGCTGGGTGCACAGCGTGACCAGGCCTGTGTCGTGCGGGCGGGGGCTGACTTCGCTGAACCAGACCTGCTCGCCCTTCACAAACAACTCCACGCCAAAGAGCCCCTGGCCGCCGAGGTTGTCGGTCACGGCCTTGGCGATCTGGCGCGATTTTTCCAGCGCGGCGGGGTGCATGGGGTGCGGCTGCCAGCTTTCCACATAGTCGCCACTCACCTGCACGTGGCCGATGGGGTCGCAAAAGCTGGTGACGATCTGACCATCGGCACCGACCGAGCGCACGGTGAGCTGGGTGATCTCGTAATCAAAGTCGATGAAGCCTTCCACGATGACGCGGCCGTGGCTCACGCGGCCACCGGCCATGGCGTAGTCCCAGGCCTTCTTCACATCCTCCGGGCCGTCGATCTTGCTCTGGCCCTTGCCCGAGCTGCTCATCACGGGCTTGACGATGCAGGGGTAGCCCACCCCTTTCCCATTCCCGGCATCAATCGCCGCCTGCAGCTCTTCGAGCGAATTGCAGAACTTGTAGGGGCTGGTGGGCAGGCCCAGCGTTTCGGCGGCCAGCACGCGGATGCCTTCGCGGTCCATGGTCAGGCGGGCGGCACGGGCGGTGGGGATGACGCGCACCACGCCCGCAGCCTCCAGCTCTTCCAGCATGGGGGTGGCAATGGCTTCAATCTCGGGCACCACCAGATGGGGGCGCTCGGCTTCGATCAGCGCCTTGAGCTGGGCTGGGTCGCTCATGGTGATGGTGCGCGCGTGGTGGGCCACCTGCTGGCCGGGGGCGTTGTCGTAGCGGTCTACGGCAATGGTCTCCACGCCCAGGCGCTGCAGTGCGATCAAAACCTCCTTGCCCAGCTCTCCCGAGCCCAGGAGCATGACTTTGGTGGCGTGGGGAGACAGAGGGGTTCCGAGCGTGGTCATGGAATGCGCTTTCGTACTTGCGTTGAACAGAAGGGGCAGAAGCCAGAATTGTGCCCGCAGTGCTAGGTCCTGCCTTCAAGGCGCATTGAACTTTCAACCTGCAAAATGGAGCCATGCCGCACACACCACCCTCTGCATCCGCTGCCACCATGGCACACCGATCGCCTGCCACGCCCTCCGTATGGCGTCCGCCCCAGATCAGCCGTCGCTGGTGGCCTGTGTTTCTGCGCAACCTGCTGGTGTGGCGCAAGCTGGCCATTCCCAGCCTGGTGGGCAATATTGCAGAGCCGCTGATGTGGCTGGTGGCCTTTGGCTACGGCATGGGTGCGCTGGTGGGGCAGGTGAGCGTGGGCGCAGCAGGCGGAGATGCCAAGGTGCCCTACATCCTGTTTCTGGCCAGCGGCTCCATCTGCATGAGCGCGATGAACGCGGCCAGCTTTGAGGCGCTGTACTCGGCCTTCTCGCGCATGCATGTGCAAAAGACGTGGGACGGCATCATGAATGCACCTGTGACGCTGGACGATGTGGTGCTGGCCGAAATGCTGTGGGCCGCGTTCAAGGCGCTGTTCACCGTCACGGCCATCCTGGGGGTGATGCTGGCCCTGGGCATCAGCCACAGCCCCAAGCTGCTGGTGGCCTGGCCGGTGCTGCTGGGCGTAGGGATCATGTTTTCCAGCATTGCGCTCATCTTCAATGCGCTGGCCAAGGGGTATGACTTTTTCACGTACTACTTCACGCTGGTGCTCACGCCCATGATGTTTTTGTCGGGGGTGTTCTTCCCACGCGAGCAATTGCCGCCGGTGGTTCGCGCTATCTCCGACTGGTTGCCATTGACCAACGCGGTGGAGCTGGTGCGCCCGCTGTTCATGGACCAGTGGCCCGCGCACCCGCTGCGGCATGGGCTGGTGCTGGTGGTGACCACGGGCGTGGCGTTCTGGGTGGCCCTGGCGCTGACGCGCAGGCGCTTCAAGGGCTGAACGCCAGAATGCCCTCAACGGGGCTGTGACATCGCCTGTACGTCCAGCCCGTCAGCCCCGCGCGGCCAGCCGCGGGCCTGCATGCGGTCTTCGGCCAAGCGCATGAGCTGCAGGGCCACCGGGGCACCCAGCTCGTTGCAGTAGCGGGAAATCATTCGGTAGCGCAGCACCAGCAGGCCACGCAGTTCGCAGCGCTGGCGCCCCTGCCGGGTGGGTGAAGGGGTTGCATCAGGCGCATGCTGCAACCATTGGTCCAGCTGGCCTGCCTGGTCCAGCTGCGCACCCAGCGCCAGGGCCAGGGTGGCGATGCGCTCATCCAGGCTTTCCAGCGTGCCCTCCAGTCTGAGTACGTATTGGGCAAGGGCGGGCTGAGCGGGGTCGGTGTACATGGTTCTCCGGTGCCGTGGAAGCAAAGGCTGTCACAGCAAAACAAGGGTAAACCCTTAATCGGATTGTGACCCACCCCATAGCACGCCCAACACAGCCATGCACCACGGATTGACGCAGATCAATCCCGCATGCGCTTTCCCCGCATCAATGCCCGGGCCACGCTGCGCGCAGCAAAGTCACCGCCTTCTCGGCAATCATCACCGTGGGTGCATTGGTGTTACCGCTGACGATGCGGGGCATGACCGACGCATCCACCACCCGCAGGCCGTGCACTCCATGCACTCGCAACTGCGCATCCACCACATCCATGGGGCCCGGACCCATGCGGCACGAGCCCACGGGGTGGTAGATGGTGTCCGCCAGATTGCGCACCAGGCTCTCCAGATCGGCCTGCGTCTGTGCTGCGGCCGATGCAGGCAACTCCTTGGCCCCCAAGGCAGCCAGTGCCGGCTGTTGCAGGATGTCGCGCATGCGGCGCACGCCCGCCACCAGTCGGCGCACATCGTCGGGATCAGCCAGGAAGTTGGGGTCTATCAACGGCGGCGCCAACGGGTCAGCGCTCGCCAGCTCCACCTTGCCCCGGCTGCGAGGTTGCAGCAGACACACATGGGATGAATAACCATGCCCCAGCGCGGTGCGACGCCCATGGTCTACCAGTTTGCCAATGACAAAGTGCAGCTGCAGATCTGGCGCAGACTCAGAGGGCCCACTGCGAATGAAGCCCCCGGCCTCGGCAAAGTTGGTGGTGAGCAGGCCTGTTCGCGACTTGCGCCACTCCATCACCGCACGGGCCACACGGGCCATGCCTTGCAAGGAGGTACCGAACAGGTCCTTCAGGTGGGGCGCGTCGTACAGCAGCACCACATCAGGATGGTCGTGCAGGTGGCGCCCCACACCCGGCAAGTCGTGCAACACCGCAATTCCGTGCTGCTGCAGATGGTGCCCGGGGCCAATGCCTGAAAGCATCAACAACTGGGGCGACAACAGTGCACCTGCGCTGAGCAGGACCTCGCGCTGCGCACGGACCTGCTGCAGCTGGCCTCCCACCCGGTATTCCACCCCCACCGCCCGTCGCCCCTCCATCAGGATGCGGGTGACATGTGCGCCGGTAACCAGCTGCAGATTGGGGCGCCCCAGGTGCGGCGTGAGATAGGCCTTGGCAGTGCTGTGGCGTTCACCGTTCTTGTGGGTCACCTGGTAGAGCCCCACACCTTCCTGCTGCGCACCATTGAAGTCGTCGTTGTGCGGATAACCTGCCTGCACTGCGGCCTGAACAAATGCCTGACTGATCCGATGCGGCGACCGCAGATCTGCCACATTAAAAGGGCCGCCGCGGCCATGCAAAGGCTCGCCCAGACGCTCGTTGTTTTCTGCCTGAAGGAAATACGGCAGCACATCGCTCCAACCCCAGCCGGGGTTGCCTTGCGCCGCCCAGTAGTCGTAGTCTGCGGGCTGGCCGCGCACGTACACCATGGCGTTGACCGAGCTGGAGCCCCCCAGCACCTTGCCACGGGGCTGGTAGCCCTGCCGTCCGTTCAGGCCCGGCTGCGCAACCGTGTTCAGCCGCCAGCTGTTCAACTCCAGCCGCGCCATGGCAGCCAAACCTGCAGGGCAATGCACCAGCACGCTGCTGTCTTTGGGTCCCGCCTCCAGCAGGCACACCCGCACCTGCGGATCCTCGGTCAGTCGACCCGCCAGCACGGCGCCTGCAGAGCCGCCCCCCACCACGATGTAGTCCCACATATGCATCCCTCTCATCCACCCAGCCATCCATCGGCTGCCGCACGTTAACCGAACGCCCGTGCTTTTTACTCAGGAACTTACCCGAATGCGATAGGGGTCGGCATGCATCACCGCTTACCATGGAGCCGTCTGTTTCACTTTGGAAGAAGGCTGTTTTTTATGACGATTCAAACGGTAGGCATCATTGGTGCAGGCACCATGGGCAACGGCATTGCACAGGCATGCGCAGTGTCCGGAATTCAGGTGGTGATGGTGGACATCTCTGAAGCCGCAGTGCAAAAGGGCCTGGCCACGGTGGCGGGCAGCCTGGACCGCCTCATCAAGAAGGAGAAGATCACCAGTGCAGACAAGGACGCTGCGCTGGCACGCATCAAGACTTCGACCCAGTACGAAGACCTCAAGGCGGCACAGCTGGTGATTGAGGCCGCAACGGAAAACTACGAACTCAAGCTCAAGATCCTCAAGCAGGTGGACGCCCTGGTGGCCCCTGAGGTGATCATCGCCTCCAACACCTCCTCCATCTCCATCACCAAACTGGGAGCAGCCACCAGCCGGGCCGACAAGTTCATTGGCATGCATTTCTTCAACCCCGTGCCGATGATGGCGCTGGTGGAGATCATCCGCGGCCTGCAGACCTCTGACGCCACGCACGATGCCGTGAAGGCACTGGCCGAGGCACTGGGCAAGAGCCCCATCACCGTCAAGAATGCCCCCGGTTTTGTGGTGAACCGCATCCTGGTGCCCATGATCAACGAAGCGTTCTTCGTTCTGGCGGAGGGGCTGGCCACCCCCGAGGACATTGACGCAGGCATGAAGCTTGGCTGCAACCAGCCCATCGGCCCCCTGGCACTGGCCGACATGATTGGCCTGGATGTGTGCCTGGCCGTGATGGAGGTGTACCTGAACGAGTTTGGCGACAGCAAGTACCGCCCCTGCCCCCTGCTCAAGGAAATGGTGGCTGCCGGTCGCCTGGGCCGCAAGACCGGTCAGGGCGTTTACAGCTACTGAAGCATCGGCGGACCAGGGACCGCAGAACGGAGGGTGCCGGACTCAGCGCCCTCCTGATCCGCCTGATCCGGTGAAACCCGTGTGGACAGGGCCTTCGGTGGAGCCCACCAGTGGCAGCCACACGGTAGCCACCAGGCCCTGGCCAGGGGTTTCAAGGGTCAGGTGTCCGCCCAACAGCTGGGCGTAACGGGTGACGATGGCAAGCCCCAAGCCCACGCCCAGCCCAGGGCTCTGCTCTGCCTGGGCCCAGCGCTGCTGCAGTTGCTGCACAAGCGCTGCGTCCACCCCGGGGCCGTTGTCCGTCACCCTGAGGGCTACCTGATCTTCCACCCTCTGCAGGGCAACTGTGACGCAAGGGGCAGCGGCTTTGCCGTAGCGCAGTGCGTTGTCCAGCAGATTGCCCAGAATGCCTTCCACCAGCCCTGCATTGGCACGCACCAGCAGCGGCTGATCCAGCCCTTCCGCGCCCAGGTCCACCCCCATGGCGTCGGCCTTTCGCATGAAGCGCAGAACCACATCGCGCACCAGCACATTCAGCGCCAGGGTCTCCGTGCGCAAGGCAATGTCACCCTCCGCCGCCCGCGCAAGAGCCAGCAGCTGATCGACCGTACGGCTGGCTCGCAACTCGGCCTGGGCAATGCCTTCCAGTTCCTGCCGCCACACGGCCGGGTCGTCCTGCGCGAGGGCATGCGCAGCCTGCGCCCGGATGCCCGCGAGCGGCGTGCGCAGCTCATGCGCCACATTGCCCGCAAATTCACGCTGGGCACGCAGGGCATCGCGCAAGCGGGCCAGCAGCCCATCCAGCGCCTCGCCCAGGCGTTGAACGTCTGTGGTGCTGGCCTGCCGGGTAAGCTGCTGCGGCAAAGGCTGCAGATCCGCGGCATCGCGCCGCTCCACGGCGTCCTGCAGGTCTGCCAGAGGGCGCAGATCACGTTCAATGCCCCGCAGCAGGCGAGACCCCAGGGCCACCAGCAACCATAGCTGGGCCAAGCCTGAATACACCAGCAGTCGCTGCAACAACTGGGTGCGGCTTTCCATGGGCTGCGCCACGACCACCGTGAACGAAGGCGGGCCAGAAATATGCAGGCTGACGCGACGCCATTCGCGCCCGTCCCGCTCCAGGGTGGCAAACGCTTGCGACTTGCCGCGCCGCAAGGGGTCTGAACCCAGTGCACCGTCTCCGGCCACCACGCTGCCGTCCGGAGCCAGAATCGTGAAGGGCACCGAAGCGTTCTTGTCCAGCAGCAGGATACCGACCTCCCTCTCCGAGAGACCCAGCGCCAAGGGCTCGCCATGGAGCCCGCCCGTCACGTGGGATGCCAGGCCGTGCGCGTCGTCCAGCAAGGCCCGGTCGAAAGCCTCGGCTACAAAATGATTGCCCACCGCCAGCACCACTGCGCTGCCCAGCCCCCAGACCAGCAGCAGCGACAGGAGTACATGGCGACCAATGCGCTGGCGCAGGGCCTGCGACGGCCCCTGCGCACCCCGGAAGACGCTGTCAGGCCACAGGGGCATCTTCTTCCAGCACGTAGCCGAGCCCGCGCAGCGTGCGTATGGCGGCTCCACTGCCTTGCAATTTGCGGCGAAGGCGTGACACGAAAGCCTCCAGGGCGTTGTCACCCAGCGCCTCACTGGCGTCAGAGAGGCGTTGTGACAGCTCGCTCTTGCTGAGCACCCGCCCCGGTGGGGTCATCAGCTCCCACAGCAGTTCGAACTCACGCGCAGGCAACTCCAGCGGCTGCTGTGCCACGTGGCAGCGACGGGCCACCCGGTCGAGCACCAGCTGCCCTACGGTGACCATGTCACCCGTACCGGTGGCTCGGCGTACCAGGGCGCGCAGGCGGGCCTCCACCTCCTTGAGTTCATAGGGTTTGCCCAGATAGTCGTCGGCCCCTGCGTCCAGGCCCGCAATCCGCTCTTCCGTGCTGTCGCGCGCGCTGAGGATGAGAACCGGTGTCCGGTCCCCACGGGCACGGGCCATTCGCAGCGTGGTGAGGCCACTGCCCAGGCCGCTGCGCCCGCCCGTGGCGTGGGGCAGGTTCAGGTCCAGCAGCACCGCATCAAACGACTGCACAGCCCACCAGTGCTGCGCCTCTTCCACCGACTGCGCCCACTCCACGCGGTGCCCCGCCTTTTCGAGCCCCTGGCCCATGGTTCTCGCCAGAACCAGATCGTCTTCAACCAACAGGATACGCATCGCTTTACGTGGAATTACGAATGATCAAGGTCAGGTCGCGATCAGGTTCGATGGGAATAGTGCACAGGGCCAGCATACCGCAGACATCGGGGCGGTCCTGGCATGCCCCCGGTGCCTTTCACCGGGCATTCAAGGAGACATGTTTCATGAACGATCGCAACCTCATACGGGGCTTTGTCCTCATGGCGTTGGCGGTGGGTTTCGGCCTGCCGTCCATCGGGTATTCACTGGGTTCACTGGGCAGAGCCGGGCCAGGCCTCTTTCCCTTCATCGTGAGCTGCATGCTGTTCGTGATCGGGGTGATCACCGTGGTGCGTGCACGGCTGGTCAAACCGGTGCCCATGAATTTTCAGGTGCGCAACATCAGCATCATCCTCGCCAGCCTGTGCGGCTTTGCTCTGCTGTCGCACTACATCAACATGATCGTCGGCATCGTGTTCATGGTGTTCTGCTCCGGGTTTGCCAGCACCAGCTATTCGGTGTCGCGCAATCTGAAGATCGCCGCCGTGCTGTTACTCATCGCACTGGCATTTCAGAAACTTCTTGGCGTGAACCTGCCGCTGTACTGACATGGAAGTCCTCAACAACCTCGCGTTCGGCTTCAGCCACGCGCTCACACTGCACAACCTGATGTACTGTGCCATCGGCTGCACAGTGGGCACTTTGGTGGGTTTGCTCCCCGGCCTGGGCCCGCTGGCCACCATCAGCCTTTTGCTGCCGCTGACTTACTCCATCGACACCACAGGCGCGCTGATCATGCTCGCCGGCATTTACTACGGCGCGCAATACGGAGACAGCGTGAGCGCCATCACCATGAAAATTCCGCATGCGAGCAGCATCGTGGCCTGTATCGACGGGTACGCGATGACGCTCAAGGGGAAGACGGGGCTGGCGCTTTTCACGGCGGGTT
Organism: Acidovorax sp. DW039; assembly: GCF_037101375.1. Lineage (NCBI taxonomy): Bacteria > Pseudomonadati > Pseudomonadota > Betaproteobacteria > Burkholderiales > Comamonadaceae > Acidovorax > Acidovorax sp. DW039. Next base: position 700,732 of record NZ_AP029019.1, on the reverse strand, counting down.
TTTCCAGCTTCATCGGTGGGACGGTGGCCATCGTGGTGCTGGCCTTCCTGGCGCCCAGCCTGGGCGAGGTGGCTTTTCTGTTCGGCCCGGCCGACTACTGCGCGCTCATGCTGGTGGGTTTTGTGTGCGTGAGCTTTGTGACCACGGGCAGTCTCATCAATGGCCTGGCCATGTGCCTGATCGGTGTGCTGCTGGGCTCCGTGGGTACTGATGTGAACAGCGGCACGGCACGCTTCACCTTTGACCTGCCCTTTCTGGCCGACGGCGTGGGCATTGTCAGCATTGCGCTGGGCTGCTTCGGCATTGCAGAGATCACCAAAAACCTGGACTCGCGCGAGGAGCGCTCGCCCTTCAACGGCAAGATCAAGCTCATTCCCACTTGGCCCGAGTTCAAGCGCATCATCCCCAGCGCATTGCGCGGCAGTGTGGTGGGCTCCTTCCTGGGCATCCTGCCCGGCGGCGGTCCCGTGATTGCACAGTTTGCGGCTTACGCCTTGGACAAGAAGGTGAGCAAATACCGCCACGAGATCGGCTCTGGCTGCATCGAAGGCGTGGCAGGCCAGGCGGCCGCTGACGAAGCTGCTGCACGCACCAGCTTCATTCCGCTCATGAGCATTGGCATCCCCGAGAACGCCGTGATGGCGCTGATGATGGCGGCCTTCATCATCAAGGGCATCCAGCCCGGCCCCAACATGATTGCCGGGCACCCCGAGCTGTTCTGGGGGCTGGTGGCCAGTATGTGGATTGGCAACTGCTTCTTGCTGACACTGAACGTGCCGCTGGTGCGCTACTGGCTGTCGGTCTTCAAGGTGCCCTACAACGTGCTGTTCCCGGCCATTCTGTTCTTTTGCTGCATCGGCACTTACAGCATCAACAACAACCTTGACGATGTGTTCATCACCGTGGTGTTCGGCCTGCTGGGCTACCTGTTCATGCGGCTGGAGATGGACCCGTCGCCGCTGATGCTGGGCTTCATCCTGGGCCCCATGCTGGAAGAGAACTTCCGCCGCAGCATGCTGCTCAGCCGTGGCAGTTTTGAAGTCTTCGTCAACCGCCCCATCAGCGGCAGCTTGCTGGGCCTGATTGCTGTGTTCGTGCTGTGGCAGACCGTGGCGTTTTTCCGCAAGCGAAACAAGGCCTTGCCTCCGCAGGAGGCGGGAGCGACCCCGTTGGCACAACCGCATTGAGCCTATTGCGCTGAAGCGGCAAGACGCAACGCGCCACTCCACAAACCCCGCCTGGCACACAGGCGGGGTTTTTTTATGGCTCCACAGAATAGCGGCTGGAAAGGTATCTGCGTCAGTGCCAGCCCACCAGAACCCACTTTACAGAAATGGTTTTCATCAATTAAATTGCACACAATTTAATTACCAACAATAATTCGTCCCATGCCCAGCCCACAGCACCCCGCCAACACACAGACTCCCCCGTTGCTCCAACTGGACAACCAGGTGTGCTTTGCCCTGTATTCCGCCTCGCTGGCGATGACCAAGCTGTACAAGCCCCTGCTGGAATCCATTGGGCTGACCTACCCCCAATATCTCGTCATGCTCGTACTCTGGGAGCAGGATGGCCTTACCGTATCCGAACTGGGTGAGCGCCTGTACCTGGATTCCGGCACGCTGACACCGCTGCTCAAGCGCCTGGAGACTGGCGGTAACCTTCGCCGCGAAAGGGACGCCGAAGATGAGCGCAGGGTGCGCATCAGCCTCACCGAGGCAGGCAGGGCACTGCGTGACAAGGCAGAGGCTATTCCCCCTTGCGTGCTGGAAAGCAGCCAGTGCACCTTGCCTGAGCTGGTCGCACTCACCGGCCAGCTCAAGACCCTGCGCGACAGGCTGAACCAGCGCTGAAGGCTGCCCCGGCACCAAGGCACCGTATCGATTCTACCCACCGTCCCGCACTGCGGGCATTTACCTGAAGGAAGACACCATGGCCAAGCTCGATCAAGTTCTCTACACAGCCAACGCCCACACCACCGGCGGCCGTGATGGCGCATCCCGCACCGATGACGGTCGTCTGGATGTGAAGCTGTCCTCGCCCGGCTCCTCAGGCACAGGCACCAACCCTGAGCAACTGTTTGCCGCAGGCTACTCGGCCTGCTTCATTGGAGCCATGAAGGCTGTGGCTGGCATGCAGAAGATCAGCCTGCCCGCTGACCTGTTCATCGACGCCAGCGTGGACCTCGGCAAAGTGGGCCAGGGCTACGGCATTGCGGCCCGCCTGAACGTGAGCCTGCCTGGCATGGACCGCGCGGCAGCTCAGGCTTTGGTAGACGCAGCCCACCAAGTCTGCCCCTACTCCAACGCCACACGCGGCAATATCGATGTGACGATCACCCTGATCTAAATCTCAGAGTCTCAGTCATCTCATCGTGAAAAGGCCTGCTACACCCTCAAGGGTGGGCAGGCCCTTTTTCTTCCTCATTGGGATGCGCGGCCCAAGTCGGGGCATCCACATGCCTGAGCGCACGCACCTCCGCTCGCAGTTCACGCACTTCCCTGCGCAGCAACGACAGCTCATTCATCAGATCGGCCTCGATCTGGCTCTCCTCAGCCTCCACGTCCTTCTCCACAAAAATGGCCGCAAGAGACGCCGTGGCCAGAGACAACACCGCCAGCCCCAGCAGCACCACAACCACCGAGAACGCGCGCGACGCATGGGTGCTGGGCACCAGATCGCCGTAGCCCACGGTCGCGGCCGTGGTGAACGCCAGCCACAGGCCATCCGTGAAGGTATCGACACGGGGGTCCAGCATCCAGAACCCCACGCCGCCCAACCCCAGAATGAGACCGCACAACACCAGCGAGTAGATGACCCCGCGGCGGGCAATGTAGATTTTCTGGGAAGTACGCTTCTGGGGCATGGAGTGAAAGGCGGATTGGGTGGACGCCTGCGCAACCGCTAACGATGGCCGAGCAGTACGGCTTTTATTATGTGCAGCTCACCCCTCAGCGGGCTGACAAATGGCAGGCCAATGACGCCTGCCCCTCCACTTCTCGCCAAACCGCAACACCCTTGGGATAAACAGCAGGGGCAACCCCTTGAGGCTGGGGCATGATGTGGGAACCTGTTCCAAGGAGGCTCGCATGAAGTTGGCGTTGCTTTCAGACATTCATTCCAACCGCCAGGCCCTGGATGCCTGCCTGCAGCACGCCCGCAGCCAAGGGGCTGAACACTTTGCTTTTCTCGGTGACCTGGTGGGATACGGAGCCGACCCCGCGTACGTGGTGGAACAGGTCATGGCACTGGCCGCAGCGGGCCATTCTGTGATCCGGGGCAACCACGATGCGTTTGCGGTGGACCCGCCCATGGGTGCAGACAAAGGCGCTGGCAGTATTGCCGCGCACGGGGCCTTGTGGACCCATGAACAGCTCAAGCCCGAACAGCAACTGTTTCTGGCCAGCCTTCCGTTGACGCTGGAGGTGGGCGGTGTGCTCATCTCGCACGCCAGTGCAGATGCGCCAGAGAACTGGCGCTATGTAGACAACGAAATGGTGGCAGCGCAGTGCCTGGAAGCAACCCGGCAGCACCCAGGGGTACAGCATGTGTTCTGTGGCCATGTGCACCTGCAAACGCTGTATTACCGGGGCACAGGCAGGGGGTTGATGCGCTTTCACCCGATGGCGGGTGTGTCAGTCCCCGTCCCACCGCATCGGCAATGGGTGGCTACCGTAGGGTCTGTGGGCCAGCCCCGCGATGGTGACCCCAGAGCCATGTATGCCCTGCTGGACACGGACCGCTGGCAACTGCGCTTTGAAAGGGTGGCGTATCCGGTGGCCGAGGCAGTTGCTGCCATTCTGGCCACGGGCGGCGCGCTACCCCTGGCCTTTGCACACAGGCTGGAGGTGGGGCGATGAAGCTGCTGGAACCTGGTGCCGAGGTGGATGGCTTTGTGGTGCAGGAGTGCATTCACGCCGGGGGGATGGCGCACATTTACCGTGTGGCCTATGCCAGCGGTGCCGCAGACCCCGGTTTTCCCATGGCGATGAAGATCCCGCGCATGACGGCAGGCGACGGAGCCGAAAACATTGTGGGCTTTGAGGTGGAGCTGCAGATCCTCCCGGCGCTGACCGGGCCCCATGTGCCCCGCTTCGTGGCCGCGGGAGATCTGCACCGCATGCCCTATCTGGTGATGGAATATGTGACGGGCCACACCCTGCAGCACTGGCTTGACGATGCCAGCCAACCTCTCGATGAGGGGCTGATGGCACGCCTGGGCGCAGCCATGGCGCATGCCGTGCACAGCCTGCACCAGCAAAACGCCTGCCATCTGGACCTGAAGCCCGGCAACGTGCTTTTCACGAACGAAGACCACGCGGTACTGCTGGACTTTGGCCTTTCGTGCCACGCCCACTACCCCGACCTGCTGGCCGAAGAGCAGCGCAAGGCGGTAGGCTCCCCGGCCTGGATGGCGCCTGAACAGGTGGTGGGTGTGCGGGGTGATCCGCGCAGCGACATCTTTGCCATTGGCGTCATGCTGTACGAGTTGGCTACTGGCGAGCTGCCGTTTGGTGCCCCCACCACAGCGGGCGGCCTGCGCCAGCGGCTGTGGATGGTGCCGACGCCACCGCGCAAGCACCGGCCCGCGCTAGCACCGTGGTTGCAGGAAATCATCCTGCGCTGCCTGGAACCCACGGCCGCACAGCGCTACCCGTCCGCAGCCCATTTGGCGCTGGATTTGTCCAACCCCACCCAGGTGCGGGTAACCGAGCGCGGCAGGCGCGTCGAGGGCGCCTCTCTGGGCACGCAGGTCAAACGCTGGCTGAAGGCCGCAGGCATGCACTACCAGCCCAGCCCCCTGCCCTCGCGCCAGATTGAGGAGACTCCGATCGTGATGGTGGCCGTGCCCCACGCTGACGTGACCGACTCCACGCTGTATTCGCTGCGCGAGGCGGTAGCCCGATCCCTGGGCATCCGGCCCGGAGCGCGGCTGGCCTGCGTGACCGTGATTTCACCATCGGCCAGCAGCACCAGCGACAGCACGCGCAGCGAAACCGCACTGCATCGCCAGCATCTGGCCCGCCTGCGCCAATGGGCGCAGCCGCTGGACCTGACGGAACACCCTGTCAGCTACCACGTGCTGGAGGCCAGCGATGTGGCGCACGCCCTCGTCCGGTATGCCGAAGGCAACCATGTGAGCATGATGATCCTGGGGGCGGCCACGCATGGACTGCAAACGCAGCGCTTCATTGCCACGGTGCCCATGCGGGTGGCGCGGGATGCGCCCTGTACCGTGATTCTGGTCAAGCAGTCGCTTCCATTTGCCAGGTTAGGAGGCGCCAGTGCAGCGGACGCCGCTTCGCCCACGTTGCCCACCTGAGCCGCTTGCCAAAGCGGGAAGCCAGGTGGAATGGCGTTGCAATGGCAGTTCGATGGCAATACGAATGACCCGTGTCGCCAAGGCGGCGTTGGGGGATTGAGCATGGGCCGCATTTGCATTAGCGTCACGGCATGAGCACATCCACCCCAGTCAGCACCACCCTGCTGGTACGCCAGCGCCAACTCGCGGACACCACCCTTCGCACGGCCGCCGCCGCGCCGCTGGAGGAAGGACAAATCCGGGTGCAGGTGGACCGTTTTGCCCTGACCTCCAACAACATCACCTACGCTGCCATGGGCGACATGCTGCACTACTGGCAGTTCTTCCCCTCCGGCGAGGAAGGCTGGGGGGTAATTCCGGTGTGGGGGTTCGGCACCGTGCAGGCATCGCGGCATGCCGATATTCCGGTGGGCGAGCATTTGTATGGGTTCTGGCCCATGGCTACCCATGCCGTGCTGACGCCCCAACGCGTCAATGCAGCAGGATTCAGCGACGCCGCTCCCCACCGTGCACCGCTGCACGCGGTGTACAACCACTATCTGCGCACCCAGGCGGACCCGTTCTACCAACCCTTCAACGAAGACATCCAGGCACTGTTGCGACCGCTGTTTGTCACTTCCTGGCTGATTGACGACTTTTTGGCCGACCAGCAGTTCTTTGGGGCAGACACCGTGCTGCTATCCAGCGCCTCCAGCAAGACTGCGTATGGCACCGCGTTTGCGCTGGCACAGCGCCCGGGCATTCAGGTTATCGGGCTGACTTCGGCGGCGAACCGCGCTTTCTGCGAAAGCCTGGGCTGCTACCACAGGGTGCTGGCCTATGAGGAGCTAACGCAACTTCCGGCACGCGCTCCGTGTGTGTACGTGGACTTCGCTGGCAGCGTGGGCCTGAGAGAGCGCGTCCACCGCCACTTCAGCGCATTGGCTTACAGCTGCGCCGTCGGTGCAAGCCATGTGCAGGATCTGGGAGGTGCAGGCGACTTGCCGGGGCCACGCCCCACCATGTTCTTTGCCCCCGCCCAGGTCAAAAAGCGCCACACCGACTGGGGTGCGCAAGGGTTGAACGAACGCCTGGTCCATGCGTGGGACCAGTTCAGCCATGCAGTGCAGGCCCCGCTCCAGCCATGGCTGGTGGTGCAACACCATCAGGGGCGCGCAGCCACACAGGCGGTGTATCAACAGGTGCTGGGCGGCCAGGGCAGCCCGCGCATAGGGCATATCGCCAGTCTGCTGGCTTGAAAAGCCCATTGCTCGCCTCGCCAGGCTGCGGCTGACCATTGGGCACCTTGGCTCCGCCTTGCCTTTTGCAGGCATGTCAGCGGCGGGCATTTGGCAACGCCCAACCTCGCCGGTTGCGGTGTGAACGGTCGGGAGCCTGCGAGCCGGTAGCGACGACAATCGGTGGATGCACGCAGACCACCACGACGCCCACCCTCGCGCCCAAAGCCCTCATCCGTTCTCGGCACTGACACCCGACATCGTGCTGGACGCTTTGGCCAGCGTGGGACTGTACGGAGACGGGCGGCTTCTGGCCCTCTCTTCCTACGAGAACCGCGTCTATCAAATCTGGCTCGAGGACGGGGAACGCGTCGTCGCAAAGTTTTACCGCCCGGAGCGATGGAGCACCGCACAGATTCTGGAAGAGCATGCCTTTGCGGCAGAGCTGATGCAGGCCGAAGTCCCCGCCGTTGGCCCACTCGTTCGGGAAGGCAGCACCCTGCACCACCACGCAGGCTTTGCCTTTTCCGTCAGCCCCTGGCGCGGTGGCCGTGGACCAGAGCTGGACGATTTTGAGGTGCTGGAGTGGATTGGCCGATTTCTGGCCCGCATCCACACCGTGGGTGCGGCCCAGCCGTTCGAGCACCGCCCTGCGCTGGATGTCCAGACTTTCGGGATCGATGCACGCGACTGGTTGCTGACACAGCAGGTCATCCCGCTGGACATGCAGTCCGCGTGGAAGGATGCCTGCGACAAAGCTATAGAAATCATAGCTGGTAGCGCTTTATCCATGAGCGCTGGCAACTCATTCAGCCTGATTCAGGCACGCCAGATCCGGCTGCATGGAGATTGCCACCCGGGCAACATTCTTTGGACGCCTGTCGAGCGGCCGGGTGGTGGTCCGCACTTCGTGGACCTGGACGACGCCCGGATGGGCCCCGCAGTGCAGGACCTGTGGATGCTGCTGTCAGGTGACCGCAGCCAGAGAACGCAGCAGCTTGGCGCGCTGCTGGAAGGGTATGAACAGTTCCGCAGCTTTGACAGACGCGAACTTGCGTTGATCGAGCCCCTGCGGACACTGCGCCTCATCCACTACAGCGCCTGGCTTGCACGGCGCTGGCAAGACCCGATCTTTCCGGTGAACTTCCCCTGGTTCGGCAGCAGTGATTACTGGCGGGGTCAGGTCGACATGCTGCACGAGCAGATCGAGGCCATGGGTGAAGAGCCCCTGTATGCCTGAGCGGACCCTAGGGTCCCTCGCCGCGGATCGGGGCGCGAACCCGATAAAACAACATATTTATCATTGATAGCAAAAATTGATTTGCCAATTTTTGCAAAATATTTACAATGACACCTAAATGATACGGAAAGCCGCTGCGCCACAGTGGCTACCGGGCCCGGAGATTGCAAACGATTGTCAGGAAACGATTGTTCTGCAGGTTCCGCGGCACGATTCCTGTATTGCCCCTGTGACCTTTGAAGTGCGCTCCCGCGCTGACCACAAGCCATGCGAATAGCCGCCCTCGACGACGACCCGATCCTGCTGGACCTGATCAAGGCCACTACAGAGCATCATGGACATATATGCCACACCTACCAGACGGGTGCCCACCTGCTGCGGGACATACGCCACGAGACGTTTGACCTGTTGATCGTGGACTGGCATCTGCCGGACATGGAAGGCCCGGAAGTGGTGTCTGCAGTTCGCCAGACCGCAGGCAGGCAACTGCCCATCCTGTTCGTGACCCGCCGCAGGGAAGAGCAGGACGTCATCGAAGCGCTGTCCTGTGGAGCAGACGACTTCATGACCAAGCCTTTGCGGATGGGTGAGCTGATCGCCCGGGCTACGGCCTTGCTGCGCCGCGCCTACCCCCTGGCCATGGCAGGCAACCTCGAGTTTGGGCCTTACAGGTTTGATCCGGACAAACGCGCACTGCTCTTCAATGGCGTCCCGATCGAGCTGAAGAACCGTGAGTACGAACTGGCGCTTTTCATGTTCCGCAACACGGGCCGCCTGCTCTCCCGAGCCCACTTGCGCGAAGTCGTATGGGGCGAGACCAACGAAGCCCCGTCACGCTCGCTGGACACCCACGTCTCGCGCCTGCGCAGCAAGCTCGAACTCAACCCCTCCAACGGCTACGTCGTCAGCGCCATCTATGGCATGGGCTACCGGCTGGACACGGTGGACCCAAATGCGCCCGCCTCGCACAGGCAGGAAGACGGCACTCACGGAGAGGGCGTAGCGGAGGCAGAGGGCCGCCAGGCAGGCACGACCACCTTGGCAACAAACTGACGGTCCAGCCACAGCCAGACTAGCACCGGGATCAAGGTTGGCACCACCAGGGAGCCAACCTGGTACCCGTAGACCAATGCCTCCAGCTGCCACGGGTCAATGCGCAACAGCTTCACATCAAGCTGTGCCGTCAGCACCAACTGCATCAGGGTGTACAGGGTCAGGCTGAAAGCCTGGGCTGGCAGCAGCACGAGATAGCCGATGGCTGCACGCGCCAGCCGCCTGGGGCCTCGGGCAGCCAGCAGCAAGGCCAGAAAGATAGGCAGGCCATAGGCGTAGCGGGCGGGGCTCACGTCGATCGTGAACTCTGCCTTGCGCCCTCCGGCTGAAGGCACAGGAATCGCCACGCGCGTATCCACATCCATCACGCCAGGGCGAAGGTGTACTTCTCGCACCCACATCGGCGCCCCCTGCTCCAGGGCCATGCTGGACAGGATGCCCACGGGATACGAAGTCCAGGCAGAAACCTGGGTCCACAACGCAGTCAGGGCCAGCATCCAGCCGAACGCTGACATGACGAAGATGGCAAACGGAGAAGGACGTCGCATGGTCATCACATCCCTTCGCCCATCAGGCCGCAGCTTCTTGAGTCGGCGCTGCAACGGCTTTGTTGCCCGCCCGCACCCACAGCAGCCACACGATCAGCACGTCCAGCATGATGAGGGCCTGCCAGAGGTATTCATGCGCAAAATTGAAAATCTGGGTATTCCACTGTCCCAGGTAGAACAGGCTGATGACGCGCACGATATTGAGGGCCTGGACAGCCGCAAAACCCACCAGCAAACCGACCAGCTTGTGCCGCCAGGACGAGGGGAACGCCACAATGGCGGCGAACAGGACGATGCAGGCCTCAATGCCATTGCACCCTGGCTCAATCGACACCCCAAAACCTGTCACCGTGTTCCACAGCACCTTGCCAGCGGCGGCTGCAGTGCTGTCAAACCAGGTCACAAGCCCGGCACACATGCGCGCCAGGAGCATGGTCCAGGGCAGCACAACGTGTTGCTGCACAACGCCCAGCATGTTGATACCGAAAAGGCTCAGTTGCAGGGCCAGAAATGTGAGAAAGAAACGTGCCATGAAACACCGGGGATGAAGAGGGAAATCCGGGCATCGGGAGCAGGATGGAGAGACGGCGCGCCCATTGCGAGGTGCGGATTATCAAACCATCCTTCTGGATTGGCACGAAATACTTGGCATGTCCACACGCACATCCCTATACGCACCCGCAGCCCCTTGCGCTCACAATCATTGACTTTTTCAATGGCACGGCCATCACGGAGCAGACGATTCAGCGGCCTACACTGGGCTTTAGAGGGCGGATGCTACCCATGCTCGCGACCCGGTAAACGCCAGACAATATCGCTCCTGGCCTTTGCCCAGGCAAAGTGCCGTGCAGCGTTTTCCCTTCTCAGCCACTTCATCGCCATCAGTCTCCCCTTCCCCGTGCTCCCATGATCCGCAGACGGCTTTTCTCCAACCTCCCTTTGGCGGCAAAGATCATCTTGCTGGTCGGGCTGATGGGTCTGGTGTCCATGGGAATCGTGGCCTATGCCATGCTGAGCATGCGGCAGCTGGATGCCCAGTACCGCACACTGATCACGCTGGAGTCCGAGCTGGCCTATCGCTTTGGCAGCGCCGGGATGCTGCTAAGCGAGGCGCAGCGGCTGATGTACACCGCGCTGGATGACTCGCCCGGCCCCGAAGTGCCCAACGCCACACCGGCGGACCAGCGACTGCGCAGCCTGCAGCGGGACTTTGAGAACGAGCTCTCCAGCCTCGCACAGCACATGCCGTACAAGGGGCGGGATCTGATGGCGCTCAGGGTCCGCTCGCAGGAAGTGTTTGGTGCGGGGCTGCAGGCATTGCAGGCACTCAAGGAAGCCCAGCCGCCCGACGCGGCGGGGGCTCAGGGCGGGTACCAGAACTTTGAGTCCACCGTGCTGCAACTCAAGCATGAACTCGATGAACTGCGCAGCCGATCACACGCCGAGTTCCGGGCATTGATCGACCAGCAAAACCGCTCTACTGCCGATACGCTCTGGTCCATGGGTCTGGCGGTCGCGGCAGCTCTCGGTCTGGTGCTGCTGCTGTCAGGGTACGTGGCCCATACCCAGATTGCCCGCCCCCTCTCCCAGCTGGTGCGCGTCATGAAGCGCCTCACGGCCCGGCAGTATGGGGACAAGATCCCCTTCACCCGCCGCCGCGATGAGGTGGGCACCATGGCCCGAGCCCTGCAGATTTTCAAGACCACCATGCAGCGCGCCGACAAGCTCAGCGTGCAGGTGCAGCGCAGCGAAGAAGCACGCAAGCTCTCCGAGCAACTGGTGGATCTGACCAGCGCCATCCCTGGTGTGGTGTTCCAGCTCCACCTGCAAACCTCCGGTGAGTGCCGGTTTCTGTTTGTGAGCGACAAGGCGGCTGAAATGCCCGGTCTGCAGGTACTGTCGTTGCTGCGCACCGGCGGATCGGTGGGCAAGGCTTACGCTGTGCCCCAAAAGGTACAGGAGCGTATCCATGACCTGTTCATAAACCGATTGCACACCCAGGCCGGTCTGGACTTCGACACAGAAGTCCTGCACGAAGGCTCCACCCGCTGGCTGCATACGTCGGCCACCGCCCGGAAGCTGGAGGACGGCAGCGCAATATTCCATGGCGTATGGATGGATGTGACGGAGCGCAAGCTGCAAACCCGCGCCATGGTGCAAGCGAAGGAGACTGCGGAACGGGCAGCGCAAGAACGGGCCCGTTTCCTGGCCGTGATGAGCCACGAAATCCGCACGCCCCTGAATGCGATTCTGGGGATGGCGCAACTGGCGCTCAAAGATGAGTTGCCTCCACCCCAACGCGAGCGCATCGAACAAATGCATCGCGCGGGCCGCCACCTGCTGGGCATCCTGACCGACATCCTCGACTTCTCCAAGATCGACGGCGGTCACCTGGAGCTGGAACACCAGAGCTTTGCGCTCTCCCCCTTGCTGGCCACCTTCATGGACCTGCTCAGCCCCAAGGCGCTGGCCAAGGGCCTGCACCTTCGCCTGGAAGTGGCAGACGATGTGCCGGAACAGCTGGTGGGCGATGCGCAGCGCCTGTCGCAAATCCTGATCAACTATGTGCACAACGCCATCAAATTCACCAGCCAGGGCGAAGTGGTGGTGAGCCTGAGCGTGATGCGGCAGGAGGAAGACGACACCGAAGACCGCGTCACCCTGCGTGGCTCGGTCAGAGACACCGGCATCGGCATCGCACCAGAGCAGATCGAAGGGCTGTTTGAGCCTTTCCGGCAGGCAGACAGCTCCATCACTCGCCGCTTTGGCGGCACAGGGCTGGGCCTGGTCATTGCGCGTCAACTGGCCCGGGCCATGGGGGGCGATACGGGGGTGGAAAGCAAGCTGCACGAAGGCAGCACCTTCTGGTTCACGGTTCAGCTTCACAGGGCTCCCGCCAGCGCCTGGGGCTACGAGGTGCTGACACAGCCCATGCCGCTGGAGGCAGCCCCCCTCCCGCCATCGCCTGACATGCGAGTGCTGGTGGTGGATGACAACGACGTCAACCTGCAGGTCGCCAAAGGCTTGCTGGAGGCTGGCGGTCTGATAGTCGATGCGGCCCACAACGGCGCGCAGGCCGTGAACATGCTGACCCAGGCCAGCGACCATACTTATGCTGCGGTGCTGATGGATATGCAGATGCCGGTGATGGACGGCATGACCGCCACGCGCATGCTGCGGTCCATGCCACGCTTTGAAGCCTTGCCCATCATTGCCATGACAGCGAATGCAACATCTGCCGATGTGGAGCGCACCCGGGCCTGCGGCATGAACGACCACATTGCCAAGCCCCTGCTGGAAGCCCCCTTGTGGCACACCTTGTCGCGCTGGCTGGCACAAACGCCTGCAGCCCCCCCACCCCCTGCGCTTGCCGCCCCGGCCACGCAAGCTACCGCTACACCTGCGGCGTCCCATCCAACGCTCACGCCTTCTGCTCCACTTCCCGAGCCTCCACCTCCGCCATCGCCCGGGGCAGAACGGGTGTTTGAAGCAGAGTCACTGCAAGACCTTCAGGCCAGCATTCCGCCCGCCCGGCTCATTCCCTTGATCACGCAGTTTGTGCAGGATTGCGAACGCCGGGTGCAACGCATTACACAGGCAGCGCACGGCAGGCAGTGGGAAACCTTGCGCAGGGAAGCCCATGACCTGGGTGGCACTGCGGGGAGCTTTGGCCTGGGCACCTTGGGCGAGCTGACCCACCCGATGGAGCTGGCTGCGAAATCGGAAGATGCGGCCACCATTGACCGTTGCCTGCCCCAACTGCAAGAGCTGGCGCGCCTGGGACTGGAGCAACTGAACGCCCACGCCCGCGGGCTGGAGCAGCCACCGGACCGCCCTGCGCCCTGACGCACTGCAGTGCGGCTCAGGCTATGCTCGGCGCAGCATGGCAACGTCCGCCTCTGCCTGCGCCTGCATACTGCTTCACCATGAAAAACCTGATACGCAACCTTCTATCCATACGCCAGCAACGCAAGGCTGCGCCCGTGGGCAGCCTGCCGCCTGTGGGGGCTTCGATCATTCGCAGCGGGCTGAAGATGAAGGTGACCCATGCCATGACGCGTGAAATGTGGGACTGGCTCGTCCTCAGTGGCTGGCGCAATGTCCCCGTCAAAAACGACCGCAGAAGTTATCAGCAGGTTCCAGAGGCCGCGCTGCGGGAGTTGATGGATGCGCCCCCTGAAGAGCGCAACAAAGTCCACAGCCGCATCGTGGCCCAGGCCAAGGCCGGGGATACCTGAGCCATCCAACCACCCCCTCAAGTCAAGACCGCGGCAGGGCAATAAAAAACCCGGCCATGCAAGGCATGCCGGATTGCTATTTATTTCATAGCTGCCTGCGCTCTACTTTCAAGCGCAAGCAGCGTTTTGAGCCTTAAACCAGCAAGGCATTGACCCGTTTGACGTAGGCTGCAGGGTCGTCCGGCAGGCCACCTTCGGCCAGCAGGGCCTGATCGAACAGGATGTGGGCCAGGTCGTGGAAGTGCACGCTGCCGTCCAGCTTCTTGACCAGCGCATGCTCGGCATTCACCTCCAGCACAGGCTTGGTAGCGGGGGCCTGCTGGCCGGCCTGCTTGAGCAAGCGCGCCAGCTGCGTGCTCATGCCGTCGTCCTGCACCACCAGGCACGCGGGCGAGTCGACCAGGCGGGTCGTCACGCGCACGTCTTCGGCCTTATCCTTGAGGGCTTCCTTGAGCTTGGCCAGCACGGGCTTGAAGGCTTCGGCAGCCTCTTCGGCGGCCTTCTTCTCGGCCTCGTCCTGCAGCTTGCCCAGGTCCACCGCGCCCTTGGCCACGCTTTGCAGCGGGGTGCCGTCAAACTCGTGCAGATAGTTCAGCGCCCACTCGTCCACGCGGTCAGTCATCAAGAGTACTTCGATGCCCTTCTTCTTGAAGACTTCGAGCTGCGGGCTGTTCTTGGCGGCGGCCAGCGTCTCGGCCGTGATGTAGTAGATGGCCTCCTGGCCTTCCTTCATGCGGGCCTTGTAGTCGGCAAAACTCACCGTCACCGTGTCGCTGGTGGTGCTGGCAAAACGCAGCAGCTTGGCCAGGCGCTCGCGGTTGGCAAAGTCCTCGCCCAGGCCTTCCTTCAGCACCGCGCCGAATTCGGCGTAGAACTGGGTGTACTTGCCTTCCTTGGCCTTGTCTTCCTCGCTCACCACGTCGGTCACGCCGTCGGCGCCCTCAGCCGCTGCGGCTTCGTGCTTGTCGTGTTTGGCCAGGTCTTCCAGCATGCTCAGCACGCGCTTGGTCGAGCCTTCGCGGATGGACCGCACGTCGCGGCTTTCCTGCAGCAGCTCGCGGCTCACGTTCAGCGGCAGGTCGGCGGAGTCGATCACGCCCTTGACGAAGCGCAGGTAGGTGGGCATCAGCGCTTCGGCGTCGTCCATGATGAACACGCGCTTCACGTACAGCTTGACGCCCGCCTTCTTGTCGCGGTTCCACAGGTCAAACGGGGCCTTGGCGGGGATGTACAGCAGCTGCGTGTACTCGGTGTTGCCCTCGACGCGGTTGTGCGCCCAGGTCAGCGGGACCTCGTGGTCGTGGCTGATGGTCTTGTAGAACTCGGCGTACTGTTCTTCGGTGATGTCCTTCTTGGGGCGGGTCCACAGGGCGCTGGCCTTGTTGATGGTTTCCCACTCGCCGGTCTTGACCATGCCGCCGGGCTGGCGGCCGCCGTTTTCGTCATTGGGGTTGATCAGCTCGCCGTCTTTCCACTCTTCCTTTTCCATCAAGATGGGCAGGCTGATGTGGTCGGAGTATTTGGCGATGACCTGCTTGAGCTTCCAGGCGTTGAGATATTCCTCGGCATCGTCGCGCAGGTGCAGGATGATGCTGGTGCCGCGCTGGGCGCGGGTGATGGTTTCGACCTCGAAGTCGCCCGTGCCGCCGCTGATCCAGCGCACGCCTTCCTCGGGCTTGAGGCCCGCGCGGCGCGATTCCACGGTGATCTTGTCGGCCACGATGAAGCCCGAGTAGAAGCCCACGCCGAACTGGCCGATGAGCTGGGCGTCCTGCTTCTGGTCGCCCGAGAGCTTGCCCATGAAGTCCTTGGTGCCGCTCTTGGCAATCGTGCCCAGGTGGTCGATGGCCTCCTGCTGACTCATGCCGATGCCGTTGTCGGTGATGGTCAGCGTCTTGGCAGCCTTGTCGAAGGTAATTTGCACTTCGAGGTTGGGTGCGTCTTCGTACAGGGCATTGTTGTTCAGGGCTTCAAAGCGCAGCTTGTCGCAGGCGTCTGACGCGTTGGACACCAGCTCGCGCAGGAAGATTTCCTGGTTGGAATACAGCGAGTGGGTGACCAGATGCAGCAGCTGGGCCACCTCGGCCTGGAAAGACAGGGTTTGCTTGCTCATAGGTAGGTTCTCTCTTGAATCTTGGTCTCAACCTGGATTTCAGGGGTTCAGGGGTCTGGAGGGTCTGCAGGCGCGACCTCTACCCGCGATCCTTGCAACGGCAGCAAGGACGGCACACAAAAAGAAAATCACGCGAACCAGACCGGCAGGCGTGATTTATGGGCTCCTCAAAGGGTTTCAAGAGCCCTTTGCAGAGTACCGCAGCGGCCCGGGGTATCAGCCGTCAGCGTTGATGCGCTCAACCAGCGCCTTGAGGATGGTATCGGCCTTTTCGTTGGCCACCTGGCACGTGCCCGCGGCAGCATGCCCCCCACCGCCAAACTCCAGCATCAGGTTGCCCACATGGGTCTTGCTGCTGCGGTTGAGGATGGATTTGCCGGTGGCAAACACGGTGTTCTGCTTCTGCAAGCCCCACATCACATGGATGGAGATGTTGGTTTCAGGGAACAGCGCATAAATCATGAACCGGTTGGTGGCCCAGATGGTGTCTTCGCTGCGCAGGTCCAGCACCACCAGATTGCCCAAAACGATGGCGCAGCGTTCCAGCTGTTCCTTGGCCTTGACGGCGTGTTCACGGTACAGCGTCACGCGCTCCTGCACGTCGGGCAACGCCAGGATTTCATCAATCGTGTGGTCGCGGCAATACTTGATGAGATCCATCATCAACGCGTAGTTGCTGATGCGGAAATCACGGAAACGGCCCAGGCCTGTGCGCGAGTCCATCAGGTAGTTGAGCAGCACCCAGCCCTGGGGGTTCAGGATGTCTTCCCGGGAATACTGGGCAGAGTCCGCCTGGTCCACTGCCGCCATCATTTCGTCGGTGATGCGCGGGAAGCGCGCCTTGCCACCGTAGTAGTTGTAGACCACTCGGGCGGCAGACGGAGCCTTGGCCTCGATGATGTGGTTCACATCACGCCGACCGGCGTTGCGAACGGTTTCCGATTCATGGTGATCAAACACCAGATGAGCGCCTGGCACATACGGCAGGTTGGTCGTGATGTCCCGCGAGGTGATGGCAACCTTGCCGTCCTGCATGTCCTTGGGGTGGACAAACGTGATTTCGTCGATTAGATCCAGCTCGTTGAGCAGCACCGCACACACCAGACCATCAAAGTCACTGCGGGTGACCAACCGGAATTTTTCTTCGCTCACAAACATCTCCTCGTTGGAACATGCGGGTGCAGCCATGGTAGCAACGCCCCGCTGGCCGCAAACCCTGCGGCCCATAAAAATTTCTCGTCAAAACCTCTCGTGGGGCCCCAGGTAGCGCCATTGCCCCACCGGCAGGTTGCCCAAGGTCACCCCGCCAATCCGGATGCGCTTGAGCCCTACCACCCTCAGCCCCACCAGTTCGCACATGCGGCGGATCTGGCGCTTCTTGCCTTCGGTCAAGACAAATCGCAGTTGCTCAGGATTCTGCCAATCGACCTTGGCCGGCTTGAGCGGTTGCCCGTCCAGCGACAGGCCACGTCGCAAGCGTGCAAGCTGGTCTTGCGGAAAAACGGCTTGCACGTTCAATGCCACATCGCCGTACTGCACGCGCACGAGGTACTCCTTGTCCACCTCAGAGTCTTCGCCGATGATCTGGCGGGCTACGCGCCCATCCTGCGTCAGCACCAGCAAGCCCACGGAATCAATGTCCAGACGCCCCGCCGGAGCAAGCCCGCGCAGCTGCGGGGGCGAAAAGCGGTTGCGGCTGGGGTCTTCGCGCCAGTGGGTACGGGGATTGATGAGTGCGACAGCAGGGGTGTGGCCATCTTCGGCCTGCCCGCTCACGTAACCCACAGGCTTGTGCAGCAGGATGGTGACACGCTGCTCCTGATGGCCCTGGGCTTTGCGATCCACCTCGATATGGTCCGACTCGGATACCTGCAAGCCCATGGGCGCCACTTGACCATTGACCTTGACCCAGCCATGGGCAATCCAGTCATCCGCCTCGCGGCGGGAGCACAAGCCCAGCTCTGCCAAACGCTTGTTCAAGCGGGATAGGCCTGTGGCGCTGGCAGCGGCAACCCCTCTGGACGGCTCCGAAGCCCGGGGGCGTGCAGACGAGGGGACAGACGCCTGCCGAGGAGAAGCAGCGCCCCCACCCCCTGAGCTGTGCCCCGGAAAAGCCCCTCTTGCGACCACGGGAGAGCCGGACCGGGATGGGGGCTGGGCACGGCTGCCAAAAGGTGCCTGTGCAGTTGCCGGCCTGCTGGGCTTGGCACCAGACGCACGCGTTGGCAGAGGAGCGGGAGCGGGAGCTGGAGCCGGCTTGGCTTTGAGGACCGGTCGTCGCAGCACAGGTCTGCCGGCAGGAGAAGCTGCCGGTTCCACAGCATCTGCTGAGGGTGGTGGCGGTAGAGAGCGTGAAGAAGACATTTCGCTGATTGTCGCCGGGGTGCTGCGCAGGGCACGGCTCTGGGTGTCAATGTGCAAGATTACCCCTGCCGCCGCTGCCAGGCCAGAAATTCTTGCGCAGGCACGGGGCGGCTGATGTGGTAACCCTGCGCTTCGTCGCAGGCCAGCGCACGCAGGCGCTCCAGAATCGCCGCGTTTTCCACCCCTTCGGCCACCACCGTAAGGCCAAGGTTGTGGGCAAGGTCAATGGTGGATCGAACGATCATGGCATCGTCCTCGCCCGCTTCCATGCCCATCACGAAGGACTTGTCGATCTTGAGCTCATCCACGGGCAGACGTTTGAGATACGCCAGAGAAGAGTAGCCCGTGCCGAAATCGTCGATGGACAGCTTGAAGCCCTGCTCCGACAAGCGATTGAGCATGGCCTCTGCGCGCTGCGGGTCGTCCATGATGGCGCTTTCCGTAATCTCCAGACAGAACGAACTGGCGGCCACGCCGTAGCGTTGCAAGATCGCTCCCAGACGCTCGCTCAATTCGGGGTCCAGCAGATCGCGCGTGGAGAGATTGACGGACACCCGCAGTACACCCACCAGCTGTGCGGCGGCCAAGAAGCGCGCCACTTCCTCAAACATCCACAAGGTCAGCTGCCGCACAAAACCTGTTTGCTCCGCAAACGGAATGAACTGCATGGGGGGCACCAACCCACGCTGGGGATGCTGCCAACGCACCAGCGCCTCGGCCGCCCAGCCGCTTTGCCCATGCAACGGCACTTTGGGCTGCAGATACAGCTTCAATTCATTGTGCTCGACCGCGTGGCGCAATTCAGTCAGCAACGAGAGGGTCTGCGCGCTGCTGGAGTCGATGGACGCGTCGTAACGCAACGCACCACTGAGCTTGCGCTTGGCCGCATACATCGCGATTTCAGAGCGGCTGAGCAAGGTGTCAGCGTCTTCGGCATCTTCAGGCCAGGCGGCAATGCCGATACCGGCACTCAAGTCCACCGTCTGGTCTTCCAGCGCCAGGGGTTCTTCAAACGACCGCAATATCTGCTGCGCCACGGCCAGCGCACTACCGGCGTCTGCTCCTTTGAGAAGCACGGCAAACTCATTGCCCCCCAGACGAGCCACCATGTCGTGGGCCGAGGGAATCTGTCGCGTCAACCGGTCTGCCACCGCCTGCAGCAAGCGGTCTCCAAAGGCATAGCCCATCACATCATTGACGTGCTTGAAGCGGTCCAGATCCAAAGTCAGCACACTCAGGGCCTGGCACCCAGAGCCAGGTGTCATGGCCTGAAACACCGCATCTCTGAAGCTCTCCCGGTTGGGCAGGCCCGTCAGCCGATCCCAGTAAGCCAGGCGACGAATCTCATCCTGCCGCGTACCGATATCCAGCCGCATGCGGTCAAAAGACCGCGCAAGCTGGCCGATCTCATCGTGCCGGTTCGTATGTTCCATGGGGGTGCTGTATTCCCCGCGCGAGAGGCGCTGGGTCGCACGCATCAGGGAGCGCAACGGGGTAATCACCCTCTGCGCCATAAAACCACTGCCCAGAGCGAACAGCAGCACACCCAGTGCAGTGATGATCGCCAGCAACACCTGCAGTTGGCGGTACGGGGCCACCACCTCATCGACCGAGCGCATGAGCACCGTATGAACACGCCCATTGAGGCTGGGCAAGGTGGTGGCGCGAGCCAATAGCTCGCCTTCGGAAGACTCTACCTCCCGCGCCTGGGTGCCCACGTCCATCAACGCGGCCCCCTGCATGCTGGGAAGGGTGCTCACGGGCACGGTGGTGCGCCCGTCGGCATCCTGCACCACCACAGATACATGCACCGACAGCAACTGCCGCATTTCTTCAGCCAGGGGCTGGTCCAGAGGAAAGCCCATGAGCACCCACCCCATGAGCACCGGGGCTCGCATGGGCACCATCACAAACTGGTACGGAACGCCCTCCACCACCGCTACCTGGCCGCCGCCCTGGGCATTGCGCGCCAACTGGGGAGCCAGCAGCTTGAGCGTGGGCACCAGCACCTGCGCATGGGTCGGAGCACTCAGGGCACGCAGTGCCATGTCTGTTCCCAGCAGGGCGGTGACTGCGGCACCAATGCGCTCACCGTGGTTCTCCAGCACGGACTGAATGGTTTCTTCTTCTCCGGAATGCACTGCCGACCTGAACCCGTAGTCTGCCGCCAGCAACGCGGAACCTTGCCGCAAGCGTTCGGCGTTCTGGTCCAGCAATCTGCGCCAAACGTTCTCATCCACGTCCAGCTGCCGGGCAATCTGCGCGCGCGCGTTGCGCTCGATACTGGCGCGCACCACTGCGAAACCAGCCAGCTGCACGCACAACAGCAGCAACAGAGACACCCCGACCAGCCGAAGGATCAGGCTACGACGCAAGATGTTCCACATCAGGGTGAAAGCCCCGTCATCTTGACCGCCGCCTGCACGCTGCCCGTGGCCGGTACGACGACAGCCTGCTCATGGGCGGGAGCGCCGGGTGCAAGCCGCGAGTGCCAAACACGCAGCTTGTAATTGCCTGCGGGCACCCCTTCGAGCTGCACGCGACCACCAGTCTCAGGGGACTGGGCGTAATACGGCGTATCCACCACGACGACCCAGCCCACCATGCGGTCATGAATATTGCAGCCGAGCACCACGATTCCGGCCTGATCGAAAAGCACAGGGTTGGCGGGTGTACCGGTGTAGAGCTTGAGTTCAAACTTCTTGGCAGGGGAGAAGGAATAGACGTGGTGGCGCACTGAATCCCGATTGGGAAAATGCACCTGTGTTCCCACAGGCACCACCAGAACCTCCGGCAGAAACTGCTTTTTCTCCTGTGCCATATCTGCTTTGGGCAGGGGCTTGACCTGAGCGCGGGCCGCAGGCGACTCCAGAAACACCACGGCACCGCCCACCATGCGCCCTGCCTCATCACTCACATCGACTTGTACGGTGGCAGCCAGCGTGGGCCCCGCCACCAACAGCGTCAAGCCTGCAGCCCTCCACCGCAGCGTATGAAGCAGATTGCGCATGCTCATGGCTCTATGGCCATGCCCAACAGGGGGCTGCCATCCCCCACCACGCCGAGCAAGGTGGCCTTGCCGGTCTTGAGATCCACCAGATGCAGCCGGGTGCGAGGCTCAGCAGCCGTACGCACCGCCGCAAGAGCCGTGTTGTGTACGTCAGAAATGTCGAAGGATGCGTCTGTCAGAGGTCCCAGCCCCAGGGAGCCCACCGTGCGCAACTGTCCCAGGTTGGGAGACACCACCGGCGCTTCGCCCTCACGCGAGCCTTGCATCACCAGCACGCCCAGCGCGCGGTCGATGGCGTAGTTGGTGGTGATTTTGCTGTCGTTGGGGTTGTAGGTGTAGGCTGCGGCCACTACTTCAGGCGCCCGTGCATGGTTGACATCGTTCCAGATGTAGCGCAGGTATGGGTCTGCCTGCACACCTGGCTGGGCTGAATCACCATCCACTGCGGCGCCTGTGTCGGGGTGGATGCGAAAGTTCTGCCCCAGGTTCGACACCACACGCAACCGGTCTGCTGCAGGGTTGAAATCCACGCCAAAGGAAGTGCCCTTGAGCGCGATGCCCGCAGGTGCGGTGCCCACAGGCTTGAGTACGCCCGTGGAGAGATCCAGCGTATACAGCTGACCAGAGAAGCTGAGGGCATAGAGCACGCCACGCGCCACGCGGAAGTCGATTCCCACCAGCCGGTCCTCCGCAGGCAAACCTAGCACTGGCTTGCGCTCCAGGATGTTGTCAGGCTTGGCCGCATTGAAAGTGATCAGCTCATGGCTGGCTGTCACCGCCACCACCTGCTCACGCAACTCTTGCACATCGGCAGAAGGTGCCGCACACCCGGACACCAAGGCGGCAGTCCCCACAGCAGCAAAGAGAGTCAAGGGCTTTTGCAGACAAGACCGCAAGCATGAAATCAGGGAAGGCAAAGACATGGGGGAAGCTCCGAAAAATGTAACAAAACTGAGCGCAAGCACCCATTGTTGCACTGACTCATCATCGGCAGAAGAGGAAAACCAGCCATTCAATTTTGATAGCGCATGCACCAATATGGAACGGCGCTGGCGAAGACCTTCCTGCGAGCACTGGCAATGTGAGTACTTCCAAGCAAATCTCTCAGGCTCGCGATACAAACGCTGAAGTTGTAACAAATTCATCCATGCCGTAACGGCATGACCCCATCCGAAAGGTTCATCACGAAAAAGCGAGGTTCTCTCTAAACTTCCGCCCTCGTAGCCACTGCAAACACAGAGGAAGCACACACTTCATTGCCAGCGCAGACACCGTAATTACCCTGACTGCGCCATCGATAGGTCTTCTTTTTGCTTGTCTGCAAACACACACTTCTCTCTGAGTGCCACGAAAGAAACCATGAGCTCCTCGATTTTCAAATCCTTGTCCATCTCCTCCCGCCTGGGCTTGGGGTTCGGCTGTCTGCTGGTGCTTCTGTTGGCGGTGGCGACGGTGGGGCAGCTTTCGCTGAACAAGGTCAATGCCCAGATGCAAGAGATGACAGGCACGGGCGCGACCAAAACCAAGCTGGTCAACGGCATGCTGGAGAGCGTGGGCTCCTTGGGCATTCAGAGCCGATCCAGCGCCATGCTCAACGAGATCGACCCCAAGCAGGCGCAAGCGCAGATCCTCGCTGTGCGCAAGACGCTGCAGGAATACGCCAAGCAAGAAGCCCAGCTGGCCGAACTCATCACACCCGCCACGGCAAGCGCCGCCGAAACCACCTTGCTGCAGCAGGTGCAGGCCGCGGCCAAGAAGGCCAAGCCGGAGATTGAAAGTGCCATGCAGGCTGCAGATGACGGCGACACGGTGGCGGCCAGCCTGAACCTGATGACGCGTGCAGCCCCTGCAGAATCAGCATGGCGCCAGCAGCTCGGCGAAATGATTGCCCTGCAAAACCGCCTCAACGACGAGGCTGCAGCCTCGGCAGAAGCCATTCAGAGCCGGGCCCGCTGGGCCGGGGGCATTCTGGTGGCGGCCGCCATCGCTCTGGGTCTTTTGATTGCCTGGCGCATTACGGCCAGCATCACCCAACCCATCGGCCGGGCTGTGGTGGTGGCCGAACGCATTGCCCGGGGTGACCTGACGTCGCAGGTGGAAGTCCGCATCAACGATGAAACCGGCCGGCTGCTGGAGGCGATTGCCGCCATGCAGGACCGCCTGCGCAGCCTGGTGGGCGAGATCGGTCAGGCAGCAGACTCTATCCTCGTGGCCAGCTCCGAAGTGGCTTCAGGCAACCAGGACCTGAGCATTCGCACCGAACAAACCTCACACAACCTGCAAGGGGCATCGCAGGCACTTGGGGATCTGACCGGTACCGTGGCCCACAGCGCAGAATCCGCTCATCAGGCCAACAGCCTGGCAGCCAAGGCATCCACTGCAGCAACCGAGGGAGGCGAAGTCGTGACTCGGGTGGTGAAAACCATGGATGCCATCAGCGCCAGTTCGAGAAAAATTGCCGACATCACGAGCGTGATCGACAGCATCGCATTCCAGACCAACATCCTGGCCCTGAATGCAGCGGTGGAAGCCGCCCGGGCCGGTGAGCAAGGCCGCGGCTTTGCGGTGGTGGCCAGCGAGGTTCGCGGTCTGGCGGGTCGTGCAGCCAACGCAGCGCGAGAAATCAAGGTCCTGATCAATGACAGCACCCAGCAGGTGCAGGCAGGCGCCACCCTCGTCAACCACGCAGGGGACAGCATTGCGCAGCTGGTGCAATCCGTGCGGCAAGTGTCCAGCATCATGGCTGAAATTACTGCCGCCACGCAGGAGCAAAGCCAGCGCATCACCGAAGTGAGCCACTCCGTTGGCTCGCTGGAAGAAATGACCCAGCAAAACGCTGCGCTGGTGGAAGAAGGGGCTGCGGCGGCTGAAAGCCTCAAGGATCAGGCTGGCCGCCTCACCCAGATGGTGCACACATTCCGCCTGAGCAGGGAGCATGCAGATGCACGCGACTGGGAAGCGCCTGCGGCAGGGGCTTTACCCACGCCCGCAGCGCCCTCTCATCACGCTCAGCAGCCTGCCTTGGGCGGTCAAAGTGGCCAACGCGTAGCGCTGCCTCGACATTGATCGCCTGAAGTGCGGTGCTGCCGCACCAAGAACCGGTTCCAAGGTGAACAGGGCGATTATTCTGCTGTGGCTGCGGCCTTGAGCGCAAAGGTGCTGGACTGCAATGCCGAAAGGTCCAGCACGCGCACGCCTCCGTACTCCACGCGAATCGCGCCTTGCGCCTGCAGGGTGTTCAGCGCTTCATTGACACGCTGGCGCGACAGCCCCACCAGATAGGCCAACTCCTGCTGGGTAATGCGCAGCACCTCACCTACGCCGGGATACAACGCGGGGTTGAACAGCGACGACAGACTGCGTGCCACACGCACATCCGGATTGGTCAGCCGGTCAATTTCACGGGCAGCGATGAATTGCCCCAACCGTTCGTTGAGCTGATGCATCACAAACCGGTTGAACCCGATGGAGTGATCCAGCAGCCAGTGAAAGGTATCGATGGGCAACCCTGCCACCACGCTTTTGCGCAGCGCCTGGATGTTGTAGCGGTAGGGCTCACGCTTCATGGCCGTGCCTTCGCCAAACCAGCCCCCCGGAGGAACGCCGGTGAAGGTCATGGTCTGCCCCTGTGCGTTGTCGCTGCTCATCTTGAGCAGCCCCTCCACCACACCAAACCAATAGGTCACGGGCCGCCCCACGCGGCACACAAAATCTCCCGGTGCTGCATCCCCCACCAGCAAGGCAGCCTCGGCACGCTGCCGCTCAGCCGGGGGCAGCCGGTCGAGCCAGGGAATTTGGGCCATCTCGGCCGGTGTGGGGGGCCGACGGCGTTGGTGCAGTGACAGATCCTGGTTCATGGCATTCGCTGGGATCCCCAAGACATCAAAATTCGCGGGCCAAATTTTCGCCTTGACGGACGAAAGCTGCCAATCTGGCACTTACCCCAGCCATACCTGATGACACAGGACTCCCGCCCTACTGCAACCGCACCGCGTAGCGATAGCCCTGAAACAACCACACGGTCCGGCTCTGCTCGATGCGTTCCAGCTTCAGTCCGGGCGCGGCCTGGTCGCCCTCCTGAAGCACTTGCCCATTGACAATCGCCATGCGATGCGCGGGATTGCTGGAATAGGTTGCCCCAGTCACCGTCAAGGCTGGCAGCTGCTCACGCACTGAAGGCGGCAACTCGCTCTGAGCAAACACGGGACCGTTGGGTGGCGCTGCCGAAGGCACCGCAGCAGGCTGTGCAGCTGGGGGAGCCGCTGGTACCGGCTGCGGCACGCGGGCGGCAGGTGCTGGAGGTGGCGCGGGGGTCTCCCGAACTCGCGCAGGGACAGGCGCTGGGGCCGGTACTGGGGTAGCGGCGGGCTTGTCACGCGCAGGCTCTGGCACCCGCCTGTTGGCCACAGGGCGCGGCTCCAGAGCCACCGGAGCAGGTGGCTGAAGCGGGGCCACATCTGTTGACGGGGCGGAGATCGGTGCAGGGGCGGCAACCACCGGGGGCGCAGCAACGGGTGGCGCGGCCGCCACCACCGTAGGAGAAGCAGGTGGAGGAGCTACCGACGGGGCCGGAGCAGGCGCCGCAGGTGGATTTGCACCAGCCCCCGCCACGGCGGGCGCATTGCGCTGCATGGCCCACCACGTTCCACCTGCAGCAAGGGCCGCCACAGCCACCACAGAGCCGCCCACCAGCCACCAGTTGCCAGGGCTGGGGGATTCCGTGCGCGGCGCCGCCATGGACTGTGTGTGGATACCCGGTACAGAACCTCGGCCTCGCTCGGCCTCCGCACGCCGCAGTGCATCAAGAATGTAGGACATAGAAATCAGGCGCCACTGCGCAAACGGGGTTCTTTCACGCCGGTGGCGCGGTTGAGGAGCATGAGGGTCACCGGGCCCGCGCGGCCGTCAGGGGTGACGCCCTGGGCCAGCTGAAACCGATGGATCCGGGCCTGGCGCAGCGCAGGCGTCACAGCGCGGGCACTTACCCCGGCACCGCCCGCCGCTTTCGACGCCAGCCGTGCATCCAACCAGGCCGTACCTGCGGCACTGTCGGTGATTTCGCCCTTGTCAGGCATGCCCGGCGGTGCACGCCACAGCGTGATCATGTCACCCCGCCACACCTGGGCCAGATCAGCCACAGGCACATGCAGGGTACGGCCACCGCTTTGCAGCGTCGCCACATCCTCATCCAGGCCACGCAACACGACTGGCACGGTAGCCTCACTCTGGGCAGAAGGGGACAGCATGAGCAGCGTAGGCCGATCCATCTGTCGTATCAGGTTCAGGCCCGCGCGCCGATTGCGATAGCAACGCAGACCATCGCGTGTCAGAGCGGCACAGGCATCCGCCCCCTCGGGCAAGGCCACCCCCCACACGGAAGCCAGAGCCTGCCATGCGGAAGCATCTCCTGGGGATTGCGCTTGCAAAAACTGCTGCAGACCCGATGCAGGTTCAGGCGAAGCCTCTGCAGACGAAGCCCCGGAGGAGGTGGCAGCCGCCACAGGCTGACTCGCCTTGGTGGGCACAGGTACGGCCGTGCCTGGAGCCGAAGCTGCGGAAGCACTTTGCGCAGGCGGTGAGGCCAGGGGCGGCTTGGCCTGGGCGCCGGGGGCTGCGCCAATCGCCGCAACCGCACCGTGATTCGCCCCCTGATTTACCGTCTGTGCGGTGCCCAGCCCCTTCGGGCCCGGACGAATGCCCGCCATCCAGCCAGCCGCCGCCACCATGGCCGCCCCGGCTACCAAGCCAAGTCCACCCATCGCCCATCGGGACAAAGGTCCAACAGACGGGGAACGCTGGGGAACATGCGTGCCAAACACCTCTCGCGCGGCGCGCTCAACGATGGCTTTGCTCACGCCGTGCTGCCCTGCTGCATAAGCCCCCAGCAAAGCGCGATCGCAAAGCAAATTGATGCGCCGCGGAATCCCCCGGGACAGGACGTGCACACGCCGCAGCGCCCTGCGACTGAATGGCATGGGGCCACGCAAGCCGGCCACTGCAAGACGATGGGCGATGTACTGCTGGGTCTCCTGGGGCGTCAGGGCGTCCAGATGAAAACGCGCAATCACCCGCTGCGCCAGCTGCTCCAGCGAAGGGCGAGCCACCATCGTTCGCAACTCCGGCTGGCCGATCAGGATGATCTGCAGCAGCTTGCGCTCGTTGGTTTCCAGGTTGGTGAGCAGGCGTAGCTGCTCCAGCACATCGGCCTCTAGGTTCTGAGCCTCGTCGATGATGAGCACGGTGTTGCGCCCTGATGCGTGCGCCGCCAGCAGCGAGGCGTTCAGCGGATCGATGTAGTCCTTGACGGTCTCCACCCCCGGCACGTTGGGCTTGTGGGGCACACCAAACTCATCGCAGATCGAGCGCAGCAACTCCCCCACCGTGAGCTTGGGGTTGAAGATATAAGCCACGTTGCAATGCTCCGGAATCTGCTCCAGAAAGCAGCGGCACACCGTGGTCTTGCCTGCCCCCACCTCGCCCGTGAGCAACACGAAGCCCCCACCCGCATCCAGCCCGTAGAGCAGATGGGCCAACGCCTCACGGTGCCGCTCGCTCATGAAAAGGTAGCGCGGGTCAGGGGCAATTGAAAACGGCGGGTGCTGGAGACCGAAAAACGGGGCGTACATGCTGGCAAGGATACCGCCCTCCTCCCACGCGCACGGGCCAGCCGGAAGTCATCAGACTTTCATGAGGCTTTCACAGGGGAGGAGGGTTTCACCCAAGGAGTAGTTTCCCGTAAATTGTCGTCGGCAAGACAAGATAACGTCAAAGTCCGTCCTAGCATTTGCAGCATACAGACAGTAGCGCAGCCCCAAGAACCTGTTCAAAGGCCGCGCACCAGAGTGTCCACGGGCCAGCAGGCCCTCACTTTCTAGGAACCTGCAATGTTGACCACGTTCCCGCTGCTATTGCTCAAGCACGCTGCCGAGCGCCCTACGGCCCCGGCGCTGCGCGAGAAGGAATACGGCATCTGGCAGACCCACAGCTGGGCAGACCTGGCCCAGTTGGTGGAAACCTTGGCTGCAGGACTTCACCAGGCCGGGCTGCAGCGCCATGAACACATGGTGGTGATTGGCGCCAACCGCCCGCGCCTGTACGCCACCATGCTCGCAGCCCAGTCGCTGGGGGCCATTCCGGTGCCGCTATACCAGGACGCGGTTGCGGCCGAATGCATCTTCCCGCTGAACAACGCCGAGGTGCGCTTTTGCCTGGTGGAAGACCAGGAGCAGGTGGACAAACTGCTGGAAATCCGTGAGCAATGCCTACGCATCAGCAACATCTACTACGACGACCCTCGCGGCCTGCGTAACTATCAGGAGCAAGGCCTGGCCGCGCTGGACTCTCTGGTCGAGACGGGCAAAACCTTCATTGCCCAGAACCCTGGCTGGTTCCGGGCCGAAGTGCAAAAGTCCACCCCCAACGATGTGGCCGCCATGTTCTTCACCTCTGGCACCACCGGCAACCCCAAGGGCGTGGTGCACACCCACAGCACCTTGCTGGACCGGGCTTCAGCAGGCGCAGAGTTTGACAAGCTCACCAGCAGCGAAGAAGTGCTGGCCTACCTGCCCCCGGCCTGGATCGGGCAGAACATCTTCAGTTACGCCCAGTGGCTGGCCTGCGGCTACGTAGTCAACTGCCCCGAGTCGGCCAGCACGGTGACCATCGACCTCAAGGAAGTGGGCCCCACCTACTACTTCGCGCCGCCCCGCATTTTTGAAGGTTTGCTGACCAGCGTGATGATCCGCATGGAAGATGCAGGTGCGTTGAAGCGCAAGATGTTCGAGGCCTGCATGCGTGTGGCCAAGCGCGTCGGTCCGGCCCTGATGGATGGACAGTCCGTGGGACTGCTGGACCGCATCAAGTACGCGCTGGGCAATGTGCTGGTGTATGGCCCGCTGCGCAACAACCTGGGCTTCAGCCGTGTGCGCGTGGCCTACACGGCTGGCGAGGCCATCGGCCCCGACCTGTTCACTTTCTACCGCTCCATCGGCATCAACCTCAAGCAGCTCTACGGCTCTACCGAAACCGCCGTGTTCGTGTGCCTGCAGCCCGACAACCAGGCGCGGGCAGACACCGTGGGCGTGCCCATCCGTGGGGTGCAGATCAAGGTGGCCGACAACGGCGAGATCATGGTCAAGTCCGCCGGGCTGCTCAAGGAGTACTACAAGAACCCCACTGCCACGGCAGAAGTGCTCACCGCTGACGGCTGGTACCACACCAGCGACGCAGGCTTTCTGGACGCGCACGGCCACCTCAAGATCATTGACCGCGTCAAAGACGTGGGCCGCATCATGGGTGGCGCCAATGACGGCGCCATGTTCGCGCCCAAGTATGTGGAGAACAAGCTCAAGTTCTTCCCGCACATCAAGGAAGTGGTGGCCCTGGGCGACAAGCGCGAGAAGGTGTGCGTGATGGTCAACATCGACTTCGACGCCGTGGGCAACTGGGCCGAGCGCCGCAACCTGCCCTATGCGGGCTACACCGATCTGGCGGGCAAGCCCGAGGTGTATGAGTTGATCCGCGAGTGCATTGAGAAGGTGAACGCCGACCTGGCCACCGACGCCATGCTCGCAGGCAGTCAGATCAGCCGGTTCCTGGTGCTGCACAAGGAGCTGGACGCTGACGACGGCGAACTCACCCGCACCAACAAGGTCCGCCGCGGTTTCATTGCCGAGAAGTACGCCGTGCTGGTCGATGCCCTGTACGCAGGCCGCTCGGAGCAGTACATCGAGACCCAGGTGAAGTTTGAGGACGGCCGCACCGGCAGCGTGAGCGCCACGCTCAAGCTGATGGACACGAAGACGTTCCCGCCCGTCAAGAGCGCAGCCTGAGCTGCGTCAGGAAGCACCCCATGAGCACCAAGAAGATCGGCGACGTCATCCTCGACGTCAAGAACATCAGCCTCCGGTTCGGCGGCGTGAAGGCGCTGACCGACATCTCTTTCAATGTGAAGGAGCACGAGATCCGCGCCATCATCGGCCCCAACGGCGCGGGCAAGAGCTCCATGCTCAACTGCATCAACGGCGTTTACACGCCGTCCGAAGGCTCCATCACCTTTCGGGGCAAGACCTTTGACCACATGAACTCGCGCCAGGTGGCCGAGATGGGTGTGGCGCGCACGTTCCAGAACCTGGCGCTGTTCAAGGGCATGAGCGTGATCGACAACATCATGACCGGCCGCAACCTCATGATCAAAAGCAACCTGCTGCTGCAGGCGCTGCGCATCGGGCCGGCCGAGCGCGAGGAAATCCGCCACCGCGAATACGTCGAACACATCATCGACTTCCTCGAAATCCAGGCCTACCGCAAGACCCCCGTGGGTCAACTGCCCTACGGCCTGCAAAAGCGCGTGGACCTGGGCCGCGCACTGGCCATGGAGCCGCAGGTGCTGCTGCTCGATGAACCCATGGCCGGCATGAACGTGGAAGAGAAGCAGGACATGTGCCGCTTCATCCTGGACGTGAACGACGAGTTTGGCACCACCATCGTGCTGATCGAGCACGACATGGGTGTGGTGATGGACATCAGCGACCGCGTGGTGGTGCTGGACTACGGCAAGAAGATCGGCGACGGCAGCCCCGACGAGGTGCGCAGCAACGAAGACGTGATCCGCGCCTATCTGGGCACCAGCCACTGATCGGGAGAACAACACATGGCATTCTTTCTCGAAACCCTGATCGGCGGCCTGATGGCCGGCATGCTGTATTCGCTGGTGGCGCTGGGCTTTGTGCTGATCTACAAGGCCTCGGGCGTGTTCAACTTTGCCCAAGGCGCCATGGTGCTGTTTGCAGCCCTGGCCATGGCCCGCTTTGCCGAGTGGATACCGAAGTGGACGGGCATTGACAACCCCATCGTGGCCAATCTGGCGGCTTTTGTGATCGCGGGCGCCATCATGTTCGTGGTGGCCTGGCTGATTGAAAAACTGGTGTTGCGCCATCTGGTCAACCAGGAAGGTGCCACGCTGCTGATGGCTACGCTGGGCATCACCTACTTCCTCGAAGGCCTGGGCCAGACGCTGTTCGGCAGCGACATCTACAAGATCGATGTGGGCATGCCCAAGGACCCGATCTTTGCGCTGGAGTCCATGTTCCAGGGGGGCATCCTGATCAACAAGGAAGACGTGATTGCCGCGGCCATTGCCGCCGCGCTGGTGGCCCTGCTGTCGGTGTTCTTCCAGAAGACCTCCACCGGCCGCGCCCTGCGCGCCGTGGCCGACGACCACCAGGCGGCCCAATCCATCGGCATCCCGCTCAACCGCATCTGGGTGATCGTGTGGTGCGTGGCAGGCGTCGTGGCCCTGGTGGCCGGGATGATCTGGGGCAGCAAGCTGGGCGTGCAGTTCTCGCTGACCACCGTGGCCCTGCGTGCGCTGCCGGTGGTGATCCTGGGCGGCCTGACCTCGGTGCCCGGCGCCATCATCGGCGGGCTGATCATCGGCGTGGGCGAGAAGCTGTCGGAGGTGTACCTGGGCCCTTATGTGGGCGGGGGCATCGAGATCTGGTTTGCGTATGTGCTGGCGCTGGTGTTTCTTCTCTTCAGGCCTCAAGGGCTCTTCGGAGAGAAGATCATTGATCGCGTCTGAACCATAACAAAAACAACAGGAGACACACCATGCTCTACCGCGAAAACGGCCAGTTCAAGACCAGCTACCGCGCCGACCAGCAGATCTTCCCCATCGCGCAGGACCGCATTGCCATCGGGCTCATCCTCGCCGTGGCCTTCCTGGTGGTTCCTGCGTTGGCCAGCGACTACATCTTCCGCGCCATCCTGATCCCCTTCGTCATCATGGCGCTGGCGGCTCTGGGGGTGAACATCCTGGTGGGCTACTGCGGGCAGATCTCGCTGGGCTCGGGCGCCTTCATGGCCGTGGGGGCCTACGGGGCCTACAACTTCTTTGTGCGCTTTCCGGGCATGCCGCTGATTCCGGCGCTCATCCTGGGCGGACTGTGCGCCACGTTCTTCGGCATCCTGTTCGGGCTGCCCAGCCTGCGTGTGAAAGGCCTGTACCTGGCGGTGGCCACGCTGGCGGCGCAGTTCTTCAGCGACTGGATGTTTTTGCGCATCAAGTGGTTCACCAACAATTCCGACTCGGGCTCGGTGTCGGTGACCAACCTGCAGGTGCTGGGTATGCCGATTGAAAGCGCCACCAGCAAGTACCTGTTCTGCCTGGCGATTCTGGTGGTGGTGGCGCTGCTGGCCAAGAACCTGGTGCGCGGCGCGATTGGCCGCGAGTGGATGGCCATCCGCGACATGGACGTAGCCGCTGCGGTGATCGGCATCCGCCCCATGTACGCCAAGCTCAGTGCCTTCGCCGTCAGCTCCTTCATCGTGGGCATGGCCGGTGCGCTGTGGGCCTTTGTGCACCTGGGCGCCTGGGAGCCCGCAGCGTTCTCGGTGGAGGTGTCGTTCCGCCTGCTCTTCATGGTCATCATCGGTGGCCTCGGCTCCGTCATGGGGGCGTTCTTTGGTGCGGCCTTCATCGTGGTGCTGCCCATCTTCCTGAACCAGTTCCTGCCTGCATTCATGGGGCTGTTTGGTGTGGAGATTTCCACCGCCGGCATCTCGCACGCCGAGCTGATGATCTTTGGCGCGCTCATCGTCTGGTTCCTCATCGTCGAGCCCCACGGCCTGGCCAAGCTGTGGTCCACCGCCAAGCAGAAGCTGCGCCTGTGGCCCTTCCCGCACTGATTTCCTCCCCGTGCTTCAACACATTCATCCAAAGGAGACATCCATGAAGCTTTCGAAAATCGTGATCGCCGCTGCGGTGGTTGCAGCAGGTGCGTCGTCCGTGGCGACGAGCGCCTTCGCGCAAGCCAAGGAACAGTTCTTCCCGCTGCTGTCGTACCGCACGGGGCCGTATGCGCCCAACGGTGTGCCATGGGCCAACGGCAAGCAGGACTACATCAAGATGATCAACGCCCGCGATGGCGGCATCAACGGCGTGAAGCTCACCTTTGAAGAATGCGAAACCGGCTACGCCACGGACCGGGGCGTGGAGTGCTACGAACGCCTCAAGAGCCGCCCTGGCGTCTCGCTGTTCGACCCCCAGGCCACCGGCATCACCTTCGCGCTGACCGAGAAGGCCCCGGTGGACAAGATCCCGCTGATGACGCTGGGCTATGGTTTGTCGGTAGCGCAGGACGGGCAGGCGTTCAAGTGGAACTTCCCGTTCATGGGCAGCTACTGGACAGGAGCAGACATCCTGATCCAGCACCTGGGCAAGGTCAACGGCGGGCTGGACAAGCTCAAGGGCAAGAAGATCGCCCTGGTCTACCACGACAGCCCGTTTGGCAAAGAGCCCATCCCGGTGCTGCAAGAGCGCGCCAAGATGCACGGCTTTGAGCTGCAGATGCTGCCCGTGACAGCGCCCGGCGTGGAACAAAAAGCCACTTGGCTGCAGGTGCGCCAAAGCCGCCCCGACTACGTGCTGCTGTGGGGCTGGGGCGTGATGAACTCCACCGCCCTGAAGGAAGCCCAGGCCACCGGCTACCCGCGCGACAAGATGTATGGCGTGTGGTGGGCTGGTGCTGAGCCTGATGTGCGCGACGTGGGCGAAGGTGCCAAGGGCTACAACGCGCTGGCACTGAATGGCTATGGCCAGCAGAGCAAGGTGATGCAAGACATCCTGAAGCACGTGCACGACAAGGGCCAGGGCACAGGGCCGAAGGACGAAGTGGGCTCGGTGCTGTACACCCGCGGCGTCATCATCCAGATGCTGGCCGTGGAAGCCGTGCGCCGCGCACAGGAGCGCTTTGGCAAGGGCAAGGTCATGACCGGCGAGCAAGTGCGCTGGGGCATGGAAAACCTGGCCCTGGACCAGAAGAAGCTGGATGCGCTGGGTTTCAACGACGTGATGCGCCCTCTGTCCACCAGCTGCGCCGACCACATGGGCTCCACCTGGTCGCGCGTGCACACCTGGGACGGCAAGAAGTGGAACTTCTCTTCGGACTGGTACCAGGCTGACGAGCAGATCCTCAAGCCCATGGTGAAGGCTGGCGCAGACAAGTACCTGGCCGACAAGAAGATGGCGCGGCGCGAGGCCTCTGATTGTCAGAGCTAAGGACATCCCCCTGAGGCGCTACGCGCCTTCCCCCTTCTCTCGAATCGCTGCGCGATTCGGGAAGGGGGACGCCACCGGTGCGGCGGGGCGGCCCTTGCACGGTGGCCCCGGTATTTGGGCAGCGACCGTATCAAGGGTCAGCGACGAAGCGGTTGCCTTTGGGCAGCCGCCAATCGAAAGGGTTGCATCGCAATCTTTTCGATTGGCACAGCGAAGGAACACCATGGACTCTTCCAACAGCAATATCGTTCTCAACGTCAACGGCATCGAGGTCATTTACAACCATGTGATCCTGGTGCTCAAGGGCGTCTCGCTGCAGGTGCGGGAAGGGTCCATCGTGGCCATCCTGGGGGGCAACGGGGCGGGCAAGACGACCACGCTGCGCGCCATCTCCAACCTGCTCAAGGGCGAGCGGGGCGAGGTGACCAAGGGCAGCATCGAGCTGCGGGGTGAGCGCATCGAAAACCTCTCGCCCGCCGATCTCGTCAAGCGCGGTGTGGTGCAGGTGATGGAGGGGCGGCACTGCTTTGCCCACCTGACGATCGAAGAGAACCTGATGACAGGCTCTTACACCCGCACCAGCAAGGGCGAGATCGAGGCCAACCTAGAGAAGGTCTACAACTACTTTCCGCGCCTGAAAACGCGCCGCACCTCGCAGGCGGCTTACACCTCGGGCGGCGAGCAGCAGATGTGCGCCATTGGCCGCGCGCTCATGGCCAACCCCAGCATGGTGCTGCTGGACGAGCCCTCGATGGGGCTGGCGCCGCAGATCGTGGAAGAGGTGTTCAACATCGTCAAAGACCTGAACACCAAGGAGAAGGTGACCTTCCTGCTGGCCGAGCAGAACACCAACATGGCGCTGAAGTACGCGGACTACGGCTACATCATGGAAAGCGGCCGCGTGGTGATGGACGGTGCCGCCAGCGACCTGGCCAGCAACGAGGACGTGAAAGAGTTTTACCTGGGCGTGGGCGGCGGCGAGCGCAAGAGCTTCAAGGACGTGAAGAGCTACAAGCGGCGCAAGCGCTGGCTGGCCTGACATGCCCCCTGTGGCGCTGCGCGCCTTCCCCCTCAGGGGGACGCACCCGGTGGCCTGGCCAAGCCAGCTCCACGGGTGCGCTGGCGGTGGCCGCGCCCCAACCCCAAGCATTCACTCTCAATTTCATAGCTGCTTGCGCTTGATGGACGGGCGCTAGAGGCCAATTTCACTTCAAACCACCTCACAAGGAGCCCTGGGCATGAGCACGTTTTATGACGCCTTGGAAACCCGCAACCCTGCGGAGCGTGAAGCGGCGCTGATGGCGGCGCTGCCGCAGCAGGTGGCGCATGCGCAGCAGGCATCCCCCGCGTTCGCCAGCATTCTGGCGGGGGTGGATGCAGCAGCGATCACCAGCCGTGCGGCGCTGGCCCAGCTGCCCGTCACGCGCAAATATGAGCTGCTGGAGCGCCAGCAGGCGGGCCGTGCCACCAACGTGTTTGGCGGCTTCAGCGCGCTGGGCTTTGGGCCGGGCATGACGCGGGTGTTTGCCAGCCCCGGCACCATTTACGAGCCCGAGGGCACACGGCCTGATTACTGGCGCATGGCGCGAGCCATTCACGCGGCGGGCTTCCGGCGCGGCGAGCTGATCCACAACAGCTTCAGCTACCACTTTGTGCCTGCGGGCTCGATGATGGAGACCGGCGCGCATGCGCTGGGCTGCACCGTGTTCCCCGGCGGCACGGGGCAGACCGAACAGCAGGTGCAGGCCATGGCCGAACTGCAGCCTGCGGGCTACATCGGCACGCCCAGCTTTCTCAAGATCATCATCGAGAAGGCAGCCGAGATGGGCGTGGCCCTGCCTACGGTGACCAAGGCGCTGGTCTCGGGCGAGGCGTTTCCGCCCAGCCTGCGCGACTGGTTTGCCGAACGTGGCATTGCGGGCTACCAGTGCTACGCCACGGCCGACCTGGGGCTGATCGCCTATGAGACCAGCGCTCGCGAAGGGCTGGTGCTGGACGAAGGCGTGGTCGTCGAGATCGTGCGCCCCGGCACGGGCGACCCGGTGCCCGAGGGCGAGGTGGGCGAGCTGGTCATCACCACGCTCAACCCCGACTACCCGCTCATCCGCTTTGGCACCGGCGACCTGTCGGCCGTGCTGCCCGGCCAGTGCCCCACAGGGCGCACCAATGTGCGCATCAAGGGCTGGATGGGCCGGGCCGACCAGACCACCAAGGTGCGCGGCATGTTCGTGCACCCGGGGCAGGTGGCGCAAATCGTCAAACGCTTCCCGCAGGTGCAACGCGCACGCCTGGTGGTCAGCGGCGAAATGGCCAACGACCAGATGGTGCTGCAGGTGGAAACCGTGGAGACCGCCGAAGGCCTGGCGCGCCAGCTCAGCGAAGCCATCCGCGACGTGACCAAGCTGCGCGGCGATGTGCAGATGGTGCCGCCCGGCACCTTGCCCAACGATGGCAAGGTGATTGAGGACGCACGCAGCTACCGCTGACCCGGCCAGGGGCCTGTGCGGCCCGTGAGGGGCACACTGCCCATCAGCGGTTGACGTGTCGCAAAAGCCCCTCGCAAACACCCCATGGTTTGCCCTGATAGGCAGCGCCCCGAGGGCTGTTTCAGGGCAGGGTTTTCCCTTGCATTAGCTATCAATTCAATAGCTGCCAGCGCTTTATCCAAAAGCATTACAGGCGTTTTTCTCTTAAAAAAACCACACGGTACGGGCTAAGTACTACCCGTAGTACAGGGGAAAAAGCCCATGGCTATCATGGCGCCGTCATTCACAGGAGCTTCCATGAAAACATTGCAGAAACTCACGCTGGCTGCTGCGGCAGTGCTCGTCGCCTTCGGTGCCCAGGCGCAGGAGTTCCCGTCCAAAGACAAGACGATCACCATCGTGGTGCCCTACGCCGCTGGCGGCCCCACCGACCGCGTGGCCCGTGATCTGGCCGAAGCGCTGCGCAAACCCCTGGGCGGGGTGAGCGTGGTGATCGACAACGCCGCAGGTGCAGGCAGCACCATCGGCAGCGCCAAGGTGGCCCGCGCCACACCCGACGGCTACACGCTGCTGCTCAACCATGTGAGCATGGCCACCATGCCCACCATGTACCGCAAGCTGTCCTTCAACGTGGCCAACGACTTCGAGTACCTGGGCATCATCAACGACGTGCCCATGACGCTGATCGCCAAGCCCAGCATGCCTGCCAACAACTACAAGGAGCTGTCGACCTGGCTGCAGCAGAACAAGGGCAAGATCAACCTGGGCAACGCGGGCCAGGGCTCTGCATCGCACCTGTGCGGCCTGATGTTCCAGAGCGCGCTGCAGATCGACATGGTTCCCGTGCCCTACAAGGGCACTGCGCCTGCCATGACCGACCTGATTGGTGGCCAGATCGACCTGCTGTGCGACCAGACCACCAACACCACCTCGCAGATCGAAGGCAAGAAGGTCAAGGCTTATGCCGTGACCACGACCAAGCGCCTGACAACGCCTGCACTGAAAGATCTGCCCACGCTGGCCGAATCGGGCGTGAAGGACTTCAGCGTCACCATCTGGCACGGCCTGTACGCCCCCAAGGGCACGCCCGCTGCGGTGGTCACCAAGCTGAACGAAGCACTGAAGACCGCATTGAAGGACCCCGACTTCATCAAGAAGCAGGAAGGCCTGGGCGCTGTGGTGGCCACCGACAAGCGCGTCGAATCTGCAGAGCACAAGAAGTTTGTGCTGGCCGAGATGGAGAAGTTTGGTACGGTGATCAAGGCTGCGGGTTCTTACGCAGACTGATCCACTTCACCCCTGCTCTGGCTTGAATCCAACCAGAGCACCCCACAAGCCGCCGTGCACCGCGCACGGCGGCTTTTTCTTTGGCGCTCAGAGTCTGTCCACCGTGACTGCGCTACATCAACCGACCTGCACCAAATACAAGGCCTTGGGGTTATCCATCTGCACAGAAAGTGGCGCACAGCATTAAAAGCTATGTATGCATAACAACCCTCTCCGCAGGAAGGCCACCTCATGACATCCCCTCTGCACCCCGC
The DNA here is from genome assembly GCF_037101375.1 of Acidovorax sp. DW039. Classification (NCBI taxonomy): domain Bacteria; kingdom Pseudomonadati; phylum Pseudomonadota; class Betaproteobacteria; order Burkholderiales; family Comamonadaceae; genus Acidovorax; species Acidovorax sp. DW039. Next base: position 662,539 of record NZ_AP029019.1, on the reverse strand, counting down.
CCTCCGCCGCCGTGGAGCGCTGACGCTGCTGTGCGCAGTGTTGGGCTCCGCCGCCTTGATGGCCCCCTCTCACGCCCAGTCGGGCTGGCCCAACAAGCCGGTGCGCATCATTGTTCCGTTTGCCCCCGGTGGCACCACCGACATCCTGGCGCGCGCCATGGCACCGGAGCTGGGCCGCGCGTTCGGGCAGCCCTTCATTGTGGAAAACCGGGCAGGCGCTGGCGGCAACGTGGGGGCCGAGGCGGTGGTCAAGTCGGCCAACGATGGCTACACCCTGCTGATGGGTACGGTGGGCACGCACGGAATCAACCGCGCGCTGTATGCCAAGCTGCCCTACGACCCGATCAAGGACTTTGTGCCCATCACGCTGGTGGCTGCCGTGCCCAATGTGATGGTGATGAACCCCGACAAGGCCAAGGCTCTGGGGGTGAGCAATGTGCAGGACTTCATCAAGGCCGCCAAGGCCAACCCCGGTAAGCTGAACATGGCGTCCAGCGGCAACGGCACCTCCATCCACCTGGCGGGGGAGCTGTTCAAGAGCATGACGGGCACCTTCATGCTGCACCTGCCCTACCGTGGCTCGGGCCCGGCGCTGATGGACATGGTGGCGGGCAATGCCGATGTGATGTTTGACAACCTGCCCTCGTCCATGGCCCAGATCAAGGCGGGGAAGCTGGTGGCGCTGGCGGTAACCAGCAGCGAGCGCTCTGCAGCCCTGCCCGATGTGCCCACGGTGGAACAGGCTGGCGGCCCGGCACTCAAGGGCTACGAGGCCAGCTCCTGGTTTGGCCTGCTGGCCCCGGCGGGAACGTCTGCGGATATCGTCAACCGCATTCAGCAGGAAACGGCCAAGGCCCTGGCCAGCCCCGCGGTGAAAGAGCGGCTGATGGCCCAGGGTGCCATTCCCGGTGGCAACACGCCTGCGGAGTTTGCGCGGCATATTGAGCGCGAACACCAGAAGTGGGCGCAGGTGGTCAAGGTGTCAGGCGCGAAGGTGGACTGAAACCCGGCGAACAGCGGTGCGTGGGGAGGCCCTGAACACAGCCTCTCCACTCCATCAGCGAACCTGTGCCCCCGCGGCGGTCAGCCGGGCCAGCATGAAATCCTGCATGTCTTGCGCGATGCGGGCCGTGGGCAGGGTGATGAATTGAGCAGGCGACAGGAGCAGCAGCCAGAAGCCGTCACAGCGCCACACCTGCTCCACAGCCGTCCATGGCAGCGAGGCCTTGCCCGCGCCAGATTCCACGGTCAGGTTCGCCTCATCCACACGGAGCTGGGCCACGGGCTGGCGCATGGCGCGCAGCTTGGCCAGCGCGTTGCGGTAATGCACGGTGTAGACCGCCACCATCATGGCGCAGCCGAAGAACAGGACCGTGCCGATCATTCCCTCCTGCCAGCCGCGCTGCCCCCGCGCCAGCAGGTAGACCAAGAACACCGCCATGGCCAGGCACACCCAAGGCAAGCGCCGACCCACGGTACGCCGCCAGTACACACCGACGGCGGATTGCACCAGGGCTTTGTCGTAGTGGAGTTCTGCATGCAAGGACATGGGCCGAGGATAGCCCGTCAGAGTCTGTTGAACTCGGCAACCATGCCAGAGGAGCTTTGTGAGTGGCTCCTTCAAGGATGTCCTGCATAACCCTCGCGAGTCGGTGGTAGTGCGGATCGGGAGGGGCCGCAAGGCGTCTTTTTGCAGCCAATAGCCCGGCTATTGGCAAGAAAAGCAACGCAGCGGACTGCCCGAGGCCGCGCTATCACCGACCGCAGGGAGTTATGCAGAACAACAGCCTCTTACACGCCCCACACCACGTCGCGCCCCTCTTCCAGGCTGCGGCGCAACAAGTCGATAAAAGGCGCTGCGCGCTGGTGCAGGCGCACGACCTCCCGGCGGTCATCATCAGCGGCTGCTTCGGGGTCTGAGGAGGCCTCTTCGGCCAGCGGGGCATCACGCAAGCGTGCCTCATCCGCCGCCACCCCGGCCTGCAGGGCCGCAATGGCAGCGGGAATCTGGGCCACGGTGATGACGCCCGTGGGCCCGGCCTCCTTGCCGATGATCTGCAGGATGGTCCGCGCATGCGGCTCCAGCAGGATCAGATCGGCGGCAGCGCGGGATTTGAATTTGTAGAGCATGGGTTCCAACACTTGGGCAAAAGAGGTCCCAAGCCTAACGCGGCCGTGCCGGGGCTGGTATCAGCGCAGGCCGATAGCTTGTGTCAGCCCGTGTATGGCAGGTGCAGTCTTCAAGACCAGCTTCATCGCAACAAAAAAGGCCCCAGCGCACATCCAATCTGCGCAGGCAGCTACAAAAACAGGAGCAACTCAGATCAGGCTTGCCGGGATGTCCCGCCGGATGTCCCCACCCCACGCAGCCAGGGCGCCACGCTGCGCTGCCAAAAGACCAGCACCGCAGGCCCGTACATGATGCAGACCAGCGCGGCCGCGATGAGCGGCAGGGCGGCAAACACCCAGCCTGTCAGCAACTCGCCCCCCAGCACCACCCCCACCAGCAGGGCCACGGCAGGATTCACAAACGAGTAGCTGCCCGCCAGCGCGGCCGATGCGTTCTGCAGCAACCACAGGTAGGCGTTGAGGGCGATCAGCGTGCCAAACACCACCAGATAAACCCAGGCCGCCCACGACTTGGCCGTGACCTGGGCCAGGGCAGAGGCTGGCTCCACCCAAGCAGCCGTCACCAGACACAGCAGGCCGCCCACCAGCCACTGGGCGGATGCCGCCATGGCGGGCGCAGGCAGTTCCAGCTTGCGCGAGGCGTAGGAGCCCACGCTCCAGCACAGCGGCGCGCCAAAGGCAAACAGCGCCCCCTGCCAGGTGGCAGAAAAATCCCCTTCCAGCGCCAGCAGCAAGGCGCCGATCACGCCCAGCGCCAGGCCCACCCAGCTGGTCAGAGGCACCCGCTCGCCGCCCCAGCGCGTCCACAGCGCCAGCCACATGGGCATGGTGGTGACCACCGTGGCCATGAGGCCCGAACCAATGCCCAGCTTTTGCGCCAGGCCCACACAGTTCATGGCGCCAAACACCATAAGTGCGCCCACCAGCGCGGCATTTCGCCACTGCAGCAGCGTAGGCAGGCGGTGCCCCTGCCACAGCGCCACCAGCAGCATGATGCCGCCCGCGCACAAAAAGCGGATGGCGGTCATCCACAGTGGTGGCATGCTCTGCAATGCGATGCCAATGGCAAAGTACGTGGTGCCCCACACCACGTACACCAGCAACAAAGCCAGAAGCAGCGCGCCCGAACGGCCCAGACGCCAGGATGGCTGTTGCGCATTGAAAAATGTCGGCATATTCTCCACCTGACCGAATAATTTATGGACAAACCGCGTTTTTAGGAATTTTTACCGGAAATTCACCCGCATGCAAGCAAATATTCAGACAGATGAGATGGACGCCAGAATTATTTCGGCTCTTGGCGAAGACGGCCGTCGTTCTTACGCCGACGTGGGGGCTGAGGTGGGGCTGTCCACTGCCGCTGTGCACGAGCGGGTGAAAAAGCTGCTGGACAAAGGCGTGATCCGCCGCTTTTCCATCAGCGTCGATCCGGAACGTGTCGGGCTGAACTTCACGGCGTTTGTCGCCATCCGCAACGATGGCGGCATCCACTGCCGGGACGTGGCCCCCCGCCTACGCGCCATGCCCGAGGTGGAGGAGCTGCACAGCGTGGCCGGTGAGTACGACTTTCTGGCCAAGATCCGCACCACCCACCCGCGGGCGCTGGAGGACGTGATCTACCAGATCAAGTCCATTGCTGGGGTGGCCCGCACCACCAGCACCGTGGTACTGAACACCGAGTTTGAAGACCGCCCGCTGGACCTGGGCTGGCTGGCCAAGACGAATGGCTGAGCCCCAGCCTCCAGGCGGGGCCGCACCACATTTCCCCCGTTATGCCCTGGCCTACGCGCCCAACCCGGGCACCCTGGGCTGGCTGGCGGGCAGCCACTGGCTGGGGCGCTGCGCCGCGCAGGCCCAGCCCATGGAGCAACTGCGCATCGAAGGCATTGCGCCCGAGGCCCTGCACATGCTGACGGCAATGCCGAGGCAACTGGGTTGGCGCGCTGCCTGGGTGCCTGACTTTGCCCTGGCCCCGGGACGCGACTGGCTGGACCTGCAGCACGCCGTGCACCACCTGGCACAGCGCCTGGCCCCACGGCCTGTGCCCATGCTGCAGGTGCGCGTGCACGAAGGCTGCCTGGCACTGGCCCCCGGCCCGGCAGACGCAGCCCATGCAGAACTGCAAGCCATGGCGGCCACCTGCGCGCAGGCGCTACAGGGCATTGCGGCCGATGCGGCAACCGCCACAGGCGCAGTGACCGCGCCCTACCTGTTTCACCTGCCGCTTACGGGCCCTTTGCATCTGGTCCCCGCCGAGACGCAAACACTGGTGCAAGAAGTAGCACAGGACTTTTTTGCCGACCTGCCCCCGCTGCGCATCGACAGCCTGGCCCTGTTCTCACAGGCCAGCCCGCACAGCGACTTTGTGCTGCTCGACCACCTGGAACTGCGGGGTTGAAGGCGCGCGACCCGTCCCCCACTTGCCTGCGGCTCCGACGCATGCATCCCAGCGCCCGTCACAGTTTTCGCCATCACTGAAACCATGCCCAACACTGCATTCACCCTGTACCACAACCCTCGCTGCGGCACGTCGCGCAATGTGCTGTCGCTGCTGCAAGAGCGCGGTATCGAGCCCCAGGTCATCGACTACCTGAAGAACCCGCCCGACCGGGCCACGCTGCAGGCGCTGGCACAGGCCACCGGCGAGCCCGCGCTGGGCCTGGTGCGCACCAAAGAGCCCCTGTTCAAAGAGCTGCAACTGGACGCCCCTGGCGTGACGGATGCCCAGCTGCTCGACGCCATCGCAGCCCACCCCATCCTGCTGAACCGGCCGGTGGTTGCGTCACCGCAAGGTGCCAGGGTCTGCCGCCCGGCCGAAAAGGTGCTGGATTTGCTGCCCTCTCGGTAGGCAGCCCTCAAGGCCGCACAAAGTCTGCCCGGGCCTTCAGTGCCAAGGGGCGGGCGTGGCACCCCTCCAGGTGATCGTTCACCAGCCCCATCGCCTGCATGAAGGCGTAGACCGTGGTGGGGCCCACAAAGCTCCAGCCCCGCTTTTTCAGGTCTTTGGACATGGCGACCGACGCTGCCGAGGTGGACAGCGTGCGCGCCACCTCGCGGGTCAGGCGCTCGGGCCGGTCGGCGGTGGCGGGTTCGTAGCTCCACACGTAGCGGGCCAGCGAACCGAACTCGCGGCGCAGCTCCAGCACCCGGCGGGCGTTGTTGATGGTGGACTCGATCTTGCCGCGGTGGCGCACGATGCCTGCGTCCTGCACCAGTCGCTCCACATCGGCTGGGTCAAACGCTGCCACTTGCTCGGCATCGAACTGGGCAAAGGCGGCGCGAAAACCCTCGCGCTTGTTCAAAATGGTGAGCCAGCTCAGGCCTGACTGGAACCCTTCGAGGCAGATTTTCTCGAACAGCCGCCGGTCGTCCGCCACCGGGAATCCCCATTCATGGTCGTGGTAGTGACGGTACAGCGGCGATGCCTGGCACCAGCTGCAGCGCGGGCAAGCGGCCTCATCGGCAAACAGCCCTTCGGGCAAAGAAGATGCTTCGGCAGGGGTGGCGTGATCAGTCATCGTGTCATTCTAGGAAGCCGCCGTGCCAGGCTGCTGCCAGCATTGGGCGCTGCATTAACCTTGCCTCTCTATGCCTTCACGCTCCCTCATCTCCCGTCCCACGCTCGCCCGCCGGGCCCGCAAGGGCTTTGTCGTGGCCATGGGTGCCCTGTTACTGGGTAACTTACTGGGCGGCTGCGCAGCCAGCCACAGCACGCTGGGGTACTACTGGCAGTCGGTGCACGGGCACCTGCAGCTCATGGGGGCCGCACAGCCGGTGGATGAGTGGATGGCCCGCAGCGACATTTCTGCCCCCCTGCGCCAGCGCCTGGAGCTGGCACAGCGCGCGCGCCAGTTCGCCATCACCGAGCTGCACCTGCCCGACAACGCCAGCTACCGCCGCTATGCAGACCTGAAGCGCCCCGCTGCGGTGTGGAATGTGGTGGCCGCCCCGCCGGATGCGCTGAAGCTGCACACCTGGTGCTTTCCGTTCACCGGCTGTATCGGCTACCGGGGTTACTTTGATGAGCGCGATGCCCAAGCCGAAGCCCAGCTGCTGGCCCGGCAAGGGCTGGAGGTGGATGTGTACGGCGTGCCCGCCTACTCCACCCTGGGGTACATGAACTGGGCCGGGGGCGATCCTCTGCTGTCCACCTTCATCGCCTGGCCCGAGGGCGAATTTGTACGTCTGCTGTTCCACGAACTGGCGCACCAGGTGGTCTATGCCAAGGGCGACACCCTCTTCAACGAATCTTTCGCCACCGCGGTGGAGCGGCTGGGCAGCGCGCGCTGGCTGGCCACGCACAGCACGCCCGAGGTGCGCGCCGCCTTTGCCGCCAGCGAGGTGCGGCGCAGCGCGTTTCGCACGCTCACCCGGGCCACGCGCGCACGGCTGGCCGCAATTTATGAGCAAAAAGGCACTGCAGCGCTTACAGATCAAGCGCTGGTAGCTATGAAAAATGAAGCAATGCAGGCTTTTCGCGCCGAGTACGCCAGCCTGCGCGCCCAGTGGCTGCAGCCTGTAGAGGGCGCTCCCGCCGTGACCCCGGCACAGATTGCGGGCTACGACCGCTGGGTTACCAAAGCCAATAACGCCAGCTTTGCCGCCCAGGCCGCGTATGACGAGCTGGTGCCCGGCTTTGAAGCCCTGTTCGAGCGCGAGGGGCGCGACTGGCCGCGGTTTTATGATGCGGTCCAACAACTCACCCAACAGCCTTTGCCCCAGCGCCACGACGCGCTGCGTGCGCTTGCCCCACCCAAGGAGAACCCCGGTGCCTGACCTTCACATCCAACGCGACCACCAACTCGGCCTGACCAAGGCCCGCGAAGTGGCGCGCCACTGGGCCCGCAAGGCCGAGGAAAAATTCGACATGGAATGCACCTACGAGGAAGGCGAAACCCAGGACACCCTGAGCTTCAGCCGCGCAGGCGTGAGCGGTACCCTGCGGGTGGATGCAGGGCAGTTCGACATGCACGCCAAGCTGGGCTTCCTGTTCGGTTCGTTCAAGGACCGCATCGAAGCAGAAATCGGCAGCCAGCTTGATGCCCTGCTGGGCACCACCCCACCCACCACTGCATAAGAGCGCCTCTGGCGTCGTTGTTCCGTCGGGTCAAACCCGTTCAGGTCCGCGTCGCCAGGTTGTGTCAGCCGCTCCCAGTTTCACGAAACCGCCCCCATGACCACGCCCCACGTACTCATCAGCGAAGTCGGCCCGCGCGACGGCCTGCAGTCCATCGCCACCACCATGCCCACAGCCCACAAGCTGCGCTGGATTGACGCGCTGGTGACGGCAGGTCTGCGTGAAATTGAAGTCGGCTCCTTCGTGCCCGCCAGGCTGCTGCCGCAGATGGCCGATGTGGCTGAAGTGGTGCACCATGCCGTGGCCCAGCACCCGCACATCACCGTGATGGCGCTGGCCCCCAACCTGCGTGGGGCCGAAGCCGCCTTGCAGGCTGGCGTGCAGAAGGTGACGCTACCCGTGTCTGCCAGCGAAGCGCATTCGCTGGCCAACGTGCGCAAGACACCCGCCGCCATGGTGCAGGAGCTGCAGGCCGTGGTGCAACTGCGGGCCGACACCGCACCGCAGGCGCTGATCGAGGTGGGCCTCTCGACCGCCTTTGGCTGCACCCTGCAGGGGCTGGTGCCCGAGGACGACGTGATCCGCCTGGCGGTGCAATGCGCCGAGGCGGGGGTGGATGAGGTGGGCCTGTCGGACACCACCGGCATGGCCAACCCTGCACAGGTGCGCCGCCTGTTCACCCGCCTGCGCGCCGAGCTGGGCCCCAAGGCAGGCGCGGCCCACATGCACAACACCCGCGGCCTGGGCCTGGCCAACTGCCTGGCCGCCTATGACGTGGGCGTGCGCACCTTCGACGCATCGCAAGGCGGCCTGGGCGGCTGCCCCTACGCGCCCGGTGCATCGGGCAATGTGGTCACCGAAGACCTGGTCTTCATGTTCGAAGCCATGGGCATTGCCACGGGCTTGGATTACGAGCGCCTGCTGCTCGCGCGGCAAGCCCTGCAGGCAGGACTGCCCGAAGAGCCCCTGTACGGCATGACCCCGCTGGCAGGCCTGCCCAAGGGGTGGACGGGCGGCACTGCCGCCATGCCCGAGGGCAGATGACCCCCACAGACCCGCAAGCAGCCCCCACGGCCCCGCACCGGCTGTACTACCTGCACAACTTTCGCCGCGCCCTGGACTGGATCAGCGCACGCTACCCGGACGTGCTGGGCGAGAGCGAGCACGCCTTTGCCAGCCGCTTTGCCACGCTGCCCCAGCCCGCGCAGGCACTGATGGTACGACTGGTGATGCGGCGGGGCCCCTGGTTCCGCGCAAGCCGCCTGGCCTACGACGAGATTGGCGATGTGCAAGCCGCCGCCGCCCCGCTGCTGGCCGCGGGCTGGCTGGATGCAGATGCCCCCATGACCCTGGACGAGCTGGGCACGGTGCACACCCTGCCAGAACTGCGCGCGCTGTTTCGCCCGGCCCACCCGCAGGGGCTGCAAGGTGCGATGTTCCGTACGCTCCCCAAGCCCGCGCTGCTGGCCGCCTTGCGCACCTTGCACCCTGCAGCTCAACCCTATGCACAGTGGTGCCCCGGCGGGGGCGATGCCGCATGGCGTGTCACCGTGGGAGACATCTGCACCCGGCTGCGGCTCATGTTCTTTGGCAATCTGTACCAGGACTGGTCAGAGTTTGTGCTGGCCGACCTGGGCCTGTTCCGCTACGAGACCGTGCCGTTCGATGCCCACTCGCGCGCCTTTCAGAGCCGGGCCGATGTGGACCACTACCTTGCCCTGCAAAAGCACCGAGATGCGCTCGACGAGGATGCCCCAGTGGACCATGCCGCCTTGCTGCACACGGTGCAGCAGTGCACCAGCGCCAACCCCTGGCTGGAACGCCGCCGGGCCAAGCTGCTGATGCGCATCGGGCAGGCGTGCGAGAAGGCCCAGAACTGGCCGCTGGCCGCGCAGGCCTACGCCAGCAGCCAGCACCCGGGGGCCCGGCACCGCCACATCCGGGTGCATGAGCGCATGGGCTTGCCTGAGCAGGCCCTTCGCCTGGCCCTGCAGGCGCAGGCTGCGCCAGAGAGTGAGGAAGAAAGCCAGCGCCTGGCACGCATGCTGCCGCGCCTGGTGCGCTGCGCCCCACAGACAGGGGCACCGCTGCACCTGCCAAGGCAGCGCCGCACCCGTCTGCAGGCAAGCCTGCCCACACCGCTCGACATCACGCTGCCCCGCCCCACCCGTCCTGCCCCGGCCATCAATGCAGACGCGCCACTGCAGCCAGAACCCACCGTGGAATGGGCGCTGCGCAACCACTGGCATACCGAGGCTGCGCCCGTTTTCTACACAGAGAACGCGCTCATCAACAGCCTGTTCGGCCTGCTGTGCTGGCCAGCCCTGTTTGCGCCGCTGCCCGGGGCGTTCTTTCACCCCTTCCAAAGCGGCCCGGCCGACCTGGATGCTCCGGACTTTGTGGCGCGCCGCGCGGATCTGTTCACGCAATGCCTGCAGCAGCTGGACGATGGCAGTTACCGCGGCACCCTCTTGCAGCGCTACGAAGACAAGCACGGCCTGCAGTCGCCGTACGTGTTCTGGAGTGCGCTGACCCGACCCCTTCTGGCCCTGGCGCTGCAGTGCATTCCGGCGGCGCACCTGCGCCTGTTTTTTGCACGCATGTTGCAAAGCCCGGTGGCCCACCGCACCGGCTTTCCGGATCTGGTGCGCTTTTGGCCTGCCGAGCAGCGCTATGCCCTGGTGGAGGTGAAAGGCCCCGGCGACAAGCTGCAGGACAACCAGATCCGCTGGCTGCAGTACTGCCATTACCACGGCCTGCCCGCCACGGTGTGCCATGTGCGCTGGCAAGAGCACCCCACCGCCAGAGCGCATCCCGCTCCCCCTGGAGCCCTCTCGGCACCGGGTACTGCACGGAATGCGACATGACTGACGCAGCCCCCACAGTCGTCACAGTCGTCACGGCCGACACCCCGTCTGACGTTACGTGCCCGGCCAGTGCCCCCCCGCCGCCGGCCGTAGCGCTCTCCGTGTCCGTGCGCGCCCTGTGCGAGTTCACAGCCCGTGCGGGCGACCTGGACCTGCGCTACACCCCCGCCCCCAGCGCGCTCGAAGGCATGGAGGGCCACCGGCTGGTGCAGGCGCGGCGCGGGCCGGGGTACGAGGCCGAAGTGCCGCTGTCGGGAGCCTTGGGCGCCCTGGTGGTGCGGGGCCGGGCTGACGGCTTTGATGCTGCACGCCAGCAACTGGAAGAGATCAAGACCTACCGGGGCGACCTGGACAGCGTGCGCCCCCACCAGCGCGCGCTGCACTGGGCACAGGCCCGCGTGTACGGGCACCTGATGTGCCAGGCCCGGGCACTGGACCGCATCCACGTCGCCCTGGTGTACGCACAGACCGGCACCGGCCACGAGACCGTGCTGGTGGAAACCCACACGGCCGCTGATCTGCAGGCCTTTTTTGAGGACCTGTGCACCCGCTTTCAGGACTGGGCCCGCAGCGAACTGCAGCACCGGCAAGCGCGCGATGCTGCCCTGGCTGCGCTGACATTTCCGCACGGGGCCTTTCGGGCGGGGCAGCGCGACCTGGCTGTGGCGGTGTACCGCAGCGTGCGGGCTGATGCAGGCCAGTGTCTTCTGGCGCAGGCTCCCACGGGTATCGGCAAGACGCTGGGCACCCTCTTTCCCATGCTGCAGGCCAGCGCCCGCAAGGGGCTGGACAAGCTCTTCTTCCTCACCGCCAAGGGCACAGGCCATGCACTGGCCCTGGAGGCCTTGGCGCGGGTGCAGGCCCAGCTGGCGGTGCCGCACACGGCCCATGCGCAACCCGCCCCTTTGCCGCCCCAGCCAGCCACCCTGCGCGTGCTGGACGTGCTGGCCCGCGACAAGGTGTGCGAGCACCCGGACAAAGCCTGCCATGGCGAATCCTGCCCGCTGGCCCAAGGCTTTTACGACCGCCTGCCCGCTGCGCGCAACGCCCTGCAGCAACGCGCAGGCATGTGGGATGGAGCCACAGTGCGCGCCGAAGCACTGACCCATCGCATCTGCCCCTATTACCTGGCGCAGGAGATGACCAAGTGGTGCGATGTGGCGGTGGCGGACTACCACTACTACTACGACAGTGCCGCCATGCTGTATGCGCTGACGGTATCGCGCCAATGGAAGGTGGGAGTGCTGGTGGACGAAGCCCACAACCTGCCCGATCGCGCCCGGCGCATGTACACCGCAGAACTGCAACCCCACACCCTGGCAGAGGCGCGGCGCACAGCCACTGGCGCAGTGCGCAAGGCGCTGGACAAAGTGCAGCGCAGCTGGAGTGCCCTGCAGCGCGAGCAGGACACCGCGTACCGGGCTCTGCCAGAGCTGCCTACAGACCTGACCACGGCCGTTGAGCGCGCCATCGGTGCTGTGGCGCAAGCCCAGTCTGAAGCCCCCTTGCTGCCCGGCGACCCGGTGCTGACCTTTTACCTGGAGGCGCTGCACTTTGCCGCCATGGCCGAACAGTTCGGCACCCACGCGGTGCTGGACGTGAGCCTGCATCCGCCGCACACCGGCGGCGCCCGCAAGGGTGTGCACAGCACCCTGTGCATCCGCAATATCGTGCCAGCCCCGCACCTGCAGCCGCGCCATGCCGCAGCGCAGTCCAGCGTGTTTTTCTCGGGCACGCTCACCCCTGCCCATTACTACCAGGACCTGCTCGGGCTTCCGGCTGAAACACCGTTTGTGGATGTGGATTCGCCCTTCCACGCAGGGCAGCTGGCCGTGCAGGTGGTGGGCCATGTATCCACCCGGTATGCGGACCGGGACCGCTCGCTACTGCCGCTGGTGGAGGTGCTGGCCGCCCAGTACGCGTTGCAGCCGGGCAACTACCTGTGCTTTGCCAGCAGCTTTGACTACCTGCAGCGCATTGCCCTCGCATTGCAGGGGCACCACCCCGAGATACCCCAGTGGCAGCAGACTGCGGGCATGGACGAGGCCGAACGTGCGGCCTTCCTCCAGCGCTTTCAGGAGGGAGGCCAAGGCATGGGCTTTGCCGTGCTGGGCGGGGCTTTTTCTGAGGGGGTGGACCTGCCTGGACACCGGTTGATTGGTGCGTTCATCGCTACGCTTGGGCTGCCGCAGATCAACCCTGTGAACGAGCAGATGCGCCGCGCCATGGACCTGCACTTTGGCAGCGGCAAGGGCTATGACTACACCTATCTGTACCCGGGCCTGCGCAAGGTGGTACAGGCCGCCGGTCGCGTCATCCGCACCGAGCAGGACCGGGGCGTGGTGTTTCTGATGGATGACCGCTACCAGCGCGCCCAGGTGCGCGCGCTGCTGCCGAGCTGGTGGCATGTGCTCGACCCAAAACAAAAGCGGCCCTGAGGCCGCTTTACTAACAACGCTGGGATCAGCGCAGAGACTCGATCAGTTCGATGTACTGCTGCTTGGCAGTGTCTGCGTCCGTGCCCTTGAGCTTTTCCCAGGCCTCCCACTTGGCGCGGCCCACCACGTCGGAGAAGCTGGGCTTCTTCTCGGTGTTGTCACCTGCCGTAGCCTGCTTGTACAGGGCATAAATCTTGAGGAGCGTGGGATTGTCAGGGCGCTCGGACAGGTTCTTGGAGTTGGCAACGGCAGCTTCAAAAGTGGCGTTCAGGTCGGACATGCGGTGTCTCCGTAGGAATAGGGAAAGGATGCGAAAAACAGGCCCGTACGATCTTACGGCGGGCTCGGTGCCATGCGGCTACACCCCGATGAGCGAGCGACGCACACACGACATTAGGATGCAGCTGCGCACCCGGCGGACTGTGCCCATGCCATGCAGAGTCGCCAAACCAATTACTATATTTTTGATAGCTGCTTGCGCTTTATCCATGAGCGCTGCATACAATTTTCATCTATACCCTATCAGCCTGCCACCAGCCCATCCACCGCCTGGAACAGCGACTGCCTTGCCTGGCTGACGATCTGCCCTTTCCACTCATCCGTATCGGTATAGAAGGCTGCCAGCATATGCGCCTTGATCTGCGCCGCCAGCTCGGCCGGGGCTTCGGGGTGGATATTGAGCCAGTGCTCGGCGCGCAGGGCCTGGATGACTTCGGTGACGGGTACGGTGCCGTACTCCATGGCAATGCCGGTGTACTCGGCCTGCGGGCACTCGTCGTAGATGGCGGTCCACATCAGGCCGGTGAGGAAGGCCGAGGTGGAAGATCCGTCATAAATGGAGGTGACGGGCGTGGCACCGCCACCATCCCACCAGCGGCGGGCGCGCTGCACGGCCGCTGCGTCGTCTTTGCCTGCGTAGATCCGCTCACCCAGGCCGCTGGGGCCCAGGCCGGTGTGCAGGTCAATCCAGGCCACCTGCTTGGCGCGTTGGCCGTGCTCACGCAACACCTGCCGAAGCGTCTGGTTGCTCCAGGTGGGCGCAGTGCCGCCAAAGAACAGGCCTTGTGGAAACTCGTGCTGCCCGCGGGTGATGGCCGCTTGCCAGGCGGCCTCGCCCCGCTCTGCCAGAAACGCCTGCACGGCGCGGGTGTTGGCAGCGTCAGGCGGCCACACATCGGGCAGCAGCAGGTGGGCGACCTCGCGGTAGGCGTCGTTGCGGGGCAGCGGCTCTTTGAAAGAGTGGAAGTTGCGGTTGAGGTCCACGTTTTCGTGCGTGGTGCGGCGAACGTGCGAAAAGCCATACGGGTTGAGGGCATGGATGTAGAGCACGGCCACGCCCGCATCCCGCGCCTTGGCGCGCCATTCGGCGTCGTGCAGGGCAAACACCTGCACACCGCTGCCGCAGTAGCCCTCCACCCCGTGGCAGGCGCTGCTGACGATGAGCAGCTTGTCGGCATCCGGCACCCCGTCCAGCGCCACATCCATGGCCAGCACCTCCCCCTCGCGCCCAGGCAGCGGGTGCACATGGGATTCCAGAGCCAGCCCGCCAGCCGCTGCAGCCTCCAGAAACTTCTTGCGGGCGATGGCGTAGGTGGGAGAGAACGCTTGAGGGATACCGATCATGGAGAGGTGCTTTCAATCAATGTTCAAAGAAGCCAATGCAGGTGGCGGGTGACGCGGTACGGGTGGCGCGGGGGCAGGCAGCGGTGCGCACGCTCGCTGCCATGGCCCGCGATGCCTGTCGTAAATATCACGCAGCCGAAGACGCCGCCTGGGCCAGCCACTCCTCGGCCAGGCGCACCCAGAAGGTGGCCCCCAGGGGGATCAGGTCGTCGTTGAAGTCGTAGCTGGGGTTGTGCAGCGTGCAGGGGCCGCCGCCATGCCCCATCTCGCGGTGGGTGCCGTCGCCGTTGGCAATGAAGCAGTAGGCCCCTGGTTTGGCCTGCAGCATGTAGGCAAAGTCTTCCGCGCCCATGCTGGGCTCCTGCTCCAGCGCGTTGTCTTCTCCGACGATGCTGGCCATCACCTTGCGGGCCAGCTGGGCTTCGGCGGGGGTGTTGATGGTGGGCGGGTAGTTGCGCACAAATTCAAAGTCGCACACGGCATCGTGCGCGGCGCAGGTGTGCTCGGCCACCTGGCGCATGCGCTTTTCGATCAGGTCGAGCACCTCGAACGAGAACGTGCGCACCGTGCCCTGCAGCTCGCAGCTGTCGGGCACCACGTTGGTGGCCTCGCCGGTGTGGATCATGGTGACCGAGATCACGCCCGCATCCACCGGCTTCTTGTTGCGGCTGATGATGGTCTGGAAGGCCTGCACCATCTGGCAGGCAATCGGCACAGGGTCTACGCCCATGTGCGGCATGGCGGCATGGCCACCCTTGCCGCGCACCGTAATCTTGAATTCGCTGGTCGATGCCATCACGGGCCCGGCGCTGGCGGCCATGGTGCCAGCGCGCATGCCGGGCCAGTTGTGCATGCCGTACACGGCCTGCATGGGAAACTGCTCGAACAGACCGTCCTCGATCATCACGCGCGCACCGCCGCCGCCCTCTTCTGCAGGCTGGAAGATGAGGTACACGGTGCCGTCAAAGTTACGGTGCTTGGCCAGGTGCTGCGCCGCTGCCAGCAGCATGGCGGTATGGCCGTCGTGCCCGCAGGCGTGCATCTTGCCCGCATGCTTGCTGGCATGGGCAAAGGTGTTGAACTCCTGCATGGGCAAGGCGTCCATGTCGGCCCGCAGGCCCACGGCGCGGCCACAGGCACCGCCATCACGACCGTGCACGATGCCCACCACCCCCGTCTTGCCCAGGCCCCGGTGTACCGGAATGCCCCATTCCGTGAGCTTGCCCGCCACCACATCGGCAGTGCGGACTTCTTCAAAACACAGTTCGGGGTGGGCGTGGATATCGCGGCGAACGGCAGCAATGCCCGCAGCCTGGGTGACGATGGAGTCGATAACGTTCATGATGGTATGTATCCTTACGATGGCACAGTCTAGCCCGCCAGCAACACCCATGCCATCACCCATGTGGCAGACCACCTGTTGCAAGACGGGTATTCAACCCATGGCACGTCTTCATCCACAGACCGAAGTGAGAACCCATGCTCTCTGCCCACGCCCTTGAACTTGCGCAGACCCTGGTGCGCATGAACACCGTCAGCCAGAACTCCAACCTGGAGCTGATCCATTTCATACGCGACAGGCTGGCCCAGCTGGGCGTGCGCAGCCGCCTGACCTTCAATGCCGACAAGACCAAGGCCAACCTGTTTGCCACGCTGGGAGAAGGCAAACCTGCGGGCATCATCCTCTCCGGCCACACGGACACGGTGCCCTGGACGGGACAGAACTGGAGCATGGACCCTCTGGGAGGCCAGGTGGCGGATGGGCGTCTGTATGGGCGCGGCAGCGCAGACATGAAGGCGTTCATTGCCTTGGCGCTGGCCCATGCTGAACAGTTCGCCCACAGCCCGGCCCCGTTCGCCGTGCACTTTGCCTTCAGCTATGACGAGGAAGTAGGGTGCTTTGGCGTGCGGGAGTTGATTGCTGACATGCGCGACGCCGGCATACAGCCCCTTGCGTGCATTGTGGGTGAGCCCACGCTCATGATTCCAGCCATAGCCCACAAAGGGGTGTACCGCTACAAATGCTGCGTGCGCGGCAAAGAGGCGCACTCATCCCTGACTCCGCATTCCGTGAACGCCATCGAAATGGCGGCCCGCCTGGTCAGCCGGGTGCGCGACATGGCCGAAGGATTTGAAAAACACGAGCCCCGGTTTGAGGGCTTTGATGTCCCGTTCTCCACCGCCAGCGTGGGGCAGTTCCACGGGGGGATTGCCGACAACGTGGTGCCGCGCGACGCTGAGTTCCGCTATGAATTCCGCGATCTGCCCACCGCCAATGCGGCACAGATGCAGGCCGAAGTGCTGGCCTACGCCCGATCGCTGGAGCCGGGCATGCAGAAGGTGGCGCCCGAAGCAGGCTTCCAGTTTGAGACCATTTGCGAGGTGCCCAGCTTCCTGGGCAGCAAAGACGACGCCATCACCCGCCTGGCCCAACAGCTCAGCGGCGAAAGCACCACCACCCTGGTGGCATTCGGCACCGAAGCCGGGCTTTTCAAAAGGGCAGGAATCCCCACCGTGGTGTGCGGCCCTGGCAGCATCCAGCACGCACACCAGCCCGACGAGTTTGTGAGCCTGGAGCAGCTTGCACGCTGCGAGGCGTTCATGCAGGGTCTGGCCAGCACTTCTGCTTTTGGCAATACAGACGGAGCCTGAAATACGCAAAAGCTAACGGTCGGGAGACGCTTGACAGAGCCGTCTCAAGTACGCACCCGTCCATCCCCTGTGAGCATGGACATTTCGACAAAGTGCGACGCGATGTGATCGTTGGGGGCAAACGACACCGGGAAGCCTGAAATGACCTGCGTGCCGATGGATTCGAGACCACCGATCAGGTTTTCGCGGGTGATCTTGCCGCTGGACTGGGCCTGGCGAAGGCCTTCCGTGAAGATGCGTGCGGCCAGGAAGCCTTCCATGCTGGAGTAGTTGGCCTGTACCTTGTCGCCGCCCTTCTTGATGGCGTCCAGAAACTCGCGCGTGATCTGGCGGGAGGGTTGGTAGGGAGACGGCACCACCTGCGATACCACCACACCGGCGCCGTCCTTGCCCAGCTCGTCGGCCAGGGCCTGCGTGCCCACAAACGAGACGTTGTAGAACGTGCCGCCATATCCGGCCTTGCGTGCAGCCCGCACAAATGCAGCACTGGCACCATAGGCCGCGATCTGCACTACCGCGTCAGGCTTGGCGGCGACCAGCTTTTCCACCGCAGCGGACACGTCTACCGAATTGCGCTCCACTGTCGCGGCAGCCAGCATGGTGAGCTTTTGCTCCGTCAGGGCCTTGGTCACCCCGTCCAGCCCCGCCTTGCCATAAGCGTCGTTCTGGTGAAAAACGGCAATCTTCTTGAGCCCCAGGTTGACCAGCTGGCGCACGATGAGCGCAGTCTCATCGTAGTAAGACGCACGCACGTGAAACACCAGGCGGTTGAAGGGCTGGCGCAAGGATTCCGCCCCCGTGAAGGGTGCAAAAAATGGCAGTTTGGCCTGAGAGAACAAGGGCAACGCGGCCATGCTGGTGGGCGTGCCCACATAGCCAAACAAGGCAAACACATCGTCGGCGATGAACTTGCGGGTGTTTTCGGCACAGCGGTCGGGCTCATAGCCGTCGTCCAGCGTGCGGATCTCCACCGTGCGCTTGCCGATGCCGCCCGCAGCATTGAGCTGATCAAAAAACAGCTTGGCCCCCTGGTTGAACTGAATACCCAGTTGCGCCGCCGGGCCTGAAAATGGTGCAGACTGACCGAGCACGATGCGGCCCTCGCTTTGCGCACGGGCCACACCGAAGCCGGCCAGCGCGGCGGCCCCTACTCCCACGGAAAAACGCCTGCGGCTCAATAACTGGGGGTTCATGGTAGTTTTCATGATCGATATGGGTTCCGAGAGACAGGAAATGCGGGGTACAGGTGCCCAGCCAAGCCCCGCAAAGTGAGCCCTGCCTAGCGTTGGCAACCTACAACTTATTACATTCCAATTTTCAGACGACCACCACAAAATGTCTGTATCTAATAGCGTAAATCCCACACCCGCGCCGGTATTGACAGTGCGCGGCGCATGCCCCCACGACTGCCCTGACACCTGCAGCCTGATCACCACCGTGGAGAGCGGCGTGGCCACCCGCGTGCAGGGCAACCCTGCCCATCCGCACACCGATGGCGTGTTGTGCGCCAAGGTGAGCAAATACACCGAACGCACCTATCACCCAGAGCGCATCCTGACCCCCCTCAAGCGCACTGGCGCCAAAGGCAGCGGGCAATTCGCGCCCGTGACCTGGGACGAAGCCCTGGCCGACATCGCCCAGCGCCTGCAAGCCATTGCTGCCCACTCTCCCGAAGCCATCCTGCCCTACAGCTACGCGGGCACCATGGGCATGGTGCAGGGCGAGAGCATGGACCGGCGCTTCTTCCACCAACTGGGCGCTTCGCTGCTGGACCGCACCATCTGCGCTTCAGCCGGTGGCGAGGGGCTGGTGCAGACGCTGGGCGGCAAGGTGGGCATGAAGGTGGAGTGCTTTGCCGAATCGCAGCTCATCCTCATCTGGGGCAGCAACTCGATTGGCAGCAACCTGCACTTCTGGCGCTACGCCCAGCAGGCCAAACGCAATGGAGCCAAGCTGGTATGCATTGATCCGCGCAAGAGCGAGACCGCAGACAAGTGCCACGAACACATCGCCCTGCGCCCTGGCACGGACGCCGCGCTGGCCCTGGCGCTGATGCACGAGCTGATCCAGAACGATTGGCTGGACCACGACTACATCGCCCGCCACACGCTGGGCTGGGACCTGTTGCGCGAGCGCGCCCTGCAGTGGCCACCCGAGCGCGCTGCCGAGGTGTGCGGGATTCCGGTCGAACAGATCCGCCAGCTTGCCCGCGACTACGGGACGATGAAGCCCGCCGCCATCCGCCTGAACTACGGCATGCAGCGCGTGCGTGGCGGCGGCAATGCCGTGCGCGCTGTGGCCTGCCTGCCCGCGCTCATCGGCGCATGGCGGCATCGCGCGGGCGGGTTGCTGCTGTCCAGCTCGGGCCAGTTTCCGGTGGATCGCGCTGCGCTGCACAGGCCGGACCTGCTGGCGGGCCGCACACCGCGCACCCTCAACATGTCCACCATTGGCGACGACCTGCTGCGCGAGACCTCGCCCACCTTCGGCCCCAAAGTCGAAGCCGTGGTGGTCTACAACAGCAACCCCGTGGCCGTGGCGCCCGAGTCCGGCAAGGTGGTGCAGGGCTTTGCACGCGAGGATTTGTTCACCGTGGTGCTGGAGCACTTTCACACCGACACGGCCGACTACGCCGACTACATCCTGCCCGCCACCACCCAGCTGGAGCACTGGGACGTGCACCTGAGCTACGGTCACACCGATGTGCTGCTCAACCGCCCCGCCGTCGCCCCCATGGGCGAGGCGCGCAGCAACGCCCAGATCTTCCGTGACCTGGCCGCCCGCATGGGCTTTACAGCCCCCTGCTTTGCCGACAGTGACGAGGCCCTGTGCCGCCAGGCCTTTGGCAAGGCGGTGGACTACGCCCTGCTCGAATCCCAAGGCTTTGCCACGCTGAACCTGCCCGATGCGCCGTTTGCCGAAGGCCACTTCCCCACGCCCTCTGGCCAATGCGAGTTCTACAGCGCCCGCCTGGCCGCGCAGGGCCTGGATGGTCTGCCCGACCACCTGCCCAACTACGAACTGGCGGGCACCCACACCCGCTATCCGCTGGCGATGATCTCGCCTCCAGCGCGCAACTTCCTCAACTCCACCTTCGTCAACGTCAAAAGCCTGCGCACCATCGAAGGCCGCCCGCTGCTGGAGATACACCCCGACGACGCCGCCGCGCGTGGCATTGCCGACGGCAGCACTGTGCGCGTGTTCAACGACCGGGGCAGCTACGAATGCCACGCCGAAGTGTCGAACCGAGCCCGCCCGGGCGTGGTCAACGGCCTGGGCATCTGGTGGCGCAAGCTGGGGCTGAACGGCACCAACGTGAACGAGCTGACAAGCCAGGCCCTGACAGACCTGGGCCGCGCACCCACGTTTTATGACTGCCTGGTGGAGGTGGAGGCGACCAGCAGCACCGCTGCCTGAGAACACTACAAAAACAATAGCAGTCAGCGCTTGATCAGCAAGCGCTGGCAGCTATTTTTACTTGAAACCTTCGCCAATACGCTTACAGCGCTGCCTCCAGAATCCGGCGGCTCACCGCAGGCGTGATCTCGCGCTGCTCACCCAGCTTGACCATGCCGTGGGCTTCGAGCTGGGCAATCACCTTCTCGATCACCTCTGCGCCCAGGCCGTAGCCGGACAGGCGGGTGCGGATGCCCATGCTTTCAAAGAAATCACGGGTGCGCTCAATGGCGCGGGTGATGCGTTCGTCTTCGCTGCCGGTGGTGATGCCCCACACGCGCTCGGCGTACTGCAGCAGCTTGGCGCCCTTGGGACCACGGCGCTCGTTCAGCAACGCAGGCAGCACGATGGCGAGGGTGCGGGCATGGTCAATGCCGTGCAGCGCCGTGAGCTCGTGGCCGATCATGTGGGTGGCCCAGTCTTGCGGCACACCCGCGCCGATCAGACCGTTGAGCGCCATGGTGGCGGCCCACATCAGGTTGGCGCGGTCGTCGTACACGGGCTCGGGGGCGGTGAGCAGGCGCGGCCCCACCTCGATCAGCGTGTGCAGGATGCCTTCGGCAAAGCGGTCTTGCACCGGGGCGTTGACGGGATAGGTCAGGTACTGCTCTACCGTGTGCACAAAGGCGTCGACCACACCGTTGGCCAGTTGCTGGGGTGGCAGGGTGTAGGTTTTGGTGGGGTCCAGCACCGAGAAGCGGGGGTAAGTGTGTTCGCTGCTGAAGGGTAGTTTGGCCCCCTCGGCACGGTGGGTGATGACGCTGCCGTTGTTCATCTCCGAGCCCGTGGCGGGCAGCGTGAGCACGGCGCCAAATGGCATGGCGCGCTGCACGTTGCGGCCAAACTTTTCCAGAATCGCCCAAGGGTCGCCGCCTTCGAACAGCACGGCAGCCGCGATGAATTTGGTCGCATCGATCACCGAACCGCCGCCCACAGCCAGCAGAAAGTCAAACCCGCCTTCGCGGATCTGTGCCACGGCGTTCATCGAGGTTTCGTAGCTGGGGTTGGGCTCAATGCCAGTGAAGGTGGCGTGCTGGCGGCTGCCCAGTGCGGCACGCACTTCGGCCAGGGTTCCGTTTTTTTCGGCGCTCGCCCCGCCCACGAGGATCAGCACCTTGGCGTTGGCAGGGACTTGCTTGTCCAGATCGGCAATGCGGCCCTGGCCGAACAGGATGCGCGTGGGGTTGTGAAAATCAAAGTTGAGCATGGCGTGGGGACCTTCCTGAAGCTGTTGTGAATTGAGCCTGCTTCAGCGCATCCCGGCAGAACCGAAAGACAGACGCACAGAGGCAGACAGGCTTTCAAGCGTAGCGCTCTGCTCCAGCCTGCGCACGCCACCTTGGCGACAACCCTACGGCCCTGTGAGCAGCCTCTTGGTTGCAGCTGCATTCGCCCCCATCGCTGCGTCCAGCGCTCCACCACCAACAAGGACCCATGAAAAAGGGGCCTGAGCCCCTTTTGTGTGATTCCAGAACTGACGCAAAGTCTGAAGGATGTCCTGCATAACTCCCTGCGGACTGTGATAGCACGGCTTCGGGCGGTCCACTGCGTTGCTTTTCTTGCCAATAGCACGGCTATTGGCTGCAAAAAGACGCCTTGTGGCCCATCCCAACCCGCACTATCACTGCCTCGCGAGGGTTATGCAGGACATCCTTAACGCTTGGTCTTAACGCTTTTGCTCCACACGCACTGTGTTCAGCCCATCAGAAAAACTCAGCTCGTAGCGGCCGCCTGCCGGTACGCCCTGGATGGGGAGCTGCAAGCGCCCGCCCTTGGCGTCCACGATCAGGGTGGATCGCTTGTCGCCCACGTGGGTCACCATCAGGTAGGGGTAGGTCTGCGCATCCCACTGCACGGTCAGCGTGCCGCCCTGCTCCACCGCAGTCATCTGCACGGCAGACTTGGTGTAGATGCCGCTCTTGGCCGTAGCCTGGGTGCTGTACAGCACCTGCTCGCCACGCAGCACGGCCACAGACAGCACCTGCCCCGGGTTGGGCACCGAGAAGCTGAACATGGACACATCTGTGCGGTGGTCCAAAGTTTCCGTGGCAAATGGGTACTGAACCGTGCCCCCCGTGGTGACGATGCGCAGCGTGTAGGGGCCGGGTGCGGGCCTTTGAGCGATGCCCTGGAATGCTTTGAGCGGATTGACCTGCACGCCATTCGCGTCGAGCTGGCCGCTGACCAGCAGCAGCTCCTGGGGCGCTTCTGCCGCCTTGGACTCCCCGACATACAGCGCATCCGCAGGAGTCAGGTACTTCTGCATCTTGCGGTAGTTGTAGTCCGAGAAGCTGTTGCCGCTGCAATAGCTCATGGCATCGTACTTCTTGGGGTCGGTCGCATCAATGAAGGCACCGGTGCTGAGGTTGTAGCCCCAGATGTAGCGACCACTGCCTCCCAGAGTGCCTCCCGCATAGGGGTACTGGGGATCACCGCCAGTCACTCCGCAGGGGGCGTGGCTCAGGCTCAGGTTGTGGCCAAGTTCGTGGACCATGGTGTCCAGCGCCACGCCTGAGTTGGAGCCAAATTTGCCCACGCCCACGGCTGCGTTGCCCGACACATATCCCAACCCCACTTGCCCATAAGTGGTCTTGGGCAGAAAGCCGTAGTAATAAGTGCGGCTGCCGCCGCTCTCGCTGGTACGCAAAGCAGCCATTTCACCCAGTATCTTGCTCATGGCGGTGGACCATTCGGACTCGTCCGCCGGGAAGGTGGGCACAGCGGTCGAGGTGAAAGTGGCGTGGATCTGCTCGGTCACCTTGGCCACGGGCACCTTGGGCTGGAAGTAATCGCCCATGCCGGAAGGCATGGACACAGTGGTGGACTGGATCTTGACCGGTACCGCCACCAGCGTGATGGCGTTCTCCGCCCCCACCCGCGGAGTGACTGTGGTGGGAGTCTGCCCGTTGGCCAGGCTGACCTTGAACACCACGCCGCTGTTGATCAGCGATGCCGGGATGGTGGCCGAGTAGGCCGTAGCAAAGCTGGGCGAGGTGGGTGCGCTGGTAGGGATGGCCCCCGTGGGAGGTGTGAGCGCAATGGTCTGCAGCAACTGCCCGGAGCTGCTTTCCACCCGCACCGAACCGGACGGCTTGGCCTCTGCCGTATTGGTGGTGGTGACCTTGGCCAGCAGCAGCACATTCTTGTTCTTGACCAGAACCAGTTCGGCGTCCGTGACGGGATACACCATGGTTTGGGCCAGCTCAATACTGGAAATGCGCGCAGCCGATGCGGGAGCAGGAGCAGGAGCAGGAGCAGGAGCAGGAGCAGGCGCTGGCGCTGGCGCTGGCGCTGGTGCTGGTGCTGGTGCTGGTGCTGGTGCTGGTGCTGGTGCTGGTGCTGGTGCTGGTGCTGGTGCTGGTGCTGGTGCTGGTGCTGGTGCTGGTGCAGGTGCTGGTGCAGGTGCAGGTGCTGGTGCTGGTGCAGGTGCTGGTGCAGGTGCAGGTGCAGGTGCTGGTGCTGGTGCAGGTGCAGGTGCTGGTGCTGGTGCTGGTGCTGGTGCTGGTGCTGGTGCTGGTGCTGGTGCTGGTGCTGGTGCTGGTGCTGGTGCTGGTGCTGGTGCTGGTGCTGGGGTGGGTGCAGGGGTGGGTGCAGGTGCTGGGGTGGGTGCAGGGGTGGGGGTGGGCGCAGGTACCGGATCAGGTACGGGCGCTGGCAGCGGGGTGGTGGGGGTCAGGGTGGGCGGCTCGGTGTTCACCGTGGTTCCCCCGTTGTCGCTGCCCCCACCGCAAGCGGACAGGGCCACCAAGGCACTGAATGCCACTGCAGCGCGCCAGCCAGCAGGCGAGGCCACCTGTGGCACAACAGGCGTGCCGAAATCTGCCGCGCAAGTGGCTTGCCCGACAGCTGCGGTCAAAACGACATCTTCCCGGGTGTGAACGGGCTTACGAACCATGGCTTCCCTCTCTCTGGATGATCGGAATCAACGCCATTGCGGGCCAGAAGAAACAGGGCCTGCTGCGTTGTGTTGTCTGGAAAAGCAAAGAGCCCGTCCATCCCCGGTAAGGATGGACGGGCTCCGGTTGCCGTGCAAATTTTATCTATCTGTATGCAAATGCAGGTAAGTGTTTGTTACATACAGCAATTCACATTCAGACAACAAACTCAATCCAGTTTGACTCCCGCAGCCTTGATGATCTCACCCCATCGCCGCGACTCCGCGCGCGCCAGGGTGCGGAACTGGTCAGGGGTTCCGGGCAGCGCCTCCATGCCAAAGTCCTGCATGCGCTTGACCACGGCAGGGTTGACCAAGGCCTTGTTCAGTTCTGCGTTCAGACGGGTGGTGATGGCGGCGGGCAGGCCTGCAGGGGCCAGAATGCCCTGGAAGGCGAACACCTCCGTGTCTGGCACACCGGCCTCGGCCAGCGTGGGCACGTCGGGCAGGGCTGCTACGCGCTTGGCAGAGCCGATGGCCAGCGCCCGCACCTTGCCAGAAGTAATGACCGGCAGGCCCGCAGCCAGGTCCAGAAACATGCAAGGCACCTGCCCACCCATCACATCCTGCAGCGCAGGGGCCGCACCCCGGTAAGGAATGTGCGTGAGGAAGGTCTTGGTGCGGTGCTTGAACATTTCCATCGCCAGATGGTGGGGCGAGCCATTGCCGGGCGATGCGTAGTTGAGCTTGCCAGGGTTGGCGCGGGCGTAGGCCAGGAATTCCTTCACCGTCTTGGCTTCAAACGCCGGGTTCACCACCAGTGCCAGCGGAAAGCGGCTGATGCCGCCCACATAGGTGAAGTCCTTTTCAGGGTTGAACGGCAGCTTGCTGAACAGGTGCTCGTTAAAGGCCAGCACGGCGTTGTCGGCCGACATGAAGGTGTTGCCGTCGGGCTTGGTAGTGGCCACCATTTGCGCGCCAATGTTGGTGGATGCGCCGGGGCGGTTGTCCACCACGATCTGCTGGCCCAGCGTCTGGCGCATGGCCTCGGCCACGGTGCGGGCCAGCACGTCGGTGCCGCCACCTGCGGGGTAGGGCACGACCCAGCGCAGGGGCTGGTCCGGCCAGTTGGCTTGTGCACGTGCCCAGGGCGCTGAAAGAGTTGCGCCCGTGGCGGCCAGGGCAGGAAGGGCTGAAAGAAGGGTTCTGCGTTGCATGGTTTGTCTCCGTTTGCTTTATTTTTGATAGCTGCCAGCGCTTACCCGGTAAGCGCTAGAGCCATTTTTATCTATAACCAGGGCGTGATGCACCCCAGCTTCGTGGGGGTGGGCTCAAGCCGCTTCGGGCGACGCAATCTCCTGGTCGATGGCGCCAAAGATGCTGGAGCCGTCCTTGCCCTTGACCTCGATGCGGATGGTGTCGCCAAACTTCATGAATTCGGTGCTGGGCTTGCCGTCCTGAATGGTTTCGATGCAGCGCTTTTCGGCAATGCAGCTGTAGCCCTTGGGCCATTCCATGCGGCCGTTCTGCTCCACGCCTTTGTTGCTCACGGTGCCGCTGCCCACGATGGAGCCTGCACGCACGTTGCGGGTCTTGGCAATGTGGGCAATGAGCTGGCCGAAGTGGAAGGTCATCTCGGGGCCTGCGTCGCACATGCCCACCTTGCGGCCATTCCAGGTGGATTGCACGGTGAGGTTGACGCGTCCTTTGTCCCAGGCATCGCCCAGCTCGTCCAGCGTCACGGCCACGGGGCCAAACGCCGTGGCGGGCTTGCTCTGGAAGAAGCCAAAGCCTTTGGCCAGTTCGGCAGGAATCAGGTTGCGCAGGCTCACGTCGTTGGCAATCATCACCAGGCGGATGCCGTCCAGCGCCTGCTCAGGGCTGGCGCCCATCTTCACATCGCCAGTGATGACGGCAATTTCCGCTTCAAAGTCGATGCCCATGGCCTCGCTGGGCACCACCACCGGATCGCAGGGGCCGATGAAATCGTCGCTGCCGCCCTGGTACATGAGCGGATCGGTGTAAAAGCTCTCGGGCACCTCGGAGTTGCGCGCTTTTCGCACCAGTTCGACGTGGTTGATGTAGGCCGAACCATCCGCCCACTGGTAAGCGCGGGGCAGCGGAGCCATGCACTGGGCCGGGTCAAACGGGAAGGCGTGGCGTGCGCGGCCACTGTTGAGCTGGTCGTACAGGTCCTGCAGCTGGGGCGAGAGGAAGCTCCAGTCGTCCAGCACCTGCTGGAGCTTGGTGGCAATGCCAGTCGCATAATGGGCCGTGCCCAGATCACGGGAGACCACAACCAGTTGGCCGTCGCGCGAGCCGTCTTTGTACGTAGCGAGTTTCATGGTGGCAGAACCTTTGTCTCTCAGGGTTGGAAGATGCCGAACCGTAATCAGAGCACGGAGCTCCTTAGCAAAATTACGATTTGGTAAATTGATTTAACTAAACAAAACTCGCAAATTCTAGTGCACATGGACAAAGAACGTGCAGGCATCCAGTCGGTAGAAGTCGGATTTGCCCTGCTGGAGGGGCTGACCCGCTCCCGCGGCCCGCTGATGCTCAAGGACGTGGCCGCGGCTGCGGGCATGAGCGCCGCCAAGGCGCACCGCTATCTGGTGAGCTTTCAGCGCCTGGGGCTGGTCACGCAGGATGCCCGCACCGCCCGTTACGACCTGGGGCCTGCCGCACTCAAACTGGGGCTGGCGTCATTGGCGCGGCTGGATGCCATGCGCCTGGCGCGTGAGCGTGTGCCGGGCTGGATGGAGCAGATCGGCCACACCCTGGCGCTGGCCGTGTGGGGCAACCATGGCCCCACCATCGTGCACTGGGAGGAATCGCCCCAGGCCGTCACGGCCAACCTGCGCCTGGGCGATGTGATGCCCCTGCTGTCGTCTGCCACCGGGCGCTGTTTTGCGGCCTACATGCCGCCGGATGCCGTAGCCCCCCTGCTGCAGACTGAACTGGCCCAGGCCGCCAAGCTGCGCCGCACCGACCTGCCCGCTACCCTGGCCGAGGCGCAGGCCATGCTGGCCGAGGTGCGCGAGCGTGGCATGGCCCGCGTGGTAGATACCCTGCTGCCCGGCATCGTCGCGTTTTGCGCCCCCGTGTTCGACGCCGATGGACATCTGGCGCTGGGCATCACCACGCTGGGCTCCATCGCCACCTTTGACCCGGAATGGAACGGCGCAGTGGAAGCGCCCCTGCGAGCAGCCGCTACCCAGCTCTCCAGCGACCTGGGCGCTGGGTGCGCGTGAAACCGTGGGCAGGAAACCTTGGACAGGAAAGTGCGGGGATGACGGTGTTGTATAGCCCTGTGGCTGCGAGGCACTGATGCCGCGCCGGACCCTGCTTGTACTGACGGCCCTGGTACTGGCCCTGCACTGGCTGGTGCTGCAGGGCGTGCCTTTGTCGTGGGAAAGCCGCGCCGCACCCAACGGCAAAGTCTTCAGCACCCGCAGCGTAGCCCTTGCACCGGCACAGCCCCCGCCGTCTGAGGCAGCGCCCCCCGCAGCCGCCCAGCCGGCCGAGCCGAGCCCGCCCGCCGCCAAGCCCCGCAACAAGCCTGTGGCAGATCGCTCCCGCCCCGCCGCAGCACAGCGCGATGAGGCCCCCCAGCCCCCTGAAGCCAGCGAGACCCCAGCCACCGATGTCCCGCCCGCCAGCACCGACGGGGCAACGGCCACAGGTGCGGACGGTGCCGCCGAGGTCGCTGCCGCACCCGCTGACCCTATGGCGCAGGCCCCCGCAGCAGCCGCTTCGGCCCATGCTTTGCCAGCCAGTGCCGGTGCTGCCGCCGGGGGGGCGGAAGGATCTGCGGTGGACATCACCCCGCCGGGCGGCGGCACCGACAAGTCCGCCACCACCGCGCCCCCACCCGTCAAGCTGCCCGCGCCGGTGCGGCTGGCTTTTGAGGTGGCGGGTCAGGCCAAAAAATTTGACTACCAGGCCCGTGCAGAGCTGCTGTGGCAGCACGACGGCGCAAAGTACGAAGCCCGGCAGGAGATCAGTGCGTTTCTGGTGGGATCACGCACCCAGCGCAGCACCGGCATGGTGACCGACCAGGGCCTGCAGCCCGAGCGCTTTGGCGACCGCAACCGCAGTGAGCGGGCTGCACATTTCGACTACGCCAAAGGCCGCGTCACTTTCAGCGCCAACACCCCCGAAGCGGCCATAGGCCCTGGGGTGCAAGACCGCCTGAGCGTCTTCATCCAGCTTGCCGGCCTTCTGGCCGCAACGCCTGACCGGTTTGTGCCGGGCACGCAAATCACCCTCACCACCGTGAGCGCCACCGCCGCCGATCGCTGGACCTTCACCGTGGAGGCAGCAGAAACACTCACGCTGCCCCTGGGCAACCTGCCCACCCTGAAGCTGCAACGCCTGCCCCGGCGCGATTACGACCAGAAGGCCGAGCTGTGGCTGGCTCCGTCCATGGGTTATTTGCCCGTGCGCATCAAGATCACCCAGGCCAATGGCGACTTTGCCGACCTGAAGCTGCGCAGCAGCTCAGCGCCCTGACCCACCTGTTGACCTGTTGGCAGAACGAGTCAGCAATCGCTCAGGATGTTGCTCCAATGCACATCCGCGGGAGCAAAAGCCCCGGCATCCAAAAGGCAGGCCGGATTCGTGGAATACTGTCCTTGAGCCTGTGAATGCCAGTTCAACGAACCATCCTCCGGAGCTGCTCTTGAACTCTGCCCACCCGCTGTCATCTAACTTTTGTATCGACTGGGGGAACATCATGCAAATGCTCTACGACTCTGAATCTTTTGTGGTGGTCCACATGCTGCCCGACGCCGTGGAGACGTCTACGCAGGTGCTCAACGACACCGCCCCACCCAAACCCCAGCTGGCACGGCATGGTTTTGAAATTGTGGACAAGCGCTCGGGTAAAGAGGTGTATCTGGACGGCTCCTGGGCGGAAATGTTTCAGCAACAAATCCTGGCCTGGCAGCGCGACACCCCCACCCAGGAAGAAGTGGAAGACACCCTGGACCGCTATGCGGGGCTGGCACAGCACCCCGTTGTCGTGCACTGATGGCTTGAAAACCCGTTCAACGGTGCGGCGCGCTTCTCTTCTCTTGCAAGAAGCCGTCGCAAGAGTGCCACTGGTTTAGAGCGGCTCACACAACTCTGCGCAGCGACCTTGGCCAGGCGTTCCGTTGCAGGCAGTACGCAGGGTACGACAAGACGGAACAACGACGCCAAGAGAGTTTTGTGAGCCGCTCTTACTCAGCCACAGAAGCCTCCGGGGGATAAAGCCGCCCGTACAGCGGCCCCACCAGAATCAGCACCGCAATCAACCGGCAGACCTGGAAGGCGGTCACCACCGGCACGCCCAGTTGCAGGACCTTGGCGGTGATCGACATCTCGGCAATGCCGCCTGGCGAAGTTCCGAGCACCAGCGTGACCCAAGGCAGCCCGGTGGCCCAGGCCAGAAAAGCGGCAAACGCGGCGCAAATTCCCATCAGCCCGAACGTGCCCAGCGCTACGGTCACCAGCCAGCGCGGCGCAGTGTGAAGAAAATCGGCCCGAAAGCGCACCCCCAGGCTGACGCCGATGAAAAGCTGCGCGGCATTGACCATGAACTGCGGCACGGCCGACAGGGTGATGCTGGCCATGGTCAGCCCCATGGAAACCACCATCGCGCCAATGAACCAGGGGTTGGTGCGGCCCAGGCGGTTCAGCACCAGCGCGCCCGCACCGGTAAGCAGCGCCAGCAGCGCAAAACCTTGCCAGTCCACCTCCCGCACCGTGGGGGGCATGATGTCCAGCCCGTGCTGGCCGCTCCACTGCAAAGCCACCGGAATGGTGAGCGTGACGATCAGCAGCCGCAGGCTGTGCCCCGCTGCTACCAGGTCTGTGCGCGCATGGTGGCGCTCCGCCAGCAGGGTCATTTCTGAAGCGCCGCCAATCGCACCCGCAAAGTAGCTGGTGGCGCGCATCATGGACGCGGGCACGCCATGCATGCGGGGTGCGTGCCAGCGGTACAGCAGGGCACCAAACCCCCAGCCCAGCGCCAGCGCCCACACAATGCCCAGCACAATGGCCCACCACATGCTGCCCACCAGGGCCGTGACCTGAGGGGTGAAATACAGGCCCAGTGCAGAGCCGATGGTCCACTGCCCCAGGTTGCGCAAGGGTGTCCAGCTGGCGGTGGGCAACCCGGTCATGGAGAGAATGGCTGTGGTGATCAGGGGGCCCAGCATCCAGGGCAGAGGGGTGTGCAGTGCCACACAGGCCGAAGCCGCCGCCCAGGCAGCCAGCAAGGTGGCCAGGGCGCGGAGCAAAAACTTCAGAGACATGAAAAACGAACAGGGAAAGCAGGCAACCCCTGAGTATCCGCCCTGGCGCAAAGATGTTCAGAAGGTCAGGATTGCCCAGCCACCATGGCTGCCATCGCCGGGCGGCATGGGTTGAACCAACTGGTAAAAATGATTCCAGCGCTTGATCTAAAAGCGCAATCAGCTATCAAAAGAGTAGCAAAAAGAAAATCAACCCACCCGGCGGCGAGCCGCCATTTCCAGCCCCATGGAATGCAGGTCGCCCGGGGCCAGCAGGGCATGAGCACACGGATACGCCGTGCCCTCTTCGGCCTGGATGTGCGCCTCGTAGCGCTGCGCAAAATGGGCGAACCGGGCTTCTTCGTCGGTGCTGAAGCCTTGTTGCTGCCCCTGGGCCAGAGCCAGCAGCGCACCCCGGGCAGCCGCCCAGTCTTGAGCCATGTGCAAGTGGTCTGCCTGCAGGCGCTGCACCAGCGCTACGACGGAGGGCGCCCCCTCGGCCAGCAGTGGAGGAAACACATGCAACTCTTCATCCTGATGGTGCAAGGGAGCGGCGACGTCAAAGTAACGCAGCACATCGCGTGCCGCCTGACGGGCGGCATCGTCGGCCGGTTGCTCGCGCAGATAGGCCTGCAGGCGCTGCAGCAGGGTCAATGTGCGTTCCACCCGCTCGTGGCATGCCTCCAGCATGGCAAAGGGTTGCTCAAACCCCACTGCGGGGGCGTGGAAGCCGGGCAAGCCAACGGGAGTGCTCATGGGTGAATGGGGAAATGGGGGAAATGTGTCAGGCCGCGTGTTCACACCAGCCGCACGGGCAGGCCCTGGCGATCAAACGGGATGAACGACTCGATGGCACCCCGCTTGATGGATTCCACCATGCGCTGCAAGGGGCCATCGGCATCTGCGCTGGTCGGGGCCTTGTCCAGCGTGCCGGACAGGGCTGCTGCAAACACCATCACCCAGTCCCGCCCCGGAGCGGTGAACTGACGGGCCTCGGCCACCAGCGCATCAAAAGATGGCAGTTCCTGCGGCGTCTTGTCCACACACATCAAGGGCACCAGCGCCCCGCCCTGCCCTTGCTCAAACCGCTGGCGCTGAGCCTGCGTGGCCTCGGCAGGCAGTTCCACCCCCGCAAACACAAACAGCAGGCACTGGGGTTCTGCCTGTTGGCGCGCAGCGGCCAGCAACTCATCAAAGCACGAAATATTCATCATCGTTTCTCTCCGCCCCGATCTCATACGGGGACGCGCAAGCTCATGAAGAGCGGCTCACACAACCTAGCGAATCGGCCCTGGCCAGGCGTTCCGTCGCAGGCAGTACAGGCCGTACGACAAGACGGAACAACAACGCCAGGGGGTTGTGTTCACCGCTCTAAAAACCGGGCAGGATGCCCCGGTGTTCATCCAGCGTACTGACATAGCTACTGGCGGCAGGCCGCAAGCGCGCAGGCTTGCGAGACACCACGGTGCCAATGCTCACAAAACACACGGCCTGCTCATCAGGCCCCAGGCGGAACAGCGCACGCAGGCTGGCGGCCTTGAGGGCCTTGCCACTGGTCAGCGCAGAACCGTACCCCTGTGCCGTGGCCATCAGCAGCATGTTCTGAATGGCGCACCCGGCAGACACCAGGCGCTCTGACAAGTCCACCTCGGCATCGCCACAGGCAGCGTCCACCACGGCCAGCAGCAGCACGGGTGAGCGGTAGGCTTTTTCACGCGCCTGCTCGGTCTGCTCGGGCGTGGCGTCCGGGTCGCGCTCCATCAAAGCCTGGGCAAACACATCGGCCAGCAGCGTGCGCGCCGTGTCGGGCACCAACACAAAGCGCCAGGGCTGCAGCTGGCCGTGGTCCGGCGCATGCGCTGCCGCCTGCAAGATGGCGGCCAGCTCTGCCACATGGGGGCCAGGGCCACCCAACCGCTTGGGCAGGATGGTTTGCCGCGACTGGATCAACGCAGCAGCCATGCCGGCGGTGTCATCCACGGCGGCCATGCCCGAAGCATGGCCGTGACTGGCCGCGTGCGCCGGCTTCAGGGGCCAAGGGATTACAGACATGCCTGCTTCCTCCACATCTCAGCGCCACAACCCAAGGCCTGGCTTACACGGGTGATTCATCCACAGCTCCCCAGGTGCCCGCACTGGGTGCAATAGTCGCACCCGTCCTTGCGGATCACGGCGTGCGCGCCGCATTCGGAGCATTTCTTGCCTGCCATGGCGGGCGGCATGCCCACCGGGGTCTCCGGCTCGTCCAGCGGCAGGGATTGCTGCTCGGGCTCGGCCACGCGCCGGGCCAGGATGTTCTGCACCGCATAAGCAATGGCGGCCACCTCAGAGTCATGCCACATGGGCACCAGGGCTCCATCGGCGCGCTGGTGGGTGCCCAGGCGCACGGGGCCGCGGTCCCACGCCACCTTGCGCATGTCGGACAGCGCCCGCTCCAGGAAGCCCCCGCGCGCTGCCAGGGACAGCAGACGCATGCTGGAGGTGATCCACTGCTGGGATTCACCGCTTTGCCCCACCGGCATGAAGAACTCGATGGCCCTGTCTACCGTGCGGTTGCCCACACCCGTAGGCACGGGCAGGAAGGAGACGATGATGTACAGCGTCTTGTGTCCTTCTTGCGTCCAGTACTCCACTTTTTCTGCCACCGCGTCCAGTCCGCCCTTGGGGCGGCTTTCAATCACCGTGCGCATGGGGTCTACTGGCGGAGCCGCTACTGCAGCAGGGGCTAGCGCAGCCGCTGGAGCAGACACCGGAGCGGGCACGGGGGGCGCGACCTCCAGCACCGAGCCCAGAATGGCGTTGGGCCGGTAGGTGGCCAGGCCCTTCAGGCGCGCACGCCAGGCCTGCAGGTACAGGTCCTTGAAATCCTCATAGGGGTAATCCGCCGGGATATTCACGGTCTTGGAGATGGCCGTATCCACAAAGGGCTGCACCGCCTCCATCATTGCAATGTGATCCTGCGCGGACATGGCCAGGGCCGAGACAAAGTAGTCGGGCAGCGCGTTCACATCGCCGCCCCCGTCGCGGTAAAGGCGCCAGGCATGGTCTTCCACCGCGTACTCGCTGGTGCTGCCATCGGCCTCGCGCTTCTTGCGCTTGTACATCCAGGAAAACGGCGGCTCGATGCCGTTCGATGCGTTATCGGCAAACGCCAGACTCACCGTGCCGGTAGGCGCAATCGACAGCAGATGGCTGTTGCGAATGCCATGCTGGCGAATGCGATCTTGCAGCGCCGCTGGCAAACGGCTGGCAAACGTGCCGGGGGCGAGGTAGCCCTCCGCATGGAATCGGGGGAACGCCCCTTTTTCCTGGGCCAGTGCCACCGAGGCTTCGTACGCTGCATCGCGCATGCGCTCGGCAATGCGTGCGGCCATCGTCCGCCCCTCGGGCGCGTCGTAGCGCAGCCCCAGCATGGCCAAGGTGTTGCCCATGCCGGTAAAGCCCACGCCAATGCGGCGCTTGGCCATGGCTTCGTCACGCTGCTGGGGCAGGGGCCAGAAGGTGACGTCCAGCACGTTGTCGAGCGCCCGCACCTGCAGCGCCACAGCCTGCTCAAAGGCATCAAAATCAAACGCTGCAGCCCCGCCCCGCCCGAACGCATGGCGCACAAAACGCGGGAGGATGATGGGGCCCAGATCACAGCAGCCGTAGGACGGCAGGGGTTGCTCGCCACAAGGATTGGTCGCCGTGATGTCTTCGCAATAGCGCAGGTTGTTGTCCTCGTTGATGCGCCCCAGAAACAGGATGCCTGGCTCGGCAAAGTCGTAAGCCGACTTCATGATCGTGTCCCACAGCTCGCGGGCGCGGACGGTGGCGTACACCCACAGGCCATCGTCCCGCTGGCGGGCTCCCTGGGCCTGCAAGGCTACGCCAGGGCGGACCTTGTGGACCAGGTCCCACGGCGCATCGGCCTGCACGGCTTCGATGAAGGCGTCCGACACGCCCACGGAGACATTGAAATTGTTCCAGCGCCCCGGTGTGCGCTTGGCCGTGATGAATTCCTTCACATCCGGATGGTCGATGCGCAGCACTCCCATCTGTGCACCCCGGCGCGAACCCGCGCTCTCGACCGTGGAGCAGGATTGGTCAAACACATTGATGTAGCTGCAGGGCCCCGAAGCCATGGAATGGGTGCCGCGCACTTCGGCCCCGCGGGGGCGGATGCGCGAAAAGTCATACCCCACCCCACCGCCACGGCGCATGGTTTCAGCCGCCTCGCGCAGCGCCTCGTAGATACCGGGGAATCCTTCATCGTCCACCCCCTGGATGCAATCGCCCACGGGCTGTACAAAGCAATTGATGAGCGTGGCCTGGATGTCGGTGCCCGCAGCACTCATGATGCGGCCCGCGCCGATGGCACCCGCATGCAGGTTGGCCAGAAACAGCGCCTCATACTTTTCACGCAGTTGGGGGGCTTCGACCGAAGCCAGCGCGCGCGCCACACGGCGGTACAGGTCTTCCACCCCGGTTTCGCCGGGCTTGAGGTATTTCTCGCGCAGCACATCCAGGCTGATGGGTTGCAGGGCCGAAGCCTGGGAGGGGATGGAGGGGGGTGTTTCGCGCTTCATGGCTCGGAATGATTGAGGGTTACCTTGTCGGTGGTCTTGCGCTCCGTCAAGAAGACATCAAAGCAGAGACCCGCCTTGGTTGCACAACCTGCGAAGACGGCAATCCCTAATCCAGCAGCACCTGACCATCGTGCTCCACGTAGGGGTGATAGGGCCCAGTGCCGCTGTTGTCAGCCCGTGATGCCGGCACGAAGCCACCCGTCTGCACATCGAAAACATGGACTTCACCATCTTCAATCACATAGTGCCAGCCGTGCAAGCTGATCTGACCACTTTGCACACGGCTGCGCACCATGGGGTACTCCATCAGGCGTTCCAGCTGAAGCACCACGGCGCGCTGCTCCGTGCGGCGCAGCGCCTCAGGGCCGGGCTGCACGGGCAGCAAGGCCTCGCGCCCCAGGTCGAGCCAGCGGTTGAGGTTGGGTGCCTCGGGCGACACCTCACCATACATCGCCTTGATAGCCCCACAGTGACTGTGGCCGCATACGATGATGCGGCTGACGCGCAGGTTGAGCACCGCAAACTCGATGGCGGCGGTGGTGCCGTGGTGCCCATGCGAACCATCGTAGGGTGGCACAAACGCCCCCACGTTGCGCACCAGAAACAGCTCGCCAGGTCCTGCTCCCGTGAGCAGGTAAGGCACCAGGCGGGAGTCAGAACAGCCTATGAACAGCGTGGTGGGGTGTTGCCCCTGATCGACCAGTGTCTGGAACTGTTCGCGGTACTGGGGAAAGGCGTCGTTGTGAAAGCGGCGCAGGCGGTCCAGCAGCTCGTCGGGCATGGGGCAGTTTCCGAAGAAGATTCAGGTCATTGCACCAGAGGAGACTCTGCCGCGTCAAGGTCCACCCCTTCGAACTCCGCACGCCCGGCCAGGACCTGCAGGTACTGGCGCAGCGCGTTCACCCAGGCTTGCTGGCGCAGGGTGAGCGCAATGGCCTGGCGCACTTCCCCAAAGGCGGGCTGTTGTCCGGCTTCGCGGGCCACCACCTCCACCACATGCAGGCCAAAGCGGCTGTGCACCAGGCGGGCCAGCACGCCGATCTCCGTGCCACCAAACACCTCACGGGCAAACTCTGGCGCGCAGTCGGCGCGGGTGAGCCAACCCAGCTCGCCGCCCTGCTGGCCGCTGGGGCAGTTGGACCACTGCGCAGCAGCCTGTGCAAACCGCGCGCCACCATCGTTGGCACAACGCAGTTCGATCAGCAAGGCTTCCGCCCGCAGGCGCAGCTGCTTCACATCGACACCCGGCGTCACGGCGAACAGCACATGGCGCAACTGCGCGCGTTCACCCTGCGCATGCGCTGCCGGGTGGGCCTCGTAGTAACGGCGGCAGGCTTCCTCGGAGGGTTCGGGGATGGAAAGCTCCTGCTCCAGCAGTTGTTCAATGGCGTTCGATGCATCGGTGCTGATGGCACCTTCGACACCGGGCACATCCTCCTGCGACAGCAGCCCAGCCTGCTGAGCCGCTTGTCGCAGCAGCTCGGTACAGGCACGTTGGCGCAGGGCTTCTTCGTCCAGCCCCTCGCGCGCGGAGTTGAGAGCCACGCCGTTGACGCGTGCAATGGTCGCTACAGCGTCCACCGCAGGTGCCGATGGGGTCCGCATGGGCGCATCGGCCAACGTGGCCGCCAGGGCCTCGTAGGCGGCTGTCTGCGTGGGGGTCAGCATACTGGCCGGGGCAGCCGACACGCTGCTATCAGTGGGGCCGCATCCGCAGCCTCCGGTTCCACATCCGCTCATGGTGTGCTCCTTGAAAGTGATGGACGCTCAGGCCCGGCGGTCTTGCGGCTGCATGTGGCCTGCAGGTAGGTTCATGCGGCGTGCGCGCACCACCTGGTAGGGGCGCAGCACATAGGCCAGCGTGCCAAAGCCGCTCCACACATGCACCAGGCGGGTGAAGGGGAACACGAGGAAGATCGTCATGCCCAGGAACATGTGGGCCTTGAAGATCCAGCCCGCCTCAGCCAGCAGCTCTACGCCGCCGGTGCGGAAGGTGACCACGCGCTGGCCCCATTCGGCCAGCTTCATCATCATGGAGCCGTCCAGGTGCTGGGCCGACAGCGGAATGGTGGCCAGGCCGAGGGCCAGCTGCAGCCAGAGCAGGATCAGCAAAACAATGTCGCTGGTCTTGGAGGTGGCACGGATGCGTGCGTCCGACAGGCGGCGGTGCAGCAGGATGGACACGCCCAGGAAGCCGCACAGACCCGCGACCCCACCCGAGACCATGGCCATCAGCTGCTTGTTGCCCGCGCTGATGAAATGCTCGTACAGGACGTGGGGCGTCAACATGCCGAAGGTGTGGCCGAAGAACAGGAACAGCACGCCGATGTGGAACAGGTTGCTGCCCCAGCGCAGGCTGCCGGTGCGCAGCAGCTGGGACGAATCGCTCTTCCACGTGTACTGGTCGCGGTCAAACCGCGCCCAGCTGCCGATGAAGAACACGGCCAGGCAGATGTAGGGGTAGATGCCAAACAGCAGGGTATCGATCCAGGGGGTAGTCATGCTGAGACTCCTTGGGGAGCCCGCTCGGCGCGGGCGTTACGAACAAAGTGCACCGGCTGCCCATCGCGCAGGTTGCCGGGCTTGGACTGGCCTTGTGTGCTGCAGCCACCAAAGGCCTCGGGCTCGGCCCAGACCTCGTCCATGGCAGGTTCGGGCGTGAGGGCGACCGACTGCACGCGCTGGCCTGAGACTTCGAGCACCGCGGCAACCACACTGGCGTAGGGGCTGCTGCGGGCTACCAGCGCACTGAACAAGGCGTTCAGGATGTGCGCCATCTCGCCCAGAAACTCCCGCGCCACTTCGGGCGGCTGGGTGGATGCGAACTCCAGCACCACGGGCAGGTGGTCGGGCAGTTCGTCGGCCTCGAACTGCAGGCCCGCTTTTTCGTAGGTCTGCATCAGGTCGATGAGCGCCGGGCCGCGGTCGCGCGAGTCGCCGTGCACATGCTCGAACAGGTGCAGCGAGGTCTGGCGGCCACGGTCGAAGTTGTCCACGTAGCGGGCTTCGGCTTCCAGCGGGTCCAGCGCGGCGAGGTGCTGGCACACGGCCTTCAGCTCGTCCATGCGCTCGGCCGTGAGGGCCTGCTCAGCCTGCAGCGCGTCGATGAGCTGCGGCATCACGCTGCGCAGCTGCGCATCGGGATAGCTCAGCAGGTAGCCCAGGGCGCGCAGGGTCAGGCGCACAGAGGTCGGGTTCTTTTTGAACATGGTGATTCCTTCCTGTGCGCGATCAGACCGTCGCCTTGATCGGGATGGTGCGGGGCTTCTTGCCGCCGAACATGCTGACCTCGCTGGCGCCATCGGAGCAGCCGTTGCCAAACGAGAAACCGCAACCACCCCGGATGTCGAACGCGTTCTCGGCGTACTCGCGGTGGGCCGACGGGATCACGAAGCGGTCCTCGTAGTTGGCGATAGCCATCACCTGGTACATCTCTTCGACTTCGGCCATAGACAGGCCTGCCTGCTTGAGCACGGCCAGGTTCTGGCGCTGCTCGACATGCTTGTCGCGCTGGTAGGTGCGCATGGCCAGCATGCGTTCCAGCGCGCGCACCACGGGCCCGGTGTCACCGGCGGTGAGCAGGTTGGCCAGGTACTGCACGGGAATGCGCAGCTGCGACACGTCTGGAATCTCGCCATTCACGCCCACGTGGCCTGCATTGGCAGCGGCCGTGATGGGTGAGAGCGGCGGCACATACCACACCATGGGCAGCGTGCGGTACTCGGGGTGCAGCGGAAGGGCCACCTTCCAGTCCACGGCCATCTTGTAGACGGGGCTGTTGCGGGCGGCTTCCATCCAGCTGTCGGGGATGCCGTCGATGCGCGCCTGCTTGATCACGTCCGGATCGTTCGGATTCAGGAAGATGTCGAGCTGCGCCTGGTACAGGTCGCGGTCGCGCTCCACGCTGGCAGCTTCCTGGATGCGGTCTGCGTCGTACAGCAACACGCCCAGGTAGCGGATGCGGCCCACGCAGGTTTCGGAGCACACGGTCGGCTGGCCCGCCTCGATGCGGGGGTAGCAGAAGATGCACTTCTCGGCCTTGCCCGACTGCCAGTTGTAGTAAATCTTCTTGTAGGGGCAGCCGCTCACGCACATGCGCCATCCACGGCACTTGTCCTG
Source organism: Acidovorax sp. DW039 (assembly GCF_037101375.1). Lineage (NCBI taxonomy): Bacteria > Pseudomonadati > Pseudomonadota > Betaproteobacteria > Burkholderiales > Comamonadaceae > Acidovorax > Acidovorax sp. DW039. The sequence continues at coordinate 623,454 of NZ_AP029019.1, read as the reverse complement.
GTCGATCAGCACGATGCCGTCTTCCTCGCGCTTGTAGATCGAGCCCGAAGGGCACGATGCCACGCACGCGGGGTTCAGGCAGTGCTCGCACAGGCGCGGCAGGTACATCATGAAGGTGTTCTCGAACTGGCCGTAGATGTCCTTCTGCACATCGTCGAAGTTCTTGTCCTGGCTGCGCTTGCTGAACTCGCCGCCCAGGATTTCTTCCCAGTTCGGGCCCCACTCGATCTTCTCCATGCGCTTGCCGGTGATCAAGCTGCGCGGGCGGGCCGTGGGCGCGGCCTTGCTTTCAGGCGCTGACTGCAGGTGGTCGTAGTCGAACGTGAAAGGCTCGTAGTAATCGTCGATCTGCGGCAGATTGGGGTTGGCGAAGATGCGCATGAGCAGCTTCCACTTGCCACCCTGGCGGGGGGCGATGGAGCCGTCAGGGTTACGCACCCATCCGCCGTTCCACTTGTCCTGGTTTTCCCACTCCTTGGGATAACCGATGCCGGGCTTGCTCTCCACGTTGTTGAACCAGGCGTATTCCATGCCCGGGCGGCTGGTCCAGACGTTCTTGCAGGTCACGGAGCAGGTGTGGCAGCCGATGCACTTGTCCAGGTTCAGCACCATGCCGATTTGTGCGCGAATTTTCATCGTGTTTCTCCTTGTCCTCGGCTTCAGGCGTGCGTGGCCGCGCTGGCGGCGGGCTCGTCGTCGAGCCAGTCCACGCGGTTCATCTTGCGCACCAGCACGAACTCGTCGCGGTTGGTGCCGATGGTTCCGTAGTAGTTGAAGCCGTAGCTGTACTGCGCGTAGCCACCGATCATGTGGGTGGGCTTGAGCACGATGCGGGTGACCGAGTTGTGGATACCGCCACGGGTGCCGGTGATCTCGGAGCCGGGGGTGTTGATGATCTTCTCTTGCGAGTGGTACATCATCACCATGCCGGGGTTCACGCGCTGGCTCACCACCGCGCGGGCCGCGATGGCGCCGTTGGCGTTGAACAGCTCCACCCAGTCGTTGTCCACGATGCCGGCGCTCTTGGCGTCGTCTTCGCTCAGCCACACCACCGAGCCGCCCCGGTTCAGCGTGAGCATCATCAGGTTGTCGCTGTACGTGCTGTGGATGCCCCACTTCTGGTGTGGCGTGATGAAGTTGAGCGCAATCTCCTTGTGCCCGTTGGGCTTGCGGCCCTCCACTTCTTCCAGCGTCTTGAGGTGCACGGGCGGCCGGTAGCTCACAAAGCCTTCCCCGAAGTCGCGCATCCAGGGGTGGTCCTGGTAGAACTGCTGGCGGCCGGTGAGGGTGCGCCATGGGATCAGCTCATGCACGTTGGTGTAGCCCGCGTTGTAGCTGACCTTCTCGCTTTCCAGGCCCGACCAGGTGGGCGAGCTGATGATCTTGCGCGGCTGCGCCTGGATGTCGCGGAAGCGGATCTTCTCGTCTTCGCGGTGCAGCGCCAGGTGCACGTGGTCGCGTCCGGTCTGCTTGCCCAGGGCCTCCCAGGCCTTGCAGGCCACGTGGCCGTTGGTTTCGGGGGCCAGCATCATCACCACTTCGGTGGCGTCGATGTCGCTCACGATGCGGGGCATGCCCTGCGTCACGCCCTCTTCCTTCACACGGCCGTTCAGGTCGCCCAGCTGGCCGACTTCGGTTTGCGTGTTCCAGCCGATGCCCTTGCCACCGTTACCGGCCTTGTCCATCAACGGGCCCAGGGCGGTGAAGCGCTTATACAGGTTGGGGTAGTCGCGCTCGACCACCGTGATCTGCGGTGCAGTCTTGCCGGGGATGAGTTCGCACTCCCCCTTCTTCCAGTCGCGCACACCATAGGGCTGGGCCATTTCACCGGCCGTGTCGTGCATGATGGGGGTGAGCACCACGTCCTTCTCGACGCCCAGGTGGCCCACGCTGACCTCGCTCACGGCCTTGGCGAAGCCCTTGTAGATCTCCCAGTCGCTTTTGGCCTGCCAGGCAGGGTCCACTGCGGTAGACAGCGGGTGGATGAAGGGGTGCATGTCGCTGGTGTTGAGATCGTTCTTCTCGTACCAGGTGGCCGTGGGCAGCACGATGTCGGAGTACAGGCAGGTCGTGCTCATGCGGAAGTCGAGCGTGACCAGCAGGTCCAGCTTGCCTTCAGGGGCCTTGGCGTGCCATTGCACTTCTTCGGGCTTGGCTTCGTCGTGGCCCAGGTCCTTGCCCTGCACGCCGTGGGTGGTGCCCAGCAGGTGCTTGAGGAAGTACTCATGCCCCTTGCCCGACGAGCCGAGGATGTTGGAGCGCCACACGAACATGTTGCGTGGCCAGTTGTTGGGATGGTCCGGGTCCTCGCAGCTCATCGCGAGGCTGCCGTCCTTCAGCGACTGGACCACGTAGTCCTTGGCGTCCATGCCCTTCGCAGCGGCATCCTTGGCCACTTGCAGCGGGCTGGTCTTGAGCTGGGGCGCGGACGGCAGCCAGCCCATGCGTTCGGCGCGCACGTTGTAGTCGATCTGAGCGCCGTGGTAGGCGCGCGCATCGGCCAGGGGCGAGAGGATTTCCTCCATGCCCAGCTTCTCGTAGCGCCACTGGTCGGTGTGGGCGTAGAAGAAGCTGGTGCTGTTCATCTGGCGGGGTGGGCGGATCCAGTCCAGCGCAAAGGCCAGGGCCGTCCAGCCGGTTTGGGGGCGCAGTTTTTCCTGGCCCACGTAATGCGCCCAGCCGCCGCCGCTTTGGCCGATGCAGCCGCACAGCATCAGCATGTTGATGATGCCGCGGTAGTTCATATCACTGTGGTACCAGTGGTTCATGGCCGCGCCGATGATGACCATGGACTTCCCATGCGTCTTGTCCGCGTTGTCGGCGAACTGGCGGGCCACGGTGATGATCTGGTCGCGCGGCACGCCGGTGATCTTCTCTTGCCAGGCGGGCGTGAACGGACGGTCTGCGTCATAGCTGCCGCCAGGTTCTTCACCGGGCAGGCCGCGATCGATGCCGTAGTTGCCGGCCAGCAGGTCGAACACGGTGGCCACGGCCACGCGGCCTTCGATGCCGTCGCCGTGCAGGTCCAGGTGGGTCACGGGCACGCGGCGCACCATCACGTCACCGCCCTGGTCGTTGGCGGTGAAGTTGGGTGCGTGCACGCCGCCAAAGTACGGGAAGGCCACATCCGCCACGTCGTAGGCCTGGGCGCCGTCTTCCATCACCGACAGCTTGAGCTTCACGGTGTTGCCGGTGCGGGCTTCCTTGTTCTCCAGGTTCCACAGGCCCTGGTCTGCGCGGCCGTCAGCCCCCCAGCGGAAGCCAATGGAGCCGTTGGGCAGCGTGACCTGGCCCAGCTCGTCGTAGCCCACGGTCTTCCAGTCGGGGTTGTTGGACTGGTCGAGCTGGCCAGGGAAGTCGCTGGCGCGCACGTAGCGGTCGGGCACCATGGCCTTACGGCCGTCGGGCAGCGTCTTTTCCTTGAGCACCACCAAGAGCGGCAGGTCGGTGTAGCGGCGCGCGTAGTCGTCAAAGTAGGCGCTGCGCCCCTTGCCGCCGTCCTTGAAGTAAAACTCCTTCAGGATCACATGGCCCATGGCCATGGCGGCGGCGGCGTCGGTGCCCTGCTTGGGGTGCATCCACAGGTCGGCCAGCTTGGCCACCTCGGAATAGTCGGGCGTGACGGCCACGACCTTGGTGCCCTTGTAACGCACCTCGGTCAAGAAGTGCGCGTCGGGGGTCCGCGTCTGGGGCACGTTGGAGCCCCAGGCAATGATGTACGAGCTGTTGTACCAGTCGGCCGATTCGGGCACGTCGGTCTGCTCGCCCCAGGTCTGCGGGCTGCTGGGGGGCAGGTCGCAGTACCAGTCGTAAAAGCTCATGCACACGCCGCCGATCAGGCTCAGGTAACGCGAGCCAGCGGCGTACGAAATCATCGACATGGCCGGGATGGGCGAGAAGCCGATGATGCGGTCGGGCCCGTGCTTCTTGATGGTGTAGACGTTGGCCGCAGCGATCATCTGGTTCACTTCGTCCCAGGTACTGCGCACAAAGCCGCCCAGGCCGCGCTGCTTTTGCCATTCGCTGCGCGAGGCATCGTTCTCGACAATGCTGGCCCAGGCGTCCACAGGGCTCTTGGCAATGGCCAGGGCCGCGCGCCAGTGCTTGAGCAGGCGGCCGCGCACCATGGGGTACTTCACGCGGTTGGCGCTGTACAGGTACCAGCTGTAGCTGGCGCCGCGGGCGCAGCCGCGGGGCTCGTGGTTGGGCAGGTCGGGGCGGGTGCGAGGGTAATCGGTCTGCTGGGTTTCCCAGGTGACGATGCCGCCCTTGACGTAGATCTTCCACGAGCAAGAACCCGTGCAGTTCACGCCGTGGGTGCTGCGCACGATCTTGTCGTGCGCCCAGCGGTCACGGTAGGCGTCTTCCCAGGTACGGTCTTCACCGTTGGTTTCGCCATGGCCTTGGGCAAAAGTCTCGCGGGGCTGCGAGAAGTACGTGAGGCGATCGAGGAAATGGCTCATCGGGGGCTCCTTGTTCTATAGGGGGGTGCTGAGGGCGCGGACATCCATCAGCAAGGCATCTCGGCGTTCTTGCGGGCGTAGTACCACCAGGTCACGACGATGCAAATGAGGTAGAAGGCAGCAAAGCACCACAGCGCAGCATTGGGCGTACCGGTCAGTGCAATCGAGCTGCCATAGCTCTTGGGGATGAAGAAACCACCGTAGGCGGCCATGGCGGCGGTGAAGCCCAGCGTGGCAGCACCCAAGGTGTTGCCTTCCTTGTTGGCGCTGGCCACTGCGGCGGGGTCATTGCGGTCCACGCCGCGCAGGGCCTCGGTCAGGAAGATCACGGGGATCATGCGGAAGGTGGAACCGTTGCCAATGCCGGTGGTGAGGAACAGCACCAGGAAGCACACAAAGAAACCTGCAAACTGGCCTTCGTTGCCAGCAGAGGGCAGGAACACCGTGACGCCCATCACGGCCACGGCCATGACAATGAAATTCCACAGCGTGACGCGTGCACCGCCGAGCTTGTCGGCCAGCCAGCCGCCAAAGGGGCGGATCACCGCGCCCACCAGCGGGCCCAGCCAGGCATAGGCCAGCGGGTTCACACCAGGGAACTGGCTCTTGATGAGCAGCGGAAAGCCTGCTGCGTAGCCAATGAAGGAACCGAAGGTGCCCAGGTACAGAATGCACATCAGCCAGTTGTGCTTGCGCTTGAAGATGGCGGCCTGCGCGGCAAACGAAGCCTTGGCGTCGGCAATGTCGTTCATGCCGAACCACGCCGCCAGCGCAGTGATGGCGATCCATGGCACCCAGATGAAGGCGGCGTTCTGCGTCCACACCTGCACGCTCTGACCGTTCTTCACCACGGTCTGCGCATCTCCCCCAAAAATCCCGAAGATGCCTGCAGTGACGACCAGTGGGCTCAAAAACTGCACCACCGACACGCCCAGATTGCCGAGGCCCGCATTCACGCCCAGCGCGGAGCCCTTGCGCTCCTTGGGGAAGAAGAAGCTGATGTTGGCCATGCTGGAGCTGAAATTGCCGCCGCCCAGGCCACACAGCAGCGCCAGGATGAGCATGGTGGGATAGGCGGTGGTGTTGTCCTGCACCGCAAAGCCGATGCCGATCGCAGGGATCAGCAGCGAAGCCGTGGAGATGGCCGTCCAGCGGCGGCCCCCCACCAGAGGCACCATGAACGAGTAGAAGATGCGCAGCGTGGCACCCGAGAGCGCAGGGGCTGCGGCCAGCCAGAACAGCTGGTTGGTGGAGTACTTGAAGCCGAGCCCTGGCAGGCTCACGGCCACGACGCTCCAGACCTGCCAGATTGCAAAGGCCAGGAACAGTGCGGGCACGGAGATCCAGAGGTTGATCTTGGCGATGGCTTCGCCCTCGCGCGCCCAGAAGGACTTGTCCTCAGGCGCCCAGAGGGTGAGCAGACGCCCCTGGCGCCCGCTGTTGGTGACGGTAGTGGCAGACATGGTGAGATTCCTTGAAGAGATCTGCAGCAGCAGTCAGAGGACGTTTCAGCGGGAAGCCGCAGCGTCTTGCGGGCCGATGACACGGGTGCGGCGCACTTCGGTGAAGTACATCCAGATGAGAGAGACCCAGACCACGCCATACATCAGCATGAAGGCGCTGGAGCGGATGCCGGTGAGGTCCATGAGTGCCCCGAACAGGATGGGCAGAACGAAGCCGCCCATGCCGCCCGCCAGGCCGACGATGCCGCTGATGGTTCCGATGTTCTTGGGGTAGTCGTCGCTGATGTACTTGAACACGCTGGCCTTGCCGAAGGCCCAGCAGATGCCCAGCAGGAACATCAGGCCGGTGAAGACATACACGTTCAGGCCGATGTGGAAGGTCTTGGCACCGTTGACGGTGAGGATGGTGAAGTCCGTCTGCGGATAGCTCAGCAGGAACAGGCAGATCCAGCTCACCCACATCACCCACCAGGTCACGCTGTGCGCGCCGTACTTGTCCGACAGCACCCCGCCAATGGCGCGCAGCACGCCGCCGGGCAGCGAGAAGCAGGCCGCAAGCAGGGCCGCCACGCGGATGTCCAAGCCATATTCGCCCACGTAGTACTGCACCATCCACAGCGACAGTGCCACGTAGCCGCCAAACACAATGCTGTAGTACTGGCAGTACTTGAGCACCTTGGGGTCCTTCAGCGCCTTGAGCTGGTCGGTGAACTTGACGTTGCTGGCGACCAGGTGGGCCGGGTCGCTGTAGGTGAACAGCCAGAACAGCACCAGCGTGCCCAGCATGATGGCGGCATACACCTGCGGCACCATGGTCCAGCCAAACGCCACCAGAATCACCGGGGCCACGAACTTGTTGACGGCCGCGCCCGAGTTACCCGCGCCATACACGCCCATGGCCGTGCCCTGGCGCTCCTTGGGGAACCAGCGCGCCACGTAGGGCGTGCCCACCGAGAACGAGCCCCCCGCCAAACCCACGAACAGGCCGATGGTGAGGAAGTGCCAGTACTCGGTGGCGTAGCCCATCATCCAGATGGCGGGCACAGTGGTGGCCATCACAGCGGCCATCACGATGCGGCCGCCAAACTTGTCCGTCCAGATGCCCAGCGGCACCCGCACCAACGAGCCGGTGAGCACGGGCATGGACATGAGCAACCCGAACTGCGTGGAGTTCAGGTTCAGCATCTTTTTGATGGGGATCCCGATGACGCCGAACATCATCCAGACCATGAAACAGACCGTGAAGGCAAAGGTGCTGACGATCAGCACCGACCAGGCCTGACGGGTGCGCTGTGGGCTGTTGCCCGCAGGCAAATTGGCTTGTGCCATGGCGCGATTCCTCTCTTTGAGCATGGGAGGAATGGTCGCGCTGCAGGCCGGTTTTGCACATCCTTCGCTAGACCAGCTAAAGCACGGCAGAAGAACTAGTGCCGCACCGGGCGGCATCGTCCGAAAGAACTATGCCCGGCAGAGATGCATCGTCCGCACATCAAAAAAGATAGCAGCCTGCGCTTTATTCATGCCATATTCAAAACAAAACAGCCTACAGCCCTCATAAAGAAAGCGCAGGCTGCTATCAATTTTGAATAGCGTCTATGGGTTAGGATCGAACCCGCTTGAACCGTTCACGCTGAACCTGAACGGGGTTTCAAGCGGGAAGATGCCCGAAGTGTTTTGTGAGCCGCTCTCAGTCATCGGCACGCTGCCGGTCTGACGCATACACCGCTGCCTGCACGCGCGAGGTCAGGCCCAGCTTGCGCAGAATGTGCTGCACGTGGATCTTTACGGTGGTCTCGGCAATGTCCAGGGCGCGGGCAATTTCCTTGTTGCTCAGGCCCCGGGCAATTTCACGCAGCACATCCTCCTCGCGCGGCGACAGGGGTGAGCCGCTTTCTTCGCCGGGAGCGGAGGGAGCTTCTGCCGCCGCCGGTGCCGGGGTGTCGATGACCGGAGCACCCTGGGCCTGGAAGGCGGCTACCAGCTTGCCCATCAACTCCGGGCTGACCACGGGTTCGCCACGGGCTGCGCGGCGTATGGCCTGCGCCAGCAGGTCACCGTCAATGGTCTTGAGCAAATAGCCTTGCGCGCCGTTGCGCAGGGCGGTGGCCAGGTCCTGGGAGTCTTCGCTGACGGTGAGCATGAGCACGCGGGAGCGGGGCGAGACTTCGCGCAGGCCGCGAATCGCGTCCACCCCCATGACGCCCGGCAAATGGTTGTCCAGCAGGATCACGTCCGGCTGCAGCCTGGGCACGAGGTGCAGGGCCTCTGCGGCATCACCCGCCTCGCCCACCACCTGCAGGCCGGCGTCCTGCCCCAGCAGGGCGATGAGGCCACGGCGAAACAGCGTGTGGTCGTCCACCACCATCAGGGTCAGGGGGCGGGCGGTTTCGGGGGCATTCACGTCAACAACTCCTGGAGGGTGGGTGTCGCAACAGCCTGGGGCTGAGCGGCGGGTGCTGTGGGTTTGGCAGGCTCGGGGCTGCGGGGCGTGCTGGGCAGCTCGATGCACACCCGCGTGCCTTGGCCTGACCGGGAATGCACCTGCACCACAGCGCCAATGCGCTGCGCACGTTCCCGCATGATGCCCAGGCCCACATGCAGCGAGTCGGGGGGCACCTGCGCCACATCAAAGCCCACGCCATCGTCCTGCACCTCAAAGCGCCAGCGGGGGTGGCGCTCCACCCGCAGCTCCACACGCGATGCGCCAGCGTGCTTGCGCACGTTGGACAAGGCCTCCTGCACCATGTGCAGCACCTGTATCTGCACATCGGGCGGCAGTGGCAGGCCGTGGCCCGACATGGAAAGGGCGGTCAGCATGCCCGTCTGGTGCTCAAACTTGGACAGGGTGGCGCGCAGGGCGGCCTCAATGTCTTCCTCGCTGGTGCGGGTGCGGAAATGCACCAGCAGCTCGCGCACGTCGCTGTAGCACTCGCGCACGCCTACATCCAGCTCGGCCATGCTCAGGTCGCGTTTGGCGGTGTCGCCCTTGGTGACGGCATCGCGCAGCAACTGGGTCTGGATCTTGAGGAAAGCCAGGGACTGGGCAATGGAATCGTGCAGCTCGCGCGCAATCAGGCTGCGCTCCTGCGCCACGGCGGCCTCGCGCTCCAGCGCGGTGGCGCGCAAGCCTTCCATGGCACTGGCCAGGTGGCGGGTCATGGCCTCCAGCAGCTCGCGCAGGCCGTCGTTCAGAACGACGGGCGAGCGGAAGAACAAGTCCACCTCGCCCAGCACGCGTTGCTGCATCTGCACCGGGATGGTGACCATGGTTTCGAAGCCTGCATCGCGGCAATACGGCAAGGCTGCCGCGGTAACAGGGGTGATGGGAATGACACGTGTGCGTGCCTTGTCCTGCGGTTGCCCGCAATGGCACGAGCCTGTGTGCAGGCAGTGCTCCTGCTCTGCCATGGCGCTGGGCAGTCCATCGTTGGCAAGCAGCACGTAACGCTCATTGGCTTCGTCGGACCAGCGCACCGCCACCGCATCCGCACCTGCCACACGGCGGATCTGGCTGACAAAGCCGTTGGCCAGCGCCTGCAGGCTGCCCGCGTCGGAGGCCAGGGCACTCACTTCATACAAGGCGGCCAGGCGCTGGTTTTGCACCGCCAGGCTGGCCGTCTTTTCCTGCACTTTCTGCTCCAGGCCTTCGTGCGACGCCTGCAGGGCATGGGCCATGAGGTTGAAGCCTGCCGAGAGCTGACCGAACTCGTCATCGGTCTCCACCGGTAGCCGCGTGCTCAGGTCGCCCTGGCGCAGCCGCGCCTGCGCGTTCTTGAGCCGGGCCACGGGGTTGATCACCAGAAGGTAGCTCACGGCCATGAAAGTGACCGCCGCCGCAATGGCCAGCGCCATCATGCACAGCTGAAACAGGTGCAGCGCAGCCGTCCAGCCCGCAATCTGCACTTCGATGGTTTCGACGAACTGGTCCACCTGCTGCACAAAATGGTCTGCCTGGGCCAGTACCTGGGCACGGTCGGGGCGGTCTGCCTGCGTCCACTGGCGTTGCAAGCCCGCCCATTCGGCGCAGATGGCATCAAAGCGTGAGCGGGAGGCGTCGTTCCAGGGCACAAACAGGGGGCGAGAGGGATCGCCAGTGCGCAGCAGCTCCAGGCTGGCGTCGAATTCCTGCGCTCTCTGTTGCACCGCCTGCACGGGCTCCGTCTGCAGAACCAGTACCATGCGCAGCATATTCATGCGCAGGCGCCCCGCTTCATTCACTGCGGCGGCGCCCCCCTCCAGCTTCCAGGTCACCCAGAGCGTGAGCCCGATGGAACCCAGCGCTACCAGCAAGAAGCCAGCGCCCAGCGCCAGCAACTTTGCGGTCAGGGAGGGGGATGTTTTCATGCTCCGCAGTGTAGACACATGCGAAGTAGGCACTCTTGACCCAAGTCAAGACACAACCGCGTAGCATTTGCGCATGCTCCGTTCTGCTACACGTCTCCACGTCTCGCTTGCCCGCCCCCCTGTCTCTGCCCCCACCCTGGCACGCCGCAGCTTCTGCGCCGCGTTGGTGGCCATGGCAGCCACAGGCTGTGCCCACCGGAGCCCGAGCGCATCGGGTGATCAGTGGCCGCTGGTGTTACGCACCGTGCTGCCTGCCGATGTGCTGCTGCTGGGCGAACAGCATGACGACCCGGAACACCAGCGCATGCAGCATGCCGCCGTGGAGTGGCTGGCCATACGCAACCAGCTGGGTGCCGTGGTGCTGGAAATGGCCGAGCGCGGCACCAGCACGGCCCAACTGCCCACCGAGGCCACCCCCGCCCAGGTGCAGGCCGCCCTGCAATGGCAGGACTCTGCCTGGCCGTGGGAGAAGTACGGCCCCGCCATCATGGAAGCGGTGCGCGCAGGTGTGCCGGTGCTGGGTGGCAACCTGCCGCGCACCCAGGCCCGGGTGGCCATGCGCAATGCCGAGCTGGACCAGGCGCTGCCCCCGCCCGCACTGGAGCGCCAGCGCCAGGCCATCCGGGACGGGCACTGCCAATTGCTGGCAGAAGCGCAGGTTCCCGGCATGGCTCGCATCCAGGTCGCCCGCGACAAGGCCATGGCCCAGACGCTGGTGGAGGCGCAACGCAAATCTTCCAACACCACGGCCAACACGGTGGTACTGATTTCTGGCGCGGGCCACTCTCTGCGCACCGTGGGGGTGCCCGTGCATCTGCCCCCACAGCTCACCACCCGGGTCATTGTGGCCTTGCAGCAGCGCGCCCCAGAGGGTGACAGCGACAAGAATGGCGACGCGGCCACCGCCAAAGAGGTGGGCCGACTGGTACCTGCAGAGGCTGACCTGGTGTGGATATCCCCCTGGCGGGACACCCCTGACGCCTGCGAAGCACTGCGAAAAAAGCTGGAATGAACGCCCTTGCGGGCAAACCCTATGCAGTGCTGCGACAATGTTGCGGCTATGACCCAAGCCTATATCCTTACCCTGTCCTGCCCTGACCGACTGGGGCTGGTGCACGCCGTGTCCGGATTCCTGATGGAACACGGCGGCAACATTGAAGAAGCCGCCCAGTACAACGACAACGCCACGGGCCTGTTCTTCATGCGTGTGCAGTTCGCGTGCGACCAGCACGACCACGGCACCCTCAAGAGCCGACTGGCCACCTTTGCCGAGCCCTTCCAGATGCGCTGGAGCCTGCACACCACGGCCGAACCCATGAAAACCGTGCTCATGGTCAGCAAAGAGGGCCATTGCCTCAACGACCTGCTGTTCCGCTGGAAATCCGGCCTGCTGCCCGTGGACATCCGCGCCATCATCAGCAACCACCGCGACTTCTACCAGCTGGCCGCGAGCTACAACGTGCCGTTCCACCACATCCCGGTCACGGCGGCCACCAAGGCCCAGGCCGAGGCCAAGCAGTTCGAGATCATCGAAGCCGAAGGCGCAGAGCTGGTGGTGCTGGCGCGCTACATGCAGGTATTGAGCGATGACCTGTGCCGCAAGCTGGCAGGCCGCGCCATCAACATCCACCACAGCTTCCTGCCCAGCTTCAAGGGTGCCAAGCCTTACTACCAGGCCCATGACCGTGGTGTGAAGCTGATTGGTGCCACCGCGCACTACGTGACGGCCGACCTGGACGAAGGCCCCATCATCGAACAGGACGTGGCCCGCGCAGACCACACCGACACCGTGGAAGACCTCACCGCCCGTGGCCGCGACACCGAAAGCCAGGTGCTGGCACGCGCAGTGAAGTGGCACAGCGAGCACCGTGTGCTGCTCAACGGTCACAAGACAGTGGTGTTCCGCTAAAGCCTTTGCTGGCTTGATGCGGGCTTGATGGGTGCATTGAAGTGGCCACCACCGCTGCAGCCTCCTTGCTCAGCAGCGCCGCCCGGCGCATTCCGCCCATCCAGTGCCTGCTGACGTTTGAGGCGCTGGCGCGGCTGCGCAGCGTGACGCAGACTGCCGATGAGCTGTGCGTCACGCCCAGCGCCGTGAGCCACCGCGTCAAGCAACTGGAGCAGATGCTGGGCGTGCGCCTGTTCGGACGGGCGGATTTTTCGCTCACCACGGAAGGCAGCGCCTACCTGGCCCATGTGCGCGAAGGCCTGGGGGCACTGCAGCGTTTCCCCGGTGAAGCCACGGCGCCCGGCCGCAGACGGCTGAAGCTGGCCGTGACGCCCACCTTTGCGCGCACCATCCTCATCCCGCGCCTGCGGCAATTCACCGAGGCCTACCCCGAAATCGACCTGGCCCTGCAAGTCTCGATTCCGCTGCTGGACGTGGTGGCCGAGGATGCTGACCTCATGGTGCGCTTTGGGCCGGGTCACTATGCCGATGTGGAGCATGTGGAGCTGGCCCGCGACGTGGTCACGCCCCTCGCCTCACCCGCCTTCATCCGCGAACACGGCCCGTTTGAGCGCCCGGAAGACCTGGAAGGCCTGCCCCTGCTGCGCAGCCCGCTGGAGCCCTGGCGCACCTGGTTCACCGTCAGCGGGCTGGACTGGGCAGAGCCCAGCGAAGGCTCGCAGTTCAACGACATTGGCCTGATGTGCGATGCCGCCGCTGCTGGCATGGGGGTGGCGCTGGTGCGCCTGAAGCTGGGTGCGCCATGGCTGGACCACGGCACCCTGGTGCGACTCTTTCCCACGGACGCCCACAGTCCCCACGCGCACTACCTGTGCTGGCGCGCAGGTGCCATGGAGCGCTGGGAATGCGCGGCTTTTGCGCAGTGGCTCAAGGCCACACTCTGAGCAACCGAGCCCTCTGCCCCCCTGCCCACTGGACAGACGCACCGTTCCAGTCAAGAAAAAAGGTTGGCGTGCACTTGCGCACTTTTTTGTTGCCATTCTTTTTGGCCTGCAGATACTCCGCGCAGGAGAGGGAAATCACGTGCTGAAAAGCACAGCCGCAGGCGCCAGGCGTTGATACAAACGCTGCGCTGCAGCGCCCTCCTTCCGTGTATTGACCGCAAGGAGTTCGACGATGAAAAGCATGACCCCGGGCCTGCAGCGCCCTACCCTGAAGCGCGTTGTGGCCGCCGCACTGGCTGCCACCATGGCCATTCAGCCCTACATGACCGCCCAGGCGGCCAACCACCCGCTCACCACTGTGCGTGATGTGAACATCATCGATTACGTGGTGAACGTGGACTGGGACTACGACAATCCGCCCACGCAACAGGACAACCCTGGTCAGCTGCTGGACCGGGCCTACATCACCCAGGTGATCCGCACCGTGGCCCGAAGCAAGTTCACCGCCACGGAAGGCCGCCACCGCCTGGGCAACGTGTTCATCTACAAGAACGGACAATTCGGCAACAACGTCGATATCCGGATGATCAACAAGTCCGACCGCTCGGCAGCCAACATTTCCGGCTGGGGCACGCGCGGCCAGACTTCCTATAACTACCTGGCCTACAGCGGCGCTTTTGAAAGCATTGACGCCCTGGGCAAGGTGATCAACCACGAACTGGGCCACTACACCTACGGCCTGTACGACGAGTATGTGGAGGCGGGTGCAGCCCTCAAGCCCAGCGACCCAGGCAGCCCGTCTGGCGAAGACACGCCCAAAAACACGGCCATGAACAACCACCTGGAGTTCGTGTCGTTCTCAACCCCCGCCGACTACACCAACCCCGCTGAACGCAAAACCGCCCAGGCCCGCATGATGGCCACGCAAAGCGACGGCACCGGCGGCAGCGCCTGGGAAATGCTGACGCGCCCACCCGAACAAGACCCCGAAGTGGCCCGCGGCCAGGGGCGTACATTCTTCGAGGCGTTCCGCGGCATCGACCCCAAGACACTGAACCTCACCCGCCCCACCACCGGGTTTGATGCCGACCTGAAGCTGATCTTTGCCCCGGCGCCCGTGTTCCGCGACGTGATCGTGGTGGACCGTACGCTGCCAGCAGCCCGCCTGGCAGACCTGATGCAGGCCGCCAAGACCCTGATTGGCCAAGCCGCAGCCAACACCCAGTTCGCCATCGTGGCGTCTCCTGCTACAGGAAACGAACCTGTAGCAGCGTTCACTACGGCAGATGCCGCAGGCAAGCAGACGCTGACAGCGGCACTCGATGCGATTCAGGCCGATACAGCGGGCACGTTCAACGCACTCACCGCCTTCACCAAGGCCTATGAGCTGATTGGCGCCGCGCGCCAGGCGGGCGACCCTGCCACACTGCACCTGCTCACCGGTTCCGAAACCCAGGTGCCAGCAGAAGCTGCATCCACCGCCAAGACCGCTCGTATCGCGGTGAATCCCTTGGGCTTGACGGGCGGCACGCCAGAGGCCCGCGCCATGCGCGCCAAGACGGCAGTGCTCCAGTCCAAGGCAGGCGCTTCGGTGAACCTGACACAACTGGCCCAGTTCACAGGCGGCGCGTACAACTCGGCCCGCAACGGCGCAGAAGCCGCCAAGGATGTGACCCGCGCACTGAACGAAGTGCATGCCAAGGCCATTGCATCGGTGCGGCTGGATGGTTCTGACGCGCTTGCAGCCAACGGCAGCTTCAGCACCAAGTTCCGCATCGCCAGCGCTGCGCTGGATGGCGCCGTCGATGTCGAAAGCTACTTTGATCCATCGGATGCCAAGAAGCTCAGCTTCAGCCTGACGGCGCCCGATGGCCGCGTATTCACTCCCGCCAATGCACCGGCTGGCATCGACATGGAGCTGGACGCCGCAGAAGGCGTGTTCGTAGCCACCATCGGTACCGAGGTGTCGGGCCGCAACGGCGTATGGACGCTGAAGGCGACCAGCAATGCCGCCATGGTGGATGGCCTGAGTGTGGATGTGAGCAGCGCGTCCCGTCTGGCCCTGAATGGCGAGGTCACCGGCGGTCTGCTGGCCACCGTCAACACCGCCCCCACCCTGCGCGCGACGCTGGCCTCTGACAAGCGTATCAAGGGCGCTACGGTGCGAGCCACGGTCTACAACGAGGATGGCCAGGCTGTGCTCGAAAACCTGGTGATGCGCGATGACGGGGTGGCCCCAGACCTGCGCGCAGGCGACGGGGAGTACGCCGTCTCGCTCAAGGACAAGCTCAAGGCGGGCGAGTACTACGCGATTGTGGAAGCCAACAACGATGGCTCTGCCGTGATCGCCAGCCTGGGTGCGCTGGTCAAGGGCGCCCGCGCCGAAGAGACGCCTGTGGAAGCATTCCAGCGCGAGGCAGAGGTCTCCTTCACGCTGGAGGCCACGGCCACCGGTGTGCTGGGTACCGGCGGCACGCCAACACCCACACCAACCCCGACACCCACGCCAACACCCACCCCTGGCAGCGGCGACAGTGGCGGTGGTGGCTGTACGGTCAACCCTGATGGGCGCGACGCTTCGCTGCTGGCACTTCTGGGCCTGGCACTGGCAGGCGCTGCGCTGCGCCGCCGTCTGCGCCAGGCAGATCGCGGCTGAGGGCCACTGACAGCACAGGACTCAGCAGAACTGCAACCTGAAATGCCATGAGACTGACTCAGCAACGCCCCTTGAACGCCTTGGCGCAGATCCTGAGCGCCGGGCGGCAGGTGCGCCCACTCACCACCCGGTTGCTGGCCTTTCTGGCGGGAGTGTGGGCGGCTGCGGCAGCCGTGGCATGGCTGGCACACCACTGGCTGGGAATGGGGCTGCGCCCTGCGGGAGCGGGGGCATGGCTTTGGGTTCTGCTGGGGGCTCCTGTGCTGGAAGAGTCCGTCTTTCGGCTGCTGGTGCAGAGCAGCCTGCACGAGGGGCTGCAGCGGTGGCGTCCGCCACTGCGCAGCAGATTCTGGCCCCGCTCGGCCGCAGTGCGTACAGCGGTGGGGCGGTGGTCTGCAGAGCACGGCGCCACCACGCTGACCGCGATGGCGTTCGCCGCAGCCCACGCCCCGGCCCATGGCTGGCACTGCCTGTGGTGGCTGGTGCCGGGCTGGGCGCTGGCCGAGGTGTGGCGCCGCAGTGGCAGCCTGGGTGCCTGCATTGCCACCCATGCCTGGTTCAACTTGAGCCTGGCACTTTTGTCACGTGGGCTGTGACGAAACTTCAACCCGTCCCGCCCCCACAAACGGCCCTGCGGGCGTTACAGTGCGGCGGTGATGACCGAAACCGCCCTACATCCCACCCTATCCCCTGAAGAACGGAAGACGCTGCAGCACCGCGTGGTGCAGGCTTTGTCTGCCGTGGTGCCACAGCACGCCCTGCTCTGGCACAGCGAAGACACCACGCCCTACGAGTGCGATGGCCTCACGGCCTACCGACAGCGGCCTTTGGTGGTGTGCCTGCCCGAGACGTACGAGCAGGTGGCCGCCGTGCTGAAAACCTGCCATGCACTGCAGGTGCCAGTGGTGGCGCGCGGGGCAGGCACAGGCTTGTCGGGCGGTGCCATGCCCCACGCTGCAGGCGTCACGCTGTCGCTGGCCAAGTTCAACCGCATTCTGGATGTGGACCCGGTGAGCCGCACGGCGCGGGTGCAGTGCGGTGTGCGCAACCTGGCCATCAGCGAGGCGGCTGCGCCCTACGGGCTGTATTACGCGCCCGATCCCAGCAGCCAGATCGCCTGCACCATCGGCGGCAACGTGGCAGAAAACTCCGGCGGTGTGCACTGCCTGAAGTACGGGCTGACGGTGCACAACGTGCTCAAAGTCAAGGGGTTCACCGCCGAAGGCGAAGCCGTGGAATTTGGCAGCGAGGCGCTGGACACGCCCGGCTACGACCTGCTGGCCGCAGTGATCGGCAGCGAGGGCATGCTGGCCGTGACCACTGAGGCGACCGTGAGGTTGATCCCCAAGCCCCAGCTGGCGCGCTGCATCATGGCCAGCTTTGACGATGTGCGCAAAGCGGGCGACGCCGTGGCGGCGGTGATTGCGGCAGGCATCATCCCCGCCGGGCTGGAGATGATGGACAAGCCCATGACCGCTGCCGTGGAAGACTTTGTGCACGCGGGCTACGACCTGACAGCCGAAGCCATTTTGCTGTGCGAAAGCGACGGCACCCCCGAAGAGGTGGAAGAAGAAATTGGCCGTATGAGCGAGGTGCTGCGCGCTGCAGGTGCCACCGCCATCAGCGTGAGCCGCGACGAAGCCGAGCGCCTGCGCTTTTGGAGCGGGCGCAAAAATGCCTTTCCGGCCAGCGGGCGCATCAGCCCTGACTACATGTGCATGGACTCGACCATTCCGCGCAAGCGCCTGGCCGACATCCTGCTTGCCATTGCCGAGATGGAGAAAAAGTACCAGCTGCGCTGCGCCAACGTGTTCCACGCGGGCGATGGCAACCTGCACCCGCTGATCCTTTTTGATGCGAACGACCCCGACCAGCTGCGCCGCTGCGAGCTGTTTGGCGCCGACATTCTGGAAACCAGCGTGGCCATGGGCGGCACGGTGACAGGTGAGCACGGCGTGGGCATCGAGAAGCTGAGCAGCATGTGCGTGCAGTTCTCTGCCGAGGAAAACGCGCAGATGTTCGGGCTCAAAAACGCGTTCGACCCGGCGGGGTTGCTGAACCCGGGCAAGGTGATTCCAACGCTACACCGCTGCGCGGAGTACGGGAAGATGCTGGTGCGCGGGGGGCAGATCAAGCACCCGGATCTGCCAAGGTTTTGATATTTTTTGGCTCTAGCGCTTGATAGATAGGCGCAATCAGCTATTAGATCAATAGCACATTGCGTCTGACGTCAGCCCGACTGAATCACCCGCCCACCAGCAAGCGCCAGATGTCCCCCGCATGGGAGACGCCAAACAGGACCAGCCCGATCAACCCGCCCACCAGGGTGCCGTTGATGCGGATGTACTGCAGGTCTTTGCCGATGTTCAGCTCGATCAGGGCTGACATCTCCTCGGCATCCCAGCGGCGCACGGTGTCCTCGATGTGCTGGGCAATGAAGGCGGACACATCGGGGGCCAGGCCTTGCACCCACTGCTCCAGTCGCTCATTGAACGCGTGGCGCAAGGCGGCATCGCCCGCCAGCGATTCGCCCAGCCACACCCCCAGCTTGCGCACCTGCCGGGCCAGCACCGAGTCGGCGTCTGCCAGATCGCGCTGCAATGCATGGCGCAAATCCAGCCACAGGGTCTGCACATAGCCGCCCACCATGGGGTCTGTCTGCAGATAGGTGCGAATCTCCTCGCCCTTGCGCAGCCAGTCCGGGTCGGTCCGCAAACGCTCGATGAAACGCTGCAGCGCACCGTCAAACTGCGCGCGCAGCGCATGCTGGGGGTTGGCGGCCACATCAGCCATCAGGCTTTCCAGCGCGCGCGCCAACAGGCCCGAGCCTTTGTCGCCCAGCCAATCGCTGGGCAGCAGTTTTTCGGTGCGGGGATGGTCCTTCTTGAGCCATGCCACGATGGACTGCGCCACCCAGGCACGGGTTTCCGGGTTCTGCAGCAACTCGGTCAGCTTGACCAGCACCTCATCAAGCAGGGCCTGGTGGCGGCCCTTGTGGGTCAGGGTGTCGAGCACGGCAGCCAATGCGCGCGACATGTCCACCTGCCCGATCAAGGCCCGCGCCGCTTTCTGGATGAAGCGCTCCACCTGCGCGTCCTGCACCGTATCCAGCGCGGCCGATACCAGCCGCGTGGCCTGCTGGCCCAGCAGCTCGGCATGGCCGGGCGCCAGCAGCCATTGGGCGAGGCGCTCGGCGGGGTCGTGCCGACGTATCAGCGAGACAAGCGAGGGCACATCGAGAAACTTGTCGCGCACAAAGGTGCCCAGGTTGCGGCCTATGCGCTCCTGGTTGCGCGTAATGACGGCGGTGTGCGGAATGGGCAAGCCCAGCGGGCGGCGGAACAGCGCCACCACCGCAAACCAGTCGGCCAGGGCCCCCACCATGGCGGCTTCGGCCACGGCCTTGAGGCAGTTGAGGGCCAGGCCGCGCTCCATCAGGCTGGTGCCCACAAACACGGCGAATGCCAGCAGCAACAGACCCAGTGCCTGCCGCTTGGCGCGGCGCAAGGCCTGGGCGGCAGGGGTGTGGAGTCCTGCGGTCATCCGGGCCGGGGCCGCTTCAGCCCGCAGAGGCAATCTGGTCGAGCGCCTTGGACAGGTGGCCCACGGTGCGGTCTACGTTGTGCCATTTCTCCAGGCCAAACAGGCCGATGCGGAAGGACTTGAAGTCCGGTCCCTCATCGCACTGCAGCGGCACGCCCGATGCGGTCTGCAGGCCCACTTCCAGAAACTTCTTACCGGTCTGAATGCCAGGATCGGTGGTGTAGCTCACCACCACGCCGGGGGCCTTAAAGCCTTCCGCGGCCACGCTGGGGAAGCCGCGCGACTCCAGCAGCGCACGCACCTTGGCGCCCAGTTCGATCTGCTCTTCGCGCACCTTGGCAAAGCCGTAGGCACGGGTCTCGGCCATCACGTCGCGCAGGCGCACCAGCGCATCGGTGGGCATGGTGGTGTGGTAGGCGTGCTGGCCTTTTTCGTAGCCCTCAGCAATCTGCATCCACTTCTTGAGGTCGCACGAAAAGCTGCTGCTCGTCGTGCCATCGATGGCCTGACGCGCACGCTCGCTCAGCATCACCATGGCGCAGCAGGGCGAGCCACTCCAGCCCTTTTGCGGAGCAGAGATCAGCACATCCACGCCGGTGGCCTGCATGTCCACCCACATGGCGCCGGAGGCCACGCAGTCGAGCACGAACAGCGCGCCCACCTCGTGGGCGGCAGCCGTCAGCGTGCGGATGTAGTCGTCTGACAGGATGATGCCGCTGGCGGTTTCTACATGGGGCGCGAACACCACCTTGGGCTTTTCGGCTCGGATCGTGGCGGCCACTTCTTCCGCCGGGCATGGAGCCCAAGGTGCCTGCGAGCCGCTGCCCTGCTGGCGCGCCTTGCACACCACAGAGCCGCCGCCCAGACCTTTGTCGGCGTCAAAAATCTGCGTCCAGCGGTAGCTGAACCAGCCGTTGCGCACGATGAGCACCTTTTCCTTGTTGGCGAACTGGCGTGCCACGGCTTCCATGCCGAAGGTGCCGCTGCCGGGCACCAGTACGGCGGTGTGTGCATGGTAGACCTCCTTGAGGGTGGCCAGAATGTCCTGCATCACGCCGGTAAAGCGCTTGGACATGTGGTTGAGCGCGCGGTCGGTGTACACCACCGAGAATTCGAGCAGGCCATCGGGATCGATATCGGGCAGAAGTCCGGGCATGGCAACAGGTCTCCATCAACAAGGGGCGAAAGAATGCGGCCCACCGCTTGTGTCAGCAAGCCGGTGTGGGCGCACGGGTCTGTTTCAGCTTAGCACGCACCCAGACGCAACCTGGGCAGCCATCACCGCTTACGATCCGTAGATTGATTTTCCGCAGGACATCCGCATGCCCGACTTTCGCAGTGACACCGTTACCCAACCCACGCCCGCCATGCGGGAGGCGATGTTCAAGGCCCCGCTGGGGGACGATGTCTTCGCCGATGACCCCTCCGTCAATGCCCTGCAGGACTACGCTGCACAGTTGCTGGGGTTTAAGGCGGCACTCTTTGCGCCTTCAGGTACGCAAACCAACCTGATTGCGCTGATGACCCATTGCCAGCGGGGGGATGAGGCCATCGTGGGGCAAAGCTGGCACACCTACCGCTGGGAAGGGGGCGGCATGGCGGTGCTGGGCTCCATCCAGCCACAACCTGTGGAAACCCAGCCGGACGGCACGCTGCGCATCGCAGACATCGCGGCGGCCATCAAACCCGACGACCCACACTTTGCGCGCACCCGCCTGCTGGTGCTGGAAAACACCACGGGTGGCCAAGTCCTTCCTCCAGCGTATGTGGCAGAGGCGACGGGGCTGGCACGCCAGCGCGGTCTGGCCCTGCATCTGGACGGTGCGCGGCTGTTCAACGCCGCTACGGCCAATGCCGCCCGGCATGGCAGCGATGTGTATGACGAAGCCCGCACGCTGTGCGGCCACTTTGACTCGGTGTCTCTGTGCCTGAGCAAGGGGCTGGGTGCGCCAGTAGGCTCTTTGGTGCTGGGCAGCCGCGATTTCATCCACCGGGCCCGGCGCGTGCGCAAGATGCTGGGGGGAGGCATGCGCCAGGCCGGCCTGCTGGCAGCAGCGGGACAATTTGCACTGGAGCACCAGGTGCGCAGGCTGGCAGAAGACCACGCCCACCTGGACACCTTGGCCCAGGGGCTTCAGCAGGCGGCCGAGAGCCACCCCGTGCTCCAGGGGCGCATCACGGTTCAGCCATGGCAGACGAACATCCTGTTCACTGATATCCATGCCGATGTCGCGCCTGCGCTGCTGGCATGGCTGGCCCAGCATCAGGTGCGGGTGACAAGCGGGCTGTATGCAGGGCAGTCGCGGGTGCGCTGGGTGACGCACCTGGATGTGAACGCGGTAGACGTAGCGCAGGCGCTGGACTGCATCGCTCGCTTCAAGGGCTGATTACGGGCACCTTTGCAGGCAGGCGTGCAGAAGGGCGGGGCTCAAGCGTAAGTGCGGCCACCAAAAATGCCTGTGCCCACCCGCACCATGGTGCTACCGGCATGAATGGCCGCCTCCATGTCACCCGTCATGCCCAGGGAGAGGGTGTCCCACGGCTGCGCCCATGGCGCGCCAGCGGCAGCCAAGGCGGCCCGAATGTCTTCAAACAGCTGGCGGGCCTGTTCGTGAACCGCCTTTTGCGCGGCAAAGTCGGGCGCGGGCTCCGGAATGCTCATGAGCCCCCTGAGGCACAGTCGTGGCAGTTTCGCGACATCCAGCGCAAGTTGCAGGGCGTCTGCGGGAGACACGCCCGCCTTGTTTTCCCCGCCGTCCACATTCACCTGAATGCAGATGTTGAGCGGAGGCATATCGGCAGGCCGCTGGTCCGACAGGCGCTGGGCGATCTTCAGCCGGTCCACCGTGTGGGCCCAGTCAAAGTACTCGGCCACCCATTTCGTCTTGTTGCTCTGTATAGGGCCAATGCAGTGCCACTCCAGCCGGTGGGGTGACGACTGGCGCAGCGAGATGATCTTGTCCACCCCTTCCTGGATGTAGTTTTCGCCAAACGCGCGCTGCCCGGCGGTCACCGCTTCTGCCACGGCATCGGCGCCGAAGGTCTTGGAGACAGCGAGCAAACGCACTTCTGCGGGGGCACGTCCAGCGGCGCGGCAGGCCTGCGCAATGCGGTCATTGACCTGTTGGAGGTTGGCGGCAATCGTAGTCATAATGGCCGCCAAGCGTACCAAACGATAGAGGGGAACCCGTGGACATTACCCAACTGCTGGCATTCAGCGTCAAGAACAAGGCCTCCGACCTGCACTTGTCGGCAGGACTGCCGCCCATGATCCGGGTGCATGGCGATGTGCGACGCATCAATGTGGAAGCGCTGGACCACAAGACGGTGCACGCCATGGTGTACGACATCATGAGCGACTCGCAGCGCAAACAGTATGAAGAGTTTCTGGAAGTTGACTTCTCGTTCGAGATCGAAGGTCTGGCACGTTTTCGCGTCAATGCCTTCAACCAGAACCGCGGCGCAGCCGCCGTTTTCCGGACGATTCCGAGCAAGATCCTGACGCTGGAGCAGCTCAACGCGCCCAAGATTTTTGGCGACCTGGCACTGAAGCCGCGCGGCCTGGTGCTGGTGACAGGCCCTACGGGCTCGGGCAAGTCCACCACGCTGGCGGCCATGGTCAACTACCTGAACGAAACCGAATACGGCCACATCCTCACGGTGGAAGATCCGATCGAGTTCGTGCACGAATCCAAAAAGTGCCTGGTCAACCAGCGTGAAGTCGGCCCGATGACCCTGTCGTTCGCCGCTGCGCTGAAGTCTGCGCTGCGCGAAGACCCGGACGCCATTCTGGTGGGTGAAATGCGTGACCTCGAAACCATTCGCCTGGCCATGACGGCTGCGGAAACAGGCCACTTGGTGTTTGGCACGCTGCACACGTCCAGTGCCGCCAAGACCATCGACCGGATCATCGACGTGTTTCCCGCCGAAGAAAAGGAAATGGTCCGCGCGATGTTGTCTGAGTCGCTGCAAGCGGTGATCTCGCAGACACTGTGCAAGACCAAGGACGGCTCCGGCCGCGTGGCCGCCCATGAGATCATGCTGGGCACCAGCGCCATCCGCAACCTGATCCGCGAAGCCAAGGTGGCGCAGATGTACTCCACCATCCAGACCAGCAACAGCGTGGGCATGCAGACTCTGGACCAAAACCTGACTGATCTGGTCCGCCGCAACATCATCAGCCCTGCAGAGGCACGCAGCAAAGCGAAGATTCCCGAGAACTTCCCAGGCTGACGGGCATCGAACCCGCCCCACACTGATTTATGGCAGCGCGAGGCGCTGCAGACCGGAGCAATCTATGAAAGGCATTCTTGGCCTTCTGCGTTCAAAGACCGCAGGCAACAAATCCAAAGACGACAGCACGGATTCGGTGCTGTTCTCCACTGCCTTTGCGGGGCAAGGCGTGGATGACTCCATGCTGGTACCGTGGGAGGCACGGGCTGTAGAGGTGGGTGCCAAGCGCCTGCCTGCCAGTCGGGGGGGCAAGCTGCTGCAGGGCTTATGGTCCAAAGACAAGTACATGGCACACCTGGACAAGGACGCCGTGGAACGCATGGAACGGTTTTTCGAATTTGCCGCTGTTCCCTCCAACCGGGATGTGATCCGGCAGGATGAGTACGGCAACTTCATGGTGGTGCTGCTGACCGGCACGATTGCCGTGGACCGTGTGCAACCCTGGGGCGAGCAGTTGCGACTGGCTGAGACACGCCCGGGCGACATCCTGGGCGAAATGTCGCTGCTGGACAGTGGCATCCGCTTCTCGGCCTGCACCACGTTGACGGACTGCGAAATTGCCGTGCTGAGTGCTGAAGCCATGGACGACATGATGAGCAAGGACCCTCAGCTGGCTGCCAGCCTGGTGGCATTGCTGGCACGTAAACTGTCGCTTCGCTTGCGTGTGGTCAGCGCCCGCCTGAGCGATAACCAAAAGTAACCGCACGTAAACCGCGCGAAGAAAGACTGCCTACGGGCGGACAATCACGCCAGAGAGGATTTCTGATGGAACGCGATCAGGCCAGTAAATTCATCAATGACCTGCTCAAGTTGATGGTAAGCCGCAATGGCAGTGACTTGTTCATCACAGCAGAGTTTCCGCCGGCTATCAAGGTCGACGGCAAGGTTACCAAGGTATCTCCCCAACCGCTGACCTCCAACCACACGCTCACGCTGGCCCGCGCCATCATGAGCGACAAGCAGGTGGCTGATTTTGAGCGCACCAAGGAGTGCAATTTCGCCATCTCGCCTGCGGGCATTGGCCGCTTCCGGGTCAATGCCTTTGTGCAGCAGGGCAAGGTCGGCATGGTGTTGCGGACCATTCCGCTCACGCTGCCCACCATTGATGGCTTGGGCGTGCCGCAGGTGCTCAAGGAAATCACGATGACCAAGCGCGGCTTGTGCATCATGGTGGGAGCCACCGGCTCGGGTAAATCCACCACGCTGGCAGCCATGGTGGACTGGCGCAATGAGCACTCTTTCGGTCACATCATCACGGTGGAAGACCCTGTTGAATTCGTGCACCCCCACAAGAACTGCGTGGTGACGCAGCGTGAGGTGGGGCTGGACACTGAC
Organism: Acidovorax sp. DW039; assembly: GCF_037101375.1. Taxonomy (NCBI): domain Bacteria; kingdom Pseudomonadati; phylum Pseudomonadota; class Betaproteobacteria; order Burkholderiales; family Comamonadaceae; genus Acidovorax; species Acidovorax sp. DW039. The sequence continues at coordinate 598,564 of NZ_AP029019.1, read as the reverse complement.
AGCTGGGAAGCTGCACTCAAGAACACGCTGCGACAGGCACCCGATGTGATCCTGATGGGCGAGATCCGTGACCGCGAAACCATGGAACATGCCGTGGCTTTTGCGGAAACAGGGCACTTGTGTCTTGCCACGCTGCATGCCAACAGTGCCAACCAAGCGCTGGACCGGATCATCAACTTCTTCCCCGAAGAGCGGCGTGCCCAGTTGCTGATGGATCTGTCGCTGAACCTGCGCGGCATGGTGTCGCAGCGCCTCATCCCCAAGCAGGATGGCAAAGGCCGTGCCGCTGCGGTGGAGGTCATGCTCAACACCCCGCTGATCTCTGATCTGATCTTCAAGGGCGAAGTCTCCGAGATCAAGGAGATCATGAAAAAGAGCCGCAACCTGGGCATGCAGACTTTTGACCAGTCGCTCTTTGACCTGTACGAGGCCAACATCATCAGCTATGAAGATGCGCTGCGCAACGCCGATTCGCTGAACGATCTGCGCCTGCAGATCAAGCTCAACAGCCAACGCGCCAAGTCACCTGATCTGGCATCGGGTACCGAGCATTTCGCCATCGTTTAAGCCCAAGCGCAAAAGCCGACGCCCTGGCTCACCCTCTGGCGCGTCGTCTGCGTTCCTTTTGGCGAGGCAAGAGAATATGGGGAATACGGGCTGCCGCTGAATGCTGCTGGACACACACAGTCCCGGCTCGGCGTCCGGTTCTCCCATCTCTCTACTCCTCAGCACCTTTGCCGACCCACCTGCCTTATGCCAAGCACCAACCCTCGCAATTACGACAGCATTCCTTCCCGTAAAGTGGCCTTCTTGGGGCTGGGAGTCATGGGTTACCCCATGGCAGGCCATCTGGCACTGGCCGGGCATGCAGTCACGGTCTACAACCGCACGACAGCCAAGGCACAGGCCTGGTGTGCCGAGTTTTCGGGCACGGCTTCGCCCAACCACGCCGCCACGCCCCGTGAAGCCGTGGCAGACGCAGAGATCGTTTTTTGCTGCGTGGGCAACGATGATGACTTGCGATCGGTCACCCTCGGGGAGGACGGAGCATTTGCTGGCATGAAGCCCGGCGCCATTTTTGTGGACCACACCACCGCATCCGCCAATGTGGCGCGGGAGTTGTATGCCGCCGCAAAAGCACAGGGCCTTCAGTTTGTGGATGCTCCTGTTTCTGGCGGCCAGGCAGGTGCACAAAACGGCCTGCTGACGGTGATGTGCGGAGGCGACAGCCAGGCATTTGCGACGGTGCAGCCCGTAGGCATGGCCTTTTCGCGCGCCTTCACCCTGCTGGGCGAAAGCGGTGCCGGTCAACTCGCCAAGATGGTGAACCAGATTTGCATTGCAGGCCTGGTGCAAGGCCTGTCTGAAGCCATTGCCTTTGGGCAGAACGCCGGGCTCGACATGAAGCAGGTTCTGGACGTGATTGGCAAAGGTGCCGCGCAGAGCTGGCAAATGGACAACCGCGGTAAGACCATGGTGGATGACAAGTTCGACTTCGGTTTTGCAGTGGACTGGATGCGCAAGGACCTGGGTCTGGTGCTGGACGAAGCCAAACGCAATGGATCCCGCGTGCCGGTGACGGCGCTGGTAGACCAGTTCTATGCCGACGTGCAGAAAATGGGCGGCAACCGCTGGGATACCTCCAGCCTGATCAAGCGGCTGAAGTAAGCATTGTTCACTCAGCAAAAAGCCCCGCGTTGCGGGGCTTTTTTATGGATACGGGAGTGGCCTCTGCCAGGCGCCGGTGCAGCCCATCCCCCATCAGAGCAGTTCAGTTGCGTGGAGGCACGGAGGCAGGTGGCGCGTCCTGCACCACAGGGGCTGGCGCAATGTTGCGCAGCTCTTCTTCCGTGATCATTTCGAACACGCGCACCACCTTGCTCACGCCACTCACACCGCGGGCGATTTCGGTGGCACGTTGCGCCTCGCGCTGGGTCACTCGCCCCATCAGGTACACGATGTTGCGCTCGGTGACCACCTTGAACGCATTGGCCGTGATGTCCTTGGCGTCCACCAGACTCGCACGCACCTTGCCTGTGATGAAGGTGTCGTTGGAGCGCTGGCTGAGACTGCTGGAAGGCATGATGGCCAGATCATTCACCACCGAGCGGACGTTCTCCACGCCCATCACGATCTGCTCGACACGCTGGCGATCTTGCGCCGTAGGCACCTCACCCGTGAGCAGCACTTGACGGTTGAAGCTGGTCACATTCACGTGCGCGCGGTCTCCCAGGCTCTCAGACAGCCGGTTGGCAGAGCGCAGCTCAATGCCCTCGTCTTCCACCTGGGTGCCCGCCGTGCGGCGATCAACAGCCATCATCGTGCCCATGACGGCGCCACCCACCACCAGCGGTGCACAGGCAGACAGCGCTGCAGCCAGGCCAGCGGCCGCCAGAACGGTGCAGACGGTACGGTTCAAGGTTTGCTTCATAAAGGAATCTCCTGTTCACCAAGTAATTGGGCATCCACCCCATCGCTCAGGCAATGCAGCACCAGGGCATGCACTTCGCGCACACGGGCGGCTCTGTCATGGGGGGCACTGATCAGTACATCGGTCTCGCGCAGCACGGCGGACAACCTGCCGCCCGTGCGACCCGTCAGCGCGATGACGGTCATGTCGCGTTCGTGGGCAGCCTCAGTGGCCGCCAGCACATTGGCATCGTTGCCAGACACAGAAAGGACCAGCAACACATCGCCCGCCTGGCCCAACGCACGCACTTGCCGCGCAAACTGCTGAGACGCCATATCAGGGCTGCTGGCCGATGCGGTAAGCAGCGTGCTGTCTGCGGTCAGCGCCATGGCAGCCAGTTCGGGCCGGTCGCGCTCAAAACCCGCCACACAAAACGCCGCGAACTGCTGGGCCTCTGCGGCAGAGGGGCCATTGCCGCATGCGAGCACCTTGCCACCACTGGTGACGCAGGCGAGGATGGCATGGACTGCGGCCGCTATGGGCTGGCTCAGCAACTGGGCTGCCTGGTACTTCAGGTCGGCACTGTCGATGAAGTGTTGTTGGATGCGTTGCTCAAGCATGAGGCCCCGATGATACCCGGGGGCTGTGAGAGCCTGTTTACGATCTCCCAGGGGTCGCGCAGCGGTCTTTGCGGGATGGGCTGCTAGGCGCGGTGCGCAGTGGATAGCCTGGCTATCCACAAGCGCCGCAACGCCGCAGACCGCCCGCAAAGACCGCTGCCCGAAGGGTTGGAGCGAAATCGGGCGATTGAATGCCCCAGCTGCTTGCATGGGCATGAGCCCACGCGGCGCACCCGAAGCATCCACTCATCCCGATTGCGCTCCAACGCGATCCCCTGCGAGATCGTAAACAGGCTCTTACTTTTGTAGCAAAGGGTTGTCTGCTGCGAGGGATTGTGCAGTCGGCGATAGCTCTGCACAGCAGCCCATAGACCTGTTAGCCAGCATCAAAAGCCGCCTTCAGCCATTGCACAGAATCCTCCAGCAACACGGCGTCAAAGCGGCACGGTGGCGGGGATGCATGGCGCAAAAGGTAGTGGTGGGCCGCATGGATGATGCGCTGCTGCTTGACTGCACCGATGCTGGACGCTGCCCCGCCAAACGCCTTGCTGCTGCGGCTTCGCACTTCCACAAACACCACTGTGCCATCGCGTTCGCGCATGATGAGATCGATCTCACCCCCGCCCCGCCCCGGCGTCCGATAATTGCGCTCCAGCAGCTGCAACCCCTGGGACAGCAGGTAAGCCAATGCACGGTCTTCCGCTGCATCGCCCCGCTCGCGGGTGGTCTGCGGCGCTGCCCCCGGGCGGGCCACAGCCTTTTTGGTCCATTCAGGCGTCTTTCCAAGGAACTTCATTGAGCGCATCTTTCGCAACAGCCCTTGCCGCCGCGCATGACGCGGCCGCGTCCCAGCATTATCCGCAGGGCGCGCTGTACGTCGTGGCAACGCCCATCGGCAATCTGGCAGATATCACCCTGCGGGCCCTGTATGTGCTGCAACTGGCCGATACCGTGGCCTGCGAAGACACGCGGCACACCCAGCAGCTGCTGCGCGCCTATGGTATCGACAAGAGCGGAGCCGAACTGCTGGCCGTGCACCAGCACAACGAGGCCGAAGCGGCGCAGGACGTGGTGCAGCGCCTGCAGCAAGGTCAACGCGTGGCCTATGTGAGCGATGCGGGAACGCCCGGCGTGAGCGACCCCGGTGCCCGCTTGGCCCATGCGGTGCAGCAAGCCCAGCTGCGCGTGATGCCGCTGCCCGGTGCAAGTAGCATCACCACCGCCTTGAGCGCTGCCGGTGCCGTTGCCCACGCAACGGAGCAAGGGGGATTTGTGTTTGCGGGCTTTCTGCCTGTGAAGCAGGCCGAACGCGCCGCGGCCGTGCAGAAGCTGGCCAGCGAGTCTCGCTGCATCGTGCTGCTGGAGGCCCCCCATCGCATCCAGGAGCTGGCTGCGGCCTTGGCACCGCTGGGCGAGCGCGCCGTCACGCTAGCGCGTGAGTTGACCAAGCAGTTTGAAGAAATCACGACACAGCCCGCCCACGCGCTGACGGCCTGGCTGGAAGGCGGCACTCAACGCTCCCGCGGCGAGTTCGTGGTGCTTTTGCACCCCGTGGCGACAAGTGACGACAAGGGCGGAGAGAGCCAGCGCGTGCTGCGCCTGCTGCTCGCAGAACTCCCTTTGAAAACCGCCGTGCGCCTTGCAGCGGAGATCACCGGGGCATCCCGCAACGTGCTGTACGACACCGCGCTGGAGTGGAAGCGGGCCGGGGATACGGCGGCGGATGCGGGTGATACGAATGACGCGACTGAGTGAGTCCTACAACCCTAACCTGAAGACCACCTATCAAATTAGCCCCCAGCGCTTATCCATAAAGCGCAAAAAGCTATTTATTTAATAGCAATCAGGCCGCTACAGCCAACCCCATCGCAACCCCGCCGAACAGGTCGCCCTCCACCTGCGGGGTATGCGGAAATGCCACGCGCAATGCGTGGCGCAATGGGCGCAATGCGGACGAGCCCCCAGTGAGGTAGATGGCCTGCAGCTCGTTCATCTGCAGCCCTGCATCCTGCACGCACTGCTGCGCGCACGCCACCACCTGCTCCAGGGGGCTTTGGAGGTGTTCTGCAAGCCCTGCCGGAGTGACGCTGGAGGCGAGCGCAGGCTCGATCCACTCCAGCGGGATCGGGGCGTCGCCATCGCTCACGGACGCGGCGATCTTGGCCTGCTCCACCGTGTTGGCAAGGCGGTGGCCCAGGCGCTCGTTCAGCACCGTCATCAAGCGTGCGTGCAGGCGAGGCTCGCTGTAATCCGAGCGCAGCCCCTGCGCGTCGCGCAAGGCCTTGGGGGAATACAACCACTGAATCAGGTGCCAGGTGGACAGGTCGAAAAACACACGGCTGGGCACCTCCCGTCCGCTGGGACCGGTGTGACGGAACCCCAGCAGCGGCATCACCAGCTCCAGGCTGAGGCGCCTGTCCAGATCGGTACCGCCAATGTGCACCCCCGTGGTGGCCAGCACATCCTGCATCCGATCTGCCTGATGCATGCGCTGCGGGCCCAGACGCACCACCGTGAAGTCGGAAGTCCCCCCGCCGATGTCCACCACCAGCACCAGTGCCTCGCTGTCGATGCGCTGCTCGTAATCCAATGCGGCGGCAATGGGTTCCAGCTGGAAGGACACCTGCGCAAAGCCGGCCCCCAGCGCCGCTGCCCGCAAGGCATCCTCGGCCAGCTGGTCTCTGGCCGGGTCGTCATCCACAAAATGCACCGGCCTCCCCATCACCACGCGCTCGGGCATGCCGCCCAGCTCTGCCTGCGCCTTGTCGGCCAGCATGCGCAGGAACAGGCTGATCACGTCCTGGTAGCTAATGAGCTGGTTGTGTACCGCCGTCTTGTCCTGCAGCAGCGCACTGCCCAGCAGACTCTTGAGCGAACGCATCAGCCGCCCTTCGGTCCCCTCCAGATACTGCCCAATCGCATCACGGCCAAAGTGCGTGCGCTGCTCCTCCGCATTGAAAAACAGGGCGGTCGGAAGCGTACGGGCATCCCCCTCCAGACAGATCATGCGGGCAGCGCCACCGCCTGAACGCACCGCCATGGCCGAGTTGGAGGTGCCAAAGTCGATGCCAAGAGTGACGTGCTTCAGGGTATCCATAATCAAAAGCAGGTAGAAACAACGGACAGCAGCCCCACGTAGCAAAGCGAGGGCCTGCACAGGTGCAGAGGGATAGAAGCAACCCCCATACCGTGGAGTTGCCAACAGAAACGCCGCAGAGGCAGCCAAGCTGGGGCAGAAATTGAAAAAGCCCTTGATTGCGATGAATCAAGGGCTTTTTGTTTGGTGGCCTGGGACGGAATCGAACCGCCGACACAAGGATTTTCAATCCTCTGCTCTACCGACTGAGCTACCGGGCCTGAGCCTCAAATTATAACCAGAGAATTTGCCTTAAAAAGGAAATTCGCAAATTTAATTACGCTTGCCCCGTCCGAGGTCTACGCCGAGCTGGCGCAGCTTGCGGTACAGGTGGGTGCGCTCCAGGCCTGTTTTCTCGGCCACGCGGGTCATGGAGCCACCTTCGCGGGCCAGGTGAAATTCAAAGTAGGCCTTCTCGAATCCGTCGCGGGCTTCACGCAGGGGGCGGTCCAAGTCAAAGCCTTGGTGTGCGTGGGGACCGCTGTCTGCGCCAGATGCAATCGTGATGGCGGGCAAAGGGGCCTGCGTGATATCAGCAGAGGCCTGCAACGTGACGGGACTGGCGGGGGCAGGCGCTGCGGGGCGGGCATGGTTGCGGGCAAGGCCCTGTTCCACCGCCTTGAGCAGCTTCTGCATGGTGATGGGCTTCTCCAGAAAAGAGAAGGCTCCGATGCGCGTGGCTTCTACCGCCGTGTCGATGGTGGCATGGCCGCTCATCATGATCACCGGCATGGTCAGCACGCTGGCTGCTGCCCACTCCTTGAGGAGGGAGACGCCGTCGGTGTCAGGCATCCAGATGTCCAGCAGGATCAGGTCGTAGGAGTTGGCCAGACGGGCGGCGCGGGCTTGGGTGGCGTTTTCGGCCAAGTCCACACTGTGGCCTTCATCGTTCAGGATTTCAGACAACAGGTCGCGAATGCCGAGTTCGTCGTCGACCACCAGAATATTTGCCATGTGTATTGAAGCGCCAAGGAATGCTGCAGAGCGGCGGCGAAAAAGGCTTCGTGCACAACCTCTGCGCCAGGGCAGCCAGCTGTGCAGACCGGACGGGGCTGCAAGGTGTCCCTCTCGCCGCACGCCGTTCAACGGGCTTGCAGCAACACCACTGACCACCCGAGGTGTGTACTAACACAGTCCGCAGGAGTTGTGCGGAGGCTTCTCAAGACGCCACCGCGGGTTCAGGGGCGAATGATAGCGAGACTTGCGCGCCACGCAACACACCGTTGTCCATGCGATTGGACAGATCGATGCGTGCACCGTGCTCATCTGCGATCTTTTTGACCACGGCCAGACCCAGTCCTGTACCCCGCGCCTTGGTGGTGACATAGGGCTCAAAAGCGCGCTGCAATATGTGCGCGGGAAAGCCAGTTCCGCTGTCTGAGATGGTGAGGCGCACGCGCCCGGACGACTCGCTGACGCGCGTTGAAATGCGCACAGACGAAGCATCTTCACGCCCTTCTGCCCGCGCCTGTTCGGTCGCGTCCTGCGCGTTTTGCAGCAGGTTGTGCACCACCTGGCGCAGCTGTTGTGCATCGCCCAGGATGCGGGGGCAACGTGAATCCAGCTCGGCTTTTACAGGGGTGGAGGCGTTTTCTTCACCATAAAGCTGCAGCACATCAGAGATCAGCGCGTTCAAATCGAGCGGGTGCAACTCGGCCGTGGGAAGCCGGGCGTAATCGCGAAATTCGTTGACGAGCCGCTTCATGGCGTCGACCTGGTCCACGATGGTTTTCACCGACTTGGCAAGGATGGCTTGCTCGGGTGGAGCGACCTTGCCAGAGAGCTTCATTTCCAGCCGCTCGGCAGACAGCTGAATGGGAGTCAGAGGGTTCTTGATTTCATGCGCAAGGCGGCGCGCCACCTCTCCCCAGGCCTGCGCACGCTGGGCTGAAACAATCTCTGAAATGTCGTCAAAAACCAACAGTTGTGTCCCGTCGGGCAGTTCAGCCCCCCGGGCCACCAGGCTGGTTGCGTGCTGCCCCACACCTGCTGACGAGGCATGTAGCTCAAAAGGCTGTTGCCAGTGGTCCAGCCCGTGGTGGTCTCGATCACCAAAGAACGCGAGGAAGTGTTTGTCCACTGTGGCGGCAAATTCGGAGAGCCCAGGCACTTCAGACAGAGGTTTGCCTTCGTACGCCGCCATGGGGGCGCGCAGGATGCGGGTGGCACCGGGGTTGGAGGAGCGGATCACGCCCCGTTCCCCCAGCACGATCACTCCGGCAGTCAGGTTGTCGAGGATGGTCTGCAGGTTGGAGCGCGCGGCATCCACCTTGAGCATGCTCTGCTCCACCGCCGTGCGGGCATCGGCCAGCTGCTGGGTCATCAGTGCAAACGACCGGGTGAGCCCGCCCAGCTCATCCTTGCTCTGCAGCACCGCTTTGGGGCTGAGGTTGCCCGCTGCCACTTCGCGCACGCCTTCGGCCAGCACCAGCAGCGGACGGGCGAGCTGGTTGCCCAGCAATACCGCCAACAGCACCGCGCCAAAAACCGCCAGGAACAGGCTGAGGGTGAGCGTGCCCACATACATGCGCCGCAGGCCACCCCGAGCCAAGGCTCGCTCCTGGTATTCGCGGTTCGCCTCCTGGACCGCAATCGCGTTCGACACCAAGGCAGGCGGCAAGGGCAAGGTAGCCTGCAAAAACCGTGGCTCGGTGAGCAGCCCCAGCCCAGGATTGGTTACCAGCACCAGCACCTTGACGCGGGCGGCCTGCACCGCAGCAGGGTCTGCAATGTCGTCCAGCCCTTCAATCTGCGAAACCGCACGCTGCTCACGCACCGCGCGCAGCATGGCCATGCTGGGGCGTTCAGGATTGAGGCTGAAGCGCGACTGGCCCGCACTGGCAATGGGCTGGCCCGATGCATTCCAGAGCACGACATCGGTGGCCCCCAGCTGGTCACGCACCCGCTCCAGCGCGATACCGACCGTGGCGCTGGAGCCTTGGGCCAAGGGCGCGCTGGCAGTGCGGGTCTTGGCGGCCATGTCTGCCGCCTGAGATTCCAGAGACACCCGGGCCAGATTGACGCCCGCATTGAGTGCGCCCTCGACCTTGACGTCAAACCAGCTTTCAATCGACCGGGTGACGAACTGATAGGACACCACGTAGATCAGAACCCCGGGCAAAAGCCCCACCAGGGCAAAGATGGCAGCGAGCTTGACAAGAAGACGGCTGCCAAAACGCCCCCGCCTCAGCCGCATGAGCAGGCGCGCCCCAATCCAGACCAGCACGCCGAGCAGCAGCACGGCCACCAGCACGTTCACACCGAAAAGCCAGGCGTAGTTGCGCTCGTACAAGGCCCGGTTGTTGGTGGCCAGAGTCAGCAAGAACAACAACACCAGACTGATGGCCGCCATGGCCGCCACACCCACGCCCAATGCCCAGCGCACGGCACGGGAGGCGCGGATGGCGGCCTCGGCAGAGGCCGACAGGGTGCGGGAAGATGCGGTGTCAGGACGGCCGTCAGGCGAGGCTGCAGGGCTGGTCATGGCAGGCCCTCACTTCAGGCTGTTGGGGGCAATGCGCTGGCTGCGCGACACCAGCAGGTTCCAGTCGGAACGCCCCACAGCCCCGATCTGAAGGGGGCGAGGCAATTGCGACATATCGAGCCGGAAGCGCAGTTGCACCGTGTGCGCAGCATCCACATCCAGCGCATCTGCCGGGCCGATGCGCCAGCGTGAAACCCGCTGCATGGCAGACAAGGCCTCGTCCAGGTCATCAAAATTCTGGCCCAGAACCACCCCCAGGCCGCTGTTGGTGAAGGGGACGTTGGAGGTATTCAGGCGCCAGCGCCGGGTCAAAGGCTGGTAGCTCAGGCGCATGTAGCGGGTGGCTTCCGCCACCATTTTGTCGGACCAGTACCACCGCTCGCGCAGCAGCTGGGCCTCCATGACAAAGAACATGGGGATGCCCTTTTGCAAGGCATCTACAGCCAGCTCGGGCAAGGTGAAATCGAGGGAGGCTGACAGGGAAAGAGAATCGTCCGCCCGCTCCAGCCGCACACCCACAACCTCAGCAGGCTCCACATCCGCCGCAGGCACATTTGTAACAAAGGCAAGGAGAGCAAGGTACGCAACCACGCGCAGCACACGGGCCCAGAGGGGCTCAATGCGCCAATTTTTGCAACAGTGCGTAAAAAAATCCGTCGTGATCACCTGTGGAATTGTCCGGGACAGACTCGGCTTTGTTCCCGGTCCGGGGAATTAAATGACCCGGTGAGGGTAGCAATTGGGCGTCTTTGTTGTGTGCAAGAAACGTTTGCATCTGTACATCGCCCTCGGCCTTGAATACCGAGCAGGTGCAGTACAGCATCCGTCCACCCGGTTTGAGCAGGGGCCACAGGGCTGCCAGGATGCATGCCTGGAGCTGGGCCAGCTGGGCAATATCGCTTTCGCGGCGCAGCCAGCGCACATCCGGATGGCGGCGCACGATGCCCGACGCGGTGCAGGGTGCGTCCAGCAAGATGGCGTCAAAATGTGCCCCGCCGCAGTGGGCTCGCCACCACGTGTCGGGCTCAGCGGCATCGGCCACCAGCACCTGCGCATGGAGCCCCAAGCGGCCCAGCGTGTCATGGATGCGGGCACTGCGGCTTGCGTCCACCTCCAGCGCAGTGACATGCAAGGGAGAGCCGGGCGGGGCCTGCTCCAGCAGGTGCGCAGTCTTGCCGCCGGGCGCTGCACAGGCATCCAGCACGCGCAGGGGTTGCGAAAGATCGAGCCCCCGCAGCAGCATCGGAGCCGCTTGCTGCGCTGCTGTGTCCTGCACGGAGACCCAGCCTTCAGCAAACCCCGGCAAGGTGTGCACGGGCACGGGGTGGTCCAGCTCCAAGCCGCAATCGCCCACTTGTTTTGCTATTAAATTAATAGCCGATAGCGCCTGTTGATATTGCGCTAGCGAGCATTTTTGCTGATTAACGCGCAGGGCCATGGGCGCATGTGCGTTATTGGCCAGAAGAATCTGCTCCCAGGCCTCGGGGTAGTCTTTGCGCAAGCGCTGTATCCACCAGGCGGGGTGATTCCAGCGCGCCACGGGGTCCGCGTCAGTGGCTTGCACCAGCGCGTCGCGCTCCCGCAAGAAGCGGCGCAAACAGGCGTTCATGAAGGAGGCCTGCGCGCGTGTCGCGGGGGCCCGCTTGGCCGCCTCTACCGCCTGGTTGACCAGCGTGAAGGGCTCATAAGGCGCGGTGTTGGCATCCCAGGCCAGTGCGAGGGCTGCGCACAGCAGGGCATCCGCCGCTGGTGCGGGCTTGCGGGCGGCCAGTTGCGCACGCAAGGCCTCGGCACGCCCCAGATTGCGCAGCACTTGAAACAGCAATGCCTGCACTCCCGGGCGCAGGCGGGGCTCCACCGCCTCGACGGCCGCCGTGCCAGAGCGGCCACCACGAATGGCCTGCAGCGCTTGCCCCACCTGCTGCATCTGCTGCCAAAGCGGCACGGTCCCTGGCGGGCTGACGGCACCAGAGGAGGAAGGTGCAGGTGCAGGTGCAACCCCTCTCCCGTGTTTGGCAGATGGGGGTGAGCGGCGGGGAGGGATGGAAGTCATGGTGGTGATAGGGAGAACGCGCAATGCGAAAGTGGAGGCTGAGCAAAGACAATCAAAGCGGCCTGAAACCGCAAACGCGTGCCAGCACGCTGGCGGGAAACTGGCCAATCGCGCAGTGATAGGCCAGCAGGCTGCAGTCGCTGGCCCGGGCCGCGCGGGATAGCGCCTCGTGCAGGGCAGCCCACCGCTGCTTTACTGCAGCGGTATCCCGACCGGCGTGGGAGGCCTGCTCAAGAAACTGGTGCCAGCCTGCATGCAACCGGGGCACATCCCCCTCCGATGGGCAGACGGCAGGCTTGCCGCTCTCAGCGCCCGCTCGCGTTCCCTGGCCGGACAGCTCCATCAGGTCGGCCGCTTGCGCTTCCAGCGCTTCCAACGTGGCGGCAGGCAACCCGGCTTCGGGCTCTGCACCCGTCATATCTGCAGGGGTGTTCCACACAAGCAGGCTGTGGATGACCAGCTCGGAACTCTGCTGGCAGAGGCCGAGCATTTCAGCACGCGCGCTGACCGCCTCGGCCCTCAATCGCACCAGGCGGTTGTACGCACCCAGCGCCCAGAACACCCCAATGGCAACAACGATCCAGAACAGCGGGGACGACCACATACAAATTTCAGGCAAGACCCCTGTTCCACAGCATTCAACGTGGTCGGGCCTCGCGGCATGGCAAAAAGAAAAGCTTCCAATAAAAAACGCTCCCGTCCGCCAGAAGCGGAACGGGAGCGTTTTCAGAACGTCCTCAACGGATCAGTCTGCTGCAGCGTCCGAAGCGGAAGCACTGCTTTCCACTTCCGTGTCGTCTGCAGAGGCTGCCATCTCGGCGGCTTCGGCTTCGGCAATGGCGCGGCGCTCGGCCTCGTCCATGGCGTCCTTGGCCTTGCGTGCCTGGTGGTAGGCCAGGCCGGTACCCGCAGGGATCAGACGACCCACGATCACGTTTTCCTTCAGACCGCGCAGCTCGTCCTTCTTGCCCATGATCGCAGCTTCGGTCAGCACGCGAGTGGTTTCCTGGAACGATGCGGCAGAGATGAACGAGTCGGTGGACAGCGATGCCTTCGTGATACCCAGCAACAGGTTGCTGTAGGTCGCGGGGATCTTGCCTTCAGCCTGCAGAGCCTCGTTGGTGTTGAGGATCTCGGAGCGCTCGACCTGCTCGCCAGCAATGTAGTTGGACTCGCCCACGTTCTCGACCACAACGCGGCGCAGCATCTGGCGAACGATCACCTCGATGTGCTTGTCGTTGATCTTCACGCCTTGCAAGCGGTACACGTCCTGCACTTCGTCCACGATGTAGCGAGACAGCTCTTCGATACCCAGCAGGCGCAGGATGTCCTGTGGATCGGCAGGACCGTCCACAATCAGCTCGCCCTTGTTGACCACCTGGCCTTCGTGCACCAGGATGTTCTTTTCCTTGGGGATGAGCTCTTCCCACACCTTGCCATCGGGGTCGGTGATCTGCAGGCGAATCTTGCCCTTGGTTTCCTTACCGAAGGAGATCGTGCCGGTCATCTCGGCCAGCGTGCCCTTGTCCTTGGGTGTACGGGCTTCGAACAGCTCGGCCACGCGGGGCAGACCGCCGGTAATGTCGCGGGTCTTCTGACCTTCGACAGGGATACGGGCCAGCACTTCGCCGGGGCCCACGTCCTGGCCGTCGCGCACCTGGATCAGAGCGCCCACCTGGAAGCCGATCGTCACCGAGTGGTCGGTGCCGGGGATCTTCACTTCCTGGCCTTGCGCGTCGATCAGCTTCACCTGGGGACGCACCACCTTGGCGGCACCACGGCGCTTCGGATCGATCACCACCAGCGTGGACAGACCGGTCACTTCGTCGACCTGCTTGGCCACCGTCAGGCCTTCTTCCACGTTCTCGAACTTCACCTGACCGGCGAACTCGGTAATGATGGGGCGGGTCAGCGGATCCCAGTTGGCCAGAATCGTGCCGGCCTTGATGGCTTGGTCGGCCTTCACCGTCAGCGTCGCACCGTAAGGCACCTTGTGGCGCTCACGCTCGCGGCCATGCTCGTCGTGGATGATGATTTCACCCGAACGGGCAATCACCACCAGCTCACCCTTGGTGTTGCTCACGTAGCGCATCGTGGCGTTGAAGCCGATCACGCCGTTGGACTTGGCTTCCACGCTCGAAGCGATGGCAGCACGCGAAGCCGCACCACCGATGTGGAAGGTACGCATCGTCAGCTGCGTGCCGGGTTCACCGATGGACTGGGCAGCGATCACACCCACGGCTTCGCCGAGGTTGATCAGACCACCGCGGCCCAGGTCGCGGCCATAGCACTTGGAGCACAGACCGTAGCGGGTTTCGCAGGTCAGCGCCGTGCGCACCTTGACTTCGTCCACGCCCACGGCCTCGATCTCTTCGATGAGGTCTTCTTCCAGCATGGTGCCGGCAGGCACCAGCACCGAGCGGTTTTCGGGGTGCAGGATGTCTTCGGCAGCGGTGCGGCCCAGGATACGTTCGCGCAGCGATTCGATCACTTCACCGCCTTCCACAATGGCGCGCATCAGCGAACCATTGGCAGTGCCGCAATCGTCCTCGGTCACGACCAGATCCTGCGTCACGTCCACCAGACGGCGGGTGAGGTAACCGGAGTTGGCGGTCTTCAGCGCCGTATCGGCCAGACCCTTACGGGCACCGTGGGTGGAGATGAAGTACTCCAACACGTTCAGACCTTCGCGGAAGTTCGCGGTAATAGGCGTTTCGATGATCGAGCCGTCTGGCTTGGCCATCAGACCCCGCATACCGGCCACCTGACGGATCTGGGCGGCAGAGCCGCGGGCACCGGAGTCGGCCATCATGTAGATGGAGTTGAAGGACTCCTGGTCCACTTCCTTGCCGTGGCGGTCCAGCACCTTTTGCTTGGACAGCTGGGCCATCATCACCTTGGACACTTCGTCACCGGCCTTGCCCCAGATATCCACCACCTTGTTGTAGCGCTCGCCAGAAGTCACCAGACCGGACACGTACTGCTGTTCGATCTCTTTCACTTCCTTCTCGGAGCGCTCGATGATGCCGACCTTTTGTGGAGGCACCAGCATGTCATCGATACAGATGGAGATACCGGCACGGGTGGCCAGACGGAAACCGTTTTGCAGCAGCTTGTCGGCAAACACCACCGTTTCCTTCAGACCGCACTTGCGGAAGGAGACGTTGATCAGGCGCGAGATTTCCTTCTTCTTGAGCGCCTTGTTCATGTTCGAGAACGGCAGGCCCTTGGGCAGGATCTCGGACAGCAGGGCACGGCCCACAGTGGTTTCCACCAGGGAGGTCGAAGGCACGAATTCGCCTGTTTCCTTGTCCTTGGTCCACTCGGTCATGCGCACGGTGATGCGCGCAGCCAGTTCTACCTGGCCCGCATCCAAGGCACGCTGCACTTCGCCGGTATCCGCAAACACCAGGCCTTCGCCCTTGCCGTTGATACGGTCACGGGTGGCGTAGTACAGACCCAGCACCACGTCCTGCGAAGGCACGATGGAGGGTTCGCCCGAGGCGGGGAACAGCACGTTGTTGGAGGCCAGCATCAGCGTGCGGGCTTCCATCTGCGCTTCCACCGACAGCGGGACGTGCACAGCCATCTGGTCACCGTCGAAGTCGGCGTTGAAGGCCGCGCAAACGAGGGGGTGCAGCTGGATGGCCTTGCCTTCGATCAGGATGGGCTCAAAGGCCTGGATGCCCAAACGGTGCAGCGTAGGCGCACGGTTCAGCATCACAGGGTGCTCTTTGATGACCTCTTCCAGGATGTCCCACACCACGGGGGTGCCGGATTCGACTTCCTTCTTGGCGGCCTTGATCGTCGTCGCGATGCCCATGGCTTCGAGGCGCGAGAAGATGAAAGGCTTGAACAGCTCCAGCGCCATCAGCTTAGGCAGACCGCACTGGTGCAGCTTGAGCGTTGGGCCCACGGTAATCACGGAACGACCGGAGTAGTCCACGCGCTTGCCCAGCAAGTTCTGGCGGAAGCGACCCGACTTGCCCTTGATCATGTCGGCCAGGGACTTCAGAGCGCGCTTGTTGGCGCCCGTCATGGCCTTGCCACGGCGGCCGTTGTCCAGCAGCGAATCGACAGCCTCTTGCAGCATCCGCTTTTCGTTGCGGGCGATGATTTCAGGGGCCTTCAGCTCCAGCAGGCGGCGCAGACGGGAGTTGCGGTTGATGACGCGGCGGTACAGGTCGTTCAGGTCGGAGGTCGCAAAACGGCCGCCGTCCAGCGGCACCAGCGGACGCAGGTCCGGTGGCAGCACGGGCAGCACTTCCAGCACCATCCACTCTGGCTTGATGCCGGACTTCTTGAACGCTTCCAGCACCTTCAGGCGCTTGGCGTTCTTCTTGACCTTGACTTCGGAGCCGGTCAGGTCGCCGCGCAGCTTCTCGATCGACAGGTCGATGTCGATGGATTCCAGCAGGTCCTTGATACCTTCAGCGCCCATCTTGGCCACGAACTCGTCGCCGTATTCCTTGCGCTTGGCGTCGTAGTCGTCCTCGGACATGATGCTGAACTTCTTCAGCGGGGTCATGCCAGGGTCGGTCACCACATACGCTTCAAAGTACAGCACGCGTTCGATGTCGCGCAGCGTCATGTCCAGCACCAGGCCCAGACGCGAAGGCAGCGACTTCAGGAACCAGATGTGGGCGCAAGGCGCGGCCAGGTCGATGTGACCCATGCGTTCGCGGCGCACCTTGGTCTGTGTGACTTCAACGCCGCACTTTTCGCAGATCACGCCGCGGTGCTTGAGACGCTTGTACTTGCCGCACAGGCATTCGTAGTCCTTGATGGGACCAAAAATCTTGGCGCAGAACAGGCCGTCGCGCTCGGGCTTGAACGTACGGTAGTTGATGGTTTCGGGCTTCTTCACTTCACCGAAAGACCACGAACGGATCTTCTCGGGCGAAGCCATGCCGATGCGGATGGCATCGAAATGCTCATCCGGCGTGAATTGCTTGAACAGGTCGAGTAGCGATTTCATGTGACTCTTTCCTTTTCGTCAAAAATCATAGCAGCCTGCGCTTGATAAACGGGGCTTTGAAGGTCGAACAACCCTCAAAGCCTTTATCCATCAGCGCAAGTAGCTCACTTTTTTAATAATCCCGATCCTGTTCAGGAGCGTTCGAGTTCGATGTCCAGGCCCAGGGAACGAATTTCCTTGACCAGCACATTGAACGATTCCGGCATGCCGGCTTCGATGGCGTGTTCGCCCTTGACGATGGATTCGTACACCTTGGTACGGCCCACCACGTCGTCGGACTTCACCGTCAGCATTTCCTGCAGCACGTAGGCGGCGCCGTACGCTTCCAGCGCCCACACTTCCATTTCCCCGAAACGCTGACCACCGAACTGGGCCTTACCGCCCAGAGGTTGCTGCGTGACGAGCGAGTAAGGACCTGTGGAGCGGGCATGCATCTTGTCGTCCACCAAGTGGTGCAGCTTCAGGTAGTGCATGTAGCCGATGGTCGTGGGACGCTCGAAACGCTCGCCCGTGCGACCGTCGTACAGGTACGCCTGGGTGCGTGTGGGCGTGAGGCCCTTGCGCTCGGCGATGTCGTCGGGGTAGGCGATCTTGAGCATGTCCTTGATTTCTTCTTCCGAAGCACCATCGAACACAGGGGTGGCATAAGGCACACCGTTGGTGAGGTTGGCAGCCATGGCCATGAGGTCGTCATCGCTGAGTTGCGACAGGTCCTCGGTACGACCACGGGAGTTGTAAACCTCTTCCAGGAACTTGCGCACTTCGGCCGCCTTGGCCTGCTCACGCAGCATGTCGCCAATGCGCTGACCAATACCCTTGCCAGCCCAGCCCAAGTGGACTTCCAGCACCTGGCCGATGTTCATCCGCGAAGGCACGCCCAGGGGGTTCAGAACGATGTCGGCAGGGGTACCGTCGGCCATGTAAGGCATGTCTTCGACCGGAACGATCTTGGACACCACACCCTTGTTACCATGGCGGCCGGCCATCTTGTCACCAGGCTGCAGACGGCGCTTGACGGCCAGGTACACCTTGACCATCTTGAGCACGCCTGCTGGCAGCTCGTCACCTTGGGTGAGCTTCTTGCGCTTTTCTTCAAAAGCCAAGTCGAAGCTGTGGCGGGTTTGCTCCAGCGCGTTCTTGATGGACTCGAGCTGGGTAGCCACTTCGTCTTCGGCAGGACGGATGTCGAACCAGTGGAATTTCTCCACGGAAGACAGGTACGCCTTGTCGATCTTGGTGCCTTTGGCCAGCTTTTGTGGGCCGCCGTTGGCGACACGACCGGTCAGCAGCTTTTCGATACGGTCGAACGCGTCGGCCTCCACGATGCGCAGCTGGTCGTTCAGGTCCAGGCGGAAGCGCTTGAGTTCATCGTCGATGATCTGCTGGGCGCGCTTGTCGCGCTGGATGCCTTCACGGGTGAAGACCTGCACGTCGATCACGGTGCCCGATGAACCCTGGTCCACGCGCAGCGAGGTGTCCTTCACATCGGAAGCCTTCTCACCGAAGATGGCGCGCAGCAGCTTCTCTTCAGGCGTGAGGGTGGTTTCGCCCTTGGGCGTGACCTTGCCAACCAGCGTATCGCCAGGCTGCACTTCGGCACCCACGTAGATGATGCCGGACTCGTCCAGGCGGTTCAGTTGCTGCTCGGACAGGTTCGGAATGTCGCGTGTGATTTCTTCCGCACCCAGCTTGGTGTCACGCGCCATCACCACCAGTTCTTCGATGTGGATGGAGGTGTAGCGGTCTTCGGACACGACGCGTTCGGAGATCAGGATCGAATCTTCGAAGTTGTAGCCGTTCCAGGGCATGAAGGCGATCAGCATGTTCTGGCCGATGGCGATTTCGCCAAAGTCCGTCGATGCGCCGTCGGCCACCACATCACCCTTGACCAGCTTGTCGCCCTTCTTGACGATGGGGCGCTGGTGGATGTTGGTGTTCTGGTTGGAACGCTGGTACTTGATGAGGTTGTAGATGTCCACACCCACTTCACCGGCCACGGCTTCCGCGTCGTTCACACGCACCACGATGCGGGTGGCGTCCACATAGTCCACCACACCACCGCGCTTGGCGGTCACCACGGTGCCGGAGTCCACAGCGGCCACGCGCTCGATGCCCGTACCCACGAGAGGCTTTTCAGGACGCAGCACAGGCACCGCCTGACGCGACATGTTCGCACCCATCAACGCGCGGTTCGCGTCATCGTGTTCCAGGAACGGAACCAGCGAAGCAGCCACCGACACGATCTGTGCAGGAGACACGTCCATGTACTGCACACGGTCCGCGCCGCAGAGGATGGATTCACCCTTTTCACGGGCAGAAACCAGATCCCCCGTCAGGCGACCGTCCTTGTCCAGCTGGGCGTTCGCCTGGGCGATGACGTACTTGCCTTCTTCGATGGCAGACAGGTAGTCGATGTCGTTGGTGATCTTGCCATCCACCACGCGGCGGTAGGGGGTCTCGATGAAGCCGTACTCGTTCAGACGGGCGTACAGAGCCAGCGAGTTGATCAGACCAATGTTAGGACCTTCAGGTGTTTCGATTGGGCAGACGCGGCCGTAGTGGGTCACGTGCACGTCACGCACTTCGAAGCCTGCACGTTCGCGGGTCAGACCGCCTGGGCCCAGAGCAGAGACGCGGCGCTTGTGCGTGATCTCGGCCAGAGGGTTAGTCTGGTCCATGAACTGCGACAGCTGCGAAGCACCGAAGAACTCCTTCAGAGCCGCAGAGATGGGCTTGGAGTTGATCAGGTCGTGAGGCATCAGCGGCTCTTGCTCTGCCTGGCCCAGACGTTCCTTCACAGCCTTTTCAATACGAGCGAGACCAGTGCGGTACTGGTTTTCGGCCAGTTCGCCCACGCAACGCACGCGGCGGTTGCCCAGGTGGTCGATATCGTCCACTTCACCCTTGCCGTTGCGCAGGTCCACCAGAATCTTGACCACGGCCAGGATGTCTTCGTTGGACAGCACCATGGGGCCTGTGGACTCATCGCGGCCAATCTTGGCGTTGAACTTCATGCGACCCACGCGCGACAGATCGTAGGTGTCGGGGTTGTAGAACAGGCGCTGGAACAGGGCCTGCACGGCGTCCTCGGTAGGAGGCTCGCCAGGACGCATCATGCGGTAGATGGCAACGCGGGCAGCAAACTCGTCCACGGTCTCATCAATGCGCAGCGTCTGCGAGATGTAGGCACCCTGGTCCAGTTCGTTGGTGTAGATGCACTGCAGTGCCTGCACGCCTGCGGAACGCAGCTTCTTGAGCAGGGCTTCTGTCAGCTCTTCGTTGGCCTTGGCAATGATTTCGCCGGTGTCGGAGTCGACGATGTTGCGTGCCACCACGCGACCGATCAGGAAATCTTCGGGCACGCTGATGTGCGTCGTGCCGGATTGCTCCAGTTCACGGGTGTGACGCGCGGTCACGCGCTTGTCCTTGGCAACGATGACCTTGCCGGACTTGTCGGTGATGTCAAAACGGGCCACTTCGCCACGCAGACGCTCAGATACGAACTCCATCTGGGCACCGCTGTCCATCAGGCGGAAATTGTCGTTGACGAAGAAGTTCGCCAGGATGGACTCGGGGTTCAGGCCGATCGCCTTGAGCAGCGTGGTGACGGGCATCTTGCGACGACGGTCCACGCGGAAGTAGAGGATGTCCTTAGGATCGAATTCGAAGTCGAGCCAGGAACCGCGGTAAGGGATGATGCGGGCCGAGAACAGCAACTTGCCGGAGCTGTGGGTCTTGCCCTTGTCGTGTTCAAAGAACACACCAGGCGAGCGGTGCAGCTGCGACACGATCACACGCTCGGTGCCGTTGATGATGAAAGAGCCCTTGTCGGTCATGAGCGGCACTTCGCCCATGTAAACCTCTTGCTCCTTGACCTCTTTGACCACCTTCGATTGCGCAGTGGACGACTCACGGTCATAGATGATGAGCTGCACCTTGGCACGCACAGCCGACGCAAAAGTCAGCCCGCGGGTCTGACATTCACGCACGTCGAAGGCGGGCTTGGCCAAGTTGTACTCAATGAATTTCATCTCCACAAAACCGTTGTGGGAGACGATGGGGAAAGCCGCATTGAAGGCAGCCTGCAAGCCCTCATTGGTTCTTTTTTGAGGGGCTGTATCTGCCTGCAGAAAAGCTGTGTATGCGTCCTTCTGCATCTGCAGCAGGTAAGGAACTTCCAGCACGCTGTCGCGGCTGCCGAAACTTTTGCGAATTCGCTTGCGTTCGGTATAGGAATAGGCCATGAGATCTCCGGGCAAAGACATGAGTCCTGGGTCTTCGACGACTGACCCGCAAGGTGCGCTCCTGTGCGGGCTTGGCGGTTGGCCACTACCAACCATGGCGGACGGCGATGCGTTGCACATCGCCCGGGCCAAGGCATCTTCTGCTGTCGGGATTGTCAGAAGACACTCGAAACCTGACTTCGTGATCGACTTCCAGCCAGTCGATTCAAGCCATTTTTCGGGTGCGCTCTGAAAGCGCCAAAGGCTGGAGGCCCTTGCGGTGCACTCCAGCCCTTGAGCAGGTCCGAATTACTTGAGTTCGGCCTTGGCGCCGGCTTCCACCAGCTTCTTGACAGCAGCTTCGGCGTCAGCCTTGGCAATGCCTTCCTTGACGTTCTTGGGAGCGCCATCCACCAGATCCTTGGCTTCCTTCAGGCCCAGGCCGGTGATTTCGCGCACTGCCTTGATGACGGCAACCTTGTTAGCGCCAGCGTCAGCCAGCACCACGTTGAATTCCGTCTTTTCTTCAGCAGCAGCAGCGCCAGCGCCACCACCAGCGGCAGCAGGAGCAGCCATAGCTGCAGCGCTCACGCCAAACTTCTCTTCAATGGCCTTCACCAGGTCATTGAGTTCCAGGACCGTCATGCTGTCGAGAGCGGTCAGAAATGCGTCTTTATCGAATGCCATTTTGATTTCCTAACAATTGGTTAACAGGTTATTGCCGGCGCTTGATGCTCAAGCAGCAGCGGCTTCGCCTTCGCCTTTTTTGGCCGCCAGAGCACCCAGCACCACTGCGGTACGGGAGATTGGCGACTTCAGCAAGCCACACAGCTGAGCCAGCAGAACTTCCTTGGTAGGAATGTTGGCCAGTTGCTTCACGCCGTTCACGTCCAGGGCTTTCCCTGCGAAGGCACCACCGCGAATCACCAGCTTGTCGTTGGTTTTCGCGAAATCGGCCACCACCTTGGCGGCGGCCACAGCGTCTTCGGAGAAGCCATAGATCAGGGGACCAGTCATCTGGTCAGCCACCACGTCAAACTGGCTGCCTGCCACAGCACGGCGGGCCAGGGTGTTCTTCAGAACACTCAGGCTCACACCCTTGCTGCGTGCATCAACGCGCAGTTTGGTCATGTCAGCGACCGTGATGCCACGGTATTCCGCGATCACGAGCGTTTGAGCTTTAGCGGCGAGGCTGGTCACTTCATTGATGACCGCTTCTTTCTCACTGCGATTAAGACTCAAGGTCTACTCCTTAAATTGCACACTTGGGCTTTCGCCCTCATGCGCGCTCTTGTTGCAGCGACCAACTGTTTCGGAATGAATTCCATCAGCAGCGGGATCGCCATCTGCGTTGGCCCAGAGGGATTAAGTGCAACCCATGCACACCAACGGTCTTGGATGGCCTGGAGAGATATCCCTCCAGCCCACCACATCGGATCTCAACGAGATCCGAAGATTTTTTGCAATTACGCTGCGATGGATTGGGTATCCACGCGGACGCCTACACCCATGGTGGAGGACACAGCGATCTTGCGGAGGTACAAGCCCTTGCTCGAAGCAGGCTTGGCCTTGTTCAGGGCATCGATCAGCGCAGCCAAGTTGCCCTGCAGCTTTTCGCTGTCGAACGAGCGACGACCAATGGTGGTGTGCACGATACCAGCCTTGTCAACGCGGAACTGGACTTGACCAGCCTTGGCGTTCTTGACGGCAGTAGCCACATCAGGAGTCACAGTGCCGACCTTGGGGTTAGGCATCAGACCACGTGGGCCCAGAATTTGACCCAGGGTACCCACAACGCGCATGGCATCAGGAGCAGCGATCACCACATCGAAAGGCATGTCGCCAGCCTTCACTTGGGCAGCCAGGTCGTCCATACCCACCACGTCAGCACCAGCCGCCTTGGCTTCTTCAGCCTTGGCACCTTGCGCAAACACAGCTACGCGGGTTGTCTTGCCTGTGCCGTTGGGCAGAACCACGGCGCCACGCACCACTTGATCCGACTTCTTGGCATCAATACCCAGTTGCACGGCCACGTCGATGGACTCATCGAACTTGGCAGTAGCAGCTTCCTTGACGATTGCCACGGCTTCGGCGAAAGGGTACAGCTTGGTGCTGTCGACCTTGCCTTGCAGCGCTTTTTGCTTCTTTGTCAGCTTTGCCATGATCAGAGACCCTCCACCGTCACGCCCATCGAACGGGCAGAACCAGCCAGCGTACGGACAGCAGCGTCCACGTTAGCGGCGTTCATGTCCTTCAACTTCGTCTTGGCGATTTCTTCCAGTTGGGCGCGAGTGATCTTGCCAACCTTGGTCTTCAGAGCATTCGAAGAACCCTTCTCGAGCTTGATCGCCTTCTTGATCAAGGTGGTCGCGGGAGGAGTCTTGATGATGAAGGTGAAGCTCTTGTCTGCGAAAGCCGTAATCACGACTGGCAGTGGCAGACCTGGCTCAACACCTTGGGTCTGCGCATTGAATGCCTTGCAGAACTCCATGATGTTCAGACCACGCTGACCCAGTGCAGGACCGATTGGTGGGGATGGGTTGGCCTTACCTGCTGGAACTTGCAGCTTGATAAAACCGACGATTTTCTTCGCCATGTTTTGCTCCTTACGGGTGATAGCGCCTCAAATGCCGCAGCACCTAAAGCTCCCCGGGGTTAACGACTCAACAATAAATTCCCGCACCGAGTCGAAAAATGCAGGATACGAAATAAAGGGATTTCAGGTCTTTTCCACTTGGCCGAACTCCAGTTCGACAGGCGTGGAGCGACCAAAAATCATGACAGACACGCGAAGACGATTCTTCTCGTAGTTGACCTCTTCCACAGAACCATTGAAGTCTGTGAATGGACCTTCCTTGACACGAACCAGCTCACCCACCATGAACTCAATCTTGTGGCGAGGCTTGTCTGTACCCTCTTGCATCTGGCTGACGATTTTCTGAACCTCATCTTCAGAAATCGGGGCAGGACGGTTTTTCGCGCCCCCCACAAAACCCGTGACTTTGCTGGTGTGCTTCACCAAGTGCCACGTGTCATCGTCCATGACCATCTCTACAAAGACGTAGCCTGGAAAGAGACGACGCTCGGTGGTCTTCTTCTGGCCATTCTTCATCTCCACCACTTCTTCCGTGGGGACCAGAATGCGACCAAACTTGTCCTGCATTCCGGCGCGACCAATCCGCTCCAAAATGTTGCGCTCAACAGCCTTCTCCATGCCCGAGTAGGCATGAACGATGTACCAGCGCAGATCAGGGTTGGATGAACCAGAAGATGCGGGCGTAGCGCCGTCCGCTGTCACCACTGCATCGCTTGTCATGACTTTCTCCATCCCAAAATGAGGTCATACAAAACCCACTCCAGAGTCTTGTCGGTGAACCAAAGAAATAGGGCCATGATGACCACAAACGCAAAAACGTATGCGGTGATTTGCAGCGTTTCCTTGCGCGTAGGCCAGACGACTTTTTTGACCTCGCGCCACGCATCGCGGGCAAACGCCACAAACTGGCGTCCTGGCTCAGAAACCAGAAATACGCCAGCTGCAGCAATCAAACCCACTAAAAGAACAGCCCACTGGGCGTAAACACCCTGTTTACCAAGCAGATAAAACCCGGCGACAGCCCCCACAACAAGAGCCGCAACAGCCGCTAGCTTTGCTTTGTCTGCACCAGTACTGACAGTTTCAACCTGTGAGGCAGCCATGTTTGTTATTTCCACTTCGTTTCACACGGCATCACACAAGACACCGAAGCCCGCCAGATCCTGGCGGGCTTTGCATGAGCCACATTCAAGTGGCAGGGGCAGTAGGAATCGAACCTACAACCTTCGGTTTTGGAGACCGACGCTCTGCCAATTGAGCTATACCCCTAAAAACACATTAAGCAATGATCTTGGCCACCACGCCAGCGCCAACGGTACGGCCACCTTCGCGGATAGCGAAGCGCAGACCTTCTTCCATGGCGATGGGGTTGATCAGCTTCACAGTGATCGACACGTTGTCACCAGGCATCACCATTTCCTTGTCGGCTGGCAGCTCGATGGCGCCAGTCACGTCCGTTGTACGGAAGTAGAACTGAGGACGGTAGTTGTTGAAGAAAGGAGTGTGGCGGCCGCCTTCGTCCTTGCTCAGCACGTACACCTCAGCGGTGAAGTGGGTGTGGGGCTTGATGGAGCCGGGCTTGCACAGCACTTGGCCGCGCTCGACTTCTTCGCGCTTGGTGCCGCGCAGCAGCAGACCCACGTTGTCGCCAGCTTGACCTTGGTCCAGCAGCTTGCGGAACATTTCCACGCCGGTGCAGGTGGTCTTCTGTGTGTCGCGGATACCCACGATTTCGATTTCTTCGCCGACCTTGATGATGCCGCGCTCGACACGACCTGTCACCACGGTACCGCGACCGGAGATGGAGAACACGTCTTCCACGGGCATCAGGAAGGCGCCGTCCACTGCGCGCTCGGGTGTGGGGATGTAGGTGTCCAGGGCTTCAGCCAGCTTCATGATGGCTTCTTCGCCCAGCTTGCCCTTGTCGCCTTCCAGAGCCATCTTGGCAGAACCGCGCACGATGGGGGTGTCGTCGCCTGGGAAGTCGTACTTGTCCAGGAGTTCGCGCACTTCCATTTCGACGAGCTCAAGCAGCTCTTCGTCATCGACCATGTCGCACTTGTTCAGGAACACGATGATGTAAGGCACGCCCACTTGGCGGGCCAGCAGGATGTGTTCACGGGTCTGGGGCATTGGGCCGTCAGCGGCGGAACACACCAAGATAGCGCCGTCCATCTGGGCAGCGCCGGTGATCATGTTCTTCACATAGTCAGCGTGGCCAGGGCAGTCCACGTGAGCGTAGTGGCGGTTGGCGGTTTCGTATTCGACGTGGGCGGTGTTGATGGTAATGCCGCGTGCTTTTTCTTCTGGAGCAGCGTCGATTTCATCGTACTTCTTGGCTTCGCCGCCAAACTTGGCGGACAGCACTGTGGCGATAGCAGCCGTCAGCGTTGTCTTGCCATGGTCCACGTGACCGATCGTGCCCACGTTCACATGGGGCTTGGTACGCTCGAATTTTCCTTTTGCCATTTTTCCGACTCCGAAAAATATCTATCTAAAACAACAGGATCTCGGCACAACCAGAACCGGACGCACCTTTAAATGGTGCCCATGGCGGGAATCGGACCCGCGACCTCTCCCTTACCAAGGGAGTGCTCTACCACTGAGCCACATGGGCAAATTTGATCATCACAGCCAGCGACGTCAAACAGATTACAACCAGACTTTTAAGTGGAGCGGGAGACGGGAATCGAACCCGCGTCATTAGCTTGGAAGGCTAGGGTTCTACCATTGAACTACTCCCGCGCAAGCCATTCGACTTTTGCGAAGCCTGCACAGCAGTCCGGCAACAAGCTCACACTTTCAAATTTGGTGGAGGGGACTGGATTCGAACCAGTGTAGGCGTAAGCCAACAGATTTACAGTCTGCCCCCTTTAGCCACTCGGGCACCCC
The DNA here is from genome assembly GCF_037101375.1 of Acidovorax sp. DW039. NCBI lineage: Bacteria > Pseudomonadati > Pseudomonadota > Betaproteobacteria > Burkholderiales > Comamonadaceae > Acidovorax > Acidovorax sp. DW039. The sequence continues at coordinate 572,172 of NZ_AP029019.1, read as the reverse complement.
TCCGAGGAATTTCGAATTCTAGCACGACTTTTTGAGAAATCCCAAAATTTTGCCAAGATTCAAATAAACACCATATGGCGCGGCTGGCGGGGATCGAACCCACGACCCTTGGCTTCGGAGGCCAATACTCTATCCACTGAGCTACAGCCGCGCTTGCTGGATGTTTAGCCTGTGATTATGGCACGGACCTCGCCAGCAACCATCAAAGCCCATCAACAGGTACCCGCAGACCCAGCCCCCTCAGGAACGAGTCGCTCGCGCTGACACCCACTCGCACCAGATCAAAACCCGCCCGACACAGGAGCCAGTTTTGGATCAAACCATCAAAAAGCGCATGAAGAGCCACAGCCGCCTCATGGGGTGGCATAGCCAACGCCTCGCCAGCAGACTCCTGAGCCATCGTCAGGTCCTGCGCCAATTGCGCCGTGAAAGCATCAGAGGCAGCGATGTGCCGATCTCGCGCAGCAGCCATCTCGTCCACATACTCAATTTTGAACAGCGCGATTTCAAACACGCGCCGAGCCTGCGCATTGGATGCCACGGCGCCGAGAACAAATGAAATCACCGCCCTGAGGCGAGCCACAGGATCTGCCACCGCCACACAGGAGAACTGGGCACACCCCTGCTCCAGCGGCAAAGTCACGCGATCCATCATGGCATTGAACAGGTCCACCTTGTCCCTGAAGTGCCAGTAAATGGCACCGCGCGTGGCACCTGCAGCATTCGCAATATCGCTCAGCGACGCCCGGGAGACGCCCTTTTCACAAAATACCCGCTCCGCTGCATCTATCAAGCTGTTGCGCGTAGCCGCAGCCTCTTCCTTTGTTTTGCGAACCATGTGGCCACCATCTCCGATCGGCACGGATTGTGCATAAACTCCGCTCTCAATTATACATTCACGTCTGTATGTATAATCCCGCACCGAATTCCTAGGGCATCACTACGCCCACACCATCTGCATTCAATTTGTCATGAGCCCAGCCCATGCTTTCACCTTCTTTGAAGTTGCTCAAAAGGATAAATATGCCCAGCCAGACTGACTCCAATACCGCAAAACGGCCTCAAACCTACTCCCCCTCGCTATTCGTCGGGGCCCTTGTCGTGACTGGCGTCATGGTCGCAGGCTGCAGCAAGGAACCCGCTCCCGCGGCAGGCGCAGGCGGGCAGAGACCCGCCGTCGAGGTGGGCACCGTCGTGGCGACTCCAGGGGACATCGGTCTGATGACAGAATTGCCAGGACGCGTGGAGGCCTCGCGTGTTGCGCAGGTAAGAGCACGGGCGGCGGGCATATTGCAGCAACGCCTGTTCAAGGAAGGCAGCGACGTCAAAGCAGGGCAAGCGCTCTTCCGCATTGATGAAGCCCCTTACGCGGCAGCACTGGACAGCGCCAAAGCCAATCAGGCCAAGGCAGAAGCCAACCTTGCGCAGACACAAGCGCAATTGGATCGGTACAAGCCCCTTGTCGAAGCCAATGCCATCAGCAAGCAGGACTTTGTGAATGCCGAGGCAGCCCTCAAGCAGGCGCAGGCTGACGTGGCAGCAACGAAAGCTGCGGTGCGTACAGCAGGGATCAACCTGGGATATGCCAACGTCACGGCCCCCATCTCAGGGCGGATCGGCCGGGCGCTGGTGACCGAGGGCGCGCTGGTGGGACAAGGGGAAGCCACGCCGCTCGCCGTGGTGCAGCAAATCGATCCGGTTTACGTCAACTTCACCCAGTCTGCGAATGAAATCTTGCAACTGCGTAAAGCCATGGCGAACGGGCAGTTCAAGCGGGCCGAAGGCAAGGAGGCTGCAAGCGTGAAGCTTTTGCTGAGTGATGGGAGTGAATACACCCAACCTGGGAAGCTGCTGTTTTCTGACCTGACGGTGGACGCAACCACAGGACAAATCACGCTGCGGGCAGAGGTACCCAATCCCAAGGGAGAGCTTTTGCCAGGCATGTATCTGCGGGTTCGCCTTGAGCAAGCCCAGGCAGCCAATGCCATCACCCTTCCCCAGCAGGCTGTCACGCGCACGCAGCAGGGAGACATCGTCAACGTGGTGGGAGAAGACGGCAAAGTCAGCCCCCGCCCAGTGAAGATCAGTGCAGCGCAAAACAACCGCTGGGTCGTCCGAGAGGGACTGCAGGCCGGTGAAAAGGTGATGGTTGACGGCTTTCAGAAGCTTCAGATGCTGCCCCCCGGCACGCCCGTCAAAGCGGTTCCCTGGCAAGCCCCCGGTCAGGCACCAGCCCCAGCGCCTGCAGCTGAAGCTTCCGCCCCTCAAGCCAAGCCCTGAGGGTAGAAGACCATGGCCAAGTTTTTTATTGACCGCCCCATCTTTGCATGGGTTATTTCACTGTTCATCATGGTGTTGGGGGGCGTCGCGATCACGCAGTTGCCCATTGCGCAGTACCCGCCCGTAGCGCCGCCCTCCATCGTCATCAACGCGGCTTATCCAGGAGCCTCCGCGCAGACATTGGAAGACAGCGTTCTCTCCGTCATCGAACGGGAGATGAACGGCTCCCCCGGGCTGATCTATATGGAATCGGTGGCCCAGGCCGACGGCTCCGGAAGCATCACGCTCAGCTTTCAGCCAGGCACCAACGCCGACTTGGCCCAGGTGGATGTACAAAACCGCCTGTCGCGGGCGAGCCCCAGACTGCCCTCCGCGGTAACCCAGCAAGGCGTGCGGGTCGACAAGTCGCGCTCGAACTTCTTGCTATTCACCATGCTTTCGTCCAGCGACCCCAAGACCGACACCGTCGCCTTGGGCGATTACGCATCACGTAATGTGGTGCCTGAGCTTCAGCGGCTCAGCGGTATTGGCCAGGCGCAGCTTTTCGGCACCGAACGAGCCATGCGCATCTGGATCGATCCAGCCAAGATGGAGAGCTTCAACATCTCTGCAGCAGACGTCACTGCGGCCATCCGTTCCCAAAACGCGCAGGTGGCAAGCGGCACGATTGGTGATCTGCCCAACCTCTCGGGTCAAGGCATCTCTGCCACCGTGGTGGTCAGTGGCCAGCTTTCCAACGTAGAGCAGTTTTCCAACATCATTCTGCGTGCCAACGCAGACGGCTCCACAGTGCGCATCAAGGACGTAGCCCGCGTGGAACTGGGTGGTCAGGCGTATGCCACCGCGGCCCGCCTCAACGGCAAGCCCGCCGTCGGCATTGGCGTGCAGCTGTCCCCGAGCGGTAATGCGCTGGAAGCCGCAAAGGCCGTGCGTGTGAAGATGGACGAACTGTCCAAGTATTTTCCGCAGGGCATGAGCTGGAGCATTCCTTACGACAGCTCGCGTTTTGTGGACATCTCCATCAAGCAGGTTGCCAAGACGTTGTTTGAGGCCGTAGTGCTGGTGTTCCTGGTGATGTTTCTGTTCCTGCAGAACTGGCGCTACACCGTCATCCCCACCATCGTTGTGCCGATTGCTCTGCTCGGCACCTTTGCCACGCTGCTGGCGCTGGGCTTCTCGATCAACGTGCTGACCATGTTTGGGATGGTGCTGGTCATCGGTATCGTGGTGGACGACGCGATTGTGGTGGTGGAGAACGTCGAACGCATCATGAGCGAAGAAGGGTTGTCACCGGTAGAGGCCACGCGCAAGGCCATGCGCCAGATTTCCGGCGCCATCATCGGGGTGACCGTGGTGCTGATCTCGGTGTTCGTGCCGCTCGCATTTTTCTCCGGCTCCACCGGCAACATCTATCGTCAGTTCTCGGCGGTGATGGTTGCTTCCATCGGTTTCTCCGCCTTCATGGCACTGTCGCTCACACCTGCGCTCTGTGCAACACTTCTCAAGCCCGTAGAAGCAGGCCATCACCACGAGAAGACCGGATTCTTCGGATGGTTCAACAGGCGCTTTACGACGGCAGCCAAAGGCTACGAAAGCTGGGTTGCACGCATGCTCAAACGGGCTGTGCGCTACCTCGTGATCTACGCAGCGATTGTCGGAGCCGTGGCGGTGGTTTACCTGCGACTGCCAACGTCTTTCCTCCCAGGTGAAGACCAGGGCAACATCATCGTGAACGTGCAGTTGCCACCGGGTGCAACGCAGGAGCGCACCTTGGCGGTCATGGAGCAAGTGGAAAACTTCATCCTGAAGCAACCCGAAGTGCAGAGCATGGTGGGCGTGCTGGGTTTCAGCTTCTCTGGTCAAGGCCAGAACGCTGCCCTGGCATTCGTGACGCTGAAAGACTGGAGCGAACGCCACGCCCCCGAGAGCTCGGCCCAAGCCGTGGCAGGGCGGGCATTTGGCGGCCTGTCGGGGATTCGCGACGCCTTCATCTATCCGCTCAGCCCTCCTCCCATTCCAGAACTGGGTAACGCCAGCGGATTCACCTTCCGGCTGCAAGACCGCAGCGGCGCAGGGCACGAAGCATTGGTGAATGCGCGCAACCAGCTTTTGGGCATGGCCTCGCAGAGCAAGGTCCTGACGCAGGTACGGCCTGACGGTCTGGAAGATGCGCCACAGCTGCAAATCGACATTGACCGCGATAAGGCCAATGCCTTGGGTGTGACCTTTGATGCGATCAACTCGGCACTTTCCACAGCGCTGGGTTCCAGCTACGTGAACGACTTTCCCAACCAAGGCCGTTTGCAACGCGTGGTGGTACAAGCCGATGCACCGGCACGTATGCAGCCTGATGACCTTCTGCGATTGAATGCCAGCAACGCACAGGGCAAGCCTGTGCCGATGTCTGCTTTTGCGACGACCAAATGGGTCAAGGGCGCACAACAAACCGTGCGATACAACGGTTATCCCGCCATGCGCATTTCGGGCAGCCCGGCACCGGGTTACAGCACAGGTGCTGCCATGGCCGAGATGGAAAAGCTTGCCAGCCAGTTGCCCGCGGGCTTCGGCTTTGAATGGACGGGGCAGTCCCGCGAGGAAAAGCTGGCAGGAGCGCAATCGCTGATTCTGTACAGCTTCGCGATTCTGGCGGTCTTCCTCTGCCTCGCGGCACTGTACGAGAGCTGGTCCATTCCGCTGGCCGTGATTCTGGTGGTTCCGCTGGGTGTTCTGGGCGTGCTGCTGGCCACCTTGATGCGCGGTTACGCGAACGACGTGTACTTCCAGGTGGGTCTGATCACCATCATCGGTCTGTCGGCGAAGAACGCGATTTTGATCATTGAATTTGCGAAAGACCTGCAGGCACAGGGCAAGGGAGTGATCGAGTCCGCCCTGGAAGCAGCCCACCTGCGGTTCCGTCCGATCATCATGACGTCGATGGCGTTCGGCCTCGGGGTGGTGCCTCTGGCCATTGCCAGCGGTGCTGGCTCTGCCAGCCAGCGTGCCATTGGCACTGGTGTGCTCGGCGGCATGGTGACCGGCACGGTGCTGGCGGTCTTCTTCGTCCCTGTGTTTTTTGTTGTAGTGCGCAGCATCTTCAAAGGCAGTGCACGCCAGCAGGAAATGAACCGTCGCCACGCGCAAGAAGCAGGAATTGGAACCCATGAATAAGAAACTGGCCCCCTTGACGCTGGCCGCCGCCGCTTTGATGTCGGCCTGCTCATTCATACCCACCTATGAGCGCCCTCAAGCGCCGGTGCCCGACAGCTTTCCCGGAGCAGCCTCGGCAAGCACAGCGGCACAGCCTCCACAGTGGCGTACGTATTTCTCAGAGCCCCGCCTGCAGCAGCTCATTGAGATTGCTTTGGCGAACAACCGGGACTTGCGCATTGCCAGCCTGAACGTGGAGCAGGCCCGCGCTCAATTTCAGATCCGCAGCGCGGCGGAATATCCCTCCGTGGGTCTGGCCGCCAACGCGTCCCGGGCCCCCGCCTCAGGCACCGGCAAGCTGACCAACAGTTTCAGCGTGGGGTTTGCGGTGACGGCCTGGGAGATTGACTTCTTCGGTCGCATTGCAAGCTTGAAAGAGCAGGCACTGTCCCAGTATCTCGCGACAGAAGAGGGAAGAAATGCGGCCCAGGTGAGCCTGATCAGCGCCGTAGCCAACGGTTGGCTCAACCTGCTAGCCGACGAAGAACTTCTGGAACTGTCGCGCCGCACGCTGGCCACACGCGAAGAATCCGTCCGGCTGACCAAATTGCGGCTCGACTCCGGGGCCGCATCAGAGCTGGACTTCCGCCAGGCGGAGTCCCTGGCTCAAGCGGCACGCGCCACGTTTGCACAGCAGCAGCGCCAGCGGGCGCTGGACGAGAATGCGTTGGTGCTGCTGCTGGGCCAGTCACTGCCTCCGGAAGTCAAGGCAGCACTGGCAGGCAACAATCTGGATGGTGCCCCCCTGCTTCAGCCACTGCCCCCAGGCTTGCCGTCTGACCTGCTGACGCGTCGTCCCGATATTCGCCAGGCCGAGCAGCAACTGAAAGCCGCCAATGCCAACATCGGCGCAGCCCGGGCCGCGTTCTTCCCCAGAATTTCGTTAACAGCCCAGGCAGGCACAGCCAGTGGCGAGCTTTCGGGTCTGTTCAAGAACGGATCGTGGGGCTTCACCCTTGCCCCCTCCATGCTGTTGCCGCTGTTTGATGCTGGCACCAACCAAGCCAATCTGGACAGCGCCAAGGTGTCCCGTGAACTGGCGATAGCGCAGTACGAGAAGAGCATACAGACGGCATTCAGGGAAGTGTCTGATGCGCTGGCGAGCCAAGGCACGCTGAACGAGCAGCTGGAGGCGCAAAAGCAGCAGGCCGAGTCCGAATCTGTTCGCTTCCGCCTTGCCGATCTGCGCTACAAGAACGGCGTGGCCAGCTACCTGGACCTGCTCGATGCCCAACGCTCTCTCTTCAGCACACAACAAGCTGTTGTGCAGGTTCGTCTGGGCCAACTGCAGAATCAGGTGACGCTGTTCAAGGCACTGGGAGGTGGGTGGAATGAGGAGGCAGACACGCCCTCGCGTAAACCCTGAGTGCCTTCACGTGTATAACTTGCGGGAAATCAAGTTTGCTGGCATATCGGCAACTGAGACCCGCAGATATAATTTTTGGTTAGTTCCAACAAAGCCCCCGATCCACCAGAGGACGTCATGAGCGACAACCACCACGAAGAAGCGCACACAGGCCCGATCAAGACCCCCAAGCAATTACTGATCGCGGGATTTTTCTCGTTCGTGGTGCCTATCTTTGTGATCATCGGCTTGGTGCTGTACGTGACCTCTGGCAACAAGCCTGCAGCAGGTGCGGTCAATCCCGAAAAGGCATTGGCTGAACGTATCCAGAAAGTCGGCATGGTTGAGGTGCGCGATGCCAACCGCCCCTTGCGCGCAGGCGAAGAAGTGTTTAAGGGCCAGTGCGCTGCATGCCACGCTACTGGGGCAGCAGGTGCGCCCAAATATGCCGATGCAGCGGCTTGGGGCCCTCGCATCAAGACCGGCTTTGAAGCCTTGGTGCAGTCCGCACTGAAGGGCAAGGGTGCCATGGCGCCCCAAGGTGGTGGGGATTTCAATGACACTGAAATTGCCCGGGCTGTGGTGTATATGGCCAACGCTGCAGGTGCCAAGTTCGCTGAGCCTGCAGCACCTGCCGCCGCTGGTGATGCTGCGGCAGCGCCAGCAGACGCAGGTGCCTCTGCAGCCAAGTGAAATGTGAATTTCATCCAAGCAAAAAAGCCGGTACGCGTACCGGCTTTTTTTATTGGTGCGATGAGAGATAAAGCTCGCAAAAAAAGGCTGTAGGTACAACGGCAGTTCCAGCCCCACTCCACCGCTTCGCTGCACCCGTCTAACTCAACTCGTCTTTGCTGCCGGGCTCAGCACATAGTGATACTGCGCAGGCAGTGAAGCAAAGGTAGTTTCCTCCGGCATCCAGAGGCCGCGCTCCACGGCCTCAGCGGCCAATACCATGTCCTGAGTGTGAACCACGCCCAGACCCAATGGGGACTCTATGAACAGCCGTCCATGCTCGTCCAGCCAGCAGGCACCGGCAGACGTGACTTTGCCCGTGTGAGACTCCAACTCGAAATCTGGCGATATGCGCCACACCCATGGCGCGCATTCCAGCTCCACGTACACCCGCTGGGGACCATTCTGAAAAAACCAGCGCCCGTCCCCGTCGGGTTCGTAATTGCGCCCGATAAATTCAATGAGCTTTTCGTGCCGTAGCCATGAACCCCGGCTGTGCGTGAAATCACCTGCTGCCTGGGTAGCGTCATCCCGCATGAACCAGCGGCCACGGGCATCCAACCCCAGCCACCCATAGCAGTCGGGCACGTGCGGCCACTTGGCCAGCGCTTGTTTGACGATGTCATCCATACCGCGATTGTGCGCCGCCTTGGGGCACATGGTCTGTCAGCCAACGCACTACAGCATCCGGCATGGGCTTGACATGCCCAGGCCATGGCCCTTGCGCAAAACCCACATGTCCTCCATGCCGGGGCTGGCACAAGGTCACCCAATCTCCCACTTCATTGGCCGCCGGAAGACTTGCGGCTGGCACAAACGGGTCATTCAGGGCATTGAGGACCAAAGCAGGCACTCGCACTTGTCTCAGAAGAGGTTTGGAGGAGGCACGTTGCCAATAGTCTTCCGTGCTTTTGAAGCCATGCAACGGGGCTGTAAAAACGTTATCGAAAGCGTAGAGATCACGCGCAGCCAGCAATGCGTCCCGGTCAAACAAGCCAGGGTGCTGCTCCAGTTTGCGCAGCGCTTTCGGCACCATAGTTTGCAAAAACATGCGGGTGTAAACCAAGCGGTTGAAGCCCTGCCCTATGGCATGTCCACCCGCAGCCAGATCCAGCGGCGAACATACTGCGGCAACCGCACTGACCATGCAACTCGCAGCAGTTCCCGCCTCTGCCGCCCACCGGAGCAAAGCATTTCCACCCAGAGATACTCCCACGGCGATGATGGGCCCGGTGTGCTGCTGGCGAAACCTGCTCAGAATCCAGGCAATTTCTTCGTAGTCGCCCGAGTGATAGGCGCGCGGAGCCCAATTGATTTCACCGCTGCATCCTCGGAAATGGGGAATCGCACAGGCCCAGCCTTGCGACAGGGCAGCCTCGGCCAGAGCTTCGCAGTAATGGCTTCGCGACGAGCCTTCGAGCCCGTGAAACACTACCAGCAAAGGCTGTTCAGAGCTTTGCGCAAGCGGGCCCTGCTGCAGCACAAAGTCCACATCAATGAAGTCTTGATCGGGCGTCGTCCAACGCTCCCGCTGGTAGGCTGGGGCTGGCCCATTCGTCCGCCGCGAAAAAAGCGCAGGCCAGATGGTTTGAAGCTGCCCCCCAGGCAACCACGATGGCGCTACATATTTCATAGCTGCTTCCGCTGGATCCATAAGCGTTACAACCTGTTTTAATGAATACTCCGATGGCAGTGCTTTCTGCCGACCTTCATGGAGGCAGGAGCCTAATGCAGCATGGACGGCGCTTCGGTCGCCAGTGTGTCCGTGGGGGATGCTCCTGCACTGGCATGGTGCGCCACCAGACGCCAACCTTCCGGTGTGCGGTGGTACACATTGGTGGCCAGCAGGTAGGCTGAATGCACACCGTCAGGCAGCATGACCTCCACGCGCTCCGTCACGTTATGTACGGCACTCGATACAGATTGGATGCGATGAATCTGGGAAATGGTGATCCTGAGCGTCCCTTGGGTGAACATCGCATCAAAGGCCGCACGGATGGCGGGTGCGCCGACCAGACGCCCACCACCGGGATGAACGCACACGATATCGTCCTCCTCTGCCCAGCAAGACATGAGCAAGTCGATATCGCCCCTCTGCAAGGCTTCATAAAACAGGGATTCCGTTTCGTCCGGTGAGCCGCCCAGAGGCGAGGCAGAAAGCTTGGTTCGTGGCATGGCGGTGTGTCAGGCAAGATGGGGCTTGAGGCACATGGTGGGGATTGTGGCTGGGAGTGCAACATGGGGAATGGTGCTGGACAAACAACCCTTCATCAGTCACCTTGGTCATCACCTTATCACCGACTCCCGATCACCTGGGCTCAGCAATTCAGTCCTCGGCCTTGAGGAAGCCCCGTATCGCTGTCAGCGACAGACATAAAAAAAACCCGGCACAGCCGGGTTTTCCAAAGCCTGCGTAAAGCCGGAGCCTTACTTCTTTTGGCGGTATTTGCGCAGAGCCGCAATCTGGGCAGCCATCACGGCCAACTCGGACTGAGCCTTTGCCAAATCGATATCGCTCTTCGCGTTCTTCAACGCTTCTTGCGCTGCAGCCTTGGCAGCGTTGGCCTTCTCGTCGTCCAGGTCCTTACCGCGGATGGCTGTGTCAGACAACACAGTCACGCAATTGGGCTGGACTTCCAGAATGCCACCGGCGACGAAAACGAATTCCTCACCACCGTCAGCGGTTTCGATGCGCACCGAACCGGGCTTGATACGGGTGATCAGCGGTGTGTGGCGGGGATAGATGCCCAACTCGCCAGCTTCGCCGGGCAGCGCAACAAAGCGTGCTTCGCCCGAGAAGATGGACTCTTCGGCGCTGACCACATCAACGTGGATAGTGTTCATCATTGCTCCTGAGAAAAGGTGGGTTGCTTGACTGCGAAGGCTGAGCGGTCATTGCTGACTCTCAGCCCAAGGGCAATCAGGCCACCTTCTTGGCCTTTTCAAAGGCTTCGTCGATGGTGCCGACCATGTAGAAGGCTTGCTCGGGAAGGTGATCGCACTCACCGTTCACGATCATCTTGAAACCACGGATGGTTTCTGCCAGCGGCACGTACTTGCCAGGAGAGCCTGTGAACACTTCCGCAACGTGGAATGGCTGCGACAGGAAACGCTGGATCTTACGAGCGCGGGCCACAGCCAGCTTGTCTTCGGGAGCCAGTTCGTCCATACCCAGAATCGCGATGATGTCGCGCAGTTCCTTGTAGCGCTGCAGCGTACCTTGCACCGCACGGGCCGTGGCGTAGTGGTCTTCGCCCACGACGTTGGGGTCCAGCTGGCGGCTGGTGGAGTCCAGAGGATCCACAGCGGGGTAGATACCCAGCGAAGCGATGTCACGGGACAGCACCACAGTGGAGTCCAAGTGAGCAAACGTGGTTGCTGGAGAAGGATCGGTCAAGTCATCCGCTGGCACGTAAACGGCCTGGATGGAAGTGATCGAGCCGACCTTGGTGGACGTAATACGCTCTTGCAGGCGACCCATTTCCTCAGCCAGAGTAGGTTGGTAACCCACGGCGGAAGGCATACGGCCCAGCAGCGCGGACACTTCGGTACCGGCCAGTGTGTAACGGTAGATGTTGTCCACGAAGAACAGCACATCACGGCCTTCGTCACGGAACGATTCCGCAATGGTCAGACCGGTCAGCGCCACGCGCAGACGGTTGCCTGGAGGCTCGTTCATCTGGCCGTACACCATGGCAACCTTGGAGTCTTCCAGCTTCTCCAGATTCACCACGCCGGAATCGGCCATTTCGTGATAGAAGTCGTTCCCTTCACGGGTACGCTCACCCACACCAGCAAACACCGACAGACCGCTGTGGGCCTTGGCGATGTTGTTGATGAGTTCCATCATGTTCACGGTCTTGCCCACACCGGCACCACCGAACAGACCCACCTTGCCGCCCTTGGCGAAGGGGCACACCAGGTCGATCACCTTGATGCCGGTTTCCAGCAGTTCCTGCGATGGCGACAGTTCGTCGTAAGCAGGTGCCTTGCGGTGGATGGAAGCTGTCAGCTCCTGACCCACGGGACCACGTTCGTCGATGGGAGAACCCAGCACGTCCATGATGCGGCCGAGAGTCGCCTTGCCCACGGGCACAGTGATGGGGTTGCCTGTGTTCGTGACCATCAGGCCACGGCGCAGACCATCAGAGGAACCCAGCGCAATGGTACGCACCACGCCGTCGCCCAGCTGCTGCTGCACTTCCAGCGTCAGCGCGGAACCTTCGAGCTTCAGAGCATCGTAAACCTTGGGCATCTGGTCACGAGGGAACTCCACGTCCACCACCGCGCCGATACATTGAACAATCTTGCCTTGCACTTGAGCCATTTTTCGCTCCAATAATGTTGTATGTCGAGCTGCTTACACAGCGGCGGCGCCTGCCACGATCTCGGAAAGCTCTTTCGTGATCGCTGCCTGACGCGTCTTGTTGTAGACCAGCTTCAACTCACCAATGACGCTGCCAGCGTTGTCTGTCGCGGCCTTCATGGCCACCATGCGTGCCGACTGCTCGGACGCCATGTTCTCAGCAACTGCCTGATAGATCAGCGACTCGACATAGCGCACCAGCAACTCGTCGATCACGGTTTGTGCGTCCGGTTCATAGATGTATTCCCAGCTATGTTCCGTCTTGTCGGCCTGCATCTGCTCGGAGGACAGTGGGAGCAACTGCTCCACAACCGACTCCTGCTTCATGGTGTTGATGAACTTGGTGTAGCTCAGATACACCGCATTGATCTTGCCTTCAGCGTATGCATCCAGCAGCACCTTAACCGGGCCAATCAGCTTGTCCAGATGGGGCGTATCGCCCAGACCTGTCACATGCGAAACCACCTTGGCACCCACGCGGTTCAGAAAACTGAAGCCCTTGTTGCCAATCGCCACGGTTTCCGCAGAGATGCCAGCCGCCTGCAACTCCCGCAGCTTGGTGGTCACGGCACGCAGAACGTTGGTGTTCATGCCGCCGCAAAGACCCTTGTCGGTCGTCACGACGATCACACCAGCCGCCTTCGCATCGTTCACCACCATGAAGGGGTGTGTGTACTCAGGATTGGCCTTGCCGAGGTTGGCTGCAATGTTGCGGATCTTTTCGCTGTAGGGACGAGCAGCACGCATCCGGTCCTGCGCCTTGCGCATTTTGGATGCGGCCACCATTTCCATGGCTTTGGTGATCTTCTTGGTGTTTTCCACCGATTTGATCTTGCCGCGTATTTCCTTGCCTGCTGCCATGATGGCTCCTCGTCCGGTTTAAGCGAACGTCTTCTTGAACGCAGCGATGGCAGCGGTCAATTCGGCTTCAGCATCCTTGTCCATGGCCTTGGCCTGCTCCAGCTTGGCCAGCAGAGCGCCGTGGCTGGTCTTCAGGAACTGGTGCAGGCCATGCTCGAAGCTCAGAACCTTCTTGACTTCCACGTCATCCATGAAGCCCTTGTTCACAGCGAACAGCGTTGCGCCCATCAACGAGATGGACAGAGGGCTGTACTGTGCCTGCTTGAGCAGTTCGGTCACGCGGGCACCACGGTCCAACTGCTTGCGGGTGGCTTCATCCAGATCAGAGGCGAACTGCGCGAACGCAGCCAGTTCACGATACTGCGCCAAGTCGGTACGGATACCACCGGACAGGTTCTTGATCAGCTTGGTCTGTGCAGCACCACCCACGCGGGACACCGAGATACCGGCGTTGATAGCGGGACGGATACCGGCGTTGAACAGGCTGGTTTCCAGGAAGATCTGACCGTCAGTGATCGAAATCACGTTGGTAGGCACGAAAGCAGACACGTCACCGGCTTGCGTTTCGATGATGGGCAGAGCCGTCAACGAACCCGTCTTGCCCTTGACTTCACCCTTGGTGAAAGCCTCCACGTAGTCGGCGTTCACACGGGCTGCACGCTCCAGCAGACGGCTGTGGAGGTAGAACACGTCGCCAGGATAGGCTTCGCGGCCTGGTGGACGGCGCAGCAGCAGGGAAACTTGGCGGTAGGCCACAGCTTGCTTGGACAGGTCGTCATACACGATCAGGGCGTCTTGACCACGATCGCGGAAGTATTCGCCCATCGTGCAGCCCGAGTAGGCCGACACGTATTGCATCGCAGCGGATTCAGAAGCGGAAGCAGCCACAACGATGGTGTATTCCATCGCGCCAGCTTGCTCCAGAGCGCGCACCACGTTCTTGATGGAGGACGCCTTCTGGCCGATCGCCACGTAGATACAAGTAACGCCTTGGCCCTTTTGCGAAATGATCGCATCAATGGCCACAGCGGTCTTGCCGGTCTGGCGGTCACCAATGATCAGCTCGCGCTGGCCACGGCCCACGGGCACCATGGAGTCGATGGACTTCAGACCGGTTTGGAGAGGCTGGTCCACGGACTTACGGGCGATCACGCCAGGAGCCACCTTCTCGATCACGTCGGTCAGCTTGGCGTTGATGGGGCCCTTGCCATCGATAGGCTGGCCCAGGGCGTTCACCACGCGGCCCACCAGTTCGGGGCCGACGGGCACCTCCAGAATGCGGCCTGTGCACTTGACGGTGTCGCCTTCGGAGATGTGTTCGTATTCACCCAAGATCACAGCGCCCACGGAGTCACGCTCGAGGTTCAGCGCCAGACCGAAGGAAGGTTGACCGTCCTTAGTAGCGGGGAACTCCAGCATTTCGCCCTGCATCACTTCGGACAGGCCGTGGATACGCACGATACCGTCCGACACCGACACCACGGTGCCTTGGTTACGGATGTCGCTGCTGGCGGCCAGCCCTTCAATGCGGCTCTTGATGAGTTCAGAAATTTCTGCGGGATTGAGTTGCATGACTCTTTCCTTCTTTCTTTGTTTCGCTAAGTCCTCGCAGCGCCATTACGCGACGAGGGCCGCTTTCATTTGTTCAAGACGGGCCTTGACCGAAGTGTCCAGCACTTCGTCACCCACCACTACGCGAATACCACCGATGAGGGACTCGTCCTGCTTCACGGTGAGATTGAGCTTGCGGCCGAAGCGCTTTTCCAGCACTCCACCCACATCTGCCAATGCCGCACTGTCCAGAGGAAATGCGCTGTACACGACGGCATCCGAGGAGCCGCTGCGGCGATTCACGAGGGCACGATACTGAGCAGCCACCTCACCAAGCGTGTTGATACGCCCGTTGTCGATGATGGTGCGCAGGAAGTTTTTGGCCATGTCGGGCAGCGCAGAACGCGCAACGCCCGTAAAAACGGCAAACACTTGGTCTGCCGTTACCTTGGGATTGTCCGCCAGCTGGCGAAGCTCGGGGGTGGCGGCAATCGCCGCCAGCTCGTCGAGCCAGACAGCCGTGCTGTCCAGATCAACACCCGCGCTGGCAGTGGCAGCCTTGAACAAGGCCTCTGCGTAAGGGCGAGCAATGGTGGCGAGTTCAGCCATGTTGTCCCCTTACAGCTCGGTCTTCAGGCGGTTGAGCAGGTCTGCGTGGACACCGGCATTGACTTCCTTGCGGAGAATCTGCTCGGCACCCTTGACAGCCAACGCGGCCACCTGCTCGCGCAGGGCTTCACGTGCTCGCACCGTCTGTTGCTCAGCCTCGGCCTGGGCAGCAGCCACAATCTTGTTGGCTTCTTCCGTAGCGCGGGCTTTGGCTTCTTCGATGATGGCTTGGGCACGACGGTCGGCGTCCGCAAGACGCGAGGCCGTTTCATTGCTGGCCTGGGCCAATTCCTTCTTCACCAGCTGGTCAGCAGCGGCGAGTTCGGACTTGGCACGTTCGGCAGCAGAGAGGCCATCGGCGATTTTCTGGGCTCGTTCATCCAACGCCTTGGTGATGGGCGGCCACACGAATTTCATCGTGAACCACACCAGCACAAAAAAGACGATGATCTGAAAGAACAGGGTCGCGTTGATACTCACGGCAACACCTTTCTAAGATGGCGTTGACGAAAGATTACTTTGGAACGCTGGCCAGGAACGTAGCAGCAAAGGGGTTTGCGAAAGCAAACAGCAGAGCGATAGCCACACCGATCAGGAACGCAGCGTCGATCAGACCAGCCAAGATGAACATCTTGGTTTGCAGTTCGTTGATCAGCTCAGGCTGGCGAGCAGAAGATTCCAGGAACTTGCCACCCATCAGAGCGATACCGATCGAAGCGCCGATAGCGCCGAGGCTCACAATCAGACCGCAAGCCAGAGCGACGAAGCCGAGAATGTTTTCCATGATTACTCCTGAGTGAAAAAAGAAAGGTTGAAAAGAAAAGGAACGGAAACGAAACAGAAAGGGTCAGTGGGCCTCATGCGCCTGGCCGAGATAGATCAGCGCCAGCATCATGAAAATGAACGCCTGCAAGGTAATCACCAAAATGTGGAAGATTGCCCAGAGCGAACCCGCAATGACATGCCCCACGGGGAGCAGCACACCGGGGAGAGACATTGCAGCAGCGCCACCCATCAGGGCGATCAGCAGGAACACCAACTCACCAGCGTACATGTTGCCGAACAGCCGCATGCCATGCGAAACCGCCTTGGCAACGTATTCGATGATCTGCATGGTCACGTTGATGAGACCGAGGATCACGGCAAAAAGAGGATTCTTGCTGGAACCAAAGGGAGCGCTCACCAGCTCATGCCCCCAACCGCCAGCACCCTTGATCTTGACGCTGTAGTACAGGCTCAACAGCAGAATGGAGACAGCCAAGCCCAGCGTAGTGGACAGATCGGCCGTTGGAACGGTACGCAGATAGGCGTGGTGCGGATCGTGACCCAGCGCCGCATAGATCTTGGTCCAGATGGCTGGCAGCAGATCCACAGGCAGCATGTCCATGGCGTTCATCATGAAGATCCAGACGAACACGGTCAGTGCCATGGGGCCAATGAACTTGCGGCTGTTGGCGTTCTTGATGTTGGCCTTGGTCTGGGTGTCGACCATCTCGACCAGCATTTCCACCGCAGCCTGGAAACGACCAGGAACGCCGGAAGTGGCTTTGCGGGCACCCAGCCACAAAATAAACAAACCAATGAAACCAACCACCAAAGCGGTGATCAGAGAGTCGATGTTGACCACCGAAAAGTCAACAATGGCTTTTTGGGGGATGTTCTGCAAATGCTGCAGGTGGTGAACGATATATTCACTCGCGGTCGGGGCGTGCGCTTCTGCGGCCATCGGACTACTCTTCTCTATATATCAATCGGTTTTTCTAACACCAGGCCGCACCAGCAGTGCCACCCAGTACGTTTTCATCGTGATCACCAGACCCGCGACCAGCGCGAGCCAATTCAGACCCGACACCAGCCGGGGCGCTGCAGCCAGCAGCGCAATCGTGAGCACAATCTTGGCAACTTCCCACCCAAAGAATCCCAACATGGCAAGCCCCGGGCGAGAAGCAGACTTCTGGCGCAACACACCAAAAGCAAACAACGCCGCGGGAATTACCACCGCCAAGGAACCATAGGCAGCCGACCAGCCTGCCCGGACATCCCGGGTCCACAGCCAGGCGACCAACGCCACCACCACCCCGACCAGCGCCTGCCCCACCACCACCCGCCAGGGGGAAATGGATGGGTTGCGACGCCGCCACTGCTCAGCCTCTTGGGCCGTCAGGGGCTTGAAGTCAGAATCTTCAGCCTCAGTTTCAGTCTCTGGCGCGATTGTTTTCATTATTCAATGACGTCCGCGTTACAGACCGCAACTTTCACAAAGCCTCTAATTATAAGTAAAAACCCAGAGCACCCGAAAATTTCCACACAGGTGGCACAAATGCGGTGCACTGGGTTGCCGCGTTGTGGCCCATCGCCAACGGCGCAGAATAGCCATCCAGCGATGGCACAAGCGGCACTGAAAGACGATGCTGCAGCACAATGTGGCAACACATGACCGGTGTCTGCGCTTGCCCCGCAAGCCTGAGCAGCTACCAAAACAGAAGCACTGACAACCATGACCTCTTCCGCCCTTCCCCCTTCAGACGGCAACGACCTGACCGGAATCGACCCGCGCAAGGATTCGCTCATTGAATACCCCTGCCTGTTTCCGGTCAAAGTGATGGGGGTGAAAACGGACGAGTTCGTGGCACAGATTTCTGCATTGGCGCGCTCGCACGACCCGTTTCTGGACCCTGCAAGCATCGCACAGCGTGACAGTACGGGCGGCAAGTACATCAGCCTGACCATCACCATCACCGCCACCAGCCGCGAGCATCTGGACAACTTTTACCGGGCGCTCACATCCCACCCGCTGGTGAAGTACGCACTCTGAGCCCGGGGCATGACGATGGAACTGCGCATGCTGGGGCGCGTGGACTATGCCACCACCGTGCAAGCGATGCAGGATTACACCGCTACGCGCACAGCCGAGAGCGATGATTTGCTATGGGTTTGTGAGCATCCTGCGCTTTACACACAAGGCTTGGCAGGCAAAAGCGATCATTTACTGAATCCTGGCGACATCCCCGTGGTGGCCACCAACCGGGGTGGGCAGGTGACCTTTCACGGCCCAGGCCAGGTGGTGGCTTACCCGCTGGTGGATTTGCACCGGGCGGGTTACTACGTCAAGGAATACGTATACCGGGTGGAAGAAGCGGTGATTCGCACGCTGGACCACTTTGGCGTGACGGGCCACCGCGTGGCGGGAGCGCCGGGCATTTATGTGCGAATGGATGATCCGCACAGCCATGCCCTGCTGCCGCAACGCCCACAAAAGCGCGAAGGCACCGCGCCCCCGGAACCCGACTTTGAAGGGCTGGGCAAGATCGCCGCCCTGGGCATCAAGGTCAGCCGCCACTGCACCTACCACGGCGTTGCACTCAACGTGGACATGGACCTGGAACCCTTTCTGCGCATCAACCCTTGCGGTTACGCAGGTTTGCAAACGGTGGACCTTTCTACAATCGGGGTCCAAACCACCTGGGAAGAAGCCGCACAGGTGCTGGGCCAGCAGCTCAGCATTCGGCTGGCGCCTTGATCCCCTATCCCGCAGCACCTACGCCGCCAATACGCCATGAGCACCCCTGAAGTCGTCCGCGAAGCGCAATCCGCCGAGAACTACAACCCCCTGGCCAAGCAGAAAGCCGCTGCCAAGCTCTCGCGTATCCCGATCAAGGTCGAGCAGGCCGAAGTGCTCAAGAAACCCGAATGGATCCGTGTGAAGGCGGGCAGCCCGACCACGCGCTTTTACGAGATCAAGGAAATCCTGCGCGAACACAAGCTGCATACGGTGTGCGAAGAAGCCTCCTGCCCCAACATTGGCGAATGCTTTGGCAAGGGCACGGCCACCTTCATGATCATGGGCGACAAGTGCACACGCCGCTGCCCCTTCTGCGACGTGGGCCATGGCCGCCCTGACCCGCTGGACAAGGACGAGCCGCTGAACCTGGCCAAGACGATTGCAGCGCTCAGGCTCAAGTACGTGGTGATCACCAGCGTGGACCGCGACGATCTGCGCGACGGCGGCAGCGGCCATTTTGTGGAGTGCATCCAGAACATCCGCGAGCTGTCGCCCCAAACGCAGATCGAAATCCTGGTGCCCGACTTCCGTGGCCGCGATGACCGCGCGCTCGAAATCCTCAAGGCAGCCCCCCCGGATGTGATGAACCACAACCTGGAAACCGCGCCCCGCCTGTACAAGGAAGCGCGCCCTGGTTCGGACTACCAGTTCAGCCTGAACCTGCTGAAGAAGTTCAAGGCGCTGCACCCCAACGTGCCCACCAAGAGCGGCATCATGGTGGGCCTGGGCGAGACGGACGAAGAGATTCTGCAGGTGATGCGCGACATGCGCGAGCACAACATCGACATGCTGACCATTGGTCAGTATCTGGCGCCCAGCAACAGCCACCTGCCCGTGCGCCGCTACGTGCACCCCGACACCTTCAAGATGTTCGAGGAAGAGGCCTACAAGATGGGCTTCAGCCATGCGGCCGTGGGTGCCATGGTGCGCTCCAGCTACCACGCAGACCAGCAGGCTCACGCAGCGGGCGTCTGAGTCCCACGGGCATTTCACAAGCGCGCCATGGCCTCGCATGCAGCACCGGCAGCGCTCACGCTGCGGCGCTACGGCCCGGCTCCGGGCAGCCACAGCCACGACCACTTTCAGGTGCTCCTGGGCCTGTCAGGCACCCTAGAGCTGGAGATTGATGGCCGAGGCCTGCGCGTGCCCCCAGGCCACGGTTGCGTGATCGCCCCGCAAGCGCGGCATGACTTTGAATCCAGCCGTGGCAGCCTGTGTCTGGTGCTGGACTCCTACCATGCAGACTGGAGCCAACGCGCCACGCAACTGCAAGGCTTGCCCCACCTTTATGCGCTGGCACGCTACCTGAGCCAGGCGGTAGAACAAGGCCTGCCCTTGGCCCAGCAGCACGGCCCCGCGCTGCTGATGGAAGCGTGGGCCCGGTTGCCCGATGGCCACAAGCCCGCAGCAGACCCGCACTTGCGCCGAGCGGCCCGCCCCATCGACTGGTGGGGCTTGCAGCAATGGGCCCAGGGCCACTGGCACCAGCAGTTGACTGTGGCCGATCTGGCCCAGCGCGCCCACCTGAGCCCCAGCCAATTTGCCGCCCGCTGCCGCAGCGACCAAGGCATGAGTGCCATGCAGTGGTTGCGCCAGCAACGCCTGCACCAGGCCCGTGAACTGCGTGCCCAAGGCATGCCCGTGGCGGAGGCAGCGCGCCGCACGGGGTATCGCTCCCCCTCCGCACTCACCGCAGCATTGCGGCGGCTGGAGCGCTGAGCGGCCCGTCACCGCAGAACAGCGCAAGCACGGACCCACAGGCCTGCACGCGTTCGATCGACAGCGATTCAAAAGGCCACCCTCATTTCGCGACGATGAACCGTCGCCGCGCGATGACCACAGCGCTTAAGCTTGGCACATGCAAGCCAATCTGTACGCCCTGGGGGCCATTGCGATGTGGGCCTCGCTCGCATCGCTGGGGGTCTCGCTCACGCACGTTCCACCCTTCCTGCTCACGGGCATCGCCCTCATCATCGGCAGCGTTCCGGCGTGGCCTTTTGTCGCCCGCGATCCGTCACAGTGGCGTATTCCGCTGCGCACTCTGGCGCTGGGGGTGTATGGCCTGTTCGCGTACCACTTTCTGTTGTTCATCGCGCTGCGCTACGCACCAGCGGTGGAGGCCAACCTGGTCAACTACCTCTGGCCGCTGTTCATCGTGGTGCTGGCACCGGTGCTACTGCCCGGGGTGCGGCTGCGGCTGGCGCATGTGGCGGCGGCCCTGCTGGGTTTTGGCGGCGCAGCCATCGCCATTGTGGGCGGGCGGGAGCTGAGCGGTGAGCTGGCCTGGGGCTACCTGCCCGCGCTGGCTGCGGCCTTCATCTGGGCCAGCTATTCGCTGCTGACCAAGCGAGTGGCGGCCTTCCCTACCACCGCCATCGGCCTGTTCGGGCTGGTGTCGGGAGCCCTCTCGCTGCTGTGCCATGTGCTGCTGGAGCCCGCCACCACCCTGCAATGGCGCGACTGGGCCCTGCTGACCTTGCTGGGCCTGGGCCCGCTGGGCGCGTCGTTCTTTTTATGGGACAAGGCGCTCAAGCTGGGCGATGCGCGGCAGATCGGCATCCTGAGCTACATCACTCCGCTGGCCTCCACCACCTTGCTGGTGCTGGTAAGCGGCCGACCGTTCAGCAGCAGCATCGTGATCGCCACAGGCATGATTCTGGCCGCCGCCGTGCTGGGCATGCGCGCCCGCTAACGCCACACACACTGCAGCTCCATGCCCACCCACCCACAGGCCACGCCCTCCCCTCTCGCCCTGGTAGCACCCGGCGCGTTTGTGCTCATCTGGTCCACCGGATTTCTGGTGGGGCGCGCCGTGGCACCGCATGCCGATCCGTTCTGGTTTCTGGCCCTGCGCTTTGCCTGTGTAGCCACTGCGTTCTGCGCCGCAGCCTGGTGGGCAAGCGCTGCCTGGCCGCACGGGCGGCAACGCATCGGCTTGCACATGCTGGCCGGTGCGCTGATGAGCGGCATTTACCTGGGCCCGAGCTGGTGGGCCATGGCGCGCGGCATGCCCGCCGGGGTGATGGCCTTGATTGGCGCGCTGCAGCCCTTGTTCACTGCCCTGGTGGCCGTGCTGTGGCTGCGGCAACACCTGCCCGCACGCACCTGGGCAGGGCTGGCGCTGGGCTTTGGTGGCGTGGCGCTGGTCCTGGCCCCACGCCTGGCTGCCACCGATTCCAATGCTCTGCATTGGCCCGTAGTGCTGGCTGCGGTGGGCAGCATCGTGTCGCTCACGCTGGGGGCGATGGTGCAGAAGTCGCGCTGGCTGGCGCAAGACGACCTGCGCAGCGCCAGTGCCGTGCAGAACCTGGGGGCCGTGGTGGTGCTGCTGGCCATGGCACTCACCCTGGGCACGCCGCACTGGGACGGCTCGGCCACGCTCTGGGCGGCTTTGGCGTTTGCGGTGCTGGTGCTGTCGATTGGTGGGGCCACGCTGCTGATCTGGCTGATGCGCCGGGGCGAAGCCACACGCACTGCCGCCCTGCTGTTGGCCGTGCCACCGCTGGCCGCACTGGAGGCCTGGGCCATCTTTGGCGAAACGCTGGCCCCCGTGCAGTTACTGGGCTTTGTGCTGGCCATGGCCGGGGTGGCCCTGGCCCGGCGCTGAGTCTTTACATCAAATCGTGCTCTAGCGCTCTTTGGATAAGCGCAAGCAGCTATTAAATAAATAGCAAGCTATTTTCAAGTGCCGGGCACGAGCGGCACTTCGCCCGCCATCACCTGCTGTGCCCATGGGGTGAGCTTGCGGGTGTCAGCACGCAGCACTTCCTGCTTCACGGCCAATATCTGCGCGGGGTGCATGGAGAAGCTGCGCAGCCCCAGGCCCAGCAGCAGCCGCGTCATGGTCACGTCGCCCGCCGTCTCGCCGCACACCGACACCACCTTGCCCTGCGCATGGCCCTCGGCAATCACATCGGCCACCAGCCGCAGCACGGCGGGGTGCAGCGGGTCGTACAGATGCGCCACGGCTTCGTCGGCGCGGTCAATCGCCAGCGTGTACTGGATCAGATCGTTGGTGCCGATGGACAGGAAGTCGAAATACTTGAAGAACGTGCGCACCATCAGCGCCGCGGCGGGAATCTCGATCATCGCGCCCAGCTGCACCGGCCCGTAGGCCACGCCACGGGCGTCCAGCTCTGCGCGGGCCAGGTCCACCTGCGCCAGTGTCTGGGTGATTTCAGACACATGCGCCAGCATGGGGAACAGCAGCTTGACCTTGCCATGCGCCGCCGCACGCAGAACCGCACGCAACTGGGTGCGGAACATGGCCGGGTCGGCCAGGCTCCAGCGGATGGCGCGCAGGCCCAGGGCGGGGTTCAGGTAGTTGTCCTTGTGGCCTTTGTCCAGCGGCTTGTCAGCCCCCACGTCGATGGTGCGGATGGTGACAGGCAGGCCCTGCATGCCGTCCAGCGCCTGCCGGTAGGCCAGGTACTGCTCTTCCTCGCCGGGCAGGTTGCCCTCCTTGCCCATGAAGAGGAATTCGCTGCGGAACAGGCCCACGCCCACGGCCCCGGCCAGCACGGCTGCGGGGGCGTCGTCGGGCTGCTCGATGTTGGCCAGCAGCTCGATCTTCTGGCCGTCGATGGTGACGGCCGGTGTGTGCCGTAGCCGGGCCAGGCGCTCGCGCTCCAGCTCGCCCTGGCGCTGGCGAAAACCGTACTCGGCCAGGATGATGGGCGAGGGGTCCACGATCATCACCCCGGCATCGCCGTCGATGATGACCCAGTCGTCCTGGCGCACCAGCTGGCTGGCGCTGCGCGCGCCCACCACGGCCGGAATGTCCATGCTGCGCGCAACGATGGCGGTGTGCGAGGTCTTGCCACCCACATCGGTCACGAATCCGGCAAACACGCTTTGCTTGAACTGCAGCATGTCGGCAGGCGAGAGATCGTGCGCCACCAGCACCAGGGGCACATCCACCGTGTCGTCCAGCAGCAGATCCTGCTGCGTCTTGCGCCGCTGGCTCACGGGCGGGGCCACGGGGCTGGCCACGCCCTTCATGTGGCGCAAGATACGCTCTACCACCTGCTCTAGGTCGGCCTTGCGTTCGCGCAGGTACTCATCCTCCATTTCGTCGAACTGGCGCGCGACGATTTCTAGCTGCGTGGTCAGCGCCCACTCTGCGTTGTACAGGCGCTCCGTCACCCAGTGCTTCACGCCCTCTTCCAGTGCCTGGTCCTGCAGCAGCATCAGGTGCACATCCAGCAGCGCACCCAGCTCGTGCGGAGCATCGGCAGGCATGTCGGCCTGCAGGCGCTGCAGTTCGTCCACCACCGCATTGCGGCCCTGGCGCACCCGCTCAATCTCCGACTGCACTTGCTCGGGCTGGATGAAGTAATGGGCCACGTCCACGCGGCTGGACGCCACCAGCACAGCGCGGCCAATGGCAATGCCACGCGCGACGGCCAGGCCATGGACGGAAAAGGTCATTCAGCAGTCTCCTGGTTGCGGCCCGCCATGCAGCACCAGCGGGCCCGGGCGGGGGTCACTCCCCCTCGCCAAACTTGTCTGCGATCAGCGCCAGCAAAGCATCCATGGCTTCCTGCTCACGCTCGCCGCTGGTCTCCAGCTCCACCTCGGTGCCAATGCCTGCCGCCAGCATCATCACGCCCATGATGCTCTTGGCGTTGATACGGCGGTCTCCCCGGCTCATGAAAACGTCGCAAGGAAAACTGCCCGCCAGTTTGGTGAGCTTGGCGGAGGCGCGGGCATGCAGGCCCAGCTTATTGCTGATGGTCGTACGAGTCTTGATCATGGGTATTGCGTCGGGACTGGTTTTGCGGCGCGGCGATCGCCACCTGCATCACACCCTGCGTGCCGCCCACCACTGCGCGGGAGACGACGGAATCCAGGGGTTCTGCACGGTAGCTGACCGCACGCAACAGCATGGGAAGGTTGACCCCGGTGACAAGCCGGGAGCGCACGCCATCGACCAAGCGCTGGGCCACGTTGCAGGGCGTGGCACCAAACACGTCGGTCAGCACCAGCGTGGAATCGGTGGTCATCTGGGACAGCAGGATGCGCGCCTGGGCCAGGGTCTCTTCCGGTGGCTCGTGGGGCTGCACATCCAGCGCGATAACGGAGTCGCCGCAGTCGGCAAACACATGCAGGGCGCATTGGCGCAGCGCATGGGCCAGAGGGGCGTGGGCAATGAGAAGGATGCTGGTGCTCATGGGTGGGCGGTTTGCCTGGCATTATGGCGCTGCGGCTGCAGCACAAACCACGCATAGGCTGCGGCGTTGCACCCCAGGTACACCGCCATGGACGCCTGGAACGCCGTGACCACCGGCAGCCCCAGCGCGGCAAAGGCATCCACCGCCAGCCCGATGCCCCACTGCACCACAAACACGCCCGCAAAAATCACCAGGTTGAATGCCGACAACGCCCGCCCTGCCAGCGCCTGCGAAAACGCCAGCGCCACGGCAGGTTGCGAGAGGGAGACGAAGCTGCTGGTCATGCAAAACAGCGCCCATGCACCCGCCCCTGCTCGGGGCCCGGCCAGCACAATGCACAGCAGCACCAGCAGGCTCAGGGGCAGGCCCCACAGCATCAACCGGTTGGCTCCCCAACCCTTGCGCAGCAGCCAGGGGCTGACCATGCCCCAGGTCCAGAACGTGCATAGCATGGTCACGTTGATCCAGAACAGCCCCGTGGCGGCCTGCAGCGGCGTGTAGCCCGCCACCTTCTGCATCCACGGCCCGGCCCACAGCGTCTGCACGGCCACCATGCCGCCGTACACAAAAAACGCCAGCGGTGCCAGGCGCTGAAAGTAGGCATGCCGCCACACCACCGCGTAGCCCTTGGCTTCCGTGGGGTTCAAGTCAGTGTCTTGCTGCGCGGTTTCAGCGCTGTCACGCCGAGCAGCCCCAGCACCTTGCGGGCCCGCTGTGCCCTGCCATTGCGGCACGCGCCAGGCAATCAGCAGCATGGCCAGCCCCAGCAGCCCCGCCAGCCCCCAGAACAGCGGACGCCACCCCACCAAAGGCAAGGCCCACTGCACCGGCAAGGTGGATGCCACCATGCCCAGCGAGCCAGTCATCAGCATCCAGGAGTTGGCGCGCATCTGCGCCGTGGGCTCCAGCCAGCGCCGGTAGCCCGTAAGAGGTGCCATCAGGCACGCGCTGACCCCGGCCCCACACAGCACGCGCCCGGCCAGCAGGCCACCAAACCCCTGCGCCTGTGAAAAAACCCCGCAGCCAATCACAGCAACCCCCAGAAAGCCCAGCGACACCTTGCGCGGGCCGTACCGATCCAGCCAGTTACCCAAAGGCAATTGCATGGCGGCAAAGCCCAGAAAGTACCCCCCGGCCAACAAGCCCAGATCACGGGCGTGCAACGCAAACTCCTGCGCCAGGGTGGGCGCCAGGGTGGCCGTGACGGCCCGCACCAGAGCCGACAGAAAGTAGGCAAACGCAAAGGTCAGGAACACCACGATGGCCGAGCGCCATGGCAGGTGCCCCTTGGCCGTGCCCGTGTCCTGTGCCGGGATCGACAAAGCGCTGGGTTCTGCACTCATTTCAGCTCCAGCCCTGCAAAGAAGGTGTCTGCGACGGCTGGACGCGGGGCACTGGCAAGAACCAATGCGTGAAACACGCGCACTTCAGCACCCGACGCCCGGGCAAACCAGACGGCATGGGCCGTCACCACGGCACCATCGGGTGTGCGGCCCTGCACCGTGGTGCGAACCGCCTGCGGCAAGGCAAGCGCGCCTGGGGGTACGAAGGGCTGGCTGGATGCGTTGCCAGCGCCACCTTCAGCCGCCGCAACTGCCACGGGAGCGGAAGCAGCGCCCGCATCAGAAAGAGAGCTCTTCGCCTGGGATGCACTGGGACTGGCAGGACCTGCGCCGAGCCGCGCTAGCGTGGCGGCCTGCCAGTGCGCCAGCGCCAGGCCCGCGGTGGAGGGATCGGCAAGGCGGACGTGCGAAACGGCGAACGTGGCACCATCTGCCTCGCAACCCAACATGCTCAGCGCCTGGGGCGCACCCGCCAGATCCACCGTGCGAGTGGCCGTTTCGGGTTTGCATGGCAGGGCGATCTGCAGGACGGCCTCTGGCACGGCGACCGTGCGCCAGTTCAGCGCCGGGCTGCAGCCCGCCAGCGCGGCCCAGAAGGCCACTGTGCCCAGCAGCGTGGTGACGCAGCACCCATGCGCCTTGGTGTGTCTTTTCATTCAGTCATTATGTGCAGGGTAGCCCCCTCGGCATTGAACTTTCAGAACTCCCAAGAGTCGGTCATCCGTTGATCGCACCAACGCCTGCCACACCGCATGGACTTGTCCAAGGTCAAGTCATCGAAGAGGTGCGGTAACTCAGGGTGGCGGGATCAGGGACAATCTGGCGTGGAAGCCCTACCGGGATAAAGACGAGGACATCATGGGTATCAAGCATTGGTTGGCCGGCGTGGCCATAGCAGCGTTTGCAGGCATCGGTGCCTTTGTGTACCTGGGCACAGGCCGCTCTGCCGCCCCTGAATCCACCTTTGTTCTGCTGGACGGCTCCAGCAAATCCACCGCAGACCTCAAGGGCAAAGTCACCCTGGTCAACTTTTGGGCGACCAGCTGCACCACCTGCGTGGCAGAGATGCCCGAGATCATTGCCACCTACAAAAAGTACAACAGCAAAGGCTTTGACACCCTGGCCGTGGCCATGAGCTACGACCCACCCAGCTATGTGGTGAACTTTGCGGAAACCCGCAAACTGCCCTTCAACGTGGCGATCGACAACACCGGCAACGTGGCCAAGGCCTGGGGCGATGTGCGCCTCACGCCCTCCACCTTTATCGTCAACAAGCGCGGCGAGATCGTGAAAACCTACGTGGGTGCACCCAACTTTCCCGAGCTGCACCAGCTGATTGAAAAGCTGCTGGCCGAAACCTGAGCGATCCACGCCGTAAGCCCCCCAAAAAAACAAAAGGCCGATTTCGAAAGAAATCGGCCTTTTGCGCTTATAGAGCCAGCGCAGGCAGCTATCAATTTTGCATCACCTTCACACCCGGGGCACCACCCCAACCCGTGTATGCGCCACAGCAGTTGCCTGCTGGGCGTGGCGGACTGTGAAAGTGGAGCGACATAGCGGCTCCGGAAGCGGGCTTGAGCGGGCTTACTTCGCGCGGAAGTTGTCGTGGCAGGCCTTGCAGGTGCCGGCCGTCGCGCCAAAGGCAGTCTTCACGTTGTCCAGATTGCCTGTTTTGGCGGCAGCAGCCAGCTTGGTGGCTTCTGCCTGCAGCTTGTCGGAATGTTCCTTGTACTTGGCTTGCTCAGACCAGATGGCGGGCAAGGCCTTGGTGGGAGCGCCCTTGTCGGTACCGGGGCCGAATGCTTCCCATGGCAGCTTGGACATGACCGCCACGATGTCTGCGCTTTCTTGCGCGGCCTTGGCGTCAAAAGGAGCCTTGCCATTGGCCATGGCACCGATACGCGAGAAGTGCTGGGCCATCACCACGAACGCGCTCTGGCGGTACTTGATGGCGTCTTCAGGTTTGGCAAACTCGGCAGAGGCTGGCGCAGACAAGGCGACAGTAGCCGCTGCAACGGCAAATGCAGCAAGTTTCTTCATGGGGACTTCCTTTGTGTAATGGGTAGGCTCGACAGCGGGCCCGTGCGGAGTATGCCTTGAGACAGCGTTTTTTGCCGGGCGGGTGAAACGCCAGCCTTGCAAGAGCTGCCGCACAATGGCGCCTCAACCATCAGGCCACGGAGTTTTCATGCCCCACCACACCATCCGCATCTGGGATTTGCCCACCCGCCTCTTCCACTGGCTGCTAGCCGCCTGCATCGTGGGCCTTGTGGTCACGGCCAAAGTCGGCGGCAACGCCATGGTCTGGCATTTCAGGCTAGGGTATGTAGTGCTGGCACTGGTGGTATTCCGGTTGGTCTGGGGCGTGATCGGAGGACGCTGGTCGCGCTTTGCCTCGTTTGTGCCCACGCCCGGCAGGCTGCTGGGCTATCTGCGGGGCGACACACGCCCACAGGACAAGGCGGGGCACAACCCGTTGGGCGCGCTGTCAGTCCTTGCACTGCTGGGAGTGACTGCAGCGCAGGTCAGCAGCGGCTTGTTCACCGACGATGAAATCGCCTTTGCGGGCCCGCTCACCCGGTTTGTGTCCGGGGAACTCGTTTCGCAGTTCACCACTTACCACAAGGCCATAGGGCAATACCTGCTGCTGGGCCTGGTCGCGCTGCACCTGCTGGCCATCGCCTTCTACGCAGTGGTCAAGAAAGAACGCTTGGTAGGCCCCATGCTGGAAGGCGACAAGCAACTGGAGGCCAGCGTGGAACCCAGCCGCGACGGTGTTGCCCAGCGCGGTCTGGCGCTGGCCGTCGCCTTGGCATGCGCAGCACTTGCATGGTGGGTATCCAGCCTGGGCGCATAGCCGCGCGCTTTCCGTCCGTCAGCAGGGCGTAGGAAGTGAAACGCTACACTGCGGCTTCCGATACAAACGCTGCTGTGCATTGTGGAAAAACCCACCGTGACCTTGGTAACGCCTTCCAGTCCGCATGAACTGGAGGCAGTCCGGGAAATATTTCGAGAGTACGCAGAGAGCCTGGGCGTTGACCTCTGCTTTCAGAACTTTGAAGACGAGCTGGCCCAGCTGCCCGGCGAGTATGCGCCCCCCAGGGGTCAGTTGATTCTGGCCATGGTGGATGGCGCAGTAGCCGGTTGCTGCGCGCTCAGACCGCTCGACGGCACCGACTACCCCAATGCCAGCGAGATGAAGCGCCTGTTTGTGCGCAAGGCCTTCCGCGGGTTCGGTCTGGGACGGGAACTGGCCGAGGCCATTCTGGATGCTGCACGCCAGGCCGGATATGGCTGCGTGCTCCTGGATACGCTGGACGATATGGAGTCCGCACGCGCGCTTTATACCGATCTGGGGTTTGAAGAGATTCCGCCTTACTACCACAACCCCATTGCGGGTGCTCACTATCTCAAGGTAGATATCGATTAGGCTTTCGCGCCCGTGCAATCAGCGCAAGCAGCTATATTTTCAATAGCAAACATTGACAGCAATAGACATAAAAAAAGGGTGGACCTCGGCCCACCCTTTTGCTTGCCCGCAGAGGGCAGCGCCATAGATCAGCCCTTGGCTTGAGCCAACAGCGTGTTCGCGTCGCTCACTTCAAACTTGCCAGGGCCTTCCACGTTCAAAGTCACCACCTTGCCGTCGCGCACCAGCATGGAATAGCGGTTGCTGCGCAGGCCCAGGCCCTTGCCTGTCAGGTCCAGTGTCAGACCCGTAGCCTTCGCAAAGGCAGCATCACCGTCGGCCAACATACGCACCTTGCCAGCAGTCTTTTGGTCACGCGCCCAGGCACCCATCACGAACGCATCGTTCACGCTCAGGCACCAGATTTCGTCCACACCAGCGGCCTTGAACTCTTCCGCCTTTTCCACATAGCCAGGCACATGCTTGGCAGAGCAGGTGGGGGTGAAGGCACCGGGCAGCGCAAACAGGGCAATGGTCTTGCCTGCTGTGGCTTTGTCCACGGGAACAGGGTTCGGGCCAATGCTGCAGCCTTCGCCCTCGACTTCAGAGTATTCCATCAGGGTCGTTGCGGGCAGGGTGTCACCAACTTTGATCATGCGTTTTCTCCTCTACGAATCGCCGGAGCCTCACAGGCGGGCCCCAAAAAGCAAAACGGCCCACATTGTGGGCCGTTTTGAAAGGGCTTTGCTGCCTCAAGCCATTAGGCTTAAACCAGGCTGGCCTTTTGAACCAGGCGCGTAGCAACCCAGTTCTTTGTCTTGGACAGAGGACGGCTTTCGGTAATTTCGATCACGTCGCCCAGCTTGTACTCGCCCTTTTCATCGTGGGCGTGGTACTTGCTCGACTTCGCAACGATCTTGCCGTAGAGCTCGTGCTTCACACGACGCTCCACCAGCACAGTCACAGTCTTTTGACGCTTGTCGCTGACCACCTTGCCAACCAAGGTGCGCTTGAGGGATTTTTTAGCTTCCGTCATGTCGGCTCCTTACTTGGCGGCTTGCTTTTCAGCAAGAATGGTCTTTGCACGGGCGATAGCGCGGCGAGTGGTACGCAGCGTGTTGGTGTTAGCCAACTGCTGGGTAGCCTTCTGCATGCGCAGACCGAAATGGGCCTTTTGCAAGGACTTGATTTCGGCTTCGATACCGGCAACGTCTTTTTGGCGCAGTTCAGTAGTCTTCATTGCTTGTTCTCCTGAATCACGAACCAATGTGACGGCTGACGAACGTGGTGCGCAGCGGCAGCTTGGCGGCAGCCAAGCGGAACGCTTCGCGGGCCAGTTCTTCAGGCACACCCACGATTTCGAAAACGATCTTGCCGGGCTGGATTTCGGCCACGTAGTACTCGGGGTTGCCCTTACCGTTACCCATACGCACTTCTGCGGGCTTGGTAGAGATTGGCTTGTCCGGGAACACACGGATCCAGATACGGCCGCCACGCTTGACGTGACGGGAAATCGCACGACGTGCAGCTTCGATCTGGCGGGCCGTCAGACGGCCACGATCGGTGCACTTCAGACCGAAATCACCGAACGCAACCGAGGCACCTCGTGTTGCGACGCCGGTGTTACGGCCTTTTTGCTCCTTGCGGTATTTGCGGCGAGCAGGTTGCAGCATCTTTATTCTCCTTTGCCGTCCGCTGCTGTAGCGGGCGCGTCAGTCTTGCGAACGCGCTTAACGGCGGTTGCATCGGCACCACCGGCACCGGCGGGCTTGTCGCTGCCGTCAGCAGGAGCCACATTGGCACCTACGGGACGACGGGGACCACGGCCTGCACCAGCGCGGTCGCCACCTGGACGGCCATCGCGGCGTGGGCCACGTGGGCGACGCTCTTCTTCAGGACGTGGAGTTTCCACGGCTGGCAGATCGTTACGGCCCAGTGTGTCACCCTTATAGACCCACACCTTGACGCCGATCACACCGTAGGTGGTCTTGGCTTCAGAAGTGCCGTAGTCAATGTCGGCGCGCAGGGTGTGCAGTGGCACACGGCCTTCGCGGTACCACTCGGTACGGGCGATTTCGATACCGTTCAGACGGCCGGACGACATGATCTTGATGCCTTGGGCACCCAGACGCATGGCGTTTTGCATGGCGCGCTTCATGGCACGGCGGAACATGATCCGCTTTTCGAGCTGCTGAGTGATGCTGTCAGCGATCAGCTTGGCATCGATTTCAGGCTTGCGCACTTCTTCGATGTTCACTGCGACGGGCACGCCCAGGCGAGCAGCGAGTTCCTTCTTCAGGTTCTCGATGTCTTCACCCTTCTTGCCGATCACGACACCAGGACGTGCCGAGAAGATCGTGATACGGGCGTTCTTGGCAGGACGCTCGATCAGGATGCGCGACACGGCGGCGTTCTTCAGCTTGGCCTTCAGGTACTCGCGCACCTTGATGTCTTCGGCCAGCATGCCGGCGAAGTCACGGTTGCTTGCGTACCAGCGGCTGGCCCAGTTGCGGCTGACCGCGAGGCGGAAGCCGGTAGGATGGATTTTCTGTCCCATAGTCTTCCTTGGCCTCAGTTACCAACCGTCACGTACACATGGCACGTGGGCTTGCTGATGCGATTGCCGCGGCCTTTGGCGCGCGCGGTGAAGCGCTTGAGCGTGGTGCCTTGTTCGACGTAGATGGTCTTGACCTTCAGTTCGTCGATGTCAGCGCCATCGTTGTGTTCTGCATTGGCAATTGCCGATTCCAGAACCTTCTTGACGATGCCAGCAGCTTTTTTCTGCGTGAATGTCAGGATGTTCAGAGCCTGGTCCACCTTCTTGCCGCGGATCAGGTCCGCAACCAAGCGGCCTTTGTCGACCGACAGACGGACGCCCCGGAGGACTGCACGTGTTTCAGACATGGTCGTTCCTTACTTCTTCTGGACTTTTTTGTCCGCGGGGTGACCCTTGAAGGTGCGCGTCAGGGCGAATTCGCCCAGCTTGTGGCCCACCATCTGGTCGGTGACGTAGACAGGTACGTGCTGCTTGCCGTTGTGCACGGCGATGGTCAGACCGATGAAATCGGGCAGAACCATGGAACGGCGCGACCAAGTCTTCACTGGCTTCTTGTCCTTGGTGGCAATGGCCTTCTCGACCTTGGCCATCAAGTGATGGTCAACAAACGGACCCTTTTTGAGAGAACGAGTCATTTGCTACCCCTTACTTCTTGCGGCGCGACACGATCATGGTCTGTGTGCGCTTGTTGTTACGGGTACGGTAGCCCTTCGTCAGGTTGCCCCATGGGTCAACAGCATGACGACCTTCACCGGTACGACCTTCACCACCACCGTGGGGGTGATCGATTGGGTTCATGGCAACACCGCGCACGGTTGGGCGAATACCCATCCAGCGCTTGACACCGGCCTTGCCCAGTTGGCGCAGGCTGTGTTCTTCGTTGGCCACTTCACCAATGGTGGCGCGGCATTCGATGTGGATCTTGCGCACTTCGCCGGAACGCATACGCACTTGGGCGTAGATGCCTTCACGGGCCAGCAGCGTTGCCGAAGCACCTGCGGAGCGAGCGATCTGTGCACCTGCACCGGGCTTGAGCTCGATACAGTGGATCGTGGAACCCACGGGAATGTTGCGGATAGGCAGTGTGTTGCCCACGCGGATCGGAGCCTCAGAGCCGCTCACGATGGAAGCGCCAACTTCCAGGTTGCGAGGAGCGATGATGTAGCGACGCTCGCCGTCGGCGTAGCACACCAGAGCGATGTGGGCCGTACGGTTGGGATCGTACTCAATGCGTTCCACCTTGGCTGGGATCGCGTCCTTGTTGCGCTTGAAGTCCACCACACGGTAGTGGTGCTTGTGACCACCGCCCTTGTGACGGGTGGTGATGTGACCGTTGTTGTTACGGCCAGACTTCTGGTGCTGGGACTCCAGCAGAGGAGCGTAGGCTTCACCCTTGAACAGGTGGTCACGCGTCACCTTCACCACAGCACGTTGGCCGGGCGAGGTGGGTTTCATCTTGATAACGGCCATGATTACGCAGCCTCCCCGGACAGGTTCAGCTCTTGACCTTCCTTCAGCGTGACATAAGCCTTGCGAACGTTGTCGCGACGGCCCATGGTCTTGCCAAAGCGCTTGGTCTTGCCCTTGGTGTTCACCACGGAAACGCCCTTGACCTCGACCTTGAACAGCAGTTCAACAGCTGCCTTGATCTCGGGCTTGGTGGCGTTCTGCAGCACCTTGAATGTCACAGCGTTGGACTTTTCAGCAACCATGGTGGCCTTTTCGGACACGATGGGAGCCACCAACACTTGCATCAGACGACCTTCGTCAAACTTGAGCGTGCTCATGCGAACATCTCCTTGAGTTTGTCGATCGCGCCCTTGGTGACGAGCACTTTCTTGTAACGTACCAGCGACACGGGGTCTGCGTAACGTGGCTCAACGACGAGCACGTTCACCAGATTGCGCGAAGCCAGGTACAGGTTTTCGTCCACTTCATCGGAGATCACCATCACCGATTGCAGATTCATGGCCTTGAACTTGTCAGCCAGCACCTTGGTCTTGGGAGAGTCGAGCTTGATCGAATCAACCACAGCCAGGCGGCCTTCACGGGCCAGCTGGGACAGGATGGAGGACATGCCAGCGCGGTACATCTTCTTGTTGATCTTCTGGCTGAAGTTTTCTTCAGGCAGGTTCGGGAAGATGCGACCGCCCCCGCGCCACAGTGGCGAGGAAGTCATACCAGCACGTGCGTTACCCGTACCCTTTTGCTTGAAAGGCTTCTTGGTCGAGTGACGGACTTGCTCACGGTCTTTTTGAGCGCGAGTGCCTTGACGGGCGTTGGCCTGATAGGCCACCACGATTTGGTGAACCAGATCTTCGTTGTATTCGCGGCCGAAAACGGTTTCTGGCGCTTCGAACTTCGAAGCAGCCTGACCTTGTTCATTCAGGAGTTCGAGCTGCATTAGTTCGCTCCTTTGGAAGCTTTGGCCTTGACGGCGGGACGCACAGTCACAAACCCACCCTTGGAGCCTGGAATGGCGCCCTTGATCAGGAGCAGTTGACGTGCTTCGTCGATGCGGATGACATCGAGGTTCTGCGTGGTCTTGGTGACATCACCGAGGTGACCGGTCATGCGCTTGCCGGGGAACACACGACCTGGGTCCTGTGCCATACCGATCGAGCCAGGCACGTTGTGCGAACGGCTGTTACCGTGCGATGCGCGCTGGGAAGCCATGTTGTGACGCTTGATGGTACCGGCGTAGCCCTTACCGATCGAAGTGCCTTGCACGTCCACCTTTTGACCCACAGAAAACACGGATGTCACAGCCACAGTTGCGCCAGCCTTGTACTGGGCAGCGGTGTCAGCCGTCACACGGAATTCTTGGATGATTTCACCGGCTTCCACACCTGCCTTGGCAAGGTGACCGGCTTCTGGCTTGGTCACGCGCGATGCTTTGCGCGAACCGAACGTGACCTGCAGGGCCACGTAGCCATCGTTCTCTTGGGTTTTGACCTGGGTAACGCGGTTGTTAGAAACATCCACCACTGTGACAGGCACTGCGTCCCCATCATCAGTGAACAGACGCATCATGCCCACCTTGCGACCCAGCAACCCCAGGGAGTTGCTCAGACTCATTGGTTTTCTCCAAAACTTTCACCGCTGCGACTTCAATTGGCCTCAGCGTTTTTGCTTAGCACTCTCGCGCTAGCGCGTGAAAGAAGGTTAATAAAACTCCGCCTTTTTGCGAACGCAAAGAAAGCGAAGCCCTAAAGTATAACGCGGACTGCTTTTGCAAGCAAGTCCGCGTTACAAACCGTCTGGCAGGCCCTTGCGGACCCGCTATCTGGTGATTACTGCAGCTTGATTTCGACGTCCACGCCGGCAGGCAGGTCGAGCTTCATCAGCGCGTCCACTGTCTTGTCGGTGGGGTCAACGATATCCATCAGACGCTGGTGCGTGCGGATTTCCAGCTGGTCACGGCTGCTCTTGTTGACGTGGGGCGAACGCAGAATGTCGAAACGCTTCATGCGTGTAGGCAGGGGCACGGGGCCCTTGACGATCGCACCAGTGCGCTTGGCAGTGTCAACGATCTCGGCAGCAGACTGATCGATCAGCTTGTAATCGAACGCCTTCAGGCGGATACGGATTTTTTGCTTGGACATGGTGTCTCCTTGTATTGCTTAAAAATTAAGCAATGATCTTGGCCACCACGCCAGCGCCCACGGTACGGCCGCCTTCGCGGATAGCGAAGCGCAGACCTTCTTCCATGGCGATGGGGTTGATCAGCTTCACAGTGATCGACACGTTGTCACCAGGCATCACCATTTCCTTGTCGGCTGGCAGCTCGATGGCGCCAGTCACGTCCGTTGTACGGAAGTAGAACTGAGGACGGTAGTTGTTGAAGAAAGGAGTGTGGCGGCCGCCTTCGTCCTTGCTCAGCACGTACACCTCAGCGGTGAAGTGGGTGTGGGGCTTGATGGAGCCGGGCTTGCACAGCACTTGGCCGCGCTCGACTTCTTCGCGCTTGGTGCCGCGCAGCAGCAGACCCACGTTGTCGCCAGCTTGACCTTGGTCCAGCAGCTTGCGGAACATTTCCACGCCGGTGCAGGTGGTCTTCTGTGTGTCGCGGATACCCACGATTTCGATTTCTTCGCCGACCTTGATGATGCCGCGCTCGACACGACCTGTCACCACGGTACCGCGACCGGAGATGGAGAACACGTCTTCCACGGGCATCAGGAAGGCGCCGTCCACTGCGCGCTCGGGTGTGGGGATGTAGGTGTCCAGGGCTTCAGCCAGCTTCATGATGGCTTCTTCGCCCAGCTTGCCCTTGTCGCCTTCCAGAGCCATCTTGGCAGAACCGCGCACGATGGGGGTGTCGTCGCCTGGGAAGTCGTACTTGTCCAGGAGTTCGCGCACTTCCATTTCGACGAGCTCAAGCAGCTCTTCGTCATCGACCATGTCGCACTTGTTCAGGAACACGATGATGTAAGGCACGCCCACTTGGCGGGCCAGCAGGATGTGTTCACGGGTCTGGGGCATTGGGCCGTCAGCGGCGGAACACACCAAGATAGCGCCGTCCATCTGGGCAGCGCCGGTGATCATGTTCTTCACATAGTCAGCGTGGCCAGGGCAGTCCACGTGAGCGTAGTGGCGGTTGGCGGTTTCGTATTCGACGTGGGCGGTGTTGATGGTAATGCCGCGTGCTTTTTCTTCTGGAGCAGCGTCGATTTCATCGTACTTCTTGGCTTCGCCGCCAAACTTGGCGGACAGCACTGTGGCGATAGCAGCCGTCAGCGTTGTCTTGCCATGGTCCACGTGACCGATCGTGCCCACGTTCACGTGGGGCTTGGTACGTTCAAACTTACCTTTTGCCATTTCAATCTCTCCAAAGAGCAATGCCTGTGTTGGGGTTTAACGTCTGCACCCGATTGCTGATTCGTCTCGCACAAAGCAACAAGACGGCACCGGGTCGCAGATTGCAAGAAAACTTGCTATAGCTTTCATAGCTTCCAGCGCTTGATTGACAAGCGCTGGAGGGCTATTTCAGCCGAATTGGGCGGGAGGCACCTGCATCAGCAGACCTCCCAGTGCGCGTATTACTTGGCGCGAGCAGCCACGATGGCTTCGGACACGTTGCGAGGAGCTTCAGCGTAGTGCTTGAACTCCATGGTGTACGTTGCACGACCTTGCGACATGGAGCGCAGGGTGGTGGAGTAGCCGAACATTTCGGACAGGGGAACTTCGGCCTTGATGACCTTGCCGCCGCCAACCATGTCGTCCATGCCTTGCACCATACCGCGACGGCTGGACAGGTCGCCCATCACGTTACCGGCGTAGTCTTCAGGCGTTTCCACTTCCACAGCCATCATGGGTTCCAGGATGACGGGGTTGGCCTTCTTGGCGGCTTCCTTGAAACCGAAGATGGCAGCCATCTTGAACGCTTGTTCAGACGAGTCCACATCGTGGTACGAACCGAACGTCAGGGCAACCTTCACATCCACCACAGGGAAGCCTGCCAGCACGCCGCTGTTCAGCGCTTCGAGCACGCCCTTTTCCACCGCAGGGATGTACTCGCGAGGCACCACACCGCCCTTGATTTCGTCGAGGAACTCGAAGCCCTTGCCGGCTTCGTTAGGCTCCAGACGGAACACCACGTGACCGTACTGACCCTTACCGCCGGACTGGCGAACGAACTTGCCGTCCACGTCGGCCACCGACTTGCGCACGGTTTCGCGGTAAGCCACTTGAGGCTTGCCCACGTTGGCTTCCACGCCGAACTCGCGCTTCATGCGGTCCACGATAATTTCCAGGTGGAGCTCGCCCATGCCGGAAATGATGGTCTGACCAGACTCTTCGTCGGTACGCACGCGGAAGGAAGGATCTTCCGAAGCCAGACGGCCCAGTGCCAGACCCATCTTCTCTTGGTCGGCCTTGGTCTTGGGTTCCACAGCCTGAGAAATCACAGGCTCAGGGAACACCATGCGCTCCAGCGTCACGATGGAATCGGGATCGCACAGGGTTTCACCGGTGGTCACTTCTTTCAGACCCACGCAGGCAGCGATGTCACCAGCGCGGATTTCGTCCACTTCCTGGCGCTCGTTGGCGTGCATCTGCACGATACGGCCAATACGCTCTTTCTTGCCCTTGACGGGGTTGTACACAGTGTCGCCCTTGGTGAGCACGCCGGAGTACACACGCACGAAAGTCAACTGACCCACGAACGGATCGGTCATCAGCTTGAACGCCAGCGCAGAGAACTTCTCGCTGTCGTCGGCCTTGCGGCTGGTTTCCTTCTCGTCGTCATCGGTACCGGTCACGGGTGGAATGTCCACAGGCGAAGGCAGGTAGTCGATCACGGCGTCCAGCATGCGCTGCACACCCTTGTTTTTGAAGGCGGTGCCGCACAGCATGGGCTGGATTTCCGTATTGATGGTACGGGTGCGCAGGCCGTTCTTGATCTCTTCCTCGGAGAGGTCGCCCTCTTCCAGGTACTTGTTCATCAGTTCTTCAGAGGCTTCAGCAGCAGCTTCCACCATCTTTTCACGCCATTCCTTGGCGGACTCCACCAGGTCAGCAGGAATGTCTTCGAAGTTGAACTTCATGCCCTGGGAAGCTTCGTCCCAGATGATGGCCTTCATCTTCAGCAGATCAACCACGCCCTTGAAGTTATCTTCAGCGCCGATCGGAATGACCACGGGCACAGGGTTGGCCTTCAGGCGCAGCTTCATCTGGTCATAGACCTTGAAGAAGTTGGCACCGGTACGGTCCATCTTGTTCACGAAGGCCAGACGTGGCACCTTGTACTTGTTAGCCTGACGCCACACGGTTTCAGACTGGGGCTGCACGCCACCCACAGCGCAGTACACCATGCAAGCGCCGTCCAGCACGCGCATGGAACGCTCCACTTCGATCGTGAAGTCCACGTGGCCGGGGGTGTCGATGATGTTGAAGCGGTGCTCTGGGTAGGACATGTCCATGCCCTTCCAGAAGCAGGTCGTGGCAGCAGACGTGATCGTGATGCCGCGCTCTTGCTCTTGCTCCATCCAGTCCATGGTGGCAGCGCCGTCATGCACTTCACCGATCTTGTGGTTCACGCCGGTATAGAACAGGATACGCTCGGTAGTGGTTGTCTTACCTGCGTCGATGTGTGCCGAGATACCGATGTTGCGGTAGCGCTCGATGGGGGTCTTGCGAGCCATGGTGGATCCTTGGATGGTTCGTGTTACTTGGGAGACGGGCAGCCATTGTGGCTACAGCAACCGTCAATTTTGTGACCACCTGAAATCGCCACAAGGCTGCAGGCAAAAATGCCAGCAGCCTTGCTCATTGCGACAGGGCGATCGCCGTTTTTCTTAGAAACGGAAGTGGCTGAACGCCTTGTTGGCTTCTGCCATGCGGTGCACTTCGTCACGGCGCTTCATGGCACCGCCACGGCCTTCAGTGGCTTCCAGCAGTTCGTTGGCCAGACGTTGGGCCATGGACTTTTCACCGCGCTTGCGGGCGGCTTCCTTGATCCAGCGCATGGACAGAGCCAGACGACGGACAGGGCGCACTTCCACGGGCACTTGGTAGTTGGCACCACCAACGCGACGGGACTTCACTTCCACCAGAGGCTTCACGTTGTTGATGGCAACAGTGAAGGCTTCCAGAGGATCCTTATCGGGGTGCTTCTTGTGGATCAGTTCCAGGGCACCGTAGATGATGCGCTCTGCAACCGCCTTTTTGCCGCCTTCCATGATCACGTTCATGAATTTGGACAGCTCGACGTTACCGAACTTTGGGTCCGGCAGGATTTCACGTTTGGGGACTTCGCGACGACGTGGCATTTTTTACCTCTATCTTTGCTTCAGTTGGCGTCTTTTCAGACACCGCGAGAGCCATTCAGGACTCCCACTTACTCGACCCGCGCAGAACACCTGCGTTTGGGGTCACTACGCTGCACCTTCCGCGCCACGCGGAAAAACAGCACCGAAAATTCTTCAGACCAGCAGGGCCAGGGCTTACTTGGCCTTTGGCTTCTTCGCGCCGTACTTGGAGCGAGCCTGCTTACGATCCTTCACACCTTGCAGGTCCAGAGAACCGCGGACGATGTGGTAACGCACACCTGGCAAGTCCTTCACACGACCGCCGCGAACCAGCACCACGCTGTGTTCTTGCAGGTTGTGGCCTTCACCACCGATGTAGGAGATGACCTCAAAACCGTTGGTCAGGCGCACCTTGGCAACCTTACGCAGAGCGGAGTTAGGCTTCTTGGGCGTCGTGGTGTACACCCGGGTGCACACGCCACGGCGCTGTGGAGAGTTTTCCATCGCAGGGCTCTTGGACTTGGTCTTTTCGACCTCGCGCCCCTGACGGACCAGTTGATTGATGGTTGGCATGAAATACGTCCCTAAACGTGAATTTGCTTCGTGAAAGCGAAAACGTGAATCCCTTCGGAAATTCCGAAAAGCCTTCTAATGTACCAGTCTGGCGCGGCAGAGGCAAGCGCTGCTGTTTTTTGCAGCATCCTTGCACCGCCGCGCCGTATGGACGACGAGGGTATGAACGGCCCTCGATTACTTGATCCAGAGGCGGATCGCGTCCCAGGCGCGGCCCATGATGCCCGCCTGCTCCACCCCCTCCAGCGCCACCAGAGGCACTTCGGCGAGCGACTGATCACCCAGCACCACCTTGAGGGTGCCCACCGCCTGACCCTTGGTGAAAGGCGCCACCAGCGGATCAGGACGGGAAATTTCTGTCTTGATCTTGCCCGCGCTACCGGCTGGCACTGTGACCACGATGGCTTCGGGGCGGCCGATCTTCAGGATGCTTTCCTTGCCTTTCCACACCTCAGGCGAGGCCACAGGTGCATTGGCGTCAAACAGCTTGACGGCATCGAAGGCGGTGTAGCCCCAGTTGAGCAGCTTCTGGCTCTCCGTGGCGCGGGCGTTTTCGCTGGCGGCACCCAGCACGATGGAGAGCAGGCGGCGCGAACCCACGTTCGGGAAGTCACGCTTGGCGGTGGCCACCAGACAGTAACCCGCAGCAGCGGTGTGCCCTGTCTTGAGGCCGTCTACCGTGGGATCACGGAAGAGCAGCATGTTGCGGTTATTGCCGTTGGAGGCCGGAGTGCCCGGGTATGCGTACTGCTTGGTCGCGTAGTAGTGCATGTACTCCGGGAAATCCTTCATCAGCCGAGTGGCCAGAATGCTCAGGTCGCGCGCAGTGGTGGTATGACCGGGTTCGGTCAGGCCCTCGGGGTTCTTATAGCTGGTGCCCTTCATGCCCAAGGCCTGCGCCTGATCGTTCATCAGCTTCACGAAGTTCTCGACGGTGCCGCCCACGCCCTCGGCCAGCGCCACGGTGGCATCGTTGCCCGACTGGATGATCATGCCGCGCAGCAGGTCATCCACCGCCACCTGCATCTTGGGGTCAATGAACATGCGCGATCCGGGCATCTTCCACGCGCGCACGCTGACCGGAAACTTCTGCTCCAGCGTGATTTTCTTGGAACGCAGCGCATCAAAAACCAGATAACCGGTCATCAGCTTGGTCAGGGAGGCCTGCTCCACAGGCGCATCAATGTCCTTGGCGGCCAGCACCTGGTTGGCCGTCACGTCCACCAGCATGTAGGTGCGGGCCGCAATTTCCGGCGGCTGCGGCGCTTGCTGCGCCCACACGGGGCCGAAGGCGGCAGGGGCAATGGCAGCAAACAGGGCCAGGGATCGCAAAGCGGGCAGGATGGGTTTCATGGGAGATAAAGGAGAGCAGCCTTCGGCTGCGTAAAGACTGAAAACGGGAAAAGCGGAAGGTCACAGCGCGATGGCTTTGACCGGCACCTTGCGGAAGTGCAAGGCAGAGTTCCGCAGCAGCGCAGAGGTTCCGCCAACGGCCAGAACGTCACCGCTTTTTACACTTCGGACTGGAGGTGCCGCACGACCAGGCTCTTGAGCAAGGGCAATTGTCCGTGAAAGAAGTGACCCCCACCGGGCACCACCGTCACAGGCAGGGTCTGCGGGCGAGCCCAGTCCATGACGGCAGACAGCGCCACCGTGTCGTCCTGCTCACCATGCAACACCAGGGTGCGCAGGTGCGCCTCTGGTGGGACGGGAGCCACCTGAAAGCGGCTGGCAGCGGTGCCCACCAGCACCGCACGCTCGATGGCGCGCTGAGGCCAGAGTTGGGCCAGGGCGTGGCTGGTGACGAAGGCACCAAACGAGAACCCGGCCAGCGCCAGGGGCGCGCCTTGCGCTGCGGGAGCAACTTGCTCAATCACCGACAGCAGATCCTGCAACTCGCCCCGTCCCTCATCGTGCACGCCCTCGGTGCCGCCCACACCACGGAAGTTGAAGCGCACCGCCGTCCAGCCGCATTGCACAAACGCGCGGGCCAGCGTCTGCACCACCTTGTTGTCCATGGTGCCGCCAAACAGGGGATGGGGGTGGGCGATCACGGCGATGCCCTTGGGGGCTGCGCCCTCAGCCAGGGCTGCGGTATCACGCGCAGCCTCGATGGCACCTGCAGCCCCCTGCAGCACCAGACGTTCAGTTTGGGAGTTCACAATTGCTATTTATTTAATAGCTGCCTGCGCTTATCCATCAAGCGCCAGGAGCAGATTTTCTTTAAAAAGAGAAGCCTTCAGCGGCCCACTTCAGGCGGCACCACCAGGCGTTCAACGACCTGGCCGTTCTTCAGGTGCGACTCGACGATTTCGTCAATGTCGCTCTTGTCCACAAAGGTGTACCAGGTTCCTTCGGGATAGACCACCGCCACGGGCCCGCCCGCGCAACGGTCCAGGCAACCCGCCTTGTTGACGCGCACTTTGCCTGCGCCTGCCAAACCGGCGGCCTTCACCTGCGCCTTGCAGTGATCGAACCCGGCCTGGGCGTTGTGGTGGGCACAACTGTCCTCACCATTGGTGCGCTCGTTCAGGCAAAAGAAGATATGGCGCTGGTAATAGCCGGCGCCCGAGGGGGACAGGGGTGTGGATTCGCTCATCGGGGTATTTTAGGTTTGAGGTTCACGGCGGGAGACGCGCACCAGCACATACAGCAGCGCCACATAGGGCCAGAGCCAGCCCAGCCACTGCCCCACGCCATAAAAGCGGATGAAGCGGCCCTGCTCCCACTCC
The DNA here is from genome assembly GCF_037101375.1 of Acidovorax sp. DW039. Lineage (NCBI taxonomy): Bacteria > Pseudomonadati > Pseudomonadota > Betaproteobacteria > Burkholderiales > Comamonadaceae > Acidovorax > Acidovorax sp. DW039. The sequence goes on along the minus strand of NZ_AP029019.1, from coordinate 529,121 downwards.
TGCAGCGTCTGCGCAAAGTACACACTGGTGGGGGCTTGGTTCAGCAACGCCAGGTGCCACACCAAGGCCACCAGCAGCACCGCAGCGCTGGCGCGGCGCGGCAGCATCAGCAACAGCACCGATGCCCCAGCTGCCGCCCACACCCCCACGCGCACCGGCTGCTCTAGCCAGCCCCAGGCGTGGCTGGGGCCCCAGCTCAGCGCGGCAGACAGCGCAGTGAACGCTACCCCCACCCCCAGCACGGTGAACGCAAAGGCCGCACGGCGGCCCACATGGCGGATCACGCAATACCCCAGCAGGCAAGGCACCAGCAGCCCCAGCATCACGCACAGCACCTCGCCGCCGGGCGACAGCGGCTCCAGCGCGGCTTCGCGCAAGGGCATCCACTCGATGAAAGGCGTGTCCTGGAGCGCGTTTTCTACGGCTGCCTCCAGCCGCTCCAGCACCTGCCCCAGCCCAAACGGCACCCCGGCCGGGAACAGCAGCGCCATGGGCCACAGGGCGATCAGCACCAGCGCACCCCGGGCGTCCGGCACAAACCAGCGCTCTCGAAAGTGGCTCCACCGGTCAATGGCACCCAGCCGCTCCAGCAACGCTGCAACCAAAGCACCGAGCAAGGTGCCACCGGCGTTCAGCACCAGATCGAGATTGGAAGGGACTCTGCGCGGCAAGTAGATCTGCAAAAACTCCATGCACAGCGACAGCACAGAGCCCGCCAGCGCCGCGGCCAGCACCACCCAGAGCACCGATCGTCGAGTCTGACCCGACCGAAGCATGGCCAGGGCCAGCAGAAAGCCTAAGGGGGCGTAACCGAGCAGGTTAGAGGTGACGTCAAACCCCGTCCAGTACCTGGGCGGCAATGGGGCGACCAGAAACATCCACGGGTCTACCCCCTGCGCCCGCCAGCCGTCAAAAGGAAACAGGCTGGCAAACACCACCAGGGCGGCGTAGCTCGCCGCCAGAGGCCAGGCTGATGTCTTGTGCAAGCCAGCGGCCTCCCGTGTGCTTCAAAAGGGCTTGACGACGACCAGCACCACCGCTGTCAGCAGCAGCAGCACGGGCACCTCATTGAACCAGCGGAACCAGACGTGGCTGCGCTGGCTGCGACCATCGGCCAGTTTGCGCAACAGCACGCTGCAGGCATGGTGGTAGCCAATCACCAGCAACACCACGGTGAGCTTGGCGTGCATCCATCCATTGCCAGGGCCGCGGCCAATGCCGTATCCCAGCCACAGCCACAAGCCCAGCGCCAGGGCAGGCACGGCGAGCAAAGTGGTAAAGCGCAACAGCTTGCGCGCCATGAGCAGCAGCCGCTCACGCTCGGCAGTGGAGTCGGGCGCCACCATCGCCAGATTGACAAAAATGCGTGGCAGATAGAACAGGCCCGCAAACCAGCTGGCCACGAACACGATGTGAAAGGCTTTTACCCAGAGCATGGGTTCAGTTTAAAGCCGCCCAACGCCCCAGCTATCAAAGTGGCACAAAAGCCCCATCGCACACGAACAGAACACGCAAATCTGCGAGAGAAAACAAAAAAAGGCAAAAAAAAGCCCGACCAAAAGGCCGGGCTGATAAGCCTCTCATGCGTATAGCAATCGCAGGCCCCGCTCAGGGAGGAAAAAGCGGGAGGCAGCAAGCTACCTGGTTTCAAATTTAGCATTAATGCCAAATAAATGCAACAGTATGTAATTACACCCATACTTTGATCGGGCATTTCGCTCCCTCCGGGGCAGAGCGCATTTGGCAAAGCGGCGGATGTCGAGAAGGGCTGGCGAACAGCCCACGCATCTGCTCCACAGCAAGCAGGCTGCATCTACCGCAAGGCCTTCCATGGAAGATGGGGCACAATTTTCGGCATGCACCTTCCAACCCCCGCCCCCTTCCCCCAGAACCGCCCACGCCGACTTCGCCGAGACGCATTCACGCGCAGGCTGGTGCGCGAGCACGCGGTGTCGGTCAACGACCTGATCTATCCCGTGTTTGTGCACGAAGGCCAGCAGCAGCGCGAGGCTGTGGCCTCCATGCCCGGCGTGGACCGGCTGAGCCTGGATTTGCTGCTGCCCGTTGCAGAAGACTGCGTGAAGCTGGGCATCCCGGTGATGGCGCTGTTTCCGGCGATTGATCCGGCCCTCAAAACCCCCGATGGCCAGGAAGCCCGCAACCCCGAAGGACTGATTCCACGGGTTGTGCGCGCACTCAAGAAGGAATTCCCGGAGCTGGGTGTGATGACCGACGTGGCGCTGGACCCCTACACCAGCCACGGCCAGGACGGCGTGCTGGACGAAACCGGCTACATCCTGAACGACCAGACGGTGGAAATCCTCACCGCCCAGGCTCTGACACACGCTGAAGCGGGCGTGGACATCGTCGCCCCCAGCGACATGATGGACGGCCGCATTGGCGCCATCCGTGAGGCGCTGGAGGTGCAAGGGCACATCCATACCCGCATCATGGCCTACAGCGCCAAGTACGCCAGCAGCTTCTACGGCCCCTTCCGCGATGCCGTGGGCACCCGTGGTGCCTTGGGCAAAGCCGACAAGAACGTCTACCAGATGGACCCCGGCAACAGCGACGAAGCCCTGCGCGAAGTAGCCATGGACATTGCCGAAGGCGCTGACATGGTGATGGTCAAGCCCGGCATGCCGTACCTGGACATCGTGCGCCGCGTGAAGGACGAGTTCAAGGTGCCCACGTTCGCCTACCAGGTCAGCGGCGAGTACGCCATGATCAAGGCCGCTGCCGCCAACGGCTGGCTGGACCACGATGCCGTGATGATGGAAAGCATGCTCGCCTTCAAGCGTGCAGGGGCCGACGGGGTGCTCACCTACTTTGCCCGCGACATTGCTCGTAAGCTATCAAAATAATAGCTGGTTGCGCTTGATTTAGAGCGGCTAAGACAACCCAGCGAAGCGGCCCTGGCTAGGCGTTCCGTCGCAGGCAGTACAAGCAGTACGACAAGACGGAGCAACAACGCCAGGGGGGTTGTGTTAGCCGCTCTTCAAAGCGCTACAAGCATTTTTCATTGAACACTCCGCAGGCCTGCATGCGCATCTTCCACATCCAGAGCCAGGGCGTGACCGAACTGGCCGACCTGCCCACGCAGCCGCCCAGCCAGGGGTTCCTGTGGATTGCCGTGGCACGCCCGGCGTTCCAGGCCCGGCTGCTGGAGATTCAGTCCGCACTGCAAGCCCTGGCGGGCCTGCAGCTGGTGGATCTGCACGTGTCGGACCTGCTCAACGCCCAGCTGCCCTCGCATTACGACTACACGTCTCAATACGACCTGCTTGTCTTCAGGCGTTTGGCCACCTCCAATGCCTTGACTGATGGCGAGCCTGCGGACACAACGCCCACCCCGCCCCGCAAAGCCACCGGCCCGCTGGTGCTGCGGCACATCGACACCAGCCCCGTGGGCTTTGCGGTGTTTGACCACGTGCTGCTCACCGTGCATCCCAGCGACTGCGCCGTGCGCGATGCCTACGCAGGCAAACTGCTGGCCACGGCCCCAGGCGACCCGCGCGAAGGCCGCACCAATCCGATTCCTGGCTCACGCTTGCCCGCCAGCCCGGCCGACCTGATGCTGCGTGTGGTCAACATGATGGTGGACGGCTATCTGGACCTGCGCCGCGAACTGACCCGCCAGCTCGACCACTGGCAAACCGAACTGCTCAAGCCCCGTGCCAGACATGTGAACTGGAGCTCGCTGCTGGACGCACGCCTGTCGCTGCACCAGCTCGACGAAATCTGCGAAGACCAGCGCAGTGCCGTGCAAGACTGGATTGACGCGCTGGAAACCTGGGCTCAGCCCGAATCACCCGCCGCACAGCGCGAGCTGGACCTGCTCAAAGTGCGCAGCCGTGACGTGCTGGAGCACATTGAGCGCGTGGTGCACCACGTGCGCAGGCTGGAGCAAAGCACCGAAACCGCCGTGCAGATGCACTTTTCGGTGCAGGGCAACCGCACCAACGACATCATGCGCACCCTCACGGCGCTCACCGCCGTGTTCTTGCCGCTGAACCTGATTGCGGGCATCTTCGGGATGAACTTCGAATTCATTCCGCTCATCCACAAGTCGGATGGCTTCTGGTGGGCCGTGGGCTCGATGATCCTGATTGCACTTGCACTGGTCTTGCTGTTCTGGCGCAAGCGTTACCTGGCCCGCACCGGGCAGTCCTGACGGAGCGCCAGGGCAGGCCAGCAGTGATCACAAGCCTTCCATCCCTCCATCCCTCATGCACGCCACACCCGCATTGCCCCTGCTCATCGTCAAAACCGGCGACACCCTCGATACGCTGACCCGCACCATGGGCGACTTTGAGCAATGGGTGGCGGCAGGGCTGGGCGAAACCACCCTGCCCCTACAGGTGCTGGACGCGCGCAAGCTCCCTGCGCTGCCCGCTCCGGCTGCACTTGCAGGGGTCATCCTCACCGGCAGCCACGCCATGGTGTCTGACCGAGAACCGTGGAGCGAAGCCCTGGTGCCCTGGCTTCAAGCACTGGTAACACACGGCACGCCCGTGCTGGGCATTTGCTACGGCCACCAGTTGCTGGCCCATGCCCTGGGGGGCGAAGTGGGCTACCACCCTGGCGGTCTGGAACTGGGCACGGTCGATGTCCACCTCACCCCGGCAGCGCAGGCTGACGCCCTGTTCAGCGGCCTGCCCACTTGCCTGCATGCCCATGTGGTGCATGCCCAGACGGTGCGCACGCTGCCACCCAACGCCGCCCATCTGGCCGCCAACGCCCACGAGCCCCACCACGCATTCCGCGTGGGGCGGCACGCCTGGGGTGTTCAGTTCCATCCCGAATTCAACGCCGCCGCGATGCAGGGCTATGTGGAGCATCTGGCACCCACGCTGCCTGCAGGCCAACCCTGCCCTGCGGTGCAGGAGACGGCGCTGTCCAACGGTCTGCTGGCACGGTTTGCGCGGCTGTGCGAGCGGTCTGCAGCCTGGCAGGACTGAGTGACTTGGCGCGGCTCAGCTGCGCTAAGAGCTCAGAGGCCACCAGCGTCAAAGATACGCGGCCATTGCACCGCAAAGGCTGCAGCCGCGAGCACACACAGTCAGGGGACCCGCAGTTCGCAGGGGTCCACCTTCTACCTGGAGTACGTAGGGCACACAGGGCACAAGCCCAGAGTTGACCAAAATCAATGTGCCCCCGACCCAGCGGTGTTGCAATTCGTAACCACTACGAACTGCAGATCCTGAGGCTTTTATCGGTCGCCGGGATCTCTCCCGGCATGAATTTGCACCCTCTTCCATGCGCCAGCCGCCACTGGCCCACCATCACCAGCCGTGAGACCTGGGCTTGGAAGTTCATCGCCCCCCAGACGTGTGGAGCAAGGCACCGCCCTTACACCCACGGTGTACCCGACCGACCGTGGTGATCCCGCCCCGTTGGGACGGCACAACCGCCCCGCGCAGTGGGCAACACGCCCTGTAACGGCTGGCTCAAGTCTTACCCGGCAACGCCAGCAAACCCGCCACCGACCGTGGCGGCACTTTCTCGAAGAACCTGTCTCATGAATCAAATTGCCATCGGAAAGCGTCTCTCCCTGGGCTTCGGCATGCTGCTCGCCCTGTCTTTGCTGGGCACCCTGCTCGGGGTGTGGCAACTGCAAACAGCCTCGGTGTCCACCCAGGCCGTCATTGAACAGCCCCTGGCCAAAGAACGTCTGATCAGCGACTGGTATCGCCTGATCCACACCGCGGTGCGCCGCACCACTGCCATCGCCAAAAGCAGCGATGCATCCCTGTCCAGCTACTTTGCCGAAGAACAAAAACTCTCGGCCAGTACCACCACAGATATTCAGACCAAGGTGGAAAAGCTGATGCAGACCGACACCGAGCGCGCCCTGTTCAAGGACATCAGTGCGCTGCGCCAGAACTACACCGCAGCGCGCGACGACGTAAACCGCCTGCGCCACGAAGGCCAGCACGCACAGGCCGATGCGCAACTGGAATCGCGCTTTGTGCCCGCAGCCAAGCAATACATGGCAGGTGTGGAAGCGCTGATGGAGATGCAGCGCAAGGCGCTGGACCAATCGGCCGCCCCCATCAAGGAAGCCAACGACAAGGCCCGCTATTGGCTGATTGCCCTGGGGGCCATCACCTGCGGTTTGGGCATGGTGCTGGCCGTGACCATCACCCGCAGCATCACACGCCCCCTGAGCGACTCGGTGGCCGTCGCGGACACCATTGCCAGTGGCGACTTGACCAGCAACGTCATGAGCACCCGCCAGGACGAAACTGGCCACCTGCTGCGGGCCCTGGCAGACATGCAGCATTCGCTGGCCTCGGTGATCGGACAGATCCGCAGCGCGGGCGACCAGATTGCCAGCGCCAGTGACCAGATTGCGGGGGGCACGCAAGACTTGTCTTCGCGCACCGAACACACGGCCGCCAATCTGCAGCAGACGGCTTCGTCCATGGAGCAGTTCACGGCCACCGTGCAACAGTCGGCAGAGGCCGCCCGCACCGCCAGCACGCTGGCTTCGTCAGCCGCCGAGGTGGCATCGCAAGGCGGCAGCATCGTGGCCCAGGTGGTGGAGACGATGGAAGACATCCACACCAGTTCGCGCCGCATTGCAGACATCATCGGCACCATCGATGGCATCGCCTTCCAGACCAACATCCTGGCGCTGAATGCAGCGGTGGAAGCGGCCCGCGCCGGTGAACAGGGCCGTGGCTTTGCCGTGGTGGCGGGCGAAGTGCGCAGCCTGGCCCAGCGCAGCGCCGAAGCGGCCAAGGAAATCAAGGGCCTGATCTCCACCAGCGTGGAGAAGGTGGGTGAAGGCACGCAGCTTGTGCACAACGCCGGGGCCGCCATGCAGAACATCGTCAGCTCGGTGCAAAGGGTGACGGAGGTGATAGCGCACATTGCCGCCAGCGCCCGCGAGCAATCTGACGGCATTGCCCTGGTGAACGACGCCATCGCCCAGCTCGACCAGGCCACCCAGCAAAACGCCGCGCTGGTGGAAGAGTCTGCCGCTGCCGCGCAAAGCCTGCGTGAACAGGCCTACCGGCTGGCGCAGGCTGCGTCCACCTTCAAGGTGGCTGACAGCTCAGCGCCGCTGCGCCGCCCTGCACCGAGCCCCATGCAGAGCCAGTTGCCAGCGCAGCGACAGCTCACGGCGGCCTGAGGCTGTACCACAGCCGCTGCGCTCAGTTCTTGCGCTCCGGGCCCGTAGCTGCCACCCCGAACAACGCGGCGGCGTTGCCCCAGGCCACGCGCTGGGCCACATCGGCGGGCAGGCCACCCAGCCAAGTGCGGTAGTCCCGCATCAGCGCCTCGTAGTGTTGCCAGCGCTGGTTGACCCAGGTGTCTGAGCCCATCACAAAGCGGCTGGGGTACTTGAGCAGCAGCGCGCGCCACTCAGGGCACAGTTGCCCACCTTCACACACCAGCCCGGGGCGGTACGACAGCTCGCCCACCAGGCCGGGGTAGCGGGCCAGCAGCGCATCGACCCGCGCAACCGGCACGCCGCCAATGCCCGTGTGGGCCCAGATGAGGCGCACCGACTGCCCCTGGCTGGCGGTGTGCGCCATCAGCAGGTCAATCGCCACATCGTCCACATGCGCCAGCACCACCAGGCGGCGCTGCTCGGCCAGTTGCATCAGCTTGCGGGCCACCGGGCCGTTGGCATCGGCACTGTCATACAGGTGGAATTCACCAAGGCCACGGTACGGGCCCGCTGCGGTGCCGCGCGCCAGTTCGGCCAGCACCATGTCGTAAATGGATTCGTCGCGGGGCCAGCCGGTGTAGTCGGCACGGGTGCGATACAGACGCACAAAGGGCACCACAGCGATGCCCGCCTCGCGCATCTGGGGCAGGGCCGCCAGCGCCAGCGAGCCTGCATTGGGCCGCGAATTGGCCACGATGGCCCGCACCCCGCTGGCCTTCATGCGCGCCAGCACATCGGCGGGCGGATGCGGCCCTGTGCTGCCGTTCCAGGCTTCTTCGTTGTAGTGGAGGTGGGCGTCAAACAGCGGTCCGGTGTAGTCGGCCGCGTGGAGCAGGCTGGCAAATGCTATTAAATAAATAGCTGCCAGCGCTTTATAGAAGGGCGCTAGAGGCCAAAAAGGCTTGAATTTTGGAATGCAGCTGGCCATGGCGCCCCCCGGTTGAATGCGATGCCCCACCCTGCTTTGACGGGCACAGCCACGCAGCGTGGAGGCTGCGGGCCATGCCTGGGGCCATCAGCCCAAATGCTTGTCGAAGAACGCCAGCGTGCGGTCGCGGGCGGCCATGGCGGCGGCTTCGTCGTAGCTGCCGCGCTGGTCGCAGTTGAAGCCGTGGTCGGCCTGGTACACATGCACTTCCACGCCGGGCTGGGCGCGGTCAAAGGCCTGCACGCTGTCCAGCGGAATCCAGTGGTCGCGCTCGCCAAAGTGGGCCAGCACCGGCACCAGCGGCTGGCGGGCGGCCTCTTCCGGTGTGGTCATGCCACCGCCGTAGTAAGGCACTGCGGCAGACAGCCCTGTCAGCGTGCAGGCAGCACGCCAGGTCAGCAAGCCGCCCCAGCAAAAACCCACGATGCCCACCTTGCGACCGCTGCGCTGGGCGGCGTAGTCAATGGCGGCCTGGATGTCGGGCATGACGCCAGGAGCGGGCAGCGCCTCTACCGCGCTTTTGAGGCCCATGCCTGCCTGCATGTCATCCGCGGTGTAGCCCAGCTCCACTCCGGGCTGGACGCGGTGGAAGGTGGCAGGCGCCACGGCCAGATATCCGCGCGCCGCAAAGCGGTCGGCCACGGCGCGGATGTGGGAGTTGACACCAAAGATTTCCTGCAGCACCACCACGGCGCCGCGGGGAGCGGCATCGGGCTCAGCCACCCAGGCGGGCAGCACAAAACCATCGGAAGACTTCAAATCGACAAATTGACCCATGTTTTGCTCCTGAAAACTGTTCCAATGCGCCATTCTTGCAGGAGACAGCATTCCATGGACAAGATCGTCTTAATCACCGGGGCAAGCCGTGGTATTGGCGCTGCCACCGCCCTGCTGGCCGCCCGGCAGGGCTGGGCCGTGGCCGTCAACTACCACGCCAACGCAGCGGCAGCACATGCCGTGGTGGAGCAGATCCAGACCCATGGAGGCCGCGCCATGGCCGTGCAGGCCGATGTGGCGCACGAAGACCAGGTGCTGGCCATGTTTGCCGCGGTGGACGCGCAGCTGGGCCGCATCTCAGCGCTGGTGAACAACGCCGGGGTGGTGGATGTGACAGCCCGGGTGGATGAAATGAGCGTTGCGCGCTTGCGCCGCATGTTCGACACCAATGTGATTGGCAGCATCGTCTGCGCGCGCGAAGCCGTGCGCCGCATGAGCACCCGGCGCGGCGGCACGGGCGGTGCCATCGTCAATGTGTCCAGCGCCGCATCGCGGCTGGGCTCGGCCCACCAGTATGTGGACTACGCTGCCAGCAAAGGGGCGATAGACAGCTTCACCATCGGCCTGGCGCGCGAGGTGGCAGCCGAGGGCATCCGCGTGAACGCCGTGCGCCCGGGGCTGATCGAGACCGATATCCATGCCAGCGGTGGCCTGCCCGACCGGGTGCGCGACCTGGCCCACCAGGTGCCCATGCAGCGCGGAGGCACGGCCGAGGAAGTGGCACAGGCCATTGTGTGGCTCATGTCAGACGCGTCACACTACACGACCATGTCGCTGGTGGATGTGTCGGGTGGGCGCTGAGCATCTGTTCAAGACCTTTTCAAAAAACAATCGAGTGAATACGGAGAACTGCCATGGACCTGAAACCACTCATCACCCTGCTGGCCATCGTGAACCCGCTGGCCATCGTCCCGTTCTTCATTCACTACACGCAGGACTTCTCGCCCGCGCAGCGCCGCCGCACCATCCAGACAGCCACCCTGGCGTGCTTTTGCGTGATTGCGGCCTGTGCCCTGCTGGGCCTGCAGATTCTGGATTTTTTCAACATCTCGCTGCAGAGCTTTCAGGTGGGCGGCGGCATGCTGCTGCTCATCAGCGCCATGAACATGCTCAACGCCCAGCCTGCCGAGGCCAAGCCCATGACGCATGAGCTGGAGGAAGGCGCAGAAAAGGCCGCCGCGGGCAGCAGCATTGCCGTGGTGCCGCTTACCATTCCGTTGCTCACCGGGCCGGCGAGCATGTCCACCGTGGTGATCTATGCCGACCGTGCGCAAACCTTCTGGCAACACGCTGCCCTGGTGGGCTATGGGGTGGTGATTGCTGGGGCCACGGCCCTGTGCTTTTCGCTGGCAGACCCGATTGCCCGCGTGCTGGGCAAAACCGGCATCAACGTGATGACGCGCCTCATGGGCCTGATCCTGGCCGCCCTGGCGGTAGAGGTGATGGCCGATGGCCTGGGCAAGCTGTTCCCGGTACTGGTTGCTCGCTGATATGGGAGCCCCCCTGAGTCGCCTTCGGCGCCTTCCCCCCAAGGGGACAACGCCCTCGCTGCGGGACGGCCCTTGCTTGGCGTTTCGGGCTGGGGGCGCGCCAGTGTCATGCGCCACTGCTCTCGCCCAACGCAACGGATGATCGAGGCATGCACGCCAAGCTGCTACTGCTGGAAGACGACCCCGCCATCGCCCGCACCGTGGCCTACACGCTGGAGCGCGACGGCCTGCAGGTAACGCATTGCCTGCTGGTGCAGGACGCGCGCCAGCAGATGCAGCGCCACCCGTTTGACCTGCTCGTGCTGGATGTGGGCCTGCCCGATGGCAATGGGCTGGACCTGCTGCGCGACGTGCGCCATGGACAAGCCGCTGCGGCCCTGCGGCTGCGCCAGGCCACGCCGGTGCTGATGCTCAGCGCTCGGGGCGAGGAGCTGGACCGCGTGCTGGGCCTGGAGCTGGGTGCGGACGATTACCTGGCCAAACCCTTCAGCCCCCGCGAGTTGGCTGCCCGCATCAAGGCCCTGCTGCGCCGCGCTGCCATGCCTGCGCCTGCCCCCGCCGCGGTGGCAGCCACACCCTTTGTGGACGACGAGGCAGGCCAGCGCATCACCCTGCATGGGCAGGCGCTGCCGCTCACGCGGCGCGAATACCGGCTGCTGTCGCACCTGCTGCGGGGGGCGGGCCGTATCCATTCACGCGATGCGCTGTTGGCCGCCGCCTGGGGAGACGACAGCGAGAGCACCGACCGCACGGTGGACACCCACATCAAAACCCTGCGAGCCAAGCTGCGCGAGCTGGATGCCAGCTGCGAGTACATCAGCACGCACCGGGGCATGGGCTACTGCCTTGACATTTAAAGCCAAATCAGCCGCTAGCGCTTATCCTACAAGCGCAGGCAGCTATCATTTTTATAGAAAGGCTGCATAACCCATGCGCCTGGGCATCCGGCTGCTGTTCGCCTTCTTCCTCATCAACGGCATTGCCGCGTTCTTTGTGCTGCGCGTGTTCATGGCCGAGATCAAGCCCAGCGTGCGTGAGGTGATGGAAGACATGATGGTGGACACGGCCAACATCCTGGCCGAACTGGCCAGCGATGACCTTGCCAGCGGGCAACTGGCGCGCGATGCCAGCCACAGCCGCTTTGCCCAGCGCGTGCGGCACTACGCCACGCGGCCGATTGATGCGGGCATCTGGGGGTTTTCCAAGCAGTCGCTCGACTACCGCATCTATGTCACCGACCACCAGGGCCGGGTGCTGTTTGACTCTGAAAACCACGCCGTGGGGGCCGACTATTCGCAGTGGCGCGACGTGGCCCGCACCCTGCGCGGCGAGTACGGAGCCCGCTCCACCCGCGAGGTGGAGAGCGATGACACCAGCGGTGTGATGCATGTGGCCGCGCCCATTTATGTGGACGAGCGCATTGCCGGGGTGCTGACGGTGGCCAAGCCCACGCGCACGGTGCAGCGCTTTATCGACCGGGCCGAGCGCAAGGTGTTCATGGGCGGGCTGTTGCTGCTGGCCCTGTCTGCCGCCGTGGGTGTGGGCGTGACGCTGTGGATGGTGTGGAACGTGCGCCGCCTGCGCGACTACGCCCTAAGCGTGCAAGGCCCTGCAGATGCCGAGGGCTCCATCGGCAAGAGCGCCACCCAGCCCCTGGCGGTGCCCGAGGTGCCGGGCGAACTGGGCGACCTGGCCCGCGCCATGGACCGCATGCGCGCCCGGCTGGAAGGGCGCGACTACATCGAGGGCTATGTGCGCGCCCTCACGCACGAACTCAAGAGCCCCGTGGCCGCCATACGCGGCGCGGGCGAGTTGCTGCAAGACGAGCTGCCCGCCGCAGACCGCACCGAATTTGCCCTGCAGGTGGTGCAGCAAAGCGAACGCCTGCAGCGGCTGATTGACCGGCTGCTGGAGCTGAGCAAACTGGAACAGCGCCAGCACGCCGAAGGCCGTGCCCCCGTGGCGCTGCACGACTGTGCCGCTGCCGCCATCACCCACACGCAGGGCCGTGCGGCGCAGCGCGGCCTGGCCCTGGTGCTCAGGGGCAAGGGCCACAGCGGCCCGTGGGAGGCAGAACTGATCACCCTGGCCATTGGCAACCTGCTGGACAACGCGATTGACTTTGCGCCCCCCGGCAGCACGGTGCGGGTGGAGCTGGACGGCGCGGTAGTGGCCGTGCAGGACGAAGGCCCCGGCGTGCCCGGCTTTGCGCTACCGCGCCTGGGTGAAAGGTTCTTTACCACCGCCAGACCGGGCGGCGAACGCAGCGGATCGGGCCTGGGGCTGGCGATCGTGCAGCGGGTGATGGTGCTGCACGGTGGGCGCATGCAGGTGCGCAATACCCAGCCGGGGTTGCGGGTGGAGCTGGATTTGCAGCCCGACCACGCTTAAGAGCTTGCCGAAGCTCTGCACGGCGCTGCACGCGGTATTGCAGCGAGCCGCGCATTACCTTTTGAAGGTCAGTCCTGAGCCGCCAGTGCAAGCCACTCATCAGTGCACAGGCAGTCCTGCCCGGGCAGATCCAGGCCCCATCGCTGTTCGTCAAACAGGTCATCCAGCAGCGCATCCAACAGATTCGTCCAGCCAAACAGTTTTGAAAACATGGCTTGCCTCTGAGCGGGGTTGTAACAGTAACAGTTAGAGCCTGTTGACGATCTCCCAAGGGCTCGTCAACAGGCTCCAAGGCTATCTCGGCTGTGTGACGGTTTGGCGTCAGTCAACAGCGCGTTTTCATGACAGCCGCTCAACACTTCACACCCGCTTCACAAACTTCATCGCTGCATCACGCCCCGCTCCAAAACTCCCTCCCTATGTTCACCCCAAGGAGGAGTCTTTTGAAACACCCGTTGATCACCAAACTGGCAGCCCTGTGCGTTGTGCTGGTGCTGCTGCTGATAGGCCTGGGCCAGATTGAAGATGTGGTGCGCGACCGCCAGCGCTATCGCACGCTCACCGCCCAAAGCGTGGCCGATAGCCTGGCGGGCCAGCAGACGCTGATGGGCCCCATGATCCACAGCGCTTGCGTGGAAACCTGGGACGTGGAATCAGGCAAGGGCGAGGAGCGCCGCACCACCGAGCAGCGACGCGAATTTCTGCTTACCGCCATGCCAGACCAGCTGCAGGTGCGCTCCAGCGTGGGCATGGCAGAGCGCTCGCGCGGCCTGCACAAGGTCAACACCTACAACCTCAAGGCCCACCTCACGGCCCAGTGGGCAGGGCTGCCAGGCCTCACGGCGCAAAGCACTGTGAAGGGCTCACGCCTGCAGTGCGGCGCCCCCATCGTGATGGTGGCGGTGGGCGATGCGCGCGGTATTCGCACCGCGCAGATGGTGCTGGACGAGCAGGCCCTCACGCTCAAGCCGGGCACCTTCCACCCCACCTACAGCCGCGGCCTGCACGCCGTATTGCCAGAGGCCGTGCGCGGCCGTACCGAGCCCCTGACGCTGGCCATGGACCTGGAGTTGGTGGGCACCGAGCGCCTGGCCATCGTGCCGCTGGGCGGCAACACCGAGGTGAAGATGGCGGGCGGCTGGCCGCACCCCTCCTTCACCGGCCGCTTCCTGCCCTCCGAGCGCACCTGGGGGCCTGAAGGTTTTACGGCCCAGTGGCGGCTCTCGTCGCTGGCCACCACCGCCCAGCAGGATGTGCAGGGCGGCAAACGCATCTGCACCGCCGGTTACGACGACAGCCCTGCGGAATACACCCCTGCAGGCACCATGCCGCGTGACTGCGCCGACAGCTTCAGCGTGGCGTTTGTAGACCCGGTGAATCCCTACACACTGGCGGACCGGGCGACCAAGTATGGGTTGCTGTTCATCGGCCTCACCTTTGTGGCGGTGGGCCTGTTCGAACTGATGAAGCGGCTGCGGGTGCACCCGGTGCAATACCTGCTGGTGGGGGCCGCCCTGTGCAGCTTCTTCCTGCTGCTGGTGAGCCTGTCTGAACACCTGCCGTTTGGCTGGTCGTACCTGGCGGCAGCGACCGCCTGCGTGCTGCTGCTGGGCTACTACGCCAGCCACATGCTGGGCGGGCTGGCACGTGGGTTGCCCATGGGCCTGGGCATTGGGCTGCTGTATGGCCTGCTGTATGTGCTGCTGCAACTGGAGCAGACTGCGCTGGCCGTGGGGTCGATTGCGCTGTTCCTGGTGCTGGCTACGGTGATGGTGCTGACGCGCAAGGTGAACTGGTACGGGCTGAGTGCAACCCCACAACGCCCGGTCCCGCCAACCGCAGCGCACCGCAGAACGGTCGCACCTGCGCAGGATGCCTCCCCATCGCCCAAGGATGCGCCATGAGCCCCACCATGACCCCCGCCCTGCACTGTGAGCCAATTGACACCAGCACCGGCGCAACATGCTCACCCCACAGCGACTTGCCCGCCACACCGCCCTGGTGCGCAGGTTTGGCGGGGGTCGAGCAGCTTCAGCTCAACCGGCATCGCCGGGCGCTGTGGCAGGCCTTGGCCCAGCAGGATCGACAGGCCCTGCGCACCGCCAAGCAGGCGGTGCTGACGGCTGCCTATGGTTGCGCAGCGCCTGCGCCCCTGCGGCGTGCGCTGCGGGAATTGGCCTGGCGCATGGTGGCGCTGCACGCAGGCATACCCAAATCAGGCTCATTTTGGCCTGCAGGGCTTTAAAAATAAGCGCAGACAGCTATTCTTTCAATAGCATCAAGCCACTGCAGCGGCTTCGGCGGTGTCAGTGGCTTGCGTCGCTGTGGCTTGGTCGGAGCAACTGCTGCCCCCGCAGCCGTGGATCAGCTCGCCGGGCAGCGCATCGGGTGCATGCACCTGGCCGGTGGCGGGGTCAAAGCCCACGCGGCGCAGGTGCAGCGCCAGGGCGGCATCCATGGTTTGTGCATGCTGTGGAAACCACAGCGCCAGTTCGCCCGTCATGATGCGGATGGGCTGGAGATCGCCCTGCTGGGCGCGCACGATGCCTTCGCGCATCACCTGCAGCACCACCTTGTGCTGGGTACTGTGGCAGTTGCCCGATGCAAAGCGGGTGGCGGCCATCCAGTCGTCTTCCTGGCCGAAGTGGTGCTCGGTATGCGTGATGAGCGCCTGCCACTGCTGCACCACGGTGGCATCGTCTGCCTGCTCTACCTGGGCAAGCAGCTCCACAAATTCGCGGTGCGTGTCGTCCATGAGCGGCAGATCCAGCGCGAGCGCGTCCGACCATTCGAGTGCAGCCATTTTTGTTCCTTGGTGATGACAAAAAATGGCAGCTTAGGCACAAAGCCGCCCGCCGCCTTGATGCAGGTCAGCAAGGCGGCGGGCAAGCTTTCGTTTGGTAACAAATTACCGGCGCGGCAGTGCTGCGTCAGCCCTGCACGCGTTGCGGCAATCTGCCTCAGTTCTTCATGTGCGCGCGCTTGGCGTCGTCCACACACTTGGACTTGGCGTCACCCGAGAGGGCGTCACAGCGCTCCTTGGCGGCGGCGTAGCTGGCATCGTTCTTCTCGGCGGCGGCATCCTTGCGGGCTTCGGCCACGTTGGCTGCGTGCTCTGTGGGGTTCGGTTCAGACTTGTTCGCAGCACGGGCAACCTTGGCGTTTTCCTTGGCAGCCACATGGGCGGCCTTGGCGTCCTTCACGCACACGTCCTTGGCATTGCCGGTCTGGTCATCGCACTTTTCCTTGGCAACGGCATAGTCAGCATCTGCGCGGGCTACACGGGCTTTATAGGAAGCGCGGTCGCTGGGCTTGTACTTGGCATCCAGCTCGGCCTTGGCCACGTCCTCATTGCCCTTGGCTTCCTTCATGCAGATGTCCTTGGCATTTCCTTGCATGCCATCGCATTTTTGCTTGTTGGCCTTGTAGTCGGCGCTGATCTGGTCCTTGGCAGCCTTGTACTCGGCCTGGGTCATGGCCAGGGCCGAGGTGCCCAGCAGAGCGGTGACAGACAGGGCGATGAGATTGCGGCTGATGTGGTGACGAAATTGCATGGTTTTTCTCCTCAAAAGTGTTGTGAATGGCCGGTCGCAAGTGCGCCGACATGTCTGAAGGGACGTACGAAAGGAATGTGGAGCCCATGGCTGGGTTAACCCGTTTTGGGTAATGTTTTGGTAGCCATGGGCCATGTGGACGTCAGTCCGTAAACCGGAAAGACGGGTTGCGGGTTTCCCAATCCTTGAGTTGCCGCTCAGCCGCTTCACGGGCCAGGCCCATGCGCTCTTGGAGCTTGCCGACAAACTGCTCGCGACGGCCAGCCATCTGGTCAAAGTCGTCGTCGGTCAGCTTGCCCCATTGCTCGAGCATCTTGCCCTTGAATTGCTTCCAGTTGCCTTCGATGCGTTGTTCGTTCATGGCGTGCATCCTTTTCTTCGTCACTGCAGCCATCCACCCGGTGTGTGCGGAACCTCTGCGTGCAGCGATGGAAGTGACTGTAGAAAGCAACGCGGCCGCAGGGCGTAGGCCGGTCCAGGGTTGCATCGTCAGTGCCGGACTACTGGCGTGCCGGACAAAGCGCACGCGATGGAATGCTTTTTGCGGCCTTCAAAGGAGCTGAGCATTAATGTCAGCCGCGCTTTGCGGGGTTCACAAACGTTTAACGATGCGTGGACCAAGTCCTATTCGAACAAACGCCTAAGCAACAAAAGTAGCGATTGCTCACACATTGGCAATGCTGCACATGGTCTTGTTTTTTACACTTCGCTGCATCACTCCACGATGAGTCACACCATGACAACAACTTATGAGGAGCCTCTGCTTTGTGCAGCGGCAGAGGAAGCTGAGGGCCCCCATCCATCCACACCTGTTGCGCTTGGAGCGGAGGAAAGCGCGAGTCACATTGTTCGCCCGTCGCTCGCCGCATTGATGGCCAGCGTAGCCTTGGCCGCCTGCGGTGGCGGGGGGAGCGACAGCCCCACGGCCATACCTGCAACACCCAGTCCCACCCCGGTCCCTACACCTACCCCAGCACCACCGGCGGGCAATCCGGCTGCGCCTTCACCCTCACCAAGTCCCACGCCTGCGCCGACACCATCTCCGAGCCCTTCACCATCTCCCGCCCCTAGCCCAGCGCCGACACCAACACAATCCCCTAGCCCCTCGCCAGCACCCAGCCCAAGCCCAAGCCCAAGCCCTTCGCCATCTCCTGCCCCCAGCAACTACACCTACAAAACCGCGGCAACGGACCAGGAAGCGGCCCGCTTTCTGCTGCAGGCCCAGTTCCATGCATCCCCTGGCGACATCGCCAGCGTACGCAACCAGGGGTACGAGGCCTGGATCAATGCGCAGTTTGCGCAGCCCATTGGCACCACCGGGTGGGACTGGCTCAACCAGCGCGGCTACTCTGCCGTCTCAGACACCACCAACTTCTACGACAACACCTACCCCGGCGACTGCATGATCTGGTCGCAGCTCATGACTTCGTCTGACGGGCTGCGCAAGCGCGTGGCCCTGGCGCTGTCCGAGATCTGCGTGGTATCGCTCAGCGGACTGGACCTGAGCTGGCGCAGCCATGCCATCGCCCACTACTGGGATCAGCTCGTGGCCAACGCCTTTGGCAACTACCGCCAGGTGCTGCAGGACGTGACCCTGAACCCCGCCATGGGCTACTACCTGAACACGCGCGGTAACCAGAAAGAAAACGCCGCTACCGGCCGCCAGCCCGACGAGAACTACGCCCGCGAAATTCTGCAGCTGATGTCCATTGGTCTGGTGGAGCTGAACCAGGATGGCACGCCCAAAACCGACGGCTCGGGCAAGCCCATCGACAGCTACACGCAGTCCGACATCACCAACCTGGCCCGGGTATTCACGGGGTACGACTACGACATGTCGCAGAACGTACCCGCCACGGTCCCCAACAGCACCCGCACGGTGCCCAGCATCCACTTCACCCGCCTGCCCATGGTGCTGAAGGAATCACTGCACTCCACGCTGGCCGCCACGTTTCTGGGCACCACCATTGCAGCCAGCACCCCAGGTGCCGCTGCACTGAAGACAGCGCTGGACACGATCTTCAACCACCCCAACGTGGGCCCGTTCATCGGCAAGCAGCTCATCCAGCGACTGGTCACCAGCAACCCGTCGCCCGCCTACGTGAGTCGCGTTGCCGCACGTTTCAACAACAACGGCGCTGGCGTGCGGGGCGACATGAAGGCCGTCATCATGGCCATCCTGATGGACGACGAGGCCCGCGAGCCTGCAGGCTTGACCAAGCCCAGCTTCGGCAAGCTGCGCGAGCCCATGCTGCGCCTGGTGCAATGGGCGCGCACCTTCGGGGTCACATCGCAGTACGGCAGCTGGAAGATTGGCGACACCAGCAGCGCGGGCTCGCGCCTGTCGCAAAGCCCGCTGCGCTCACCCTCGGTGTTCAACTTCTTCCGCCCCGGCTATGTGCCGCCTTCCACTGCGCTGGCGAGCACCGGGCAGGTGGCGCCAGAGTTCCAGCTCGTCAACGAAAGCAGCGTGGGTGGCTACCTCAATTACATGCAGAGCGTGACCCGCAACGGCATCTATGTGAACGCCCCCAACTTGCCCGAGAACGGCAGCAACACCAACAACGGCTACGACATCAAGACGCTGTACCCCAACGAGATGGCCATCGTGACCGATGCCGATGCGCTGGTGGCACGCATCAACCTGCTGATGTGTGCGGGCCAACTCTCTGCGGCCACCGTGAAGCTGATTGCCGACGCGCTCAAGGCCACCGCCGTCACTGCCACCAGTACCGATGCCGTCAAGCTCAACCGCATCGCTTCTGCGGTGCTGCTGGTCATGGCTTCGGCCGAGTACCTCATCCAGAAATAACGAGGCAAAGAGAGAAGGCCACCATGCACCTCATCCAACCCGAACTCCACAGCCGTCGTGCCTTTCTGCGCCGCTCTGCCCAGCTGGGCATGGCGGGCACCGCCCTGCCTTTTGCGCTGAACCTTGCCGCCATGGGCGAAGCCGCTGCCTTCACCGCCACCGACTACAAGGCGCTGGTGTGCGTGTTCCTGTACGGCGGCAACGACTACGCCAACACCGTCATCACCTACGACGATGACAGCTACAACAAGTACGCCACCATCCGCGGCGGATCGGGCCAGAACGGCGGGGGCATCGCCATTGCCAAGACCGACCTGGCCGCCACGCTGCTGAACCCCACCACAGCCCTGGCCGGAGGCCGCCAGTACGCGCTGCACCCCGCCATGACCGGCATGGCGGGCCTCTTCAACGCAGGCAAGGCCGCCGTGCAGCTCAACGTGGGCCCACTGGTGGTGCCCCTGACCCGCGCGCAATACAACAGCAGCAATCGCACGCTGTACCCCCTGCCGCCCAAGCTGTTCTCGCACAACGACCAGCAGTCCATCTGGCAATCCTCATCGCCTGAAGGCTCCACCGTGGGCTGGGGTGGCAACCTGGGCGATCTGGCGCTGTCCTCCAACACCAACTCGCTGTTCACCTGCGTATCGGTCACGGGCAACGCCGTGTTCCTGTCGGGCGACTCGGCGCTGTCCTATCAGGTCAGCACGGGCGGGGCCATCGCCATCAATGGCGTCAAGGGCAACGTCAACGGTTCGGCCGCCGTGCGCAGCGCGCTCACCTCGCTCATCCAGCAGACCAGCACGCAGGTGCTGGAGAACGAATACAACCGCGTCACCGCCCGCGCCGTCACGGCCGAATCGCAAATCACCGCCGGGCTGGCAGGCGTGACCCTGGCCACCGCCTTCCCCGCCAACAACTCGCTGGCCGACCAGCTCAAGATGGTGGCCCGCCTGATTGGCGCGCGCAGCACGCTGGGCACCAAGCGGCAGGTGTTCATGGTGTCGCTGGGCGGGTTTGACCTGCATGACAACCTCATCTCGCAGCAACCCACCCTGATGAAGCGCGTGAGCGAAGCCATGAGCGCCTTCTATGACGCCACGGTGGAGCTGGGGGTGGCCAACCAGGTCACCGCCTTCACCGCATCCGACTTTGGCCGCACCCTCAGCTCCAACGGCGACGGGTCAGACCACGGCTGGGGCAGCCACCACCTGATGGTGGGCGGCGCAGTCAAAGGCAAGGCCTTCTACGGCAAGGCACCGCCCGTGAGCGTGGGCAACACCACCGATGCCAACGACCAGTGGCACGTGGGCCAGGGCCGCCTGCTGCCCAGCACCTCGGTAGACCAATACGCAGCCACCCTGGCCAAGTGGTTTGGCGTGAGCAACACCGAACTGGCGGGCGTGCTGCCCAACCTGCGCAACTTTGGCAGTGCCGACTACCCTACCGACCTCGGGTTCATGACCGCATAACCCTGCTGGCATGGGCTCTGAGCCCGGCTGCGCCACCGGTGCAGCCGGGCTTTTTTGTCTGCGGCATTCCGATACAAAAAGCCATGGGGGCAGGGCGCAGACCGAGAAGAACCGCTACCTCAGGCGGCCGTCTTGCGCTGCTTCATCTGCGCATACAGGTCAGGCAGGTGAAGCTTCGAGCCCATCTTGTGCCGCAACGACTTCAACTCCGACACCACCGCCTGCAATTCGCCTGGGGTGGGTTTCAACGGCATGAGGCTGCGGGCCAGCACGGGCAATATTTGTCTGCGCATGAAGCGCCTGCTGGACTGGTAGATTTGCCACCCCACCAAGGCACCCCCTGCCAGCAAAGCAACCAGCAAACCTCTCTCTGGTGCATCCGACATGAACTTGCCAGCCACAGGTGGCACCGTCATCAACAACACAATGGCGCCGATCAGGGCAAAGACCACCTCTTTGTCCAGATGCGTAGACGCAAACCGTTGCTCTACCTTGGGGGAGAGCAGCAGGAACGGGCTGCGTATCAGGGCATGGCGGTCTTGTGCAGACAGGCTGTGCGGGTTGCTGAGCACCTGCTGCTCCAGCGCCAACCGGTCAGCCCACGCCTCATGCAGCGTCGGAAACGTCTGGCGCACCAGATCGTTCCAGGGCAACAACTTTGGAGCCACCTTGGCGTAATGGGTGGGCTCGGCATTGAAGGTGGTGTTGCATTTGAGGCAAGTGCGCTCAAACCCCACCAAAGCGCCCTCACCGACCGAGATGTAGTACACGTGCCCGGCAGACCCGATGCGCTGCAGCACAAAAGGCCGCGGCTTGCGGCAAATGGGACAGAAATCGGCCACGTGGCCCAGCTTGCGATGGACGAGTTTCCGCCCCCAGACGATGAACATGGGTTCCCTCTCTCATGTAGTAGTGGTTTTCGAGTGGGGCAATGTTAACGGCCTGCCAACGACAGCGCAGGCAGGCCCGTCGCGGGGTAGAGACAAATGACTCAGAACCCCGCCAGCACCACCTTGCCATGGGCTTTACCGGACTCGATCAACGCATGCGCCTTGCGCAGGTTCTGCGCGTTGATAGTGCCAAAGCTGGTACTCGCCGTTGAGCGGATACGCCCCGCATCCACCAGAGCAGCCACCTCTGCCAGCAAAGCGCCCTGCTCAGCCATGTCGGGGGTTTCGTACATGGGGCGGGTGAACATCATCTCCCAGTGAAGGGACAAGGCCTTGCTCTTGAGTGGCATCGCGTCCAGTCCTTGCATGTCATCAATCACGCCCAGGCGTCCTTGAGGCTTCAAGGCTTCGATGAGCTGTGGATAGTGCTGCTGCGTCTGCGTCAGGCTCGCCACCAGCTCCACACCCTCCACACCCGCAGCCTTCAGCTCCGCAGCCAGGGGCCTCGAGTGGTCGACCACCACATGCGCCCCCAGGTCCAGGCACCACTGCCGCGTTTCGGGGCGAGAGGCCGTCGCCACCACGCGCAGCTGCGTCAGTTGCCGCGCCAGCTGGATCAGGATGGAGCCCACCCCGCCCGCACCACCCACCACCAGCAGGGTCTGCCCCGCACCGCCGCCCTTGCTTACACCCAGACGGTCAAACAACAACTCATAGGCCGTGATGGTGGTCAGCGGCAAGGCCGCAGCCTGCTCGTCAGAAAGTGACTGGGGGGCCAGCGCCACGATGCGCTCGTCCACCGCATGCAGTTCGCTGTTGGCCCCGGGGCGGGTGATGGAGCCCGCGTAGTACACCCGGTCACCCACCTTGAAGCGCGACACCTGCGCCCCCACCGCCTCCACCGTGCCCACGGCATCCCAGCCCAGCACCTTGACCTGCCCCTCGGGCGGCAGCGAGCCCTTGCGCACCTTGGTGTCCACCGGGTTCACCGACACGGCCTTCACCCGCACCAGCACATCGCGCGCGCCCGGCACCGGCGCAGGCAGCTCCACATCCAACAACGCCTCGGCATGGTCCACAGGCCAGTTTGCACGGTATCCAACGGCTTTCATCACAGTCCTTTCGTTGCATCGCAAGCACGCGCACCAGGCGCCTTGCGCATTCATCACTAGCCTGGGCCCATCCCAAGCCATGCAGGCACTGTAAATACGCAACTCACAATTGATAAGACAGCTTTTATTGCATTCAATTTCAAATCAAAATTGAAAATATCCCACAATCATTTTGGTCGCGAAACATCCCTTCGGGCTGAGCCTGCCGACACCCTGCGCAGCGCCTGGGCAGACTCAGCGTGAACAGCTCCATGGGCTGGGCGTCGAATCCACCCAGCCAAAACCCGCTTCAAACCACAGCCCGCCCATGAAAATCGAAAACCTGGCCGACCTGCATGTGCTCACCCACACCGCACGCACCGGCACACTCAGCGCTGCAGCCCGTGCCCTGGGCATGACACCCGCCGCCGCCAGCGCCGCCCTCAAGCGGCTGGAAGGGCAGCTGGGCTCGCGCCTGTTCGAACGCTCCACCCGCGCCATGCGCCTTACCGCCCAGGGGCAAATCCTGCTCGACTACGCCCAGCGCGCGTTTGACCTGCTGGCCGAAGGCGAGAGCATGGCCACCGCCCACCACGGCACCCTGGTGGGCGCACTGCGCGTGGCCGCACCATCCGACTTGGCGCGCAACATGCTGCTGCCCTGGTTTGATGAGTTTTTGGCAATGCACCCCGGTGTAGAGCTGGCCCTGAGCGTGAGCGACAGGCCCCTGGACGTGACGCGCGATGAAGTGGACGTGGCCCTGCGCTATGGTCCCTTGGCAGACTCGCGCCTCATCGCCCGCCCCCTTACCACCACCCGCCCCATGCTGTGGGCTGCCCCGGCCTACCTGAAGCGCCACGGCACGCCCACCACGCCGCAAGACCTGCTGCAGCACAACTGCATCGCCTTCCACATTGCAGGCCGCCCCGCTCGCACCTGGCGCTTTGGCCGCGACGGGCAATGGACCGAAGTGCGCGTCAAAGGCAACCGCACCGCCGACGACGCCGCCCTGGCCCGCGACTGGGCCATCGCAGGCCACGGCATCATCTACAAATCCGTGCCCTACCTGCACCACGAGCTAAAGCACAGCCCCCTGGTGCGCCTGCTGCCCGAATGGGACACCCCACCTTACCCCCTGCAAGCCCTGCTACCCAGCGGCCGCTTTGTGCCTGCGCGGGTACGGGCGCTGGTGGATTTTTTGGTAGGGAAGTTTGATGGGCTGCCGCAAGAGTGAGGCTGGCAAACTCGTGCGGACTTTGAATCAAATATGGCTCTAGCGCTCTTTCAGCAAGCGCTGGCAGCTACCAATTTGAGAGCAAACTGAGTTTGCTAGAGAGGTTGCCTCTTCGACTCCCGTAATGAGCCATTGCCACACCACTTGCCCTTGCGCGTTGGTCAGGCTAGGCGGGGGTTTCTGTGTGGCTGTGGCTTTGCAGGCGGTTTGTGCCGCTGGCGGTTTGCTCGGTGCGCTGCTTTGTAGCGGTGCCTGCCAGGGTTTGGAGGGTGCAGTGGGCCTGGGTGCTGGTGGCTACCGTAGATGCGAGCCCGGCAAAGACAAAGGCAAGCAGGGGGTAGAGCCTGCTTGCCTTGGTAGGGGTTGAGCCAAATGGGCTAATAGCGCTTGATAAATAAGCGCTGAAAGCTATCAATTTAGGAGTTTTCGATAACTACAAGCTGGCGTGTGAGGGGCGTTTGGGACTTCACCTGTCAATCTGCCGTCGAGAGGTGCCAGGTTTTGTGCGATTCAGGCAAAAGGCAAGACCTGACCCCATTTCTTCCGCTACGGCGTGGATAGTTAGACGCCACACCGTGAGGACACACTCACTGCTTACCAGCGACGATCGGCGGAAGGTTGCACCATTTCGAGTCGACGTCGGGATAAATCACTCTGCATGTCAGTCGGTCAGATTGACGCTGCACGGCGATCACTACTGAACCTCTCTCTGCCACGATCAGCGCATTCCCAAGCGCATCCGTCATGTAGGCTTCAACAGTGGGTGGACGTGAGTTGAGATCAGCTTTTGGCTTCGGAAGAGTTTGCGGAGACACTTCAAGACTGCCGCTCGCTTGTCCCCGCCGAAGAATGTCGGAAACAGCAGATGAATTGGCAAACCGAGCAACTTTGCATGAGGCTGAACAGCCCTCGGGTATCAATGCGCCCGCGAGGATGCCGATCAACATCAAGGTAGCCAGGACACCAATCAGGGATGGTTTTTTCCAGAAGCCAATTATTTGCATTGCTGATTCCTCATCTTGCGGCCCATGCAATCCAAGAGCTCCTTGCCCTTCCACTTCATTAGGTTATCTGCATAGCCGTTGTAGAGGGGATCATGTCCGTCTCCGACGTCCATACGGGCGGCAAGGTCCATCAAGCCCCGAGCGATGAACCCGAGTACTCCCTCGCGAGTATGCAGACCTTCGTGGATCAAGGTGTGCGCGAAATTCGCGGCGGTCGCGTTGTTCATTGAGCCATCGGCATTGAAGAGTGAAGCGTCGTTGTAGAGAGTGGAATCTAGCGTGATTTGTCTAGTAAACCGATTCGCCCTCCCCGACCCAGCAAGGTTGTCATCAAATTGCACTGGAGGACCAAACCTCGGACGATCGAGGCCGACTTCGGCCATGCACTCGTAGAACGTCCTAGCCAGTTCACCGCTCTTCGTGGTGCTCGGTGCCAGGCCGGTGGAATCGAAATACAACAACGGATTCCCCCCCACATAGGCAAACCGATTCCACCCCCCATCCAGCCCAATCGGGTCGCTTTGGACATACCTCCCCGCCTGCCCGTCATAGTACCGATTCAGGTTGTAGCTCAACCCCGTCTCTTCGTCCCACACTTGCCCCGGATAGCGCAGCTTGAAGTTCACTTCTTCGCTGTACACGTTGCCTGAGGTGTTGCTGCTGCCTCCGAGCTGCGGCGCTTCAAACGCGTAGCCTGTGGCCCCGGTGGTGGGGGCGACTTCTCCATAGCTCGTAATCAGCCATTGCCACACCACTTGCCCTTGCG
Organism: Acidovorax sp. DW039; assembly: GCF_037101375.1. Lineage (NCBI taxonomy): Bacteria > Pseudomonadati > Pseudomonadota > Betaproteobacteria > Burkholderiales > Comamonadaceae > Acidovorax > Acidovorax sp. DW039. Next base: position 503,532 of record NZ_AP029019.1, on the reverse strand, counting down.
CATTGGTCAGGCGGCGCGGGGTGTTGAGGTGGTCGCTGTCTATGGCGTACAGGCGGCCATTGATTTGTGCCCCAATGGGCATGGGGCCGCTGGCGGTGGGTAGCCATAGCACTTCGGTGCTGTCTGTCTCTCCTGCGGGGGCTGCGCTGTTTGTGCTGCGTTGGTTGCTGTATTGGCCCAGCACGGTGGAGCCGGTGGCGTCGTCTGCGTACAGGGTGGCTTCTGTGGCCGGGGTTGCTGTGTTGGCTGCAGTACCTGTGCGGTGGTCTGTTTTGAGCAGGCGCTGGGCGCTGCTGTTGTATTGGTAGCTGTAGGTGGGTGCGGTGTTGCTGCTGCCCCCTGCCGTGGCAATGGCGGCTATGCGCCCTTGGGCGTTGTATTGCAGGGTCTGGCTGCCCAGGCGGGTGAGTGAACCGCTGGCGTCTCGGGGGTAGTCTTGTGTGGTGGTCTGGCTGGCGTTGCTGCCTGCGGGTGTGTAGGTGTGGCTGTGGCTTTGCAGGCGGTTGGTGCCGCTGGCGGTTTGCTCGGTGCGCTGCTCTGTGGCAGTGCCTGCCAGGGTTTGGAGGGTGTAGCTGGCCTGGGTGCGGTTGCCGTTGGTGTCGTAGGCGTAGCCCATGCTGTTGGCACCGATGGTGTCAGACAGGCTCCAGCCGCTGGGCAGGGCCAGCGTGGCGGGGGCGCTGTGGGCGCTGGTGATGAGGCGGCCTGCGTTGTCGTAGCTGTAGGTGCTGCTGAGGGTGACGGCCTGGGGCTGGGCCGTGCCGCCTGCATTGCCTGCGCTTTGGGTGCCGGGCAGCATGTGCTGTTGGGCGATGGAGCTGACGCGGCCTGCGCTGTCCCAGCCCAGTTGCAGCAGGGCGCTGCTGGCGAGTTGGCCTGCGTCGGTGTAGGTGCGGCGCTCTGTCAGGGGGGTGGCGTTAGTGGCGTTGGTGCCGTCGCCAGTGCCTTGGTTGGCGTTGTTGCGCCCTGCGGTGTTGGCAAAGCCGCTCCATTGCCAGCCTGTGGGTTGGCCCAGGGGGGTCCAGCCGATGTTGCTGAGCAGGGGTTGCCCGGCCCACTGCACGGCGTTGATCTGGCCGGTGGCATCGTAGCTGTACTGTAGGGTTTTGCCGCTGGGGTAGGTGATGCTTTGCAGCTGCCCTGCCCCGGCGCTGCCTGCGCTGGCGTAGCTATAGCCCACGCTTTGCAGGTTGCCACCCGCCAGGGTTTGGGTTTTGCGCACGATGCGGCCGAGCAGGTCGCGCTGGTAGCTGGTGGTGGCGCTGGGGTCACGCACTTCGCTCAAATAGCCCACGCTGGCCTGCGGTGCGCCGCTGGCGTTGTAGGTGGCTCCGCCCAGGTCGTAGTGCAGTGTGGTGGCGGTGCCGTCGGCGTATTCCAGCCGGGTGGGTCGGCCCAGGGCGTCGCGGGTGATGGTGGTGGCCCGGCCCATGGCGTCTGTCACTTGCTGGGGCAGGCCCAGGCTGTCGTAGGTGGCGCTTTGGCTGCCGCTGTCGGGGCTGGTTTCTGCCTTGGCGTTGCCCAGGGCGTCGCGGGTGTAGCTTGTGGCGACTTGTTTGAAGTCGGTGGCTTGGGTGATGTCGTCCAAGGCGTTGTAGGCCACGCTGGCGGTGGCGCCTTCGGTGGACGTGGTGGCGGCCACGCGGCGCAGGGCGTCTAGCTGCCACTGGGTGGTGCGCGCTGCGCTGTTGAAGGTTTGCGTGGCGCTGATCAGGTCGCCGTTGGCGTCGTAGCCGTAGGTGACGGGTGCACCTGCGCTGCCCACGGTGGTGCTGGCCACGCGGTTGAGGCTGTTGATGGTGCGCGCCAGCTTCCAGGCAGTTTGGCCTTGGGCGTCGCGGATTTCTTCGCTCAGCCGGTTGCCCATGGGGTCGAGCACGTAGCTGCCGCTGTGGCCGCGGTTGTCGCTCCAGCCGGTCAGGCGCTGGGCGGCGTCGTAGCTGTAGCTGGTGGTGTGCCCGTAGGGGGTGGTGACGGTGGCCACTTGCCCGCTAGGGCGGTAGGTGAGCGTGGTAGTCAAGCCACCCGCGCTGGTGGTGAGCAGACGGCCACGGGGGTCGTAGGTGTAGGTGGTGACGAGCCCGGTGGGCGCAGTGTGGGTGAGCACCCGGCCTGCGCCGTCGTGGGTGTAGGTGTCAACTTGGCCCAGGGCGTTGGTGGCCTGGGTGAGGTTGCCGTAGCTGTCGTATTGGTAGCTGGTGACTGCGCCGTTGGGGGCAGTCTCGGTGGCGACCAGGCCGTTGGCGTGGTAGGTCCAGCGCTTGGTGCGGGAGATGCCGGATGCGCTGTCAGTGATGGTTTGCGAGAGGGGGTTGCCTACGCTGTCGTAGGTGTAGGCGGTTTCTCGGCCGGGCTCTGTGACCTTGACTGGTAGGCGGAACTGGGGGTGCCAGTCTGTGGTGGTGGTGCGGGACACACTGCGGTTCGAAGATTCAGTCACGGAGACCGGCAACAACCTACTGACATCCCACTGAGCGAAGTCAGCAGCCCCCAACATATCACGGCCATATTGTTTAAGGCCTATATTGTTATAGGAGACGTACGATTGCGGTCTTTCCGCGCCAAATGCGGGCGGTAATGAAGTGCCAACGTATTTCAACTCGCTATTAAAGTATTGGTGATTGAACACCCGGGTAGTTCCAAGCGGATCAGTAACTACTGCTGCCAAATTGTTGCCATAGACAGTAGGAGGTTGAGATATTGCATAGCGATTAACACCACCTGCGTTTTCTGTACTAACAGCCCACCCTTCAGCGTCGTACACATAGGTTGCAACCCGTGTGCCAAGTTCGTCCACAACTCCAGTCAAATGATTCGGCCACCGAACATCGTCATAGACATATTGCTTTATATGTCCATCACTGTGTCTGATTGTGCTCAACCTTCCTCCAGAGTAGCCATAACCAACAGCCTTGTTGCCAGATGATTTGACAGAAGCGATTCGACCAAGGTCATCGTAAGAAAACTCCAAATAATTACCAAAAGAGTTTCTAACGAAGCTAAGAACCCCGGAATCGCCATACTCATAAGTCAAGAACCATCCATTCCTAAAGATTATTTTGGCAATTCGCCCTTGAGCATCAAATAGAAATTTCTCCTCATTTTCCCCATCCCAAAAGACCCAACCACTATTGTCACTATTTTTACTCAACTCGTGCAGCTTGTGACGGGGGATGTACACCCCAGCACGGCGATCAAAATAGTGAAATGCACCATCCGGCATCTGAATCCTGACCTGATCAAATATTCCTGAATCATCATTAGGCACGCGCACGTAAACTAATTGAATTTCGTGGTTATGTATCCAACCTGCACTCAACGAATTGTCTCTTAATTTTTTTGGATTGGATCGAAGCCAAATTTTGGAATCTCTCACCCGATGACTTCTGTAAGTTCTTATGAATTCAAGAGGCATAGCCCCTTGACTGCTCAGATCAACTGATATTTCAACCTTCTCTCTGGTTGGAGCGAAGATTGGATTCCCATGACAACCATTTAGGCATTTCAAACTTGCAGCAACGGGATATTTTTCTACCCTTGCCCCACATCCATAAGACCTAATGTCGCTAAAATAATACTCTTCGTATGGAGCACATGTGGGTTGACGATCCCCAAAAATTTGAACCACCAGTCGAAGCTCGACGCCAGTGCATTCTTTCTTCTCGTTCAAAATCCCCCAAGTTATAGCCATATCGTTGGCTGTGCGCGTAGGCTCTGCAGAATGAATAAAGTAATCTCTATAAATTACTTTGGCTGGACCTATCGTATACCCGACAGAACATGCCGCCGATTCCGGATTTCCAAAGAAATAATCATAGGTATTTCGTGCAGCATCACCCACAGAGGATGCGGAAGCGCCATATCCGGTTTGATACGACCATGGCGAAAAATCTGAGGGCTTTAGTATGCAGTGATAAAATCCCTCAGAAGTAGATTCCACACACGCTGTCTTATAATTGGAATCATAGGCCCACACTCCTTCCGGAGAAAGAGAAAGAAAGATAAATACGAATACACCACCTAAAACACTGAAAATTTTCAACTTCAAAAAAGACATTTAAACTCCCAAATATTTTTATTTAGCGATGATGCATTTTTAGCACCATCGCTCAGCCAACTTGGCAATCGTACCTTTTACGGGTATGCAGCGCACGTCAAACACGAGACCTGAATGACAAAAGCTCACAGTACTCACCTAAAAGTCCGCCAATTCTGTATGACGAAGGTATATAAAGACTGAGCCCCCTAGAAAGAGCAAAGACTTACTATCATTTAATTTTCAACTGTCGCTCCAAAGTGTTAATCCGTCGAAAATTTGCTATATCACCTTGTTTACAGGACCATTGGCGCGTTCGATTTGCGCAATGCATAAAGATTCACCGAAATCAATAGACGTACTTGAACCGCATTCCTCCTTTGTGCTGGGTAATTCAAAGGAGAACTCATCGGACGAGAGCCGTTGGTCGCCGCCCGCGGTATTCGCCAGAGCAACGCTCACCGCACCACCGCCCCCACCCACTCATCCACCTCCTCCGCCACCTGCCGCGCAGCCGCAGCCAGTGCCCGCGTTCCCCCCGCTGCGTCGGGCGTGGGTGCAGGCTTTTGCACGATGAAGACGCGCTGGCCCAGCAGGGTTTCGCCTGCGGGGGTGGGGTCTACCAGGGTGGCGCGCAGGCGCAGCAGGCCGGTGCTGTCGGTGGGGGCGGTGAAGACGTGGCTGAATTCCTCCAGCTCGATGCGCAGGACGGCGGGCAGCTTGCCGCCGCGGGCGGTGTCGCGGGCCTGGGCGGCGGCGTCGGCGTCTTGCAGCACGGGGCGGCGCTGGCCCAGTTGGGTGCGCAGGGCTTGCTGCACCAGTTGCACGGGGGGTTGCGTCCAGCGGGCCAGGGTGTAGGGGCGCAGTTGCTGGGCGTCGGCGTAGGCCAGGCGGTATTGCACGGCGGTGCTGCCTTCCACCAGGCCGGTGGCTTCTACATCGGCCAGGGCGATGGGGGGCAGGGGCGCGCGGCGGTCTGTGGCGGTGTAGCTGGTGGGGCCGGGGCCAAAGTCATACGACACGGGGCGGTTGGGGGCGGCGGGCAGTGCGCCACAGCCTGACAGGAGCATGGCCACCAAAACACCCGCAGAGCCCGCTGCATAAGCGCGAGCAGCTACGCTTTTGGTAGCAATGTGGCGTTGGCGGGCAGAGGGTGTGTGCATGGTGTGCGCCTTGGGTGAGGTCGTTTGGAGGGGCCTGTGAGTGGTACGGGGCGGTGCGGTGTGCAGGGATTCAAAAATGCCATGCGGCTCAGCGCTGGTCAGCGCTGGTCCGTGGGCAGCACGAAGCCGGGCTCGCCGGGGCCGGGGGGCAGGCGGCCGCTGCCGTAGATGAAGAGCTGGGGGTTGTCGCTGACGGCGCTGGCGGCCAGGCCCATCTGGCGCACGGCGCGGGCCGTTTCGTCGGCGGCGCGGTTGATGCTGGGCAGGGTGGATCGGCTGAAGTTGTCGGCCGCGGTGGCCAGCACCTGGGTGCCGTGGGATAGCTGGTCGATGGCGCCGCCCTCTTCGCTCAGGCGGCGGGCGGTGACGCCCAGGTCTTGCGCCAGGGTGGTCACGCTGTTGCCCGCGTTTTGCAGGGATTGCATGGTTTTGCGTGCGTCTGCAGCCAGGGGCGGCAGCGATGCCAGGGCGGGGTCGAGCCGGTTCTGCACCACGGCATCCACGCGCTGGGTCAGCATATTGACGCTGCTGGCGGCCTGGCCGATCTGCCCCAGCGCCTGGGTGATGCGCTGCTGGTTTTCGTCGCCCAGCAGCTGGTTGATACGGCGCGTGGCTTCTTCCACCTGGGCGAGGATGTTGGGGGCCTGCTCAGCCAGGCGGCCAAAGGGCGAGGGCTTGAGCGTGAGGCGTGGCAGGCCGCTGGGGCCCTCGGGTAGCGGCGGCAGGGGCTGGGGGGCGTCGTCCAGCAGCACATGGGCCAGGCCGGTCACGCCCTGGTAGCCCAGGGTGGCAAAGGTGGTGGGGCTGACGGGGGCGTTGTGGTTGACGGCAATGCGCACCAGCACGTTGCCGGGCACCTGCGGGTCAAACCCGATGCGCTGCACCTTGCCCACGGCCACGCCTTTGTAGCGCACGGCGGCCTGGGGTTGCAGGCCGCTCACGCCGTCGCGGGTGGTGAGTTCGTACAGGTCGTAGTTGGCGTTGTCGCGAGTGAGCCAGATGGCCAGCCCGGCCAGCAATGCGGCCACGATGATGACAAAGGTGCCTGCAGCCAGGGCGTGTGATTTGTTTTCCATCAGGTTTCCTTGAAGGGCGCGGCGGCGCTGGGCGTGTTGCCCGGTGCAGGGGGCTGCAGCGGGGCCATGGCGCGCTGGCCGCGTTCGCCCATGAAGAAGTGTTCGATGAACGGGTGCTTGAAGTGGGCCACCTCGTGCGGCGGGCCGGTGACGATGACTTTTTTATCGGCCAGCACGGCCACGCGGGTGCTCAGGGCAAACAGGGTATCGAGGTCGTGCGTGACCATGATGACGGTGAGCCCCAGGGCCGAGCGCAGCTCGCGCACCAGAGCGCAGAAGTCGTCCGAGCTGCTGGGGTCGAGCCCCGCAGTGGGCTCGTCGAGCAGCAGCAGGGGCGGGTCCATGATGAGGGCGCGGGCCAGGGCCACACGCTTGACCATGCCGCCCGACAGATCGGCAGGCATGCGGGTGGCGTGCTCGGGCTTGAGGCCCACCATCTGCAGTTTGACCAGGGCTGCGGCGCGTACCAGGTCTTCGGGCAGGGTGCCTTGCTCGCGCAGGGCAAAGGCCACGTTGTCGAGCACGTTGAAGGCCGAGAACAGCGCACCGTGCTGGAACAGCATGCCCACGCGACTGGCCGCGCCTTCGCGCCCCATTTCTGATGCAGGACGACCCAGCACGGTGACGCTGCCGCGCGTGGGCTGGGCCAGGCCCAGAATCTGCCGCAGCAGCACGGTTTTGCCGGTGCCCGAGCCGCCGACGAGCGAGAGCATCTCGCCGCGCTGCACGGTGAATTCCAGGTCCTGGTGCACGGCAAAGGCTTCGGTGCCTTTGCCGAACACGGTCCACAGGCCTTTGGTTTCGACAATGGGCGGCTCTTGGGTGGGGGCGTGGACAGGGGCGCGGTTGGGCACGGCGACAGGTTGCGGCATGGATGCGGACGAAGGGGCGCGCTGAACATCGGTCATGGCTCAGATCCCCACGTTGCGGAAGGCCACGGCAAACACCGCGTCCACGATGATGACCATGGTGATGGAGGTGACCACCGATGCCGTGGTGCCCTCACCCAGGCTCTGGGTGTTGGGCTTGACGCGCAGGCCCCAGTGGCAGCCGATGAGGGCAATGAACGCCCCAAACACCACCGACTTGGCGACGGCCAGCCCCAGGTTGCCGATCTTGACCGCAGCAGGCAGGGCCTGCACAAAGTAAGAGGGAGAAATGCCCAGCGTGATGTCTGCCGCCAGCATGCCCCCGGCCAGCGCGGCCAGCGTGGTCCACACGCTGATGAGCGGCATGGCCAGAGCCAGCGCCAGGGTGCGCGGCATGACGAGCCGAAAGCCGTGCGGTATGCCCATGACGCGCATGGCGTCCAGCTCTTCGGTCACGCGCATCACGCCAATTTGCGCGGTGATGGACGAGCCCGAGCGCCCCGCCACCAGAATGGCGGCCAGCATGGGCCCCAGCTCGCGGATGAGCGAGATGCCCAGGATGTTGACGATGAAGGATTCGGCCCCGAACTGGCGCAGCTGCAGGCTCATCAGGTAGGCCAGCACCACGCCAATCAAAAAGCCCACCAGCGCAGTGATGGGCAGCGCCGTGGCCCCCATGCGGTACAGGTGGCCCGACACATCGCGCCACGGGGCACGGCGCGGGTTGCGCAGCAAGCGGCCCAGGTCCAGCATGAGCTGGCCCAGCATCTGCACGCCGTGGCGGGCATGGTCCAGCCCATGCAGCACCAGCACGCCCAGGTGATCTATCTGGTCAAACAGGCGCCAGGGCGCGGGCGCAGGTGGGTCTGCCACGGTGAGCTGGGCCACGCGCTCCAGCAGGGTGCGCTGCAGGTCGGTCAGGGCCAGCCGCGCAGGCCAGGCACGGCCCCAGTGGTTCCACAGCAGTTGCGCGCCCACATGGTCCAGCCACTGCACCTCGCGCAGGTCCCAGCCCAGCTGGGGGGTGGGGGCGCTGTCCTGCAGCTGGCTGCGCAGCAGCTTCCATTGCCTGCGCGTGCCCAGCTCTGCAGCCCCCCAGCGGCCCTGCAGCTGCGCGCACGGCCCTTCGGGCGTGTGGGTGCGGACGATGCAGGGGGCAACGCTGTCAGAGGTCATGGTAGGGGCGGCATCAGCCACCGGGCTGGGCAATGGAGAGAAAGGATGTCCTGAACGACAGAGCCAAGCATGGTAGCGGAGCCGGGCGCGGCCCTTGACACATTCTTGCCACGATTGCATGCAATTTTTATCAAACAGGCCTCCAGCGCTTGATGAATAAGCGCAGGCAGCTATTTTTTTAATAGCACTTGGCAATTACCCCATCGACAGAAGGCTGCCGCTCAGCACAATGCGCCGAGACAGTTTCCGTTGATCTTCCGTTGATTTCGGGCCACCCATGAGCGACACCCAGTTTGACTACATCATCATCGGCGGCGGCACCGCAGGCGCGTTGCTGTGCAACCGCCTGAGTGCCGACAGCCGCCACCGCGTGCTGCTGATCGAGGCGGGCCGCAAGGACGACTACCACTGGATTCACATCCCCGTGGGTTATCTGTATTGCATTGGCAACCCGCGCACCGACTGGCTCTATCACACCGAACCCGACGCAGGCCTGAACGGACGCACCCTGCGCTACCCCCGAGGCAAGACGCTGGGGGGGTGCAGCAGCATCAACGGCATGATCTACATGCGCGGCCAGGCCCGCGACTACGACCGCTGGGCCGAGCTGACCGGGGACGCATCATGGCGATGGGAGAACACCCTGCCCTTTTTTCGCCGCCACGAGGACCACTGGCGACTGGACCAGCCAGACGGCGTGAATGAAAACTTCAAACGCCTGCACGGCAACAAGAGCACGGGCAGCACGGGCGAGTGGCGCGTGGAAAAACAGCGCCTGCGCTGGGACATTCTGGACGCCTTTGCCCAGGCCGCCCAGCAGGCGGGCATCCCAGCCACCGAAGACTTCAACAGCGGCACCAACGAAGGCGTGGGCTACTTCGAAGTCAACCAGAAAAGCGGCTGGCGCTGGAACACGGCCAAGGCCTTTTTGCGGCCCACCTGCTACGGGCGGCCCAACTTTGAGATGTGGACCAGTGCGCAGGCGGCGCAGCTCATCATCGAAACCCAGCCCGATGGCAGCCGCCGCTGCACAGGCGTGAAGGTGTGGGACGGCCAGCAGATGGTGACCGCGCAGGCCAGCCGCGAAGTGGTGCTGAGTGCGGGGGCCATCAACTCGCCCCAGTTGCTGCAGCTCTCGGGCATCGGCCCTGCGGCGCTGCTGCGCCAGCATGGGCTGGATGTGGTGGCAGACTTGCCGGGCGTGGGGGCCAACCTGCAAGACCATTTGCAGATCCGCTCGGTGTTCAAGGTGCGCGGGGCGCAGACCCTCAACACCATGGCCAGCTCGCTGCTGGGCAAGGCCAAGATCGGGCTGGAATATGCCTTCAAGCGCAGCGGCCCCATGAGCATGGCCCCCTCGCAACTGGGTGCCTTCACACGCAGCAGCGACGACCAGCCCTACCCCAACATCCAGTACCACGTACAGCCGCTGTCACTCGATGCGTTTGGTGAGCCTTTGCACAGCTTTCCGGCCTTCACCGCCAGTGTGTGCAACCTGAACCCCACCAGCCGCGGCACGGTGCAGATCAAAGGCCCGGACTTCCGCACCGCGCCCGCCATTGCACCCAACTACCTCAGCACGCCAGAAGACCGCAAGGTGGCGGCCGACAGCCTGCGCGTGACACGCCGCATCGTGGCCCAGCCCGCCCTCGACAAGTACCGCCCCGAAGAGTGGAAGCCCGGCGTGCAATACCAGACGGATGCGGACCTGGCCCGGCTGGCAGGCGACATTGCCACCACCATCTTCCACCCCGTGGGCACCACCAAAATGGGACACGACCACGACCCCACCGCCGTGCTGGACAGCCAGCTGCGCGTGCGCGACGGGCGCGGTGGCGTGGTGGCAGGCCTGCGCGTGGTGGATGCAGGGGCCATGCCCACCATCACCAGCGGCAACACCAACTCACCCACGCTGATGCTGGCCGAGCGCGCTGCAGCGTGGATGCTGGAGGCGCAAAAGGCGGGGCGCTAAGAGCGGTTCACACACCCCTGCGAAGCGGCCCTGGTCAGGTGTTCCGTAGCAGGCAGTACATCGGGTACGACAAGACGGAACAACGACGCCAGGGGGAGGTGTGTTGGCCGCGCTCAGCGAATGCCGCCCACGTAGCGCCGGGCCTGCGGGTGCAGTGAGGCCAGGGCCTCAGCCACCACCGCGGGGGTTCGCTCTGCCGTCCTGGCGGCGGCTGATGCTGCTGCGGCAGCCACCTCGCGCGCGGTGCGGCGGGCCTCTGCGGCAAACACATCCTGCATGCAGGCCTCCAATTTGTCGGCCCAGTCGGCCAGTTCGGGGGCCTGGTCCTGCTGTGCGCGCTCGCGGGCAAAGCGGATGACTTCACGCGCATAGGCGCCGTTGCTGGCCATCCATTCCGTGTCTGTCACCCGGCCGGTCTTGCGTCTGAGCAGCACATGCAGATGCGCGGCAATGGCAAGTTTCTCGCTCTGGCTCATATGTCTCAATCTCCTCGCCTTGGGACTTGCCCCACACGGGGGCAGACAGGGGATGGATTGCACAACACGTGCCAGCGCAGCCTTGCGCAAACGTTTGCCCCAACTTGGTTGGCCACGCGGCCGAGCAGGATCGAAACTGGTGCAGCCCGCACCCTCCGGGAAACCCCCAATGCACCAGGGGTGGGCGGGAGTTACATTGTGGTTACTCAACGGGGTGCTGAGGCATCTCAGATGAGGGGACCGAGGAGACAAACCCTTTACACCAACTACCAAACAAGCACCCAACGAGGTGCGCAAAAGTTTTCGAAGCGCTGGCGATCCCAGCGCTTTTTTTTGTGCTTTTGCAGGCGTGAAGGAAGTGGGAGAGACCTCGCAGCCCTCGGTTTTGCCTCGGCAAAGCGCGCCTGCCCAGCACTGACCCAGGCGCTTCCCCAGGCTCTTGCGCAGACGTCCGGCGCTACAAAAACCATAACAGCCATAACAGGCAGCATGCCAAAATCCGGCGATGGAATGGATTTTTATCACCTTCGCCTCGCTGCTGGCAGGCTTCATTGACGCCATCGTGGGCGGTGGCGGCCTGATCTTGACGCCCGCCCTGTTTGCCGCTTTTCCGGGCGCAGCCCCCGCCACGCTGTTTGGCACCAACAAGGGGGGATCGGTGTGGGGCACCGCCATGGCCACCTGGCAATACAGCCGCCGCGTAGAGATGCGCTGGAGCGCCCTGCTGCCCGCCGCCCTGGCAGGGTTTGCCGGCGCGTTTGCCGGTGCCTGGACGGTAACTGCCATCTCGCCCGACTTCTTGCGCAAGGTGCTGCCCCTGGTGCTGCTGGCCGTGCTCGGCTACACGCTGGCGCGCAAAGACCTGGGCAGGCACCATGCCCCGCGCTTTGCGGGCCGCACCGAAGTGGTGGTGGCCTGCCTGGTGGGGTTGTGCATAGGCTTTTACGACGGCTTTTTCGGGCCGGGCACCGGCAGCTTCTTCGTCTTCCTGTTCGTGCGGCTGCTGGGATACGACTTTCTGAACGCATCGGCTTCCGCCAAGCTGCTCAACTGCGCCACCAACATTGCAGCCATCACCCTCTTCGCCTTCAAGGGCCACGTGTGGTGGCACTACGCAGCCACCCTGGCCATTGCCAACGTGGTGGGCAGCATGGCAGGCACGCACATGGCACTCAAGCACGGCACCGGCTTTGTGCGGGGCATTTTCATTGTGGTGGTGAGCAGCCTGATCCTGAAAACGGGGTACGACGCCTTTCTTCGCTGAAGTCAGCAAGGGAGTCAACGCGGGGGCGCACTGGCATTGGCTTTGCTTGGAAGGTTGTGGTGGGTCAAAAAAAGCTTGACCCGAATGCGACACTAGGGTTGTCCTGCGTGCCGATAAAAAGCACGGTCATCCTATAATTTGTTGCCATTTGATGACGAGCCCCATCGCTGACCGCGATGCCTCGTGATCCCACGTTCCGGCTTGCCTACCTGCATGCCGGATTTTTTTGTACCTGAAACACCCCTAGCAGGATCTCGCCATGAAACTGTTGAAGACCGTTGTTACCGCCGTGGCGCTGTGCGCTGCCTTTGTTGCCCAAGCCCGCACGCTGGACGAAATCAAGAAAGACGGCAAGATCATCATGGCCACCGAAGGCCAGTTTGCCCCCTTCAACTACTTCAAGGGCACCCAGCTGACGGGCTTCGAAGTCGAAGTGGCCGAACTGGTCATCAAGAAGATGGGCCTGAAAGTGGAGTGGAAGACCCTGGGCTTTGACGCCCTGCTGACCGGCCTGGCCCAGAACCGCTGGGATGCCGTGATCGCCTCGCACGGCGTGACGGAAGAGCGTGCCAAGGCCGTGACGTTTGCCAACCCCCACTACTGCTCGGGCGGCATGATCGTGGCGATGGACGAAAAGATCCGCACCGCCAAGGACCTGACGGGCAAGGTGGTGGCTGTGCAGACCGGCACCAGCTACCTCACCAACGTGCAAAAGCTCGCTGGCGTGAAGGAAGTGAAGAACTTCCCCCAGGACACTGACGCCCAGCGCGCCCTGATCTCCAAGCGCGTGGACGCCTGGGTGAGCGACAAATTCGTGGCCAAGGAAGCCGCAGCCAAGAATGCCAAGGCAGGCTTCAAGCTGGGTGACATGCTGTTCATCGAGCGCATCGCCCCCGCCATGGCCCTGGGCAACACAGGCCTGGCCGATGCATGGAATAAGGCCTTTGCCGAAGTGCTGGCCGATGGCAGCTACGCCGCCGTGTCCAAGAAGTACTTCAACGAAGACGTGCGCTGCAACTGATCTGTAGCGACAAGGGGGGCCAGCAGAGCAAGGCGTGACAGCGCCATGGCACTGGCCGACCCTCAGGTGCGCAGGGGGCAAGCCCTCTGCGCACCTTTTGTTTTTGCTGGCACACTCCGCACCTCGAATTGCGCGCCGTTGTGCCGCTGAACTGATTCAGAACTGAGACCGGACGGTCATTCCATTCATGCTTATCGCCCTTTGGCCCCAAACCTGGAGCCGCCAGCAGCGCAGCAATGCCACACTTGTCGCCGCGCTGGTGGTGATGGTGCTGGCGCTGTCCCTGCTGGGCCAGCTGCTCTCGTTTTTCCCTGAGCCCATTGGCTCCAACGCGCAAGCTTTCTCGGAAGGCGCACGCACCACGCTGTGGCTGACGCTCATCAGCGGTGCAGTGGGCCTGGTGCTGGGCACCGTGGCAGCGCTGGCACGCACCGCGCGCTGGGCTGCCGTGCGGTGGGTGGCCAGCTTCTACATCTGGGTCATCCGTGGCACCCCGCTGCTGGTGCAGATTCTGTTTGTGTACTTTGCCCTGCCCGTGCTGGTGCCGGGGCTGAACCTGCCTGACTTTGCCGCTGCCGTGGTGGCGCTGGGCCTGAACGTAGGGGCCTACAACGCCGAGGCGCTGCGCGCCGGGCTGCTGGCCGTGCCGCGGGGGCAGACCGAAGCCGCCAAGGCGCTGGGCCTGGGTCGCATGCATGTGTTTCTGGATGTGGTGTTCCCCCAGGCGTTCAAAATTTCGCTGCCCCCGCTGGTAAGCAACTTTGTGGCGCTGCTCAAGGATTCATCGCTGGCCTATGCCATTGGCGTGGTGGAGCTGACCAACGTGGGCAACCGCATCCAGTCGGCCACGTTTCAGCCGATTGCCACACTGACCACGGTGGCCGTCACCTACCTGCTGCTCACCACGCTGGTCACGCAGATTTCCAACGCGGTGGAGTACCGGTTTGACGTGGAGGGCCGCAACAAATGAACCCCAACGTTTCACCCAAGCCCTACATCGTTGCCGAAGGCGTGTGCAAGTCGTTCGGCTCGCACCAGGTGCTCAAGAATGTCTCCACCGTGTTCCACACGGGGGAAGTGACGGTGATCATCGGTGCCTCGGGCTCGGGCAAGAGCACCCTGCTGCGCGCCATCAACCGGCTGGAGCCCCACGACAGCGGGCGCATCACCATCGACGGCGTAGACGTGTGTGACGACCACGACACACTGCAGCGCCAGCGCTGCGAAGTGGGTATGGTGTTCCAGCAGTTCAACCTGTTCGGCCACATGAGCGTGCTGGACAACGTGACGCTGGCCCCCCGCCGCATTCGCCACACGCCCCGTGCGCAGGCCAATGAAGAGGCCATGCAGCTGCTGCGCCGCGTGGGCATGCAGGACCACGCGCACAAATACCCCTGGCAGCTTTCAGGCGGGCAGCAGCAGCGGGTGGCCATTGCGCGCGCCCTGGCCATGCAACCCAAGGTGATGTTGTTCGACGAGCCCACCTCGGCGCTGGACCCCGAGATGGTCAAAGAGGTGCTGGACGTGATGCGCAGCCTGGCGCGCGGGGGCATGACCATGATCGTGGTCACCCACGAAATGGGTTTTGCCCGCGAAGTGGCCGACCGCGTGATGTTCTTTGACCAGGGCCGCATCGCCCACGATGCGCCGCCCAAGGAGTTCTTCAGCAACCCGGCCAACGACCGCATCCGGGCGTTCCTCGGGCAGGTCAGCCACTGAGCCGAAAACACCAGGCACAGCGGCAACGCACCACACCGAGGGCCGCCGGGCAACTGGCGGCCCTCTTCGTTTTTGGAAACTGAATGGGAGGCGCATCGCAATGCGTACTGAACGTGGGGGCCTGATAGCCCTGCTGGTGGTCACCATGGTGTGGGGCACCACCTTTCCGGCCATGAAGCTGCTGTCGGCTCAGCTCGATGCGCTGCAGATCATCTGGCTGCGCTTTGCCATTGCTCTGCTGGTGCTCGCCCCGCTGTGGCGCGGCATGCGTCGGCATGAGCGCACCTGGGGCTGCGCGTTGGGACTGCTGCTGTTTCTGGCGTTCTGGCTGCAGATTGAAGGCCTGGCCCGCACCAGCAGCAACCGCAACGCCTTCGTCACCGGGCTGAACGTGCTGGTGGTGCCGCTGATTGCGATGCTGGCACTGGGCCGCCGCTACGGCTGGCAGCTGTGGGCAGCCTGCGCCATGGCTTTTGGCGGCATGGCGCTGATGTTCCACGAAAACGAGCCCTGGAACCTGGGCGATACGCTGACCCTGGCCAGCACAGTGTTCTATGCGCTGTACATCCTGGCTTTGGAAGAATGTGCGCGCCGCACCAGCGCCACCCCGCTGCGGGCCACGCGCATGGCGGCCGCGCAGGCACTGGTGATGTGCGCCGCCGCCACCGTGCTGCTGTGGGGCCGCGATGGGCACATGGACTGGCTCCCCGCCTTGGGCCGCCTGGATGCCAGTGCCTGGATGGCCTTGGTGTACCTGGGCCTGCTGGCCAGCGTGGTGGTCGTGACGCTGCAAGCCTGGGGCCAGCAGCGGGTGGACGCCATGCGCAGCGCCATCGTCTTTGGGCTCGAACCTGTCTTTGCGGCGCTGACCGCGTGGTTCCTGCTGGGTGAAAGCCTGGGCTGGTCGGGCATGGCCGGAGCGGCACTGATTGTGAGCGCACTGGTGGTGAGCCAGCTGCAGCCCCCTGTCCCGAGTGCAGCTGATGGTTCTTAGCCCAAATAGCTGCCAGCACTTGATAATCAAGCGCTGGCAGCTATCAATAATATAGCGATTACCTTCAATGAGCCTCGTTAAACCTGGGTGACCAGGCCCGTCATCTTGATCACCTCCATGTCGCGACCTTTGACGGAGGCCAGTTCGGAGCGCAGGCGGTCGTTATTCCAGCGATCATCGGGCGCACCGCTGATGTACCAGTTCGATCCGTTGTCGGCCAGGAACATGCCGTAGGTTTTGAGCGCCGTGAGAATGGCCTTGGCTTCGGCGCTGAAGGTGGCAGGGATGGCAAAGCTGGCCTTCAGCCGCACACGCATGCCCATGGGCGGCAGATTGGCATCTGTGCTGGAAGATGCGTAATGCGTAGCGGGCGGCACGAACGCCCGGCGGGTGCGCGCTGCGGTGAAGCGCAAGGCGTGGCGAATGCCACCCGCCCCCAGCGCGGCTTCGTCATACCGCACCAGCCCCGGAAAAATGGGCAGCCCAGCGGCATCGGCACTGGTCCAGCCGCTTTTGGCGGTGGGGCGCACCGTGTTGCTGTCCAGATGAAACACGGCCCCCACGTCCGCCTGCCAGCGGTCCCCGCGCGCAAATGCCCGGCCCAGCTCATAAAGGCGCTGGTTGTCCCGGTCAATGACCAGCACGTGCCGGTCGCCATCCTGCCAGGGAGCACCCTCGACCGGGGCATCCAGGGGGATGGGGAACGGGCCAGGGTCGCTTTCGTCACCATAGGCCAGATACTCCACCGCCACCTTGGCCTGCTGACCTGAGACCACGCGGTACGGAATCCCGATGGGAGCCCCGTCCCACAGCCCCGATCCAAAGTCGCGGTACAGCCCCGTATCCGCGCCGATGCTTGCAATCAGGCGATCGGAGTTGGGGTCTACCTCGGCAGCGCTGATGTCGGTGTTCCAGGGGTTGTCGGCAGGAAACGGAAGCGCTCCGTTCAATGCGGCACCTGCCCCCAGGCTGGCGCGTGAAAGGTTGCCGTAGACCACACCTCCAGAGGGCGGCGCAGTGGGCGTGCCTGGGTTGGTGGGGTTGGTGGGGTTGGTGGGGTTGGTGGGGTTGGTGGGGTTGGTGGGGTTGGCCGGATTGTCTGTTCCGCCGCCTCCCCCGCCGCAGGCGGACAGCAAAAGAACAGGAAGGGCCTCTAGGACCCGGCGGCGTTGGCGTTGCATGTTTTTCTCCGGAGTGGGTACAACCGCCCCGACAAATCAACCTCTGATGGAAGCCGCGCGTGACTCAAAACAGTGGAGCGATGCGTGGCCAGACAAGGGCTACAGGGGCAGGACCGGGCGGATTGTCCAGGGAACGGCACGCAAAACCTGTGAGCAGGTGTTAGCGCACACCTACAAGCAACACTGAAGAAAACTGACTTTTGGGGGAAGTTCAGATACCCCTGGGAAGGCGTCATGGCGTCGACTGATCAACGCTTCGCACTCGCCAGGCACCTGTTCAAGGGAAGACTGCTGAGCCAGCCTTGCTTGCCAGCAGCCCAGGGATTCAAGGCGCCGTCAGGGTGATCTCGTCCACCCGGCGCGGTTTGCCGATGGGCGCTGAGGCGACCCCTTTGCGCACCGCGGCAATGTCCTCTTCGCTGGGGTATTCGCCCTGCAGCCAATAGTCGAACACGCGGCGGGCAATGGGTGCGGCATTGGCAGCACCAAAACCGGCGTTTTCCACAATCACGGCCACAACGATCTGCGGATTTTCAGCCGGGGCAAATGCTGCGTACAGAGAATGGTCACGCTGGTGCTCTTCCAGCAGCTTGGCGTTGTATTTGACGTTCTGCCCCAGGCTCACGGCCTGCGCCGTTCCGGTCTTACCCGCCGATGTGTAGGCAGCGCCCGCAAACACGCGGGTGCCGGTGCCGCCCTTGTTCACGGCCACCAGCGCATTGCGCACGATTTCCACATTCTTGGGCTTGAAACCCAGGTTCACCCCCGGCTGCTGCGGCACGGGCGTGAGCTCACCCGTCACCGTGTCCTTGACGGCCTTGATGAGGTGCGGGGTGTAGCGCGTGCCGCCATTGGCCAGCGTGGCCTCGGCCACCGCCAGTTGCAGCATGGTGAAGTTGTTGTAACCCTGTCCAATGCCCAGCGAAACGGTCTCTCCAGGGAACCAGCGCTTGAGTTCAGGCCGCTTGTAGGTGTTGCGCTTCCACTCAGTACTCGGCAAGGTGCCACGCACTTCGCCACCCAGATCAATGCCGGTGAGCTGCCCGAACGTGAGGGGCTTCATGAAGTCGTGGATGGTGTCCACGCCCATCTCCACGGCCAGCGAATAGAAGTAGGTGTTGCTCGAAAACTGGATGGCGCGGTGCATGTCCAGCGCGCCCAGACCCCCCTCGTGGCTGCGGAAGGTGCGGCCGCCGAAGGTGTAAAAGCCAGGGTCGTTGATGATCATGCTGGGCGAGCGTTTGTTCAGCTCCAGCGCGGCCATCGCCATGAAGGGCTTGTAGGTGGAGCCCGGTGGATACAGCCCGCGCAAGGCCCGGTTGAGCAGCGGCTTGTCAATGGATTCATTGAGTGCCGTCCAGTTCTCGACATCAATCCCCTCTACAAACAGGTTGGGGTCGAACGTGGGCTTGCTCACCAGGGCGAGCACTTCGCCATTGCGCGGGTCGATGGCCACCAGCGCGCCCCGCCGGTCACCAAACAGGTCTTCCACCATTTTCTGCAGCTTGATGTCCAGCGAGAGCATCACGCTATGGCCGGGCGTGGCCGGGCGGCTGGCCAGCTTGCGCACCGCCCGCCCGCCCGCAGATGTCTCCATCTGCTCCACGCCGGTGACGCCATGCAGGGCTTTCTCAAAACTCTGCTCCACGCCCAGCTTGCCGATGTATTCGGTGCCGCGGTAGTTGCCCTCGTCGTCGGCATCCTGAATGCGCTGCTTCTCGTTCTGGTTGATCCGTCCGATGTAGCCGATGGCATGGCTGCCTGTCTCGCCCAAAGGGTAGTTGCGAAACAGCCGTGCCTTGATCTCCACGCCTGGAAAGCGGTACTGCTGCGCTGCAAAGCGCGCCACCTCATCATCACTCAGGCGGGTGCGAATGGGCAGGGATTCAAAGTTGCGCGACTCTTCCATCAGCCGCTTGAAACGACGCCGGTCGCGCGCGTGGATGTCCACCACCTTGGCCAGCTCATCGATGGTTTCGTCCAGAGGGGCAGCGCGCGAAGGGGTGATCTCCAGCGTGTAGGCCGCGTAATTGGTGGCCAGCACGACGCCGTTGCGGTCCAGAATCAACCCCCGGTTGGGCACGATGGGCACCACCGCCGTGCGGTTGCTCTCCGCCTGGGCCGCCAAGTCTTCATGGCGCACCACCTGCAACACCAGCAAGCGCGCAACGATGAGGCAAAAAGCCAGAAACACCACGATAGCCAGCACCAGCACGCGCAGGCGCAGGCGCCGCGCATCGACCACTACGTTGCGAATCTCGGTCATGGGCAACCCCTAGCGGCTCCAAGCCACAAAAGGGCGGCCTGCGGTGCGGCAGGCCATGGCGTCTGTCCTGCACATGCCATGGTCACAGGGGGCGGTTCTCGTCACGGTCAGGCGGGCGGCGCTGGGGTGCCAGCAACACCCAGCTGGCCAGGGGCCAGAGTGCAGCTTCCAGCAGCGGAGCGAGCAACATCCACGCCCCTGGAAACACCCCGCCCGTCGCCATGCGCAGCACGGTTTCAATGCCATGAGCCAAGGCGAACAGCGGCAACACCTGCAGTGCCTGCGAAGGCACGCTGAACCACAGCAAGCGGCGGTGCATGGCGATGGCCCCGTAGGAGAGCACGGTGTAGGCCAGCGCATGCTGCCCCAGCAGTGCCGAATGGCCCACATCCATGCACAGGCCCAGCGCGAAGGCGACGCCCATGCCCACACGCAGCGGCTGGTGCACGCTCCAGAAGACGATGAGCACCATCAGCACATCGGGCTGCCAGGACCAGCGGCCCAGCGGCAGCAGATTGACGGCCAGCCCCACCAGCAGGCTCACCACGATGAACACGGGATTGGCTGGCAGCAGCAACTGCTGCCCACGCGGCATGATCATTTGCGCCCCCGCTTGTTCTGCACCACAGGAGCAGGTTCGGGGCGGGGCGGAAGGTTTTCGCCCAGCGGTTTGAGGACCATGACATGGCGCACGCCCTGCACCTGGGCCAGGGGCTTGCAATAGATGCGGGCAAAGGCGGAGTCGGCGCGCCGCTCCACATGCGCCACGCGTGCGACTGGCAGACCGGGAGGGTACACACCGTCCACACCGCTGGTGGTCAGCAGGTCGTCTTCCCGGATATCGGCGTTGGCCTGGATAAAGCGCAACTCGATTCCGCCGCCATGCTCGGCTGTCGGGTCGCCGTAGGCCACGGCACGGGCACCCGTGCGCACATTCAGCACCGGAATCGCCTGCTCGCGGTCAACCAGCAAGGTCACCTCGCTCACCAGCGGGAACACCCGCGTCACCTGGCCCAGCACGCCAGACTCATCCATGACCGGAACGCCCTGCTCTACACCGTGCATCTGGCCCTGGTCGATGACGACCCGGCGAGTGTAGGGATCCGGCGTGTCGTAAATCACCTGCGCAGCCTGGGCGGGTGTCTGCAGCCGGTCGCGCAGCGACAGCAGCTTGCGCAGCCGGATGTTTTCCTGGGCCAACTGCTCGGCTTGGTGGGCTTGCTGGGCCACGGCGACCAGCTTCTGGCTGGCGGCATCGGCGGCCGCCTGCGCGTCTTGCAGAGACTGGAAGTAACCCGAGCCTTGGCGAGCGAACTCCACCGGTTTGAACATCACCCACTGCAGCGGGTACAACGCGGCCCCCAGTGCCTGACGCACGGGGCCGGTAATCTGGAAGCGGGTGTCCGCCACCATCAGGAACAGCGCAAGCGCGCTGAACGCAGCCAAGCGCGACAAGGCCGAAGGGCCTTGTTTGAAGAAAGGTGGAGCGCTGCGCTCCAGGGTACCCAGCGGCATGTCAGTGATTCATAGCGCTCGGCGCTAGCCCCCAGGCCACCGGTCGCGTCCTTTCGACTGCCGCAGCATGCCATGCGGCGAGAACGGAAGGAAGCGGCGCAGCCGCGCAGGGGATAGATGCATTACTCGCTGGTAAAGATGCTGCCCAGGCGGTCCATGCGCTCCAGCGCAATACCGCAGCCACGCACCACGCAGGTCAGCGGGTCTTCGGCCACCAGCACGGGCAGACCGGTTTCTTCAGCCAGCAGGCGGTCCAGATCACGCAACAGTGCGCCGCCACCCGTCAGCATCATGCCGCGGTCAGAAATGTCGGCACCCAGCTCGGGAGGCGTCTGCTCCAGCGCGTTCTTGACGGCCGAGACAATCTGGTTGAGCGGATCGGTCAGGGCTTCCAGCACTTCGTTGCTGGAGATGGTGAAGCTGCGTGGCACACCTTCAGACAGGTTGCGCCCCTTGACTTCCATCTCGCGAACTTCAGAGCCGGGGAAGGCGGAACCGATGTTCTTCTTGATGGCTTCTGCCGTAGGCTCACCAATCAGCATGCCGTAGTTGCGACGGATGTAGTTGATGATGGCTTCGTCAAACTTGTCGCCACCCACGCGCACACTGCCCTTGTAGACCATGCCGCCCAGCGAGATCACGCCCACTTCCGTGGTACCGCCGCCGATGTCGACCACCATGGAGCCGGAGGCCTCAGAGACGGGCAAGCCAGCGCCGATACCGGCGGCCATGGGCTCTTCGATCAGGTAGACAGCGGTGGCACCTGCGGCTTCGGCGGCGTCCTTGATGGCGCGGCGCTCCACCTGGGTCGAGCCGCAAGGCACGCAGATGATGATGCGCGGGCTGGGGGTGAACAGCGTGCGGGGGTGCACCATCTTGATGAACTGCTTGATCATCTGCTCGGTGATCACGAAGTCGGCAATCACGCCGTCTTTCATGGGCCGGATGGCTTCGATGTTGCCGGGCACCTTGCCCAGCATGGCCTTGGCTTCGTGGCCTACGGCCTGGATGACCTTCTTGCCGTGGGGACCACCCTCGTGGCGGATGGCGACCACCGAGGGCTCGTCCAGCACGATGCCCTTGTCGCGGGCGAAGATGAGGGTGTTGGCTGTGCCAAGGTCAATGGCAAGGTCGGTGGAGAAGTACCGACGGAAAGCTCCGAACATTCAAGAATCCTCTCAGGCACGGCATGCACGTCGGCCTGCCATCGCCGGGTGTATCTGGGAGTGGTGGGGGGTCAAACTACGCTTTTTTCGCACAATGACCGGCTGAAAAGAGGGTATTGCGGCAAAGCCGGGATAATACTCCATCCCCTGTGAATAACTCCCTCCGGCATGACCTGGATCACAGGTTTACATCTGGTATCCCGACAAATATTTTCCTTATGGCACTGACCCCTCAGGACATCGGTCGCATCGCTAATTTGGCGCGACTGGAGCTCACACCCTCAGAAAGTGAGCGCATGCTCTCTCAATTGAACGGTTTTTTCGATGTTGTGGAGCAGATGCGGGCTGTGGATACCCAAGGGATCGAGCCCCTGGCACACCCCGTTGCAGCCATCCAGGACGTGGCTTTGCGTTTGCGCGAAGACATTGCCAGCGAGCCCAACCAGCGCGAAGCCAACCAGAAGAGCGCACCCGCTGTCGAGCGCGGCCTGTTCCTGGTGCCCAAAGTGATCGAGTAAGTCCATGACCCACCCATCCACTGCATTGCACGACCTGAGCGTGACCGAGCTGGCACGCCAACTGCGCGAGCGCCAGGTTTCCGCCGTCGAGGCCGCCCAGCATTTCTTGGCGCGCGCCAAGGAACACACCTCTCTGGGCGCGTTTGTTGCCCTGAATGAAGAAGCCACGCTGGCGCAGGCCCAAGCGGCCGACGCACGTATCGCCGCCGGAACCGCGGGTACCCTGGAAGGCGTGCCTATCGCGCACAAAGACATCTTTGTGACTAAAGATTTTCCCAGCACTGCCGGCTCCAGGATGCTGGCAGGCTACCAGTCGCCTTTTGATGCCACCGTGGTCACCAAGCTGGCCGACGCGGGTGCCGTCACCTTGGGGAAGCTCAACTGCGACGAGTTCGCCATGGGCTCGGCCAACGAGAACTCTGCCGTAGCCCCCGTCGGCTTTGATACCCCCGCACCCGTGCGCAACCCCTGGGCCACCGACCGCATTCCTGGCGGCTCATCCGGCGGCAGCGCCGTGGCCGTGGCTGCGCGCCTGGCCCCTGCCGTCACCGGCACCGATACCGGCGGTTCGATTCGCCAGCCCGCATCGTTCTGCGGCATCACCGGCATCAAGCCCACCTATGGCCGCGCCAGCCGCTACGGCATGATCGCGTTTGCCTCCAGCCTGGACCAGGCTGGCCCCATGGCACGCTCGGCAGAAGACTGCGCGCTGCTGCTGTCCGCCATGTGCGGTCCCGACCCGGACCGCGACTCCACCAGCCTGGATGTGCCCGCCGAAAACTTCAGCGCCAAGCTCAATGACAGCATCGATGGCCTGCGCATCGGCATCCCTGCCGAGTTCTTCGGCGAAGGGCTTGCCCCCGATGTGCGCGCCGCTGTGGACAGTGCGCTCAAGGAATACGAGAAGCTCGGCGCCAAGCTCGTGCCCATCACGCTGCCTCGCACCGAACTGTCGATTCCCGTCTACTACATCATCGCGCCCGCCGAGGCCTCGTCCAACCTCAGCCGCTTTGACGGTGTGAAGTTCGGCCACCGCGCCAAGGATTACACCGACCTGGTGGACATGTACAAGAAGACCCGCGCCGAAGGCTTTGGCGACGAGGTCAAGCGCCGCATCATGATCGGTGCCTACGTGCTCTCCCACGGCTACTACGACGCCTACTACCTGCAGGCCCAGAAGATTCGTCGCATGATTGCCGACGACTTCCAGAACGCCTTCAAGGAATGCGATGTGATCGCTGGCCCCGTAGCCCCCACCGTGGCCTGGAAGCTGGGCGAGCATGGCAACGACCCGCTGGCCGACTACCTGGCCGACATCTTCACCCTGCCCGCATCGCTGGCAGGCCTGCCCGGCATGAGCGTGCCTGCTGGCTTTGGTGAAGGCGGCATGCCCGTGGGCCTCCAGCTGATCGGCAACTACTTCCAGGAAAGCCGACTGCTCAACGCCGCGCACCGCCTGCAGCAAGCCACCGACTTCCACCTGCGCAGCCCGCTCTGAAAACCATAGCAGCTTGCGCTCTATCGGCGTCACTTGTGCAGCCAATGCATTGGAAACCGCCGCACAACCAGCGCAAGCAGCTCACTTATTGATAGCAAGGACAGATCCATGTCTGCCAAACTGATCCAGGGTTACGAAGTCGTCATCGGCTTTGAAACCCACGCCCAGCTCGCCACAAAGAGCAAGATTTTCAGCCGCGCCAGCACCGCGTTCGGTGCTGAGCCCAACACCCAGGCCTGCCCCGTGGACCTGGCCCTGCCCGGCACGCTGCCTGTGATGAACCGCGAGGCGGTGGCCTGCGCCATTCGCCTGGGCCTGGCCCTGGGCTCGCACGTTGCGCCGCGCAGCATCTTTGCCCGCAAGAACTACTTCTACCCCGACCTGCCCAAGGGCTACCAGATCAGCCAGTTTGAAATCCCGGTGGTGCAGGGCGGCGAGGTGTCGTTCTTCCTGGGCGACGAGAAGAAGACTGTGCGGCTAGTGCGCGCCCACCTCGAAGAAGACGCGGGCAAATCGCTGCACGAAGACTTCATCGGCCAGAGCGGCATCGACCTCAACCGCGCGGGCACGCCGCTGCTGGAGATCGTGACCGAGCCCGACATCCGCAGCAGTGAAGAAGCCGTGGCCTATGCCAAGGAGCTGCACAAGATCGTGACCTGGATCGGCATCTGCGACGGCAACATGCAGGAGGGCTCGTTCCGCTGCGACGCCAACGTCTCCGTGCGCAAGCCCGGCGCGCCGCTGGGCACCCGCCGAGAGATCAAGAACCTGAACTCGTTCAAGTTCATGCAGCAGGCGATTGACTACGAGATCCGCTGGCAGATCGAGCAGATTGAAGACGGCCACGCCATCCAGCAGGCCACCGTGCTGTTCGACCCCGACACGGGCGAAACCCGCGCCATGCGCACCAAGGAAGACGCGGCGGACTACCGCTACTTCCCCGACCCCGACCTGCCGCCGCTCGTTATCGCACCCGAATGGATCGAGCGCGAACGTGCGCAGATGCCTGAGCTGCCACGCGCCATGGCCGCGCGCTTTGTGGCCGACTATGGTCTGCCCGAGTACGACGCCACCACGCTCACCCAGAGCAAGGCCATGGGTGCCTACTTTGAAGCCGCCGCCAAGGTATGCGGCCAGCCCAAGCTGGCCAGCAACTGGGTGATGGGCGAACTGTCACGCCGCCTGAACATGGAAGAGATTGCCATCGAGCAGGCCAAGGTCAGCAGCACGCAGCTGGGCGCGCTGATCCAGCGCATCAACGACGGCACGATCAGCAACAACGCGGCCAAGCAGGTGTTTGATGTGTTGTGGAGCGGCGAAGGCAGCGACGTGGACGCCGTCATCGAAGCCAAGGGCCTCAAGCAGATGAACGACTCCGGCGCGCTGGAGAAGATCATCGATGAAGTGATTGCCGCCAACCCCGACAACGTGGCGCAGTACAAGGCAGGCAAGGACAAGGCGTTCAACGCCCTGGTGGGTCAGGCCATGAAGGCCTCCAAGGGCAAGGCCAACCCCGCGCAGGTCAACGAGATGCTCAAGGCCAAGCTGGCAGGCTGATCGGATGTGAGGTTGAAGGGTTCGCTGCCCTTCTTCCGTCCTCCCATGACAAAAGCCCCTCGTGCTCGCACGGAGGGGCTTTTTTGTTGCGCACTGCACAGTGATCGCAGGAGTGCAGGCGGATGAATGTTGCGAAAAAAGCGGGATGCCAGAAGGTTCAGCGAGCGGCTGGAGTGACTGCGGACGCAGCGCCCGGCAGCTGCACAGGTTTGTAGGTCTCCCACAGCACCTTCAGGCGGGCCAGTTCCGTATCGAACTTCTGGTTCACCTTGCGCTTTTCCTGCTCCTGCCCGGCCACAAAGCGCTGCTGCTCGGCAATGCTGTCTTCGTTCTCGGCAATCTTGCGGCGCAAGGTCATGGGGGCTTTGTTGGGGTCCTTTTTGTAGAACTCCATTTCCTGGTCCAGCTTCTTGCGCTCGTCACGCAAGTCCAGGATGCGCTTTTCAGCCGTGGCCGTAACGTCGTCCACCATCTGCAGGGCTGCGTTGCGCTCAACATCGTGCGCGGCCTTGTCGGGGTAGCGTGCGACCAGCGCGCGCTCGCGGCGACGCTCTTCCAGCACACGGGTGCGTTCTTCAGCTTCCCTGCGTTGCTGGGCTTCCAGCTGGGCCCGCTCCACGTCGGAGAGCGAGGGGCCGATCTGGCGACGGGTGACACCCGAAGGACTGAGTTCGCGTTGCTCGCGGTCCAGACATTCGGGAATGGGACGGTCTGCCGTCAGGCGGCGGCCGTTCTTGTCAACGCAGGTGTAAATCCCCTGGGCAGAGGCAAGCGCAGGGATGCTCGCCCACAGCGCTACACCCACCACACTCGCCGCCCATTTTTTCAAGTTCCTTATCCTTCATTGACGCCATATTTCTGGCGATATGCAGAGACCCGTTCGTGATGGACGCGCATCTCCGCCCCCCCATTTTTGGAGAGATAAAGCAATAAATCTGCCAGCTTGGCAATGGCACACACCTGCATGCCCAATTGGTGGCGAACGTACTGCACCGCGCTGTAGTCCACGTCCACGCCATTTTCAGTGGCTTTTTCCTGGCGGTCCAGCGCGATGGCTACGGCATAAGGAGTCGCACCAGCGGCCTTGATGATGGCAATCGATTCACGCGCTGCGGTGCCGGCAGACATCACGTCGTCCACGATCAGCACACGGCCCTTGAGGGGTGCGCCGACCAGCGTGCCACCCTCGCCGTGGTCCTTGGCCTCCTTGCGGTTATAGGCAAAGGGCACGTTGCGCCCCAGGCGAGCCAGCTCCACGGCCACGGTGGCGGCCAGGGGAATGCCCTTGTAGGCGGGGCCAAAAATCATGTCGAATTCGATGCCGCTGGCCAGCAGGGCTTTTGCATAGAATTCCGCCAGACGGCCCAGCTTGGCTCCGTCGTCAAACAAGCCTGCGTTGAAGAAATAGGGGCTGATCCGCCCTGCCTTGGTCTTGAATTCACCGAACCGCAAGACCCCTGCTTCCACGGCCAAACGTACAAAATCCTGCGCCAAAGCGCCTTCGTCCACAGCCTGCGCGCCAACATCCACCATGGGAAATTCCTTGTTCAAATTAACCAGCCTCAACCTCAATGGCATCCGTTCGGCTACCAGCAAAGGCGTGGAGAGCTGGATAGCCACCACGCGGCCGGATTGTATTTGCGTGCAGGAAGTGAAGGCCCAGGCGGCCGATGTGGCCACGCGCTTTGAAGAGCTGGCAGGCCTCAAGGGCCACTTCCACTTTGCGCAGAAGAAGGGCTATTCGGGCGTGGGCGTTTACACCCGCCACGAGCCTTCAGACGTGGTGGTGGGCTACAACTCGCCCGAGTTCGACCCGGAAGGCCGCTACGTGGAACTGCGCTTTGACACCCCTGCGCGCAAGCTGTCCATCATCAGCGCCTACTTCCCCAGCGGCTCCTCGGGCGAAGACCGCCAGCAAGCCAAGTTTCGGTTTCTGGCAGAGTTTTATCCGCACCTCATGCAACTCAAGGCGGAGCGCGACTTCATCCTGTGCGGCGACATCAATATTGCCCACCAGAACATTGACCTGAAAAACTGGCGCAGCAACCAGAAGAACAGCGGTTTCCTGCCCGAAGAACGGGCCTGGATGACAAAATTGTTAGACACAAGTGGCGAAGGAGGCGGGCTGGTGGACGTTTACCGTCAGTTACAACCTGCCACCACGGAGACTGCCTACACATGGTGGAGCAACCGGGGCCAGGCGTATGCCAACAACGTGGGCTGGCGTCTGGACTACCACCTGGCGACGCCCGCCATGGCCACGCTGGCGCGCACAGAGTCCATCTACAAGGGTGAGAAATTCTCTGACCACGCGCCCATCACGATGGAGTATGAATTGCAGCTGTGATTCGCGCGCGTCGCTCACAGCGCGTTCACAAACATCCGCGTCGCCTCCAACCCGGCAGGCGTCCAGTGCAGGGCGGGTGACATTGCCTTGATCAGCAACTCCTGCCGTTCCACACCTTTCGCGGACCGGATGCGCTCGCGAAAAGCAACCAGGTCGAGGTCAGCCAATGGCGTGGAAGGCGCTGCAGTGTGGCCCTTGCCTGGGGCGGACCGTGCATGGCCTGCCAGATGCCGCACCCGGCCTTTCACCGCTTGCCCTGCGTCCTGCGGCCGATCCCCTTCAATCCAGTCGCGCAGGACTTGAAGCTCATAGGCTGAAAACACGCCCCACATCGGAGCCCGGTCCCCCTGCAGCAGGCTCCAGAATCGGCTCCGCTCTGCGGGCTTGTGGCGCTCAATCCAACCCGTGCCTTGCAGCGCCTGCAGAAAAGCAGGCATTTCTGCGGGAGCGGCCAACCAGTCGTTGATGAGCCGCCCGTCAATCCGGCACAGATGGGAATGCGCTCCCTGCCCTGCCACCGCCTTGCGGGCCAGAATGCGCTGCACCTCGTGGTCCAGATCAAAGGACGCGATCACATCCAGCGTTCCCCACCCGCAGTTGCCCAGCCGCGCCCCTGCCCTTACCCGCGCCCAGTAATCCCTGCCTTGCCCAAAGCGGGGCGCCAGCTCGGCGGCGGCCTGGCAGGCCCGCCAAGCGTGGCCGGTGTCAGAGTTGTCGACCGTGACATGCAAGGTGAAGTAATACGGGTCCAGACCCAGCTCCTTCAACTCATAGGCCGTGATGAGCAGGTGCAAAGGCAGCTGCTCGTAGCCCAGATTGAAGCCCACGATTTCCGGCAGGAAGCGCTCCGCATTCCACCCCAGCGCACACTGCACCAGGCCTTGCTCGTAGAGGTGATCGTCCAGATCTCCTTGCGCATCCAGCCCGTAGCGGGCCAGCAGGTGGCGGTACAGCAAGACATGGTTCTTGGCCGGGTCGCCCTCGCCCAGTTCCTCCACATAGGTCGTCACCAGGCCTCGCAGGCGGGGGTTGGCGACCCCTTCACACAGGCCGTACAGCCAAGCCCCGTCCACCAGCTTGGTGGGCGCCACTTGGCGCAGGAAGAACAGCGCGTGAGACCGGTTCCTGAAATAGCGGCGCGAGGCGCCCTCACGCCGTTCCTGCAGGTACTGTTGGTACGCCGCCAGCACCCGCTTCGCGCTGGTCTGCATCCATTTCACACACGCTGCAGGATCGTCCGGAATCTCGTCTGCCTCGCCTGCATACGCGTCCAGCTTGTCCGCCAGCCAGTCCGCAGCGGTTTCACGGTCCTTGGCAGATGGCATGCCATCCGCCAGTCGTTGATACAAAGGTTTCCAACGCCCGCCCGTATCGGCTGTGCGACGTTCCGGCTCACACGCGTGTTCGGGCACAAGGTAGAGATGCGAGGGGTGCGGGGCAGAGGGCATGGAAGAGTGAGGTGATGACAGGAGCCCAGCATCGCGCACGGTCACCACGCTCTGCATCGGCCTGCGCCGGTGCTGGCTGTGCGGGCTCTCCTACGCAAGCTGGCTACGCCAGGTAACCCCAGCGTCGCAACTGCTGCCACTGCCCACCGCGCCCCACCCGTTCGCCAATGTCGTGCCGATAGCGCAGGTTGGGCACCACCACAGCCTGCGCTGCACGCAAGGCTTTTGCATTGGCGGCAGCGGGTGTCGGCCCCACACCCGTGGCAACGCCTACATAGCCAGAGACACCACTGGTCACCAGCTGCCCGTCGGTCATCTCCACCTCCGCAAAGTGCAGATGGGCTTGAGCCTGCACATCGTTGTCCAGCACGCACACCGGAAGGCCTTTGGAGAGGGTTTCGTACCCATACGAATAGGGGAACGGTGGCACCGTGAGCACCACGCCCGCAGCAAACCCCGCACGGGTGGCCACCTGCAGGCGGCTTTGGTGGACCATGCTGGCAAAGATGCGCTCCCAGGGCTCCGTGTGCAAAGCCTCGCAGATCGCATAGCCCGGGTAACCGAACCGGCTGGTGAACTCCAGGGGCCACAAGCCGTGTTCATTGGCAATGAGGTTGACGTTGATGTAGCCGCAGTACCCACCGTCTCGCAACACCTCGGTCAGCGGTTGCAGCACCGTGCGGAACAAGCTCTGCGAAAAGCGATACGAAACAATGGTGCCCATCTCGCCGGTCAACTCGCCCAGGTCGCCGGGGAAGAACCGCTTGTGCTCAAAATCCACGCAGGCCGGTTGCAGAAACGCCTGACCGTTGAAGTACGCCCCCACGCCCACTTCAATCCCTTCCAAGTAGTCCATCAACACAAAGTCAACGCTGCGCGCCGCAAGGGCTGAGGGGTGATCTTGTGCCTGAAGCTGCCCGTGTAGGTGCCGCAGTAGAGCCACCACATCCAGCCCCTGCCCGTGCACGCCCACATAGTTGCGTGTGCGCAAGGCATGGGCACCGTTGAACTTGAGCACATAGCGCCCAGGGCGACGGGCCACAAAATCAGCCGCGGCTTCGCAATCCTGAAAGTGATGGCTGGCAGCCGTTTTCAAGCCCGCCTGGCGCAGAATCGACTGGCCAAACTCGCGGTCCGCCTCCAGGCGATCACCCAGCGCACTGCCTCCCACCACCTGGAAACCTTCGCGGCGCAAGGCGTCCTGTGCAGCGCCCTGGTCAGCCGTCTCAAAAAGAACCATGCCCTCGTCAGGGGCAGCCCGCAGCCAGCCCAGCTCCCGCTGCCAGTCATCAGTGAACTGGAGCATGCCTGCAAACACATCGCGGCAGGCCGGATCGCGCACATGCACGCGCACCTCATGCCCGCGCTGCACCAAGCCGTGGTACATCGCGGCCAGGTCGTTGCTCTCGCCAACGCCCAGAAACCTCACGGCTTGCGCACCACCAGGCCTACCGCGGCAATCCGGTCCACATCGGCGTAGACACTGCCCAGCAGCTCTTCACCGAACACGTCCGGGTCCAGCTCTTCATAACTCCAGCGGACCTCCTGGGTCTGCAAAAAGTCCCGCGCCTCGTCTTTCAGGGCGTCCACGCCGTTCTGGATGGCGCTGCCGGTGTACAGGATGAGACGCCCACCGGGTGCAAGGTGCTGCAGCCCTTCGCGCAGGATGCGCAGCGACAACTGCTCGCCCCAGCGGCCACCGCCGTGGCGGTACAGACGGCCTGCCAAGTCATTCAGGTAAGGCGGGTTCGCCAGAATCACGTCCATCTCGCCCTGCACCCCGCCAAACAGATCGCCGAGCTGCAACGTCACCGGCGTTGCGCCTGCCAGCTCGCAACTGACATGGGCAAAGTCCAGGGCCACGGGGTTGATGTCTGCCAGCGTGAGCTGCGGGGCGTCCCACAACACGCCCCCTGAGCCAGCCACCAGCCCCCCGGCCCCGGTGCCGCAGCACACATCCAGAATGCGCGGCGGCGCGCGCCACAGCACCGATTTCAGCTCGCGCTGGATCAGGGCCGCAAAGCGGTAGGTATCGGGCCCAAAAAACACCGACTGGTTCCCCACCGTGGGGAAGGAAGAGTGCGGAAACAGAAACTGCCCCAGCGTGGCAAAGCGCACCCGGCTGTGCCAGAGGCCCTCCTCATCGGCCGTCAACAGCCCCGCGTCCGCCATCTCTTGCACCACGGCTTCAGGCAACACGCCCGCCTCACGCTGGAAGGGCAAGTTCCAGCCAAACACATCACGCACCGAGCGCGCCACCTGCCCCGCACGGTGACTCAGAACGATTTCATGGGTTGCCGGGGTGACGGTGACGAACTCATAGCCCGTAGCCTGCAGCCACTGGCCTGTGTGCAACAAGGCACTGCGAAGAAGCGAAGAATCCTGCGCGGCTACCGTCATGAAAGGCCCAATTTGCTAAAGCCCTCATGCTGCACAGCTCTACCGCACGCCGATGTAGGACGCGAGCGCTTGGCGGCGTGGTGGACACCGCCATCACCGCAAACTGCGCCGACTCGCTTGAAACGTATGATTTAGGGCTCTGGCGCTCATATTCATTGCGCAAGCAGCTATTATTTTTATAGCTATTGCTTCTGGCGCTGACCCGCAGCCGTACTCCCTTCAGGCCGGATCTTGTCGTCTTTCTCATGGATGACGTCCCGCCCCACGCGTGACGAAGGCTTGCGAAAAGCGTGTTCCTCCACCGCGCCCTGCCGGTGGCCTGAGGAGTCCACCGCATCGATGGGGCCTACACCCGGCACTTCGCCCCCTGGGCGGTTGGCATAGACATCCGACACCGTCGCGTTTTCGTACTTCAGGCCGTAATGGTTGTAATCGGGCTTGGCCTTGGGTTGCTGGCTCATGGGATTTTTCCTTTCTCTGCATGCCGATCAATGCAGAGCGGATTCCACCGCCCTGCACCGCAGGCCTGATGTCTTATCGCTTGCTGGAGTCCAGCTTTTGCGCCATCTCCAGGTGGTGGCGCAAGGTGGAGAGCTTTTCAGCGGCAAACGCCTTGATGTCCTTGTCCTGCGCGTTGGCGGCGGCCTTTTCAAACAAGGCCACGGTCTGCTTGTGCGCCTTGACGCCCATTTCCTGCACGTAGCGTCGCTCAAACTCCGCATCCTTCATCGCGCCCAGCTTGCGGATGGTCTCGGCCTGCTGCCTGGATGGCTCGGTGGGAGCCTCCATGCCTTTGGATCGGGCCAGAGTGGCCAACTCCTGACCGGTGCGGGTGTGGTCTTCGATCATTTGCGTGGCAAAGTCCTTGACCTCCTTGCGCTGTGCCTTTTGCAGCGCCAGTTGCGAGCTGGCGATTTCCGCCTGCCCGCCTTGGGCAGCCTCGGTCACGAAGCGCTGGTCCATGGAGGCACCCTTGCCTTCACGCGGCTGCGCCAGGGCGTGCACACAGGCGGCAGACACAGCGGCCAGGGCCAGGAATCGGAAGCAGGTTTTGAGTTTCATGAGGCAGGCTCCTTTCAATAGAAGCCTTGAGGGTGCGGCCCGCCTCCAGCGCAAAGGGTAGGACGAAGGCCAGCCAGCGCTGCGCACGCTCCTACACACACCCGCGTGCAGTAGGCCTACGGTGTCAGCACCACCTTGCGGCACTCTTCTTCCTTGCCTTCGAATACCTCGTACCCCCGCACGGCATCAGCCAGCGACATGCGGTGCGAAATGATCAGCTCAGGCCGCATCAGCCCCTGTGCGATGTACTCCAGCAGCTCCGGCATGTACCTCTGCACATGGGTCTGGCCCATCTTGAAAGTCAGCCCCTTTTCAAAAGCATCACCAAACAGAAAACCGTGGATGAAGCCTGCGTACACGCCCGGCACGCTAACGACGCCGCCTCTGCGGGTGGCCGCAATGCACTGGCGCAAGGCCTTGCCGCTGGAGCCTTCGAGCTTGACGGCCGTGAGCACCGTCTCCAGCGCACTGCCCTTGGCCTCAAAGCCTACGGCTTCAATGGTGGCGTCCACGCCGCGCCCCTGGGTGGCCTCGAGAATCACCTCGGCGGGGTCTTCCTCGCGGTCAAAGTTGATGGGGATGACGCCATAGGTCTCACCCGCAAAGCGCAGACGGTAGTCGTTGTGGTCCACCATGAAGATGGTTTCTGCGCCCAGAAAGCGCGCACACATGGCACTCATCAGGCCTACTGGTCCCGCGCCAAAGATGGCGACTGAAGACCCGCGGCCCACCTGGGCGTTCACCACCGCCTGGTAGCCCGTGGGCAGAATATCTGAGAGGAAGAGCACCTGCTCATCGCTGAGTGCCCCCGCCGGTATCTTGAGCGGCCCGACATTGGCCTTGGGCACCCGCACCAGCTCTGCCTGCCCGCCGCTGTAGCCGCCGTACAGGTGGCTGTAGCCAAACATGCCCGCGCCCGATGTAGCGCTCTTCTTGTTCAGAATCGCGCCCCGACCGGGGTTGGTGGTTTCACAGGCCGAGAACAAGGTTTTGGCGCAGAAAAAGCAGGTGCCGCAGGCAATGACAAAAGGCACCACCACACGGTCCCCGGGACGCAGGGCCTGCACGCCGGGGCCGACCTCTTCCACGATGCCCATGAACTCGTGCCCCAGCACATCGCCATCTTTCATGCCGGGAATCTTTCCGCGGTAGATGTGCAGGTCCGAGCCACAGATGGCCGTGGCCGTCACCCGCAGCACCACATCATCGGGTGCAGCAAGAATGGGGTCGGGCACAGTCTCTACCCGAACATCGCGGACACCTTGGTACGTCAGAGCCTTCATGGGATTTTCCTTGTGCTGTTGGGGATCTCATCAAGACAAGGCGGGCGCCCTGCTGGGCGGAATGTGCGCTGGCGCTGTAGCGGCCTGCGTAGGACAGCATCCCCTGCACGGGCCACCCTGCTTTTGCCGCATCACATCGCTGCCAAGATGGGGCTTCGTCCTACCTGCGGTGCGGGCGGTACTTCTTAGCCTCGGCGTCTCCTTTCCCTCACCTGCCGGAGACACCCATGACCCAGCCCAAGGACCCGCGTCCTGCCTCGCCCCACGATGACCCGAACACCGATGCCGCATTGACCATGGGAGCCCATCCCATGGACCGCGTAGCGGCCAAGCACCACCAGACGGACGAAGTGGCCTCTGCCATGCCCTTCAACCCCACCAAGCCGCTGGAGCATGGGTTTGAGCAAGGCGTCGCGCCCGTGGCGGGCAGCACGCAGCCCCTCACATCACGGCTGGTTTCAGGCAGCACGGTGTCGGAGATCAACACCAGCGCCAAGACGGGCGGGATCGCCCCCAGCGGAGCCACCAATCGCGTCGCCGCACTGGACCCGGTGCGCGCAGATTCCGAAGAGCGCGTTCTGACCACCAACCAGGGCGTGAAGGTGGCGGACAACCAGAACTCCCTCAAGTACGGGGTGCGTGGCCCGGCGCTGCTGGAAGACTTCATCCTGCGCGAGAAGATCACCCACTTTGACCACGAGCGCATTCCCGAGCGCATCGTGCACGCCCGGGGGTCGGCTGCGCACGGCTTTTTTGAATGCTATGAGCCGCTTACGGACCTCACGCGCGCCGCGCCCTTCCAGGCCGCCAAGAAGACCACGCCGGTGTTCGTGCGCTTTTCCACAGTGCAGGGTGAACGCGGCTCCAAGGACACTGCGCGCGATGTGCGCGGCTTTGCCGTCAAGTTCTACACCGACGAAGGCAACTGGGATCTGGTGGGCAACAACATCCCGGTGTTTTTCATCCAGGATGCGATGAAGTTCCCCGACCTGGTCCACGCCGTCAAGCCCGAGCCACACAACCAGATGCCCCAGGCGGCCAGCGCACACGACACGTTCTGGGATTTTGTCTCGCTGATGCCGGAGTCTGCCCACATGCTGACCTGGGTGATGTCCGACCGTGCCATCCCCCGCAGCTACGCCACGATGCAGGGTTTTGGTGTGCATACCTTCCGCCTGGTGAACGCGGCCGGGGAGTCGGTGTTCGTCAAGTTCCACTGGAGCCCCAAGGCCGGAACGCATTCACTGGTGTGGGACGAAGCCGTCAAGATCTCGGGGGCTGACCCCGACTACCACCGGCGCGATCTGTGGGAGCGTATCGAATCCGGTGCCTACCCCGAGTTTGAGCTGGGCATTCAGGTGTTCACAGAGGAGCAGGCCGAGCAGTTCAGCTTTGACATTCTGGACGCCACCAAGCTCATCCCTGAAGAGTTGATCCCAGTGCGCCCAGTGGGCCGCATGGTGCTCAACCGCAACCCCGACAACTTTTTTGCAGAAACCGAGCAGGTAGCGTTCTGCGCGGCGCACGTCATTCCGGGCATTGATTTTTCCAACGACCCCTTGCTGGCCGGGCGTATCCACTCGTATGTGGACACGCAAATCTCGCGGCTTGGGGGGCCCAACTTTCACGAGATACCGATCAATGCGCCGATTGCGCCGGTGCACAACAACCAGCGTGACGGCTTGCATCGGCAAACCATTCATCGGGGCAAGGTGTCTTACGAGCCCAACTCGCTTGCCGGGGGCTGCCCCTTTCAGGCTGGAGCTGCACAAGGGTTTGTGTCGGTTCCAGCGCGCATCCAGGCCCAGGAAGCGCAGGGCAAAGTGCGGGCCAAGCCTGAGAAATTTGCAGACCATTACACCCAGGCCAAGCTGTTCTTTGACAGCCAGACCCCTGTGGAAAAAGCCCACATTGCCAACGCCTTCCGGTTTGAGTTGAGCAAGGTGAGCGTGCCCGCTATCCGCACACGCATGGTGTCCATGCTGCGCAATGTGTCGGAAGACCTGGCGGTAGAGGTGGCAGCGGGCCTGGGAATCACGTCCATGCCAGAGCCCATGCCGCCCGCGCTGCCCAACCCCGCAGAACCAGAAGTGCGCCTGTCTCCAGCGCTTTCGCTGCTTTCACGGCCCGGAGAGGGCGGCATTGAAGGGCGCAAGATTGCCCTCATGGTGGCCGATGGCGTGGACGGACGCAGCGCCCTAGCCCTGCAGGCCGCTCTGTTCAGCGAAGGGGCGATGGCCCGCTTTGTTGCGCCCCGGGTGGGAGAGGTTGCCACGGCCGACGGCACAGCGCTGATGGCAGACGCATCGCTGGAAAGCGAGCCCGGCTTTCTGTTCGATGCAGTGGCCCTGCTGGCCGACAGCGACGCCAGTGTGGACGCACTCGTCAATGACGGTCGCGCGGTGGAGTTCATTCAGAACCAGTACCGCCATTGCAAGCCCATCCTGGTGATGCCCGGTTCTTCGGCACTGATGCTCAAGGCCCAGACCCCGGCCACCTTGCTCTCGGGTGAGCCCGACAGCGGAATCATCTATGGATCGGAAGATGGGTACACGGAGATGTTCATCGCCGCCATTGCCGCCCACCGCAACTTTGCCCGGGAAACCGATCCACCCCTGGTGTAACGCTGGCACTCGGCCGCCCGCCCTGCAGCACAACGCTGCGGGCGGTCTCTGACCCACTGGCTGCATGAGGTAACGCTTTGCCCACCGAAGGCTTTTCACTCGACGAAGCCCATACGCTGGAGCCCAGCCCCACCGTGCTGGTGCTGGTGGACTTCATCAACCCCATGCACTTCCCGGGCGCAGAGAATCTGGTGGACAATGCACTGCGGGCCGCGCAAGCCACTGCGCGCCTCAAGCGCAGGCTCTCGCGCCATGGCATCACCACCGTGTATGCCAACGACAACTATGGGGGCTGGCGCTCCGAGTTTCGCGAGCTGGTGGCCTACTGCCGCGACTTGCCGGGCGCGCGGGGTGAAATGGCACGGCTGCTGACGCCTGCGCCAGAGGACATCACCGTGCTCAAGCCCCGCCACTCGGCCTTTCACTCCACGCCACTGGAATATCTGCTGCGCCAGCTCCAAGCCCAGGAGCTGATCATTGCGGGGCTGGTCACCGACATGTGTGTGCACCTGACGGCCATGGATGCATACATGCGCGACTTTCAAGTCATCGTTCCCCGTGACTGCACCGCCGCTGAAAAGAATGCTTCCAAAGAAGCGGTGCTCGTCCAGCTGGCCGACGTGTTCCGCTGCAAAGTCCCACAAAGCTCCCGCATTTCAGTCCGCACGTTGGCTGCAGTGCAGGCCACCCGCTGATAGGCACAGCCGCCGCTGTCTTACAGGCGGGAGCAAAGGCGGGGGCGGTAATGGCAGCTTGCACGCAGTCCACGGGCTACCCACTGGTGCGCACGTACTCGTTGGCTCAGGGTGCCGCGGCGCTATCGCAGGTGCCCCTATCTGATTTTGGAGATCGTCCATGGAACATTCCACCCCCGGCGCAGGCTCTTCCACCAACCCTCAAGCGACCCAAGCCACCGCAGAGAAGCAGCAACGCATTCAGGCGGAACAACTGGAAAAAGACCAACAGCGCAGCCAGGAGTCTTCTGACAAATCGTCTCAAGATCAGCACAAAGCCCAGACACAGCCAGGCAACGAACAGCCCACACCTCCCCTGCCATCGCAGTCACTGCAGAAGCCAGGACACGAAAGCGAGATGCAACTGAAGCCGCGCTTTGAGGCGCCCCATTACCAGGGCAGCGGCAAGCTCGACGGGTTTGTGGTGCTCATCACGGGCGGCGACTCAGGTATTGGGCGCGCGGTGGCCGTGTTGTGCGCCCGTGAAGGCGCAGATGTGGCCATTGCCTACCTCAACGAACATGACGATGCCCGCCGCACTTGTGAGCTGATCGAAGCCGAAGGCCACCGCAGCATCGCCATTGCAGGTGACGTGAAGAATGCGGACTTCTGCCGCAAGACGGTGGAACAGGTGGTGGAGACTTTTGGCAAGCTCAATGTGCTGGTAAACAACGCTGCGTTTCAGGAGCATGCCGCGTCGCTGGAGGAGCTGTCGGAAGAGCGGTTTGAAGAGACGTTTCGCACCAACATCTTTGGCTACTTCCACATGACCAAGGCTGCCTTGCCTCATCTGAAGAAGGGAGACAGCATCATCAACACAGGCTCGGTCACCGGCATACGCGGCAGCAAGGAATTGCTGGACTACTCGGCCACCAAAGGTGCCATTCATGCCTTCACCAAGGCCATGGCCCAGAACGTAGCGGACAAGGGCATTCGCGTGAATGCCGTGG
The DNA here is from genome assembly GCF_037101375.1 of Acidovorax sp. DW039. NCBI lineage: Bacteria > Pseudomonadati > Pseudomonadota > Betaproteobacteria > Burkholderiales > Comamonadaceae > Acidovorax > Acidovorax sp. DW039. The sequence goes on along the minus strand of NZ_AP029019.1, from coordinate 465,217 downwards.
CGCCGGGGCCGGTGTGGACACCGCTGAACCCTGCAGACCGCCCTGCTGAAAAGATTGCCGAGTTCGGCAAGAGCACGGTTTTTGGGCGCCCCGCCCAGCCGGAAGAAATTTCCCCGGCCTACATCTTCCTGGCCTCTCCCTGCTGCTCCAGCTACATCACCGGCATGGTGCTGGGCATTACAGGGCAGGTTGGCGAGGGAGGTTGAGCCCCCGTCCTACAGCTATTGCAGTTGCGAAGGCGAACAATCGTGCGCGCCCCGACCCGGGGCTTTGCGCAATGGCATCAACACTGAGGTATGTACATGCATGACACGGCTCCCAAAAACTGGGGAACCAATCTCCAAAAAGCCCAGACCTTTGTGCCCGACTGGGACCAGTATGTGACGTCGAAAGTGAAGAACTTCCGGGCTGCGCTTCTGTCGGGCATGGAGACCTTTACCGAAGGCTCCTTCACCGTCCCTATGGCCATTGGCTTCATCGAACTGCTGGGCATGCGGGTGGGTGCGTTCCGCACCGTGCTGATGATCGGCTTTACCGACTCCTCCAAGGTGATGCGGCCCAGCTTTGAACTGCTGGACAACCGGGCCGTGGGCACCATCGTGCTGCCGTCCCAGTCCTTCGGGGCGGCGCTGCAGTTTGCGAGCAGCCCCACGGCGCATTTCCGCATTGGGGGCGATGGCCGGGGCAACGCGCTGGCCAACGATGTGACCTTGCTGGAGAGGGTGATCTCGTCCGTTGAAGAGCCTCAAACGGCCCGCTAGGCACCGCACCATGAGCGACGACCACGGCAAAGCCCCCACCTCTACGCGCACCCTCTGGAAAGGGGCCATCAGTTTCGGGTTGGTGCATATCCCTGTGGGCTTGTACTCAGCCACGGCCAACACGGGCATTGACTTTGACTGGCTGGACAAGCGCACCATGCAGCCTGTGGGCTACAAGCGCGTCAACAAGGCCACGGGCAAGGAGATTGCCGCAGCAGACATCGTCAAGGGTGTGGAGTATGAAGAGGGGCGCTACGTTGTGCTCTCGCCCGAAGAGATCGCGGCCGCGTTTCCTAAGGTCACACAGACCATTGAGATCGATGCCTTTCTGGACGCCGATGAAATCCCTTTCGTCTATCTGGAGCGCCCCTACTACACGGCACCGCTGCAACGCGGCGAGAAGGTCTATGCCCTGCTGCGCGAGGCGCTGCGCAAGAGCAACAAAGTGGGCGTGGCGAAGGTGGTGATCCAGTCCAAGCAGCATCTGGCGGTGCTCATACCGTGCGGGCGCGCATTGATCCTGAACCTGCTGCGCTGGGGCGGAGAAATCCGCTCCTTCGAGCAGCTCAACCTGCCCCCGCTGGACGCAAAGGCCGTTGGCATCAAGGATGCCGAGTTGACCATGGCCCTGCAGTTGATCGACGACATGACGCAAAGCTGGGATGCGGACAGTTTCCGCAACTCGTTTGCCGAAGAGATTCACCAACTGGTAGAGACCAAGGTGGCCGCGGGCGACGTGGCCGAGGTGCCAAGCATTGCCAAAGCTGGCGCGCTGCCCGAGGGGGCCGATGTGCTGGACCTGACGGCGCTGCTCAAACGCAGCCTGGAGGGCAAGCCCGGCCACAGCGGAGCCGGCCGCAGCAGCGGCAGCAGTAGCAAGAGCAAAAAGAACAACGGCTCGGCCTCCGTCACTCCCATCAAGACACGCGCAGCCTCTGCCACCCGCCGAGCCTCCAGCAAGGCAGGTAGCGGGCCCACCCAAAAGAAACCTGCCACCAAAGCTGTCAGCAAGAGATCTGCACGGACAGCGTGAGGCAACCCACCAGGCCACCCATGCCCGATAAAGACCCGCTGGCCCCTTACCGCAGCAAACGCAACTTCGAAGTGACGCCTGAGCCCTCAGACCCAGGGCAGCCCAGTGCGGCGGGGGCCTTGCGATACGTCATCCAGAAGCATTGGGCCACCCGGTTGCACTATGACCTGCGCCTGGAAATCAACGGCACCATGAAGAGCTGGGCGGTGCCCAAAGGCCCCAGCTACGACCCCGCAGACAAGCGTATGGCCGTGCAGGTGGAAGACCATCCCATCTCCTACAACCGGTTCGAAGGGCAGATACCCGCCCGGCAATATGGGGCGGGCAAAGTCATCATCTGGGACAAGGGCTACTGGAAACCTGTGGGTGACCCTGCGGAGGGCTACCGCAAGGGCAAGCTCAAGTTTGAAATCCATGGGCACAAGCTGCGTGGCCACTGGGCCCTGGTGCGCATGCACTCTCAGGCAGATGACAAGCAGCCCGCCTGGCTGCTCATCAAGGAACATGACGGGCTGGAACGCCCGGCCAGCGAATTCAGCGTGGTGGACGCCATGCCGGACAGCGTGGCGCACGCGCCGGATATCTCACCGCCCTCACATCCCTCATATTCCTCACTACCCTTGGCTGACGGCATGACCGCCAAACCGTCCCGCCCAGCCAAGGCACCTACAAGGCAGCGCAAAGCGCCCGAGGCGCTTCCGGCATTCGTCACTCCTCAGCTCGCCACCCTGGTCGATAGCCCCCCGCAAGATGCTGCCCACTGGATCTGGGAGCTGAAGTTTGACGGCTACCGCATTCTGGCAAGGCTGGACCGTGGCACAGCCCAGCTGTTCACCCGCAACGGCAACGACTGGACCGCCAAAATGCCCCATCTTGCCAAGGCGTTGGCCGCTCTACCGTTGGCCAATGGCTGGATGGACGGTGAGGTGTTGGTACTGAACGCGAAGGGTGTGCCGGACTTTCAGTCCCTGCAAAACGCGTTTGATGGCAGCAATACAAAAGCGCTGGTTTTCTATGCGTTTGATCTTCCCTACGCCAATGGACATGACCTGCGTGATCGCCCGTTGACGGAGCGTCGGCAACAACTGGCCGCCTTGCTTCAAGCATCGCAAGACAGCCATGTGAGATACAGCGAGGCTTTTGAGGCCCCTCCCACAGAACTGGTGACCTCTGCCTGCACCCTGGGTTTTGAAGGTGTGATTGGCAAGCGCAAGGACAGCCGCTACACCGGCAAGCGCAGCCCGGACTGGATCAAACTCAAGTGCAGCCACCGACAGGAGTTTGTGGTGGGCGGCTACACCGAACCGCAAGGCTCTCGGACCCATTTGGGGGCGCTGCTTTTAGGGGTGCACGATGCCCAAGGCCGTTTGCACTACGCAGGCAATGTGGGCACCGGTTTCAGCCAGAAAAGCCTGGCAGACCTGGGCAGGCAACTGCAGGCCTTGCGCAGCGACGAGAGCCCCTTTCACGACCTGCCGCATGCGCCACGCCACAGCCACTGGGTACGGCCCCAGCTTCTGGCCGAAGTGTCTTTTGCCGAATGGACGGCCGAGGGTAAGGTGCGCCACGCCGTCTTTCACGGCCTGCGCACTGACAAGCCCGCTCAGGCCATTGTTCAGGAAAGGCCCCAGTCCATGCCCTCATCTCCCGCTTCTTCCGCTTCTTCCGCCAGCCAATCTGCATCCGCACACCTGACCCACGCCGAGCGGGTCATCGACACCACGACCGGCATCACCAAAGGCGACCTCTTCAGCTACTACAGCCGCGTCGCAGCCCTGATGCTGCCGCACTTGAAGGGTAGACCCGTATCACTGGTGCGTGCGCCCGAAGGCATAGGGGGTGAACTCTTCTTTCAGAAGCACATGGACTTTGACCATCTGGAAGGCATGGCACATCTGCCCGCTGACCTGTACCCCGGGCATCCCCCCTTGCTGGAGGTGCACAGCGGCGAAGGCCTGGGCTCAGCGGCGCAGATGAACGTGGTGGAGTTCCATACCTGGAATGCCCGCAAGGACCGCATGGACAGGCCCGACCGCATGACGTTTGACCTCGACCCCGGTGAAGGAACGCCGTGGGAGCATGTGCAAGAGGCTGCCACTCTGGTGCGCACCCTGCTGGTGGAACTGGGCTTTTCCGCTTACCTCAAGACCAGCGGCGGGAAAGGCCTGCATGTGGTCGTACCCATCAAACGCCTGCATGAATGGGACACCGTAAAGGACTTCAGCCATGCGGTGGTGCTGCATCTGGCTCGCACGTTGCCGCAGCGGCTGGTCGCCAAAAGCGGGCCTCGCAACCGGGTGGGCAAGATTTTTGTGGACTACCTGCGCAATGGTTTGGGGGCTACCACCGCCGCGGCCTGGACAGCGCGTGCGCGCCCAGGCATGGGCATTTCGGTGCCCGTGGCTTGGGAAGAACTGGATACCCTGCGCAGCGGCGCGCATTGGACGCTGCAGTCCATCGAAGACCGCGTGAAAGTCGGCAACACGCCCTGGTCGGGGTATGAGCAGTCGGCCGTATCCATTGCACGTGCCATGAAAACCCTGGCCAACGTGTCCATGGCTTCCTAGCACGCTCCTCCACTCCCCCTTCGCTGCCATCCATGCCATCTACCGGCCTCGTGGTCCTACGCCCATGCAGGGCATGACCTACAGGGCGGTCGCTCCTCACTCTCCACCATGCAAGGTTCGTATGCGGAATAGGTCCCATGCGTGTACTCAACCTCTGGAAGGAGATAAGCAATGGCATATCGTGAAGATGAAGACCGCAACCGAGGCTATGGCCGTCAGCAGGAAAGCTACGGCGGTTCGCAGCATGGTGACGAACGCTACGAGAACAGTCGCCAGGACCGTTCATACGGCGGCATGCACGACAACCGCGGAGGCTATGGCGGCGGCCGGGATAACGAGTGGCGCAGCAGTGGCCGCGGGTATTACGACCCACCCTATCAACCCCAACAAGGGGGTGACTACGAACGCAGCATGCGAGACCGCTGGAGTGGCGGCGGGCAGCAACAAGGATGGATGGGTGGGACATCGTGGGACCAACCCCAGCAGCCCTACGAGTTCGGCGGACACAGCGGCTCGCGTTCTTTTGAGCGCGACTTCGGCCAGCGTCAGTCGGGCAACCAAGGTGGTGGTCAATACGGAGGCCAATACGGTGGCCGCGGCGCAGACAGTTACGGCGCAGGCTTTGACGGTGGTTCCGAGCGCTATGGCTCAGGTCGGTCGCAACAGTCGTCCTCCCAGGGTTATCAGGGCTACCAAGGCTCGCAGGGTTCGCAACGCTCTCAGCAGTCCCATCAGGGCTTTGACCCTGACTACCACCAGTGGCGCGAGGAACAGATCCGCAACCTCGACAACGACTACGAAAGTTTCCGGGGCGAGCGCTACAAGAAGTTCTCCGATGACTTCAACACCTGGCGCAGCAGCCGCACACAAGCCAACCAAGGCAGCCAAGCCAGCGGCCAGGGTGGCCAGAGCGGTCAGACAGAGCAGCAAGGCAGTCAGGGGACGCAAGGCAAGTCCAAGGACCAGCAGCATCCAAAGTAAGCCGCACGTCTAGCTTCTGACCTCTGGCTCCACAAGGCCCCGGCACCGCAAATGCCGGGGCCTTTTTGTTTGTGAATCGATTCAATGCATTCACTGAATCTTCCTCCCAGGGACGTGCGCTCGTGCTGGCAGGGGGCGAAGACGAGTCCTACAGGCATTGCGAAGTTCACCCCACAGGTCACCTCATCCGCGAGGTCGAAACTGAACCTGCGCTTGAACTTCAAGAGCGCTTTTTTCAACTGAACAGGAGAGTCAAATGGCTAATTCCCGAGGCAACGACCAAGACCGTCAAAACAGCGCAAGCAACCAGGTTGGACAGTCCCAGCGCGGCTTTGCAGCGATGGACAGCGATCGACAGCGTGAAATTGCCGCTGAAGGTGGCCGTGCAGCCCACGCCAGCGGCAACGCCCACGAGTTCACATCTGAAGAAGCCCGCAAGGCAGGTGCAAAGAGCCACGGAGGTCAAGGCAGCGATGGCAACCAAGGTAACCAGGGCAATCAAGGTAACCAAGGTGGTGCCAGCAACACCCGCGCTAGCAGCGAAGGCGGCGGTACCCGTGGCGGCTCTTCTCAGCAACATGCTGAGGCAGGCCGCCAAAGCCACAAGAATGACCGCTAACGCGCGTCAGTCCTAGTGGCTGTGTCTAAGGCCCTCGCAACGGAGCCTTAGACATCTTCCATCTCCCGCCCTACCACGACCCAAGGGGCGCTATCGGTGCCCCTTCCCATGAGAAATCGTGCCATGAGCAAGTCCTTATTCGATGAGCTGCACGCAAAGGCCACCAATTGGTACCGCGACTTTGAGCAGCACAAGGAAGAGTGCCGCATCTTTGCCGAGCGCCTGCGCATTGAATACATCGAATACCTCGGCGCGAAATCCACGGACATTGAATTCCACGTCCTGGACGAATCACTGGAACGCCTCAAGAACGAGGGCACTACGCTGTCGCCGCGCATCCAGATGGGGGACGATGGCTACATCTACTTTGGCCTCACGATATTTTTCAAGTTCGACAAGGGTTGCGTGGATGAGCACATCCGTGTCGGTGTGCAACGGACCAAGGGCCAATGGCGGGTGCGCTGGAACACGCTGGAGCTGGCTTTCAACACCAGCATCGCCTCGCACGAGGCCTTCTTCCAGAAAGCCACTGCGAGCATCGCAGAGAAGTTTTCTACCCCCTTCCACAAGCAACGCGCTCCGCTGGGCTTTGTACCCGTCATCAGTAGCAATGACCATCTCACGCTGGTGCCCCCACCGCTGCCCGAAATTCGCATTGCCGCAGAAGCACCCAACGGGAAGAACGAAGAGTCTCAGTACACAGGCTCCTGAGAACCTGTTCAAAATCTTTTTGGGGATCGCATTGGAGTGCAATCGGGATGAGTGGATGCTTCGGATGCGCCGCATGGGCTGGTGCCCATGCAAGCAGCCGGAGTGTTCAATCGCCCGATTTCACTCCAACCCTTCGGGCAAGTGGCTTGCCGGGCGGTCTGCGTTGTTGCACCGCTTGCCAATAGCACGGGCTATTGGCGGCGCGCTGCGCCTAGCAGCCCCTCCCGGCAACACACTTGTGCGACCCCAAAAAGATCTTGAACAGGTTCTGAGAGCGTTCTTGGCGTTCATCGGTCATGGCGCTTTGCGCGTATCAGCAGGCTTCCAATGGCCAGTCCCACCGCAAACAACAGATAAGTGCCGCCCAGGGTCTTGCGGGAGAGGCGATGCTCAAACCCTGGCGTCAACCTCTTGGGGGTCATCTTGAAATCCACAGCGCAGGCCAGCGCACTGGTTACTGCACTGGACACCATGACCTTGCGCAAAGACACCTCCCGGGGTTCTCTCTGCAAGAACGCAGACAGCAACGCAGCCCAGAACACCGAGGCCGCGTGGTGCGTGAGGTAGCCCACCACCGTGTGCTGCACATCGGTTTGCTGCTGCCCCAGTGCCTCGTCACCCCAGTACCAATGGCTTACGGCATTGAGAGGGGCTGCCGCGCTACCCGCTTCACGCCGCCCCGCCAGCAACAGCACTGCGGCTGATAGGACGCTGGCACAAGTGCCTGCTGTGGCGGCCTGCAAAGCAGCAGACCACCGAGAACGGGGGTGACGCGGCATGAGAGTGATGTTGGGCTTCATGCCTCGACTTTGGCAAAGCTTCCGCGCGAAGCTGTAGGAAAACAACCAATGTGCAGCAGTCGAGGTGTGGTCAGGTGTCGCGTGTTCGGTGTGTACGGAAAACGCCCGACCCTCACCCAAGGAAAAGGCCTACACCTTTGACGCCATCGCAATTTGAAGATGGCAACGCTTCTGAGAGCCTGGAGAGTCAAACCATCGACCTCAGCTCAAGGCGCTTACATCCATCCCCTCTTTATCCGGAGTGCCCCATGCCTACCAGCCAACGCCAGAAAGACGTGTGTGACCTGCTCGACGCTGACCACAAGGCCGTCAAGAAGATGTTCAAGGACTTTGATTCGCTGTGCGAATCACGCGCCCGCAATGCAGGCCAGTTGCGCATGGACCTGGCCCGCGAGATCTGCACTGAGTTGACCATCCACGCGCAGCTGGAGGAAGAAATTTTCTACCCCGCCTTGCGCGAGGCCATCAAGGAGACGGACCTGCTGGCCGAAGCCGAGGTGGAACACCAGACCGCCAAAGACCTGATCGCCCAGATCCAGGCCGCCGAGATGGTGGACGAGGCATTTGATGCCAAGGTGAAGGTACTGGGGGAATACATCGATCACCACGTCAAGGAAGAGCGCAATGAAATCTTCCCCAAGGCGCGCAGCGCCAAGAAGCTCGATCTGGTTGCAATGCGTGAAGAAGTGGAAGCGCGCAAGGAAGGGCTGCTGGACGAACATCTGGCAGCAGCCTGAGCAGACGCTACCAGTGCGCACAGTTTGCAGGAAATGAGTTACTGGCGCGAGGTTGAGCTGTGTGGGAGATGACAACCCCCTGGTGGGAAATCGTCTTACGCGCTGCCGGGGTGTACTTGTTTTTGCTCTTCCTGATACGGCTGTCGGGCAGGCGCACCATTGGCCAGTTCACCCCCTTTGACCTGCTGGTAGTGATGCTGCTGAGCGAAGCCGTGTCCAACGCGCTCACAGGCGGCGACCAGTCCGTTACCGCCGGGCTGATCGCGGCCTTCACTTTGATCGCCATAAACGCCATCATTGCCCGCCTGACAGCGCGCTTTACCCGGCTGCAAGTCATGATGGAAGGCGAACCCGTACTGGTGGGCAAGGATGGACGCATCCTGCACAAGGTGCTGCTACAACAGCATGTGCCTCCCGCCGATGTAGAGCAAGCCTTGCGCGAAGCCGACTGCGAGTTGAAGGACATGCGCTGCGCATTTCTGGAGGCGGATGGGAGTATCAGCATCTTGCGCAAAGACCCCGAGGGGCATTGATGTGACGGGATGCGGGCAGGTTGAGGTATGTTCCTGCACTGGTATCTGCTCACTTCATTGGGTAGCGCTGAACAAACTTTTAAAAGTGCTCTCTATGAAAAGAACGCCTTTTAATAGCGCAAGCTACTCACAAAGAATGAAAAATTTCATGGAGTGCGAGTCCTTCGCGCTGTTCAGCAGCAAACATATTTTCAAATCTCGTTACTCTTCAAGTGATTCCATCTTTCCCCAGAGGGGCCACGTTGTACTCCCTCTACGAAGCATCGGTTCGAATGGGAAGATTCGCATCTATGAGTTCTGGATTGAGGGCTGTCATTGGGCTCCCTCCAAGCGCCAATCATCTTTTTCTAGGGTACAGAGCACGCGACTTCTGCAGAATCGTGTTGGATGACGCTATCGACCCAACAACCTTACTTCAAGAGCACACGCTCTTTCCTATATTCACATGCCTATACAGAAGTGATCTTGAAGAAGAGCTCCGTCACAACATGATCTCAGGCAATCGAACGGTGAACCAGACCAGGCTTCGAACGACTGATTACGTAGGGTATGTTTCGGAAAGACCACGGTTCTGCCAACAATGCATCATCGACGACCTGAGAACGCACGGGCATGTTTATCGGCGATTAGCTCACCAACTCGCGAACGAGCGTCATTGTGACAATCACGACTTGGAACTTTGGGAAGGGTGTAGGTGTAAAGCCGAACCCTTCAGATGGGACGGCGCTTTTCCGATCTGTCCTATTTGCCGCACGGCACCTTCTCCGATAAGCAGCACCTCTCACCGTAACAACGAACACGCATTCAAAGTTTTCAATGATATTCTAAAAAGATTACTTAATGATGACGCACTGGAATTTCAGCCTCGGTGCAGGAGAATTGCAATAAGATTGATTGCTAAGGAATTAAAAACAAATCCAAACTCATTGATTCAGAAATTCCTGGACTGGATACAAATCATCAATCCATCAGATCTTTCCGTCATATTTCGCTGTGGCGATCCAATTAACTTTTTGAAGTTTTCCCTCGAGGGCCGCCATTTGATGAACGATAGAATAAATTTGATAGCACATGCTTTCGCGTGGGAGCAACTCCCACCACATATCAAGAATCGACTCACTGCAAATTAGCATCCATTTCAAATACAAGAGAAAATTGATCAATCACCAAATCAACCGATAGCTCCATCACGCGATCTTTATTGGACAGAGCAAATAACGCCCACGAAAAAATTCTCTGCCGTGTCTCACAGGCGTTGATGTTGGCGAAAGATTTGTACTCGTCTACTGGAACTGAAATCGGCCAAGTAATAACAGCAGGCGCATATCCATGCCTTATTGTGCAAGCATCATATAGAAATTCACGCCGACTCCTTCCATACTCCAACTGGTACTCGGCATAAAAGCGATCGAGCAATTCAATACTAAGCAAATAGAGATTTGAAGGGTAATCCAGCCGATTGCCGTCGTGTTTCACCGAGTCCAGCAAATTCTGCTTAAACAGTTCGAGCATGGGCAATGCAATGCCAAGGGACCGAAGATCGGCACCATGGACGAGCATCGCGCCATACAAGCAGCGTACCCAGCCCGCCTGAGCAGAAGTGTCGATGCGCAACTTTGCCTGCCATAGTAGGTAGGCGATCGCGCCCAATGCATCAAGCGGCTCCAAGATAACCAATTTCCTGACATACAGGATTGCAAATTCGGGCGACGACCACTGAGAAGGCGATCTAGCCGCATCAATCTCAAGCTGTACCTGGGGCGCAAAGGAGGTTTTAACTCTCGCGAGTTGCCCCAGCGAAGAATACTGCCGGTCTATCAACAACCACACCGGGTGGTTGATCAATCCTGCTGAGCCTGGAAATTTCTCGTCTGAGCGCGCGACGAGTGCACTTTGAGGTACCGCCGTGCCCCTCGAGTATCGAATCCATTTGTTTGAATGCATGTGAATTCGATTTTTGTCACTTACATCAACTTTGTACGCGCTCGGCTCGGCCAGCTTTCCCAAAGCATAAGCAGAGATCCCTGGCGTTTCAGACGCCAGATACCTATACCAACAAACGGTCCGAAGTGCGTCCGCTGGACCCCGGGATTTCCCTGCTCGGTTGCGCTTCAGAGGGGTCTTAGACAGCGCGCAAAAGTCAATTAATGACAATTCGAACGAATCTTTCATAGGAAGACTAGAGTAGAAATTCGGCAAATCGTACTTGTTGTGACCTCCAATGCAGACCGATAGCATCTGTGTGATGGACTACCGTCCGTCCACAAATGAAATGGAACAAGTAAATCAGCTTCTCCTCTTTCCCGGCCGCTTGTTGAAGGCCCGCGAAAGATGTTCGACCAGCCAAAAGGCGGTAGCGCTGACCGTTGGGATAGACCAAGCTTTTTTCTGTGGTGTGGAGAAGGGGCGTCGCCCTCCGTTCACTGACCGTGTTCTGGGCCAGTTGTCCTCGTTGCTTCAGTTAAATCAAGGAGATGCGGAGGCGCTCGCTTGGGCTGCCAAGCATGATCGGTGCATCCGCTCAGTATGGCAACTGACCGAATCTGAAGAAGAGACACGCCTCGTGTCACAGCTGCTCACCACAGCCTATTGGCTGGACGGGGCTCAGCGAGCTGGATTGCTGGCTTACCTGGAGTCGCTCCAAGAAAGTGCGACCCGTCTATCGAGGCTCACCGATAAGGGAGGCGATATGACGCACAAATAAAAACGGCGAGCGCGAGGGCTCGCCGGGAAAAGTCTTGGCCAAAACCAAAACCTAAGCAACTGAATTCTCAGGCCAGACACATCCCAGAGTCAAGCATCCGCTTTGCACCACAAAAGCAAGCGCGAGCAAGTGGACTCAACAAAGTCTACGGATTTTGCACGTCAAATCCAGTCGACCCCGCCCGCCCTCAGCTCCTACGAAACTTCCGAACGCTTTGTGCGTGAGGCTTTAACTTCATCCTTGAGCAAGGGGGGAGACGGTATGCCGTCTACATCAAGAAATGCCAGTGCGCTCGCGAGGGAGGCAGGGTACAGCGCGCCTTACCTGTATTTGCTGGAAGAGGACACGCAACCGGTCGGGAAGGCATTGTCGCAATACTCACAGCGGCAACTCGTCAGGGTCAGTACTGCGATTCGCGCTGGAGCTGGACAAGGATATGGCGAGCACTACCAGCCGTGGATCCGAATCCGAAGAAACTTCTCGTCGCCCGTCAGCTATCAAATCTTTGACTCAGTCTCCATTCACAAGAGAAATCATCATTTTCTTTCCGCGCTCGAATTTCACACTGCTTTGATTTGTGCGTACTTGGGCGCAAAGGGACTACGTGAGTGCCTGCCCATGTGGCCCTATGAGCATCCACATCCAGCCCAACATCTGGACCAGGGCCAGCGCACTACACGGGGACTGATCGAGATTGCAAAACACCTAGGTATTGATCACGGGTGCTTTGTCGGCACAACCGTCCCCTACGTTGGTTCTATCGATCTGATGCTGAACGGAGCGGTGGGACAGAAGGCCCTCGCTGGTATCAGTTGCAAGCCCAGGGCAATTACCGCAAAGAGTGTCAGAGCCCAGGAGCGAATTGAACTAGATCGAGCTTATTGCCATGCAGTCGGGGCTCATCATCATCATGAAACGGGCGAATCCATTCATCCTAAGTTTGTTGAGAACCTGAGATGGCTACGGCCGCTAGCCAGCGAAGTGCGCCTTTATAAAGAGTCACGGCAACTTGCCGACTATGTCGCTAGCTTCAATAACTATGCACTTGAGCGCCCTATCCGTGATGCTGTCGCAGAGGCTGCCCGAGAAACATCCGTAGTCGATCGCGACCCCTTTCGACTGTGGCGGTTGGGTATATGGCTGGAGTTGATCGATATCGACCTAACGGTACCCGTTGAGACAACGAAGATGATACGACGCGCCAGTCGAGACTATCTTCGAAACCTGCGCGCAACCTTCTTTGGGGCGTCCAATGAGTGAACTCCATCTCGGCTGCGCACTTTTGACACGACTACCGACAAAACAACCGATGTTGTATGCGCGTGTCATACATATGGACCCGCTTGAAGATGTAGTCGCCATCTCATTCTTCCCAGAAAAAAATTCTGCCGGATTTCAAAAGAACTACATCAAAAAGCCAGTCTTTCGCAGACTCTCATCTCTTGAAGCACAGATCGCTGACGGCGAATTCGCCGTAGCGAAATTCGAAACTCCCAGCCACTGGCTCTTATCAAACAAACAACTTCATAGCAATTCGTCTACCGACTTGCTTAGAAAAACTCGCCGGGATCTACGCAAGTGGCTTAAGCATAGAAGAGATGCATATCTGCTCATCAGACCCTTTGTACACCATCGCACAGTAGCTCAGATTATTCTGGACCCGGAGTTCTCAGGATGGCCGACGATGCGTGCCAAAGAGCTTGGGCACAAGAGTTGCGCCAAGGTGCAGAGGGCATTGAATGCATTCATCCTCGGGCTCGGGCTGCGTAACTCGCTGCTTCCGTGGTATCCACATTCTGGTGGCCCTGGAAAAGAAAAGCACAGTAATAAAAAGACCGGCAGACCTCGTGAGTTTGGCGGTGAAGAAGGTCGCCTAGCGGGCGTCAACTGCTCAAAAGAAGTGCGCAAGATTTTTGCTCTGGGCTGGTCCAAATACAAAAAGCCGGGTGTCTCAACTCAGGTGGCCTTTCACAACACACTCAACGATTGGTTCGCAACCTCAATCAAGTGGGAAGGCAACAGTGCAGTAGTTACTATTGCCCCGGAAGCCCAAAACTACAGCCCGGCTCAATTCGAATACTGGGGTACGCACGCCACCAACGCGCTCACCGCAAAACAGATTCATCGGGGCGAGACTCATGTTCGGCAAGAGTACATGCGCCGCTTGGGAAAGATCAAAGATCGGCACAACTCCATTAATGGGACGGCGTACCTAGACAGCACGCCCGCTGATCAAACTTTGGTTTCTTCGGCATCCAGGCTCAAGCCAATCAGTTCTCCGACACGGACGGAAGTCATCGGAGCCGGATTTGGGATCGATTACATCTTCGGGTCGCATGTGGGCTTCGAGCACACAAGCTCGACGACGGCGCTGCTCGCTATTTTGCACGCCGCAGAAGATAAGGTTGCCTACTGCGCGAAAAATGGGATAACCATCGAGCCGCGCGACTGGCTGTCTCTAAGTTTCCGCCAGTACGTAATGGACAACGGCGAAGGCAAGAACCAAGCCGTGATGAAAACGCTCGAAGAAATCGAAGCAGGCGCAAGCTACGGCGCAGCCTATCAGTCAATCAACAAGGCTCCTGTCGAATCGAACTTCAATCGAGCACACAAGGATCTTGATCACCTTATACCCGGCTCAACGATGGGCCGCCGTCCACGTCGCGGTGAGCCGGCGCGTGTGGAACTTGCTCGACTTAACTTCCAAGAGTTTTTACCACTCGAGATAAAGCGCATTCTGCGCCACAACAATGAAGAGGTAATAACGCTACCCCTGGTGGCAATGAGGCGTGACGGTGTCGAGCCGACACGACGAGGCGCTGTTGAGTGGCTGCTTGCGAACGGTTACATAAGTTCAACAGCACAAGACCTCACCGCGCTCAAGGTACGTTGTCTGCCCCGCCTACAGGGATTTCTGGCGGCAGACGGAATACATCTGTATGACCCTTTCTATAAGCCTAAACGTGAAATTACTGAACTTGTTTACACGAGCGAATGGCTTCTGCGTTCCGGTGCGTTGGGAACACTCGGCGGAAGACGGAAGCCCATTGAGGTTCATATCAATCCGTCAGATCTTTCACAGTGCTGGTGCAATCTTGGCGGATCGCTGCAGCTACTTCATCTTAAAAGTGGGGATCCCGATCTGCACCATATGACGTTGCTCGATTGGCTTTCGATCACTCGAGATGATCGTCTGGTATCGTTTCTCAGTAAAGCTGCTGAACAAAACCGTGGGTTGCAACGTGCGGCCGAGATCAAGCAGGCCACGTCAAAAGCGAACTCAGAACGCAAAGCGGAGATCAAGTTAAGTGGATCCAAGCCGACCAAATCGCAGCTCAAGCGTGACATACGGGCGAACACTTCGCTTGAGCGATCTGCACAAAGTGGAGTTCCAAAATTATCAAAGGCAGAAAGGATGAAATTGGTCGAGCATGCTCCCATTGCACCATTTGTTCTGAGCAGCGCGAACACCCAGGCAATCGCATCGTCGGAAGTCGAGGATGTGATGCTCAAGCTACTCGAAGACTAAGCTGGAGTAGAAAATTTCAATAATTTCAAACCCGTTGCTCGCAGTACTGAAAGACGCAGAGAGCAATCCACTGTTAGCACAGATGCCCCCCAAACTTGGCATGCTAGAACTTGCGAGGGCGGTGCGCAATCGCCCTATCACCAAAGAAAACGTTTCTGAGATTCCGCTTTCCCGTCGCGACGAACTTATCGACGTATTCAAGTCTATTGTGGTTCCAACCAGCGCTGGGATTGAGTTTATATCTAGCGTCCAGAATATGCTCTACCAAGGCCTGCTGCAACGTAACCCGCACATAGAAGCCAATCGGCAACGCATAAATGAGACATCCGAGCTAAAAGGTGCGGAGCTGAAGACTGTTCCTTGGTTTCCCACATTTGCGTCGGGAGCGATTCTCGAAGCCATCACCGGAATGGGCAAGTCGCAAATACTTGATCGATATCTATCGCTATTGCCCACGGTGATTGAACATCACGGTTTACCTGAATGCCAATGGGCCAAGCTTAAGCAACTGGTTTACCTAAAGGTCCACATGCCGTCAGACGGTTCGAGGGGCGGCTTTCTTGAATCGGCATTTCTTGCGTTGGATGAATCCCTTGGTTCTAACTACCGCCAGCAATTCAAAAGCTGGACCGTTGAACGCAAGACCGTCATGTTCTTACATCTACTCTCCCTCCATCGATGCGGACTACTTGTAGTTGAAGAAGCACAGGAAAAAAACCTAGCCCATACAGCGTTCGCACGAGAGTTTCAAACCTTCTTTTTGAGGGTCCTCAATTGGGGAATTCCTACGGTCGTGCTCGGCAATCCTCTGGCCTTCACGGAACTGCGGAGCTTCTCGCAAGACGCTGATCGCTTCTCGGAGGGGGGATGGCACACCATGCTTCCCGCCAACGATCCGACAGATGATGAATGGGTCAAACACTGGATGCCGGGATTATGGAAACCTACTCTTCTCGATGAACCGGATGTTCCATATTCGCCACTCCCAAACAGTAATGCAGAGCCCACGTTAGATCACTTTATATGGAACCGAACGGCCGGTGTGCCAAGGTACTTGTGCCGACTTAGGCGCGAAGTTCAAAAACGTGCACTCTTCACGCAAAAACCGATCAATACGGAGATGATCGATCTTGTGTACCGTAGCAGCAAAACGTTTGACAGCATCCGCACTCGCATCGAGGCGATGGTCGCGAAGGACTGGAAGAAATTGCAATCGTTCTCTGACATACCTGCCGATACGTTCAGACAACTGTGGTGCAGAGACGAGAACAACAAGCCAATGCCTCCCGACACCCAGCGTGTAAAGGCACAAAAGCCTGAGCAGTTGGCTGACAAACCTAAGCAAAATACTCGAAGCAAGACGAATGCACTCAAGACCTCATTACCTCCCCCTCTGGATGAGGACTTCCAGAAGTCTCAAATACGCTACCTCACGCTTGCAGCAAAGCAAGTTGATGCCTGAACATGGCAACTGGAATCAACCAGGAGCTCTCATTCATCCCAGCGTGGAGAGGCGATGAGTCTCTGTATTCGTGGGCCAGTTCGTTTCACAAAATTTGTGGCAATGGTTCGCACCGCGATACTGGAACACTGCTTTTCGGCGCTGCACATGCCTGCAAGGAACGCAATGCCCCTACAGGGCTTCATCACTTTGTGCAAGTTACCGGCGGGAGCCTCGGCGAGGTGCTTCAGCTTCTCAGAACTCGATGCTCCATTGGCCTGTTCATACCCTTCCTGACGTCGGCCAGGCGAGCAATTTTTCTAGACCGCACGAATTCAGTAGACGGACCAGGATGGACGACAACGCTTGGCATGTCCGCAAGCGGTCTATCTCCGAACTCACACTTACGGTACTGCGAATCATGTCTGAATGACGACATCGCCAATCAGCTGTTGCCAAAATGGCGATGGCCCCACCAACTGGTTGGATCATGGGTCTGCTCAGACCACTCTCAACCTCTTAAAACGGTGATACACAAATCATTCACCTGGATACTCCCAGACGTATCGATTGGTGAATATCAGCACGCAGAGCCGACACCAACTCAACTCGAAGTTCTTCGAAAAATGTCCTTGCTCGCGCAATTCGCGGCGCATCAAGAGCATCTCGACCTAAACGCATTACGGCAATCAGCATTGAACGAATTGCGGCGACAGGGCATTTCGAGTTGGTCGCACCCATTGAGCAAAGACAGATTGGCTGGGTGGTTTGCAGCCTCGTCGTTGGCTCAGTGGCTGCGAACCGTCCGGTCTCCTGAATCAAGCCTGGCAACAGGTAGTTGGATTCACGACCTATTGAGGGGACGTCGAGGGGACCACCCGTTGAAGTGGTTGCTACTGTGGTCTGTACTGTTTGCACATGATGCTTCAAGCCAACGACGTTTCTCAACCCCCTGGTCTGAGCCTCAATGGGATATTTTTGGTCAGAGCAGTCTTTGGGTAGAAGAATGCATCGGCCTACCGTCCGACATCAACCAAATTATTTTGGACGCAAAGACTTTGGCTGATGCCGCGAAGCAGCTTGGATTAACGACCGGGGCACTTCGCAATCGCCTTATAAAACTTGGAGAGTTCGGTGGCAGCTTTCGCAGAGAGCAAGGCATACCTTTGCGCCGTCAACGTGCAATGAACTCAATACTCAAATACATTGCACATCGACCCGACTGCACACTCGGTGACGTTCATCGAGAATGCAAAGCTGCCGTGTCCTGGCTCAGAGCGAACTGTCCGGAGGACTTCGCGATAGCAACGCAAGAGCTGCGAGTGCAGTCTTCGCGACAAATGCTCCTTCTCTAAGCACACGCTAGGTCGAATGGCTATTACTAGACAAATCGACCGCAGGATTGCTTAACACCCTAGATGCAGAAACCAGATGCACTTGACCACTGAGCCCACGGCACGGTGACCACGCGTTCCACCCACCCTCTACCCGGCCGACCAGACCCGTGTCACTATTGCTGAGAATGGCCGGATGCTGTCGAAGCGACACGAACGCTGGCACAGTTCTACAACGACAGAGCCCGTTGGTCTGAAGTACAGCCCTACATGCAGTGCTTGCTCGAAATGGCCGATGAGCGCCACAACTCCTCACCGGCAGAGCCATTCCGCTGCCGTTGATGCTGACCACGGTCGGTCACACAACTGATGCGGCAGACCGCCTAGTCTTGAATCAGCTGAGCCAGAGCTTTGCGCTTGCTCAACTTAAGAATCTTGGAGATGCGATCCAGCTGTGCTGCACGGGGATGCACCTTACCGGACTCCCACTTGTAGACAGACAACCAGGAAGCCCCCACAAGCTGCGCCATCTGCTTTTGAGTGATGCCCAGTTCGGCGCGCTTATCTGCAAACTCTTGAGCGTTGAAATCGCCGCCAGCAGCTCGCCTGGGAGCATTCGCCGCAGCCTGGGCGTTCGGCGTATTGGGCGCTTTGGTCAAACGCTGTGCGGCTTGCAACTGCGACGCCAATGCTTTGACTTCACGCTTCAAGGCTGCAATCTCAGAACGATGGCTGGTGATGATTTTGCGCATACCCTGGAGCTCAGGCTTGAGTTCCTTGCGGGCCATCCGGATGACTTCAGCACGAAATGCATTGGAGAACGTATTCATGCCTGCGATGTTACGGGATCGGACCATCTCGCGAGCGTGAGTATTTACTGCGTTTCTGCTGGGCGAGCAAAACAAAACCGCCTGAGACCAACGGCCAGAGGCGGTTTTGAATGAGGCCTGTGAACCCACAGCCTGTGGTTTATTACTTGGCTGCTTTGTCTGCCTTGCGCTTGGCAGCCTTTGGGTCCACCACAGCCTTGAATTTGGCACCCGCTACAAACTTGGGTACTGTGGTTGCTGGGATCTTCAGGGCCACCCCCGTGGAGGGGTTCTTGCCCGTTCGAGCAGCGCGCTTGGCGGACTTGAAAGTGCCAAAGCCCACGAGTTGGACAGCGTCGCCCTTCTTGACAGCAGTTTGGACGGCATCAATGAAAGACTCCAGCACTGCTGCAGCAGCAGCTTTGGACAGGTCGTTCTTTGAAGCCAGGATTTCAACGAGTTCTGCGCGGTTCATAGGTGGTCAATGGGTAGAGGTAAAAAGGGCCTGTTTATAACGCCATTGCATGCAAATGTGTGTGTTGAATGACGGGTGCTCGTATCAGAGTGAATTGCAGTAATCAGGAATTAAACCAAGTGCCCTGCCAGAGCCATTGGCCATGGAGAGCATTCAGGCCCAATAGGTAGAACCCCAACGACATGGCTAGATGTTCACCTGAGATTCGGTTGCTTCAGCACCCACTCACTGAACTCCCACAGACTTTCATGCTGGGAGTGCACGGCATCCAGGTCGGGTCCAACATTGGGAGTGCCGTTGCGGCCACGATGAATCAATGCCAAGTGAACATCAGGCCGAATGCCTTTGAAATACGGAAGGTAGTCGTCTACGAAGGCCACAGGTGCTAACTGGTCCACCGCATTCGCCTTAGGACTGCGGCCAGACACATCACCGCCAGTGGCAATCACCGTTTCGATAGGAAACCCCAAATCGCGCAGGTTGCGAAGGCGGGCTTGCTCAAATTGAGGCTGCAGCGCTGTGACGCACACCAGATGAAACCCCGCATCGTGCAATAGATGACAGGCCTCCACTGCTTTGTCCAATGCCGGAATAGTGGACCAGAATGTCTCGTCCATGCAGTCCCTGAACTGTTGACGGCGCTCTCCCGTGAGTTGGTCAACACCCCAGCGCTGCATGGGCCAATATGCCTGCGGATCGATCTCCTGCGGAAGAATCCCAAATGCGCGTTGCCACGCGTGGGCGTAGGCCAGGCTGTAGTCCAGAAGCACGCCATCAGCGTCCAGAGCAATGGTGGGCTTTTTCACGACAAGCGACTCCTGAGATTGGCTTATTTCGTTGAGACGATGGTCAGATAACGCGAAGGCACTTCATCGGTCAACCAAACCTGATTGTCTGCTTGGTAGAAGGAAACTCCATCTTGGGCCATTTGCCGCGCATCGATCGCCAACAGAACGGGAACCCCGTACCTGCGCCCAACCTGAATGGCAGTGTCCTTGTTTTCGCTTAAGTGAACGTGGTGACGTTGACGCTTTTGCAGCCCCGTCGCCAGTATGGAGCTGATAAAACGCTCAGCTGTTCCATGAAACAAGATCGCTGGCGGATCGATGGCTGTAAGCCCCAAGTCCACATCGACAGAGTGACCTTGATTGGCTCGAATCCGGGTGCCGTCATCACTGAATGAAAAGCGCTTCTTGTCGTTGGTTTGAACGACGAATTGAAGCAACTCAAGTGACAGGGTGTGCTTTGCCAGAGACGCTTTGCGCAGCAACTCATCAACGTTTGCCCAGCCGTTGGAGTCCAGGTCCAAGCTAATCACTTGAGGCTTGTGACGCAAAACCAGACTCAGGAATTTGCTGGTTGCCACGACTTGTTTTTCTGAAAATTTCATAGGTTCTCCCTTTTTTGTTTTTATAAATTAAGTTGTACTATACAACTTGTGGGTTGTGCAGTACAACTATTGACCTTGAGAGATCAAATTTGTGAAACCTCAATTGCCATCCTTGGACTTCCCGCGTCCCATGGTCACCGTGGATGTCGTCATCTTTACGGTTCTGAATGACACACTGAAAGTTGTTTTGGTACGCCGACCTTCCGGTGAGGGTGAGCCGTATCCGAGTCGTTGGGCGCTACCAGGGGGATTCATAGACGTTGACCAAGATGCGAACCTGATGGAGTGCGCACTGCGAAAGTTGCGCGAGAAGACGGGGCTGGACGCCTCCTACCTTGAGCAGTTAGGTAGCTGGGGAGGTGTGAGGCGAGACCCTCGTGGCTGGTCCGTAACCAACGTTTTTTTTGCCTTGGTGCCAGCGAGAGATTTGGTGCTGAGAAAGGGCGCGAATGCTGCTGATGTTGACTGGATCGACGTTGAGGTCGCCAGTCGCAAGAGGTTAGCGTTCGATCATGGGGAAATTCTGGGCAGCGCTTTGGCGCGTCTGCGCAGCAAGGTGGAGTACACCTCCTTGCCAGCGTTTCTTCTGGAGGAGCCTTTTACCTTGCCTCAGCTGCAGCATGCTTATGAGATTGTCTTAGGGCGGCCCGTCGACAAAAGCGGTTTCAGAAAGCGCATGTTGGACGCTGAATTCATGGAAGAGGTTGGAATGATCAGCGGCGGCCTTGGTCGTCCTGCCATGGGCTATCGCTTGGTAGATCGCTCGCATGCCACCTTGTTTCCCAGAACCTTCAGTCCGAGGACTGAACTTGCTGACTCATAAGAATTGTCCGCAGTGAAGACCATCTGCTCGGCAGTAGCTCACAGCATCCACTCTGCAAAGGAGGACGCCCGTTGAATGAACAGATCGAACTGACCGCCATAGACAGATACCGTGGGTGTCTCCTGGGCCTCGCTTGTGGAGACGCTGTTGGCACTACTGTGGAATTTATGCCCAGGGGAACGTTTCGGCCACTCGTCGACATGCAGGGCGGCGGCCCCTTTGGATTGAAGCCAGGCGAATGGACCGATGACACATCGATGGCATTGTGTCTGGCCACTAGCTTGGTTCACAAAGGAGGTTTTGATCCTGTTGATCAAATGAATCGCTATTGCAACTGGCGTAGCGTGGGCTATATGAGTAGCAACGGTGAGTGCTTTGATATTGGCATGACCGTGGCTGCAGCGCTGGATCGTTTCATTTGCTCGGGAGACCCGTTTGCGGGAAGCCTTGATTCGCGAAGTGCTGGAAATGGTGCGCTAATGCGCTTGGCCCCCATACCCATGTTTTACAGGAACAGTGTTGCGAAGGTGCTTCAGTTTTCGGCAGAGAGCACTCGAACTACCCATGGGGCACAAGAAGCCATTGAGTGCTCGCGATTGTTTGGGCTATTGCTCAGGGCCGCATTGACGGGGCAGCCCAAGTCCCTGGTTTTGGCAAGTGCCGCTACAGAGGCATTTGGTCCCAGAGTTTCTGAGATCGCAAACGAGCGATACAGGACCAAAGCAGAAAGTGAGATCAGAGGCTCAGGGTACTGTGTGGACTCGCTGGAAGCTGCACTCTGGTGTTTCGCTAGTACGGAGTCATACTCAGAAGCAGTTCTGAGCGCGGCCAA
Source organism: Acidovorax sp. DW039 (assembly GCF_037101375.1). Lineage (NCBI taxonomy): Bacteria > Pseudomonadati > Pseudomonadota > Betaproteobacteria > Burkholderiales > Comamonadaceae > Acidovorax > Acidovorax sp. DW039. Next base: position 443,138 of record NZ_AP029019.1, on the reverse strand, counting down.
TCTTGGTGATGATGCAGATACGACAGCAGCGATCTGCGGACAACTCGCCGGAGCTTTCTATGGAAGTTCTGGAATTCCGAATCAGTGGCTTGATCGGCTAGTGATGCGCGGTGACATCTCAAGTCTCGCAGATGAATTGTTGAGGTGTAGTGCCCAATTTGCGATTCCCCCGTAACGCGTCTCGATACCGCCGCTTGGGCGCGGGTTTGGGTGGGGTTGGCGCTGGAGGCTTGGGCGGCGGCGGCGCAACCTTGGGAGCGGGCGGCGCAATGAATTCGCTGAGAAGCTCTGCCGGCACGATCACCTCGGCGGCCTTGCGCACCAGACCTGACTGCAGTGCCCAGATGGCGGCAATGTGGAAAAGCACGACGCTGCCGACGATGACGGTATTGCGGCTCACACCCCCGGAAGGGGCAAAACGATCTGGCTGCGACATAAAAATGATAGCTGCCAGCGCTTACAGAATAAGCGCTGGTAGCTATTTTTACGGCGATTTCAACAACGAAGTGAAACTACGCACACAGACCTACCTCACTCAGCGGAAGTGATGCGGGCACAAAGCCACACGAGGCTCTCTCACACACTGTCTCAATGCGTGTGACCACCGTGGGCAGCAGGCTGCACACCAGCACCCAGGGCCCGCACAGGTGCCTTTACTTCCACAGACTCACGCTTGCCATCCTTGCCCTCCACAACGTCTGCCACGTTTCCCGAGGTGCCAATGACCGCATGCGCCAGGCCTGAGTCCGCGTCCACCCCAATGTGCGCCTTCATGCCAAAGTGCCACTCATTGCCCTTTTGGCTCGAATGCATCTCTGGGTCGCGCTTTCTGTCCTTGTTCTTGGTGGAGCTGGGCGCTGCAATCCAGGCGGCATCCACCACCGTGCCTGCTTTGAGCTGCAGCTCTTTGGCCTTCAGCAGCGCATTGACCGTGGCCAGGATCTGATCGGCCAGCTTGTGGCGTTCCAGAAGATGCCTAAGCCGCAGGATGCTCGATTCATTGGGAATCTGTTCGTCCCAGTGGGTCAGGCCCGCAAAGTCCCGAAAGGCTGGCACGTCGTGCAGCGCTTCTTCCATGGCGGGATCGCTCAGCTTGAACTATTGCTGCATGAAGTGGATGCGCAGCAGGATTTGCACTGCAAAGGGCTGCTGACCCCGGCGACCACTCTCGGGGGCGTAGGGATCTATCAGCGAGACCAACTCGGCCCAGGGGACCACCAGTTCCATGGCATCCAGGAACTCGCGCTTGCGGCTGCGCTTGACTGTGTTGCCGTTTATCAGGCTGTTCGCAAGGTTTTGCAGGATTTCCTTAGTGAGTCACTTCTGCGTGGAAATCAACACGGTTTTCTTTCCGGATAGTTGTTGCCCGGCCGCTACGTAACAACTGTGCATTTTTGCCAATGAAGAGCAATAAATAGAAACAACATGAATTTCTAAGTACTATGAATTACAAGATCAGCTCAAAAAACCTAGTGCCATGCGATCTCTCTCCCTTCGTCAAAAGTTGCTTGCGCCGATAGCTTTCAGTCTATTAGCACTGCTTTCACTGACCATGATCAACGCCTACGATGCCAGGTCAAACGCATTTGAGGCGAGACGACAGGCGCTCAAAGATATCGTAGACGCTGCAGACAGTTTGATCTCCTCCATTGCGGCAGAAGCCAAAGCAGGAAAGTTGAGTGAGGACGAAGCCAAAGCGACTGCTATTGCCCGGGTTGGTCAGTTGCGTTACGCGAACGGGGCAGGTTACGTCACTAGCATCACTACCGAGTCTGTGGTGCTGAACAACCCAGCCAGCCCTGGAATTAACGGCAAAAACATGAGCGATTTCAAAGATGCCAAGGGTAATCTTTTGTATCGAATGATTGCCTCCACCGCCGCATCCTCACAAGGAAATGGCTATCTGACCTACTGGTGGCCTCGGCCCGGTGAGAAAGAACCCAGTGAGAAGGTTGCATACGCCAAACGTTCGACTGCTTGGAGTTGGGATCTCATCGCGGGCGACTACGTTGACGACATCCAGAAGGCATTCGTCTCAAGCGTCATCAAGTCGGTTGCAGCGCTAGCCGCACTAGGCGCCGTCTTGACGCTGATTGCGTGGACTGCAACACGCAGCGTTCTCAATGCCATCGGTGGAGAGCCCTCCGCCGCATCCGATATCGCCAACCGCATTGCAGCCGGTGATTTGTCGCGGTCCAAAGAAGATGAAGAACGCAGCGCCCCCGAGGGTAGTGTCATTGCCGCAGTAGAGAGAATGCGCGAACAACTGCATGAGTTGGTCACGCGCATTCACGAGACTGCGGGCGTTATCAGCCACTCGGCATCAGAGATCGCAACCGGGAGCCTGGACCTTTCGCAGCGCACGGAAAGCCAAGCTAGTTCTCTGGAAGAAACGGCTGCCTCCATGGAGGAACTGACGGCCACGGTGCGCCAAAACGCTGAAAACGCGCGGCATGCGCGGGAAATCGCCACGGGTGCGTCGGCAGTAGCTGAACAGGGAGGCGCGGTGGTAAATGAAGTAGTACACACTATGAACGGCATAACCGAGGCATCCAAGAAAATCTCCGAGATCATCGGCGTAATCGATGGCATTGCTTTTCAAACTAACATTCTTGCGCTTAACGCTGCGGTAGAAGCAGCCCGTGCTGGTGAGCAAGGCAGAGGGTTTGCTGTGGTAGCCAGTGAAGTGCGCAATTTGGCCCAGCGCAGCGCCGAGGCTGCGAAAGAAATCAAACAACTCATCGGCGCATCGGCTCAGCGCATTGAGACGGGTGCGGCCTTGGTCGACAAGGCAGGGGAGACTATGCGTGAAGTAGTCACGACGGTGCGTAGCATCACGGGGCTCGTCACCGAAATTGCATCTGCAAGCCAAGAACAAAGCTCTGGCATTGAACAGGTAGGGCTCGCCGTAAGCGACATGGACCGGGTGACCCAGCAAAATGCAGCATTGGTTGAGGAATCATCTGCGGCTACCCAAGTGCTTCAAGACGAGTCCCAAAAGCTCGCTCGCCTCATAACATCCTTTCGGCTCTGATCTTCGATCGCCGCAGTCCACCATTGAGTGGCGCGTTCACCATAGCCTGAGGGTCGCCACGGAAGACCTCATGCGTCCCGCACAAGTCACTACCTTTGGGGAAGTAGTAGCGTATTAACCCATTGTAGTTCTCGTTGAGTCCCGTCCCGTCCACAAGGCTTTGGATTTGGTAACGTTCGCTTTGGCTCAGATGGGTGTAGTTCATGGTGCACTTGGGTTGACTGGCAGGTCACACAAGTCATCTTCACTTACTTGTCTAAGCCTACCTTTTGGCAACGTGCACCTCGTTGTTTAAACTGCTGATAAAAATGACCATTTTCGCTTTGCAATCAGGCTCGTTAAGCTATTGAAATAGGAGCATTCGGCGGCTGCTGAAATGTGTCTTGGAGCCTCCTCCATGAACCTGCGATTTGTCGAAGCCTTTTACTGGGTGGCCTCCCTCAAAAGTGTGACGCGTGCGGCCGAAAAGCTGTTCCTCACGCAGTCGGCCATGTCCAGCCGCATCGCCGCGCTGGAAGAGGAACTGGGCGTGCTGCTGCTCGACCGGCGCGACAAGCACTTCAAGCTCACCGTGGCCGGGGCGCGTTTTCTGGTCTACGCCAAGCGCATGTTGGAGCTGCAGCGCCAGCTCAAGTCCGAGATGGGATCGGGTGGCCCGTTGGAGGTGTCGATCCGCCTCGGCGCCATCGAATCGGTGCTGCATTCATGGCTCATCCCGTGGGTGGAGCAGCTGCGCAAGGACAACCCGCTGCTGGAGCTGGAGCTGACGGTGGAGACCACCCCCATGTTGCTCGACCAGATCCGCCGCGGCACCCTGGATGCCGTGTTCGCAGCCCTGCCGGCAGCGGCGGACGGCATCCGCAGCCAGGCGGTGACGCCCATGGAGATGGTGTTTGTGGGCAACAGCAAGACGCACCGCAAGCGCCGCTACGCGCTCGAAGACTTTGCAGGGGCCGACATCCTGACCTTTCAGCGCGGCTCGCAGCCGCACGTGTCGTTGCTCGACACGCTGCGCCAGGCGCAGGTGGAGCCGCGCTGCGTGCACACCATCTCGTCCATCTCGGCCATGGTCCAGCTGGTGCAGGGCGGCTTTGGCGTGGCGACGCTGCCCCGGCTGGCCGTGCAGCGGCTGCTGGCGTTCCCGGACCTGCGTGCGCTGGCCTGCGATACCGCGCTCAAGCCTCTGCCCATCCACGTGAGCTACCGCGAAGACCCCTCGTCTCCGGCCATGGAGGCCGTTGTGCGCTCGGCGCTCAGCTTTATCGACGCGCAACAGCCGCCATCCAAGGTGCGCAAAGCACGCGCCTGAGCGGTCCCGTACGCGCTTCTTTGCGCACTTTTATGCGCTCCATGCACCGGCGCAGTGCATGGAGCGCAGCGGCTGCAATGTTTGTCCGGCGTCGCACGGACGCGGAGCGGGGAAGCAGCACTGCCAGCACACGCACGCGCTACAGCGATGAGAGTGCAATTTTTTGTTCGGGTTAACCCCTAAATTTCAAATAAGGGTTAATCCTAGAGCACCAGTTTGGTTCGCTCTGCCCCAATGAAGTGCATCGAAAAAATCGATGAGCTAAGAGAAAATTTTCGAATTTGCCAGCAGGCAGTGCAGCCCAACACAATCCGCCCAACGTCATGCAATTGACATTTCTCAATGCAAGGAAATACGGTGGATTCAGCTCAAGACAAAGCGCTGGCAGTGTTTGGCGCCGAGGGCATCAACAACCCCGGCCACGTGCGCAGCGTCGTCCGGCAAGGGGCCTGGGCATCGCACACCAGCGGCCTGGCGCATGGCCGGGTGCAGGGCAACCTGGTGATCCTGCCCGAGGTGCAGGCGGGTGATTTTCTGCGCTTTTGCCAGCGCAACCCCAAGCCCTGCCCGGTGCTGGCCGTGAGTGCGCCCGGCCAGGTCACGCTGCCTTCGCTGGGGCAGGGCATCGACATCCGCAGCGACGTGCCCCAATACCGCATCTGGCGCCACGGCGAGCTGGCCCAAGAGGTGACTGACATCACCGACCTCTGGCGCACCGACCTCGTGACCTTTGTGATCGGCTGCTCGTTCTCGTTCGAGTCGGCGTTGCAAGACGCCGGCATCAGCCTGCGCCACATCAACGAGGGCAAGAACGTGGCCATGTACCGTACCAACATCGCTACCGAACCCGCAGGGCCCTTCGGCGGCGCCATGGTGGTGTCCATGCGGCCCATGCCTGCGGCCGATGTGATCCGCGCGGTGCAGGTCACTTCGCGTTTCCCTAACGTGCATGGCGCACCGGTGCACATTGGCGACCCGGCACTCATCGGCATTGCTGACATTGCCAAGCCCGACTACGGCGACGCCGTGGCGCTGTTGCCTGACGAAATCCCTGTGTTCTGGGCCTGTGGCGTCACGCCGCAGTCCGCCATCCTCAACGCCCAACCAGCGTTCTGCATCACCCATGCCCCAGGTTGCATGCTGGTCACCGATCTTCTCAACCACCAACTCGCCAGCTTCTAAGCGGCTTACCCCAGGAGTCTCACCATGAAAAAATTTGCACTGTGTATGACGACCGCCCTCAGCGTGTGCGCGGCCCAGGCCCAGGTCAAGTGGGACCTGCCCACCGGCTACGGTGCCAACAGTTTCCAGACGCAAAATGTGCAGCAGTTCGCCACCGATGTGGACAAGCTAACGGGCGGCAAGCTCAAGATCACCGTGCACCCCGGTGGTTCGCTGTACAAGGCCAACGAGATCAAGCGTGCCGTGCAGACCGGGCAGGTGCCCTCCGCCGAGTTCATCCTCTCGGGCGCATCCAACGAGAACCCGCTCTTCGGCGTGGATTCCATCCCCTTCCTCGCCACGAGCTACGCAGACTCCAAGCGCCTGTACCTGGCTGCCAAGCCTGCGCAAGAGAAGCTGCTGGCATCGCAGGGGGTGAAGGTGCTGTTCACCGTGCCATGGCCCGGCCAGTCGCTGTATTCGCTCAAGCCTGTGAGCACGCCAGCAGACTTCGTAGGCACCAAGATGCGCGCCTACAACCCAGCCACCACCCGCATTGCGCAGCTGCTCAAAGCCCAGCCCGTCACGATCCAGCTGTCCGAACTGGGCCAGGCCTTGGCCACCAACACCGTGCAGAACTTCTTGACGTCGAGCGCCAGCGGTGTGGAGTCCAAGCTGTACGAGCAGGTCAAGTATTTCTACCCCGTCAGCGCCTGGCTGCCGCGCAATGCCACGGTGGTCAACCAGAAAGCCTTTGATGCGCTCGAAAAGCCCTTGCAGGACGCTGTGCTGAAAGCTGCAGCCGATGCAGAAGCGCGCGGCTGGGCCACCAGCGAGCGGGTGGACAAGGAGTTCATCAAGGAGCTGGCCGCCAAGGGCATGACGGTGGCTGAGCCCAGCGACAGCATCAAGAAGGAACTCGCCAGCATTGGCGAGTCGATGACCGCCGACTGGGTGAAGTCGGTCGGTGCCGAGGGCCAGGCCATCATCGACGCCTACCGCAAGAAGTAAGCGCCGCGCTCCAGGCCCCGCCAAGGGGCCGGGCAGCGCCCCCGTGCGTGCTGCCCCGTTTCCAGCCACTCCCTTTTCATTTTTCAAGCGTTACCGGAGTACGCCATGGACAAACTCGTCCGAAATTTCTACCGGCTGCTGATGCTGCTGTCCGGCATCTCCATGCTGGCTGCGTTCGCCGCCGTCACGCTGAGCGTGTTTGCCCGCGAAGTCATCCACCTGAACATCGACGGGCTCGATGCGTACGCAGGCTACGCCATCGCCGCTGCGCTGTTCTTCGCCTTGCCCAGCACGCTGCAAAACGGCGACCACATCCGCGTGACGCTGGTGCTGGACCGCCTACCAGCGCGCCTGCGCTCGGCCTTCGAATGGTTCTGCCTGAGTGCCGCCTTGGTGCTCACGGTCTACATCGCCTGGTATGCCGTGCGCTCGGTCTGGATTTCTTACATCACGCACGACATCTCGCCCGCAGCCGACGCCTCGCCGCTGTGGATCCCGCAGCTCAGCATGGCCATGGGCTGCATCGGCTTTGCGCTGTCGTTTGCCCATGCCCTTGTTCTGCGCTTTCAGGGGGTGGCCTTCATGGCCGTGTCCGAATCAGCGCGTTCCGAGTAACCCGAATCCGGAGACACCATCATGGACGTCCTCATCGCTTTGGGCCTGATCGTTATGCTGTTCGCAGTGCTCGGATCGGGTCTGTGGATCGGCCTGTCACTGCTCGCAGTGGCCCTGTTCGGCATGGAGCTTTTTACCAACCGCCCCGTAGGCGACAGCATGATGCTGACGATCTGGGGGTCCACCTCCAGCTGGACGCTGACGGCTTTGCCCCTGTTTCTGTGGATGGGTGAGATCCTGTTCCGCAGCAAGCTGTCGAGCAGCATGTTCAAGGGCCTGGCCCCGTGGCTGGAGCGCCTGCCCGGCCGCCTGCTGCACGTCAACGTGGTGGGTTGCACCATCTTCGCCGCCATCTCGGGCTCATCGGCCGCCACCTGCGCCACCATCGGCAAGATCACACTGCCTGAACTCAAGCAGCGCGGCTACCCCGAAGACATTTCGGTAGGCACTTTGGCTGGGGCGGGCACGCTGGGCCTGCTCATTCCGCCGTCGATCATCATGATCGTCTATGGCGTGGCGGCCAATGTGTCGATCTCCAAGCTCTTCCTGGCGGGTGTGATTCCAGGCCTGCTGCTGGCGGCATTGTTCATGGGCTACATCGTCGTGTGGGCGCTGTTCAACAAGGACAAGGTGCCTGCGCCCGATGCCCAGCTGAGCTTTGCACAGAAGCTCTATGCCTCGCGCCACCTGATTCCCGTGGTTTCGCTCATCGTGGTGGTGCTGGGTGCCATCTACAGCGGCATCGCCACGGCCACCGAGGCCGCAGCGTTGGGTGTGGCCGGGTCGCTGATCCTGGCCAAGATCGAGGGCTCGCTCAACTGGGCCCGCTTCAAGGAAGGCCTGGTGGCTGCCTGCCGTGTGTACTGCATGATCGGCCTCATTTTGGCGGGCGCAGCCTTCCTCACGCTGGCCATGGGTTTCATCGGCCTGCCTCGTCACCTGGCCGAGTTCATCGGCGCGCTGCACCTCTCGCCGTTTGCGCTGATGCTGCTGCTCATCGTGTTCTTCATCCTGCTGGGCTGCTTCCTGGACGGCATCTCCATGGTGGTGCTGACCATTGCCGTGCTGCTGCCCACCGTGGAGGCTGCGGGCTTTGACCTGGTGTGGTTCGGCATTTTCATCGTGCTGGTGGTCGAGATGGCGCAGATCACGCCGCCCGTGGGCTTCAACCTGTTCGTTCTGCAGGGTATGACGCGCCGTGAAGTCACCTGGATTGCCCGCACCGCGCTGCCGCTGTTCGCCCTGATGATCGTGGCAGTCATCATGACCTACTTCGTGCCTGACGTGGTGCTCTGGCTGCCGCGCCAGATGCAGGGCTGATCCACCGCATTGCTGCCCAGCCTGCACAGGAGTCCCCCATGAAAACCGTTGTGTTGCTGGCCGCGCTTGCCGTGGCCCCGGTGCTGCGCGCCCAGACGCAGTGGAAGCTGGCTACAGGCTACCGCGCAGAGTCCTTCCACACCCGCAATGTGGTGCAATTTGCGCAAGACATGGAGCGCGCCTCGGGCGGGGCGTTGCGCATCGAGGTCCATGCCAACAACACGCTGTTCAAGCTGGGCGAAATCCCCCAGGCCGTGCAGGACGGCAAGGCCCAGGCGGGCGAAACCATCATGACCAGCCTGGTGCAGGGTATGCCCATTGCCGGGGCTGACACCGTGCCATTTCTGGTGCGCAGCTACGCCGATGCGCGCCGCCTGTGGGACCTGCAGCGCCCGCTGATCGACGTGCACTTTGCAGCCAAAGGCCTCAAGGCTTTGTATGCGGTTCCCTGGCCGCCCCAGGGGCTGTTCTCCATCGGGCCGGTGCGCTCGTCGGCCGACTTCAAGGGAACGCGCATGCGCACCTACAACCCGGCCACCGTGCGCATTGCCGAGCTGCTGGGGGCCACCCCGGTGGACGTGCCCATGGTCGAGGTCAACAAGGCGCTGTCGGCGGGCAAGCTCGACTCCATGATCACCTCGGCACTGACCGGGGTGGAGAACCAGGTCTGGGGCCAGATCAAGCAGTACTACGGCATCAATGCCTGGCTACCCAAGAACATCGTGTTTGTAAACCAGCAGGCGTTTGATGCGCTGCCCCCGGCCGCGCGCCAGGCCGTGACTCAGATGGCAGCAGAGGCCGAGACACGTGGCTGGGCCCTGAGCGCCGCCGTGGCCGAGGAGTCGGTAGGCGAGCTGCAGCGCAAGGGCATCAAGGTCGAACGCGCATCCGCCGAGTTGGACACCGAACTCAAGCGCCTGGGCGAACGCTTCTCCCGCGAATGGGTGCAGTCGGTGGGCAACGAAGCCAACAAGATTTTCATTCCCTATTACTTCCAACGCTAGTCCGACTTCCAACGCCGGTCCGTTAGTTCTTCAGTTCATCCGTTAACCAGTGAGTCCAATCACCATGCAAGCACCCTCCACCATGACCACCGCACCGGCCGGCAACCGCTGGCAGTTCTGGATTGACCGGGGCGGCACCTTCACCGACATCGTGGCCAAGCGGCCCGACGGCTCGCTCACCACACACAAGCTGCTGTCTGAAAACCCCGAGCAGTACAAGGATGCCGCGGTGGCGGGAATTCGCCACCTGCTGGGCCTGCAGCCTGGCGAGCCGGTGACCCCGGCGCTGGTGGAGTGCGTGAAGATGGGCACCACGGTGGCCACCAACGCGCTCCTGGAGCGCAAGGGCGAGCCCACACTGCTGGTCACCACCAAAGGCTTCAAGGACGCGCTGCGCATCGCCTACCAGAACCGCCCGCGCCTGTTCGACCGCCACATCCAGCTGCCCGAGCTGCTCTACACCGAGGTCATCGAGGCCCGCGAGCGCATGGGCGCCCATGGCAACCTGCTGCAGAACCTGGACCAAGCCACCCTGCGCGGCGACCTGCTGGCCGCCTACGGGCGTGGCCTGCGCAGCGTGGCCATTGTGTTCATGCATGGCTATCGCTACACCCAGCACGAGCAGGCAGCCAAGCGCATTGCCAAAGAGGTCGGCTTCACGCAGATCAGCACCTCGCACGAAACCAGCCCCATGATGAAGTTCGTGAGCCGGGGCGACACCACGGTGGTCGATGCGTATCTGTCGCCCATCCTGCGCCGCTACGTGGAGCAGGTGGCCGACGAGATGCCGGGCGTCAAGCTGTTCTTCATGCAGTCCTCAGGGGGCCTCACCGATGCGGGCACGTTCCAGGGCAAGGACGCGATCCTGTCCGGCCCTGCAGGCGGCATCGTCGGCATGGCGCGCACAGCGGGCCTGGCCGGGCACGAAAAAGTTATTGGCTTCGACATGGGCGGCACCTCCACCGATGTGAGCCACTACGCCGGGGCCTTCGAGCGCGAGTTCGAGACCCACGTGGCGGGGGTGCGCATGCGCGCTCCCATGATGAGTATCCACACGGTGGCGGCGGGCGGTGGCTCGGTGCTGGCGTATGACGGTGCCCGTTTTCGCGTGGGTCCCGAGAGCGCTGGTGCCAACCCAGGCCCTGTGAGCTACCGCCGGGGCGGCCCGCTGGCCGTGACCGATGCGAACGTGATGGTGGGCAAGGTGCAGCCCCGTTATTTCCCCAGCGTGTTCGGCCCCGCAGCCAACGAAACGCTGGACGCCGACGCGGTGCGCGTCCGCTTTGAAGAGATTGCGACGCAGACCCAGCGCAAGCCCGAAGAAGTGGCCGAAGGCTTCATCCAGATTGCCGTGCAGCAGATGGCCAACGCCATCAAGAAGATCAGCGTGGCGCGCGGCTATGACGTGACGCGCTACACCCTGCAGTGCTTTGGTGGTGCAGGCGGCCAGCATGCTTGCCTGGTGGCCGATGCCCTGGGCATGTCGCGCGTGTTCGTGCACCCGCTGGCAGGTGTGCTCAGCGCCTATGGCATGGGCCTGGCCGACCAGACCGTGATCCGCGAGCAGGCGGTGGAGATGCCGCTGGCGGCTGAATCTCTGCCCTTGATCGCCGAGCGCCTGGATACGCTGGGCGCTGCCGCGCAGGCCGAGCTGGAGCGCCAGCAGGTCAGCACCAACCCCGTGCAGGTGCGCCATAACGTGCATGTGCGCTATGAGGGCACGGATTCGGCCCTGGTCGTGCCGTTTGGCGACATGGCCAGCATCCAGGCAGCCTTTGAGGCCGCCTACCGCCAGCGCTTTGCCTTCCTCATGGCCGGCAAGGGCCTGGTGGTGGAGGCCGTGTCGGTCGAAGCCATGATTGCCGGTGACGCCCCTGCCGAGCCGCGCCTGCCCGTGCACCCGCACCGCAAGCACCCGCAGCGCGAGGTGGTCCAGATGTACTCGGGCGGCGCCTGGCACGACGCGGCCCTGGTGGTGCGCGAGGACCTGCACCCCGGCGACGTGATCCCCGGCCCGGCCATCATTGCCGAGAAGAACACCACCACCGTGGTGGAGCCCGGCTGGTCTGCGCGCCTGACCGACCTGGACCACCTGGTGCTAGACCGCGTGACCGCCCGCAAGGTGCAGTACGCCGCAGGCACCACCGTGGACCCGGTGCTGCTGGAGGTGTTCAACAACCTGTTCATGAACATTGCCGAGCAGATGGGGCTGCAATTGCAGAACACGGCCTACTCGGTGAACATCAAGGAGCGTCTGGACTTCAGCTGCGCGTTATTCGACGCGGCCGGCAACCTGATCGCCAACGCGCCCCACATGCCCGTGCACCTGGGGTCCATGGGCGAGAGCATCAAGACCGTGATCCGCGAGAACGCGGGCAAGATGCACCCGGGCGACGTGTACATGCTCAACGACCCGTACCACGGGGGCACCCACCTGCCGGATGTGACGGTGATCACCCCGGTGTACGTGGCCGAGGGCAACGAGCCCACGTTTTATGTGGGCAGCCGGGGCCACCACGCGGACATTGGCGGCACCACACCGGGCTCCATGCCCCCGTTCTCCACGCGCATCGACGAGGAGGGCGTGCAGATCAACAACGTGAAGCTGGTGGACCGGGGCATCTTTCTGGAAGAGGAAGTGCGCACCCTGCTGGCCACGGGCGGCGGCACCACGCCATACCCCAGCCGCAACCCGCAACAGAACCTGGCCGACCTGCGCGCACAGATCGCGGCGAACGAAAAAGGCGTGCAGGAGCTGTCGAAGATGGTGGACCAGTTTGGCCTGGATGTCGTGCAGGCCTACATGCGCCATGTGCAGGACAACGCCGAAGAGTCGGTGCGCCGTGTGATCACGCAGCTCAAGGACGGCAGCTTCACCCTGCCGCTGGACAACGGCGCGCAGATCAGCGTGTCGGTCAAGGTCAATGTGGCCGAGCGCAGCGCGGTCATCGACTTTGCAGGCACCAGCCCGCAGCAGATGAACAACTTCAACGCCCCGCGTGCCGTGTGCATGGCGGCCGTGCTGTATGTGTTCCGCACGCTGGTGGACGACGACATCCCGCTCAACGCCGGTTGCCTCAAGCCCCTGCAGGTGATCATCCCGCAAGGCTCCATGCTCAACCCCAACCCGCCGGCCTCGGTGGTGGCGGGCAATGTGGAGACCTCCACCTGCATCACCAACGCGCTGTTTGGCGCCCTTGGTGTGATGGCGGGCAGCCAGCCCACCATGAACAACTTCACCTTCGGCAATGCGCAGTACCAGTACTACGAAACCATTGCCGGTGGCAGCGGTGCGGGTGCGGTGCTGGACGCCACAGGCCGGGCGGTGCGCGGTTTTGACGGCACCAGCGTGGTCCAGACCCACATGACCAACTCGCGCCTCACTGACCCCGAGGTGCTGGAGTTCCGCTTCCCGGTGGTGCTCGACAGCTACGAGATTCTGCGCGGCTCGGGCGGTGCAGGCCGCTGGGTTGGTGGGGATGGGGGCGTGCGGCGCGTGCGGTTCCTGGAGGCGATGACGGCCAGCATCCTCTCGAACGGGCGCCTGAACCCTGCCTTTGGCATGGCGGGCGGCCAGCCTGGCAGGCCTGGTGCCAACCGCGTGCTGCGTGCCACCGGCCAAGTTGAGGAGCTGGGCCACATCGGCTCCGCACTGATGGAGCCTGGCGATGTGTTTGAGATATCTACACCCGGCGGTGGCGGGTTTGGAGAGTCTATTTCGCATTGAACACGGGGGGCGAGCGCAGCACTACGCTCGGCCCATCGCTCAGACCTGCCGTGTATGGCTTAACCAAGAGAACGCTCATGGACTATTTACCCACGTCATCTGGTGCAACCTATCGCACCGCATTGTCTGGAATGCCTGTGGATACTCCGATGGCTTTCGAAGCCCGGCGTCCCATGGCGCGTGCGCAGGCTCGGCGCAGCTTTAGCGTCGGCCAGAAGCTCGCGGCCAGCTTTGGGGTCCTGGGCTTGGCTGTGGCGCTGCTGGGGGCGATCACTTGGATGACGGGCGTGGGCACTGGCCGCCAGGCGGCAATCTTAACGGTGGAACAGTTGCCCATCGAGCGCTCGGTGCGTGACTGGAAAACCCAGTCTGTTCATATCGGCCAGATTGCCTTGCGCGCTACGCTCTCGTCCGATGTGTTCCCCCTGGTAGCCGAAATGCGTACCCAGTTGGCGGCTGAGGATGCCCTGCGCCAGCGCATCGAGGCTGCCTTGACCCAAGCTTCGACCGCTGAAAGCACTAAACCCCTGTGGGCCGAGGTCCAGGTGCAACGGCAGCGTTATGCGGTGCTGCGCGATGCATTGGTACAGAATGCCCTCGAGTCCAAGATCATCAGTCAAAAAGAGCTGCAGGAGCATTCGGCTGCCTTGGTCCAGTACCTTAAGGCCATAGACCAGTTGCTGGGCGCTTCGGAGCGGGCATCGTTGAAGGCGAGCGACAGTATGATTGCTGACGCTTGGCGAGCGCAGTGGATCAGCGCAATTGCCGTTGTGGTCGTGGTGGCGCTTTCGGCGCTGTTTGGTTTGCTGCTGCGGCGCTCCATCGTGTTGCCGTTGCGCCAAGCTTCCCAGGCGGCTGCCGTGGTGGCGCAGGGCGACCTCACGGTGCGTATGCAAACCCAGCGCACCGACGAGATCGGCCAGTTACTTACTGCGCTGGACAAGATGGTCGAGTCGCTGCACTACGTGGTGACTGAGGTGCGGGACTCGGGTGAATCCATCCATGTCGCCAGCTCCGAAGTGGCTGCGGGTAACACCGACCTGAGCGTGCGTACCGAACATGCGGCCAGCAACCTGCAGCAAACGGCGGCCAGTATTGCGCAGCTGGCGCAGATGGTCGCAACCAATGCCGACAGTACGCGCCAGGCTAACGCGCTGGCGCTCAACGCCACAGAGGTGGCCGGCAGGGGGGGCGAAGTGGTCAACCAAGTGGTCAAGACCATGGAGGAGATCAATGCCAGTAGCAAGAAAATAGCCGACATTGTGGGCATTATTGACGGCATTGCGTTCCAAACCAATATCCTTGCGCTCAATGCGGCTGTGGAGTCAGCACGTGCTGGTGAGCAGGGGCGCGGCTTTGCGGTGGTGGCCAGCGAGGTGCGCAGCTTGGCCGGGCGCAGCGCCAACGCAGCGCGCGAGATCAAGGCATTGATTTCCGACAGTGTGACCAAGGTGAGCGATGGGGCTAGGTTGGTGGTGACTGCGGGTGCCACAATGGGCGACATCGTGCAGAGTGTGGAGCGCGTGACCATGCTTATGTCCGAGATCAACGCCGCCAGCAGTGAGCAGAGCACGCAGATCGGCCAGGTGAGCCACGCGGTGGACCAGCTGGACCACATGACACAGCAAAACGCAGCGCTAGTGGAAGAGGGAGCTGCAGCGGCCCAGAGCCTCAAGGACCAGGCCAACCGGCTCGCGCACGCGATGGGTAAATTTCAACTTACGCGCACCGCTGCGTGATGGCCTGTGCTACTACAGTCAGTGTGCATGCTATCGATTTCGTAGCTTACATGCCTGCGTAGTTCGGGCCACTTCCCCCTTCGGGCGTCACCCACACGATGTTTTGCGTGGGGTCCTTGATGTCGCAGGTCTTGCAGTGCACGCAGTTTTGCGCGTTGATCTGCAGGCGCTGGGCATTGCCACCCTGAGCGGTGTCGGGCACAAATTCGTACACGCCTGCGGGGCAGTAGCGTGCCTCAGGGCCAGCGTACTTGGCCAGATTGATGTTGACCGGCACGCTCGCGTCTTTCAGCGTCAGGTGCGCGGGCTGGTTCTCTTCGTGGTGGGTGTTGCTGATGAACACGCTGGAGAGGCGGTCAAACGTCAGCTTGCCATCGGGCTTGAGGTAGTCGATGGGCTTGCACTCTGCCGCGGTATTCCTCGCGCGGGTCGCACACAATGATGGCAAAGCCGTTGAAGAGCGCCATGGTGGCCAGGTACTCCGTCAGCTGGCCCGCGCCAATCAGCAGCATGCGGTATTCCGGCCCAAAGGTGTTGGTGAGCTGCACATCGTCCACCACCAGTTCGGCGGGCGCTGCCGCAGCGAGCAGCGTCACGGCGCCGTCGGACAGGCACACCGTGCGCTGCATGAGGCGGCCGGCCTCCAGGGCGCGGATCAGATCCGTCAGCGCGCTAGGGGCGGGGTCGTACTCCAGCAGCAACTCGAGCGTGCCGCCGCAGGGCAGGCCAAAGCGGTGGGCCTCGTCTGCAGTGATGCCGTATTTGACGAAGGTGGGCGGCCCGCTGGGAATGCGCCGGCTCGCGGCATCACGGGCCGACGCACCCGCCACGCGCGCATAGGCGCGAGTGTGCCGGTCAATCAGGTCGTCCTCGATGCAGCCGCCGGACACCGAGCCCACTCCCGCACCGTCCTCGCACAGCGCTATGATGGACCCCACCGGTCGCGGCGAAGAACCCCAAGTGCGCACCACCGTGGCCAGCAGTGCACGGCGACCCGCAGCCCGCCAGACCTGCAGCGTGCGCAACACCATCACATCCAAGTTTTCCACATTCTCTCTTGTTCAAAAGTTCAATTTGCGATTGACGAACAACTGCGCTGAGGATTGCTCACGATCTCGCTGTACAAACGCACACTGCAGTTGGCATTCGACTGCAGCATGCAGGTCAGCAGTAGACGCCGCCTGTTGCAGGCATCGAGCTTTGCCTGAGATCAGCTATCCTTTTGGATTAGCGCTGCCGCGGGCGCCCACATCAGAGGCGGTCACCTAGCAAGAGGGTTTGCACCTTGCGCAATGTCTAGGATTTTCCCGCCCAGAGGAAACGATCACGTACGTCTCTGCATCAAGAGCTCAGCCAATTGGCTATTCCAGAGATAGCGGGAGTCGCGTCACCCGCTTGCCTGTCAGACGAGCAACGGCATTGGCGACGGCAGGGAGTAGCGGAGGCAAGGCTGGCTCACCCACCCCTCCAGGAGGCGCTGAACTCTCCATGATGCGTACGGGAATGTTAGGCATTTCCGACATTCGAAGCACTGGATAGTCGTGAAAATTTGACTGTTGTGGTACGCCTCGATCTATGCGTACCTCTCCATACAACAACGCCGAAAGGCCGTATCCGTCAAGCCACGGGAATGGCTACTGCATGAACGGACGAACTGCCGCTGACGACTCATGTGCGGCGCAAATTGCATACGGAGGTGCAGCTACCATACGTGGGCCCAGCGGGCCGACCGCTCAAGCTGTTCTGTTCAAAGTTCCGGTAGCAATGTCGCCAGCAACGAACCTGTGGTTGAGTTCGGCGTAGGCAAGTCCAAGGAGGGGTAATGCTGTTGATTTCCACGCAGAAGTGACCCACTAGTCCCCAGGATTTCCATCTAAATCTGACCCACGTACTAACCCTAACCTGCTGCTTTGTTGAGCAGCAGGAGACCAGGAGTGATAGACGTGGCAACACTGAGTGTCATCAGGCGCTGGGCCCTGCGAGAGCAGCTGTCCATCAGGGAGATCGCCCGCCGCACGGGCCTCTCGCGCAACACCATTCGCAAGTACCTGCGCGCAGGCGAGGCCGAGCCGCACTATGCCAAGCGGGTCAGCCCTTCCAAGCTCGATCCCTTTGCCTTGAAGCTCTCGGGCTGGCTCAAGACGGAAGCTGGCCGATCCCGCAAGCAGCGGCGTACCGTCAAGCAGATATACGCCGATCTGCAGGCGCTGGGCTATACCGGCTCCTACAAACGGGTCGCGGCCTTTGTCCGCCTCTGGCAAGAACAACGCCTGGTGGCCCAGCCGACCACCGGCTGCGACACCTTTGTGCCTTTGGCCTTCGGCCCCGGCGAGGCGTTCCAATTCGATTGGAGCGAGGACTGGGCTGTTCTCGCCGGAGTGCGCACCAAGCTGCAGGTAGCCCACTTCAAGCTCAGCCACAGCCGAGCGTTCTACCTGCGCGCCTACCCCCTGCAGACGCACGAGATGCTGTTCGATGCCCACAACCATGCATTCGTAGTCCTGGGTGGCGTTCCCCGCCGTGGCATCTACGACAACATGCGCACCGCTGTAGACCGGGTGCGCCGTGGCAAGGAGCGCGACGTCAATGCGCGCTTTGCGGCCATGGTCAGCCACTTCCTGTTCGAGGCCGAGTTCTGCAACCCGGCCTCGGGCTGGGAGAAGGGCCAGGTGGAGAAGAACGTGCGCGATGCCCGCCATCGCCTGTGGCAAGTAGTGCCTCCATTCCCAAGCCTGCCCGATCTCAATGCCTGGCTTGAAGAGCGCTGCGTGGCGCTGTGGCACGAGATCGAGCACGGCAAGCTGCCGGGCACCGTCGCGGATGTCTGGGCTCAAGAGAAGGCAACCTTGATGCCGATGCCCCGGTCCTTCGATGGCTTTGTGGAGCACACCAAGCGCGTCTCACCCACCTGCTTGGTCCACTTCGAGCGCAATCGCTACAGCGTGCCGGCGCCGTATGCCAATCGGCCGGTGAGCCTGCGGGTCTACGCCGATCGCCTGGTGGTCGCCGCCGAAGGCCAGATCGTGTGCGAGCATCAGCGCCTGATCGAGCGTAACCACCATGGTGCGGGACAGACCGTGTACGACTGGCGCCACTACCTAGCAGTGCTGCAGCGCAAGCCCGGGGCCTTGCGCAATGGTGTTCCATTCCTGGAACTGCCAGCAGCCTTCAAGCGCCTGCAGGCCGCCCTCTTGAAGCAGCCAGGCGGCGACCGAGAGATGGTGGAGGTTCTGGCTCTGGTGCTGCACCACGATGAACAAGCTGTGCTCGCTGCAGTGGAGTTGGCACTGGAGTCAGGGGCTGCCAGCAAGACCCACATCCTGAACGTGCTCCACCGCCTGCTGGACGGTAAGCCCGCCCCAGCACCGGTCACCTCGCCCCAGGCCCTCAAGCTGCAGGCGTGCATCAATGCAATGGATACACGCGCGATATCTCGCAAATCCACAGAGCTTTCACGGACGATGGCCAGCCAAGAACTCGCTGATGCGCTCAATGCTGAGCTTCGCTGCCTCAAAGTCCATGAGCTGTATATCGGCATGAAGCCCGAGTCCCCAGGGGGCAAAACTCAATTCAAGCTGACGCTGCAGCTTCCCGGAGGTGGCGCGCCATCCGCAGTCCTAAGCGAAGGTGAACAACGTGCGATCGCCATCGCATCCTTCTTGGCGGAGATCAAACTCGGAAAGGGCAAAGGTGGCATCGTCTTTGACGACCCCGTCTCCTCCCTTGACCATCGACGCCGGTGGGAGGTGGCAGAGCGCCTCGCGCATGAATCAAAAGTCAGGCAGGTGATCATCTTCACCCACGACATCTACTTCCTCGCAATCTTGGAGCAGAAGGCTGAGGCCGTTGGCGCATCGCTGGCCAAGAACTACATCCGAAGGACTGCCAACGGCTTTGGCGTTCACTCCCAAAGTCTCCCGTTCGATGTCGAAGGAACCAAGGCGCGTGTGGGTCAATTACGGCAAATGCAGGTAGATGCCCAGCGAGCCAAGAAAGACGGAGATGATGACCGCCATCGAATGCTAACGACTGCGGCTTACGGGCGACTGCGCCTAGCCTGGGAGCGTTGCGTCGAAGAGGTCTTGTTCAATGGCGTTGTCCAGCGTTTTGGCGAAGGCGTGTCCACACAAAAGCTCAAAGCCGTTGTAGTGACTGACGATGACTACAAGCAGATAGAAGCTGGTATGTCGAAGAGCTCGAAGTTTGAGCACGATGCGGCCAGCCCGGTTGGACGGCTTCCAATTCCGGATCCAGAAGAACTCTTGGCAGACATCGAAAACCTTGAAGCTTTCCGCGTGGCAGTGGACAAACGTAATCGGCAGGGAATACCAGCGCGGGCATAGCCAAGACAAACCGAAGGCGCGATATATCCATGCAGGCCCGCTCCCCGCAACTGGTGCCCATGTATGGCATCGGGTGGATGAATGGTTTCCGGACGTAGGCGCACCAACTCGACAGCACCCGCTGTTGTCATATGCCTCGGCTCCGATCATCTCGGACCGTGGAGCATCCGTAATTCAACCACTACTGAGCCCCTGGTTTCGCTCCCGCCGCCTGGTTGAGGCACTGCGCTAACCAGCCAGATGCCCGGTCGGGGAATGAGCGGTCATTGGCCAGGAATGACTGACGACCCGCTCCCAGCCTGAAGCAGCTATCCAACCACCTTCATGCCTTCGCGTTCTGAAAACAAAAAGCGCCTCAACTGAGGCGCGAGGAAACCATGGCTAAAGGCGCACATCACCATTACAGGTTTTATTTTTAGGTTACAGAGTTTATTTTTACGATCATGTTGGAGTCAGACCTGCGCTCAGCACCACGGTCACGCCTCTCTTAGCGAAATTGCGCATCTTGTCCACTCTTCAGCAGTTTGCAAAGTCGGCGCTGCCCCTTGCTATTCCGTTCCTCGCCTATCAGGTACGCCAGGCCACGCGAACGATTGATAAAGTCCAATCAGTTCAACATATTTTGAGACTTTGTTTTGGGCCGCTAGATCTGCGACGAACCGAGCTTTGAAACTATGTTCAGTTTTTTAAAACTTTGTTCAGCACTCCCTTCATTCTTCCATGCTCCACTACGAAACCATCCCCGTCACCGCTTTCCAGCAGAACGCCTCTCTCCTGTGGTGCGATGTCACCCAGCAAGCCGCTGTAGTGGACCCGGGAGGGGACTTGGACGTGCTGCTGGCTGAAGTGCAGCGCCGGGGGTTGACGCTCACGCAGATCTGGCTGACCCATGCCCATATCGACCACGCGGGCGGGGCGGGGGAGCTGGCGCAGCGCATGCAGTTGCCTATCGTGGGGCCGCATCCGGGGGATCAGTTCTGGATTGATGGGCTGCCCCAGCAAAGCGCGATGTTCGGTTTTCCGCCCGCGCAGCATTTCACGCCCACGCGCTGGCTGCAGGATGGCGACACGGTGCAAGTGGGCCATGAAACGCTGAACGTGCGCCATTGCCCGGGCCACACACCGGGCCATGTGGTGTTTCATGCACCGCAGATTGACCGGGCGTTTGTGGGCGATGTGCTGTTTGCGGGCAGCATTGGCCGCACGGACTTTCCGCAAGGCAATCACCAGCAGCTCATCGACAGCATCACCCAGCGCCTGTGGCCCATGGGGGACCAGACGGTGTTTATCCCGGGCCATGGACCCGAAAGCACCTTCGGGCGCGAGCGCAAGACGAACCCTTATGTGGGCAATACCTGAGGCTTTCTGAACAAGCCCTGCCCACCAGGCAGATCATCCGGGTTGGGCGCAAATTCAGGGGACGGCAACCAGGATCTGAGCAAAAACACCCCATAGCGCTCATAAATAAAGCGCAGGCAGCTATTGATTTGATAGCTGCCTGCGCTTTTTCATTTGCGACGATCGCGTTTGCGAGCAGTGAAGACCATACCGCCGAGGCTTGATCCGCATCAACACTGTCCCCCCGCTGCGGGAGCATGCTGTGGCACAGGGCGGCGCGGAGGTGCCGCCTCTTCCGGTGGCCCGTGTGCCGTGGCGGCGATCCCGCCGCGGACATGAGCCACCGGACACAACAAGAAAGTGTTCTCTCATGTCATCCGTTCCTGCTTCTGTTTCCGCTTCTGCTGCACCCAGCAGCTCCTCGACAACGCCTTCCGCAGCACAGACTGCGCCCCCCATCACCTCGCATCCCGAGCCCAGCTCCAACCGCAAGTTCGGCTTTCTGATCCTGGCCGTGGCGCTGTATGGCCTGGTGCTGATGCTGCCCACACCTGCGGGCCTCACGGCCTCCGGGCAAGTGGCGCTGGCGCTGCTGGCACTGGTCATCACGCTGTGGATCAGCGAATGCGTATCGCCCGCCAACAGCGCCGTCATCCTCACCGGCATGGCGGTGCTGGGGTTGATGGGCAAGTCCCTCACCCCCGGTGCCAAGCCGATGAACTCAGCCGATGCGCTGACCACCATGCTGGGCGGCTTCTCGTCCACCGCCGTGCTGCTGGTGGCCGCCGCGCTGTTCCTGGCCGTGGCACTCAAGCACACGGGGCTGGACAAGCGCGTGGCCCTCATCGTGATGAGCCGGGTGGGCATCTCGCCCGCGCGGCTCACGGTGGGCGCAATGCTGGTGGGTTTTGTGCTGGCGCTGTTCATCCCATCGGCCACAGCGCGCGTGGGCGCAGTGATCCCGATCATGGTGGGCATCACCGCCGCACTGGGCCTGCCCGTGGGCAGCAGCCTGGGCGCGGCGCTGATGATCGTCACCGCGCAGGCCTGCTCCATCTTCAACATGGCCATCAAGACCGGCGCGGCGCAGAACCTGATCAGCCTGAATTTCATGCAGACCACGTTTGGCCACTCCGTGACCTGGAGCCAGTGGTTCCTCACAGCCCTGCCCTTCACCCTGGGCATGAGCGTGGTGCTGTTCTTCGTGTCGCTGTGGATCTTGAAGCCCTCGGTTGAATCCAGCGAAAACGCCACCGAAAAGCTGCGCGAGCAGCTCCAGGCCCTGGGCCCCGTCACCGCCCCTGAAAAGCGCCTGATCGCCGTGGCCCTGCTGCTGCTGGTGATGTGGTCCACCGAAGGCATGCTGCACCCGTTTGACACCACCACCACCACGCAACTGTGCATTGCCCTGCTGCTCATGCCCAAGATCGGCGTGATGCACTGGTCGCAGGCCGAAAAGCTCGTGCCCTGGGGCACGGTGGTGCTGTTTGCCGCGTCCATCTCGCTGGGCAACCTGCTGTCCAAGACCGGCGCAGCCGCCTGGCTGGCGCAGCAGACGCTGGGCCAGATGGGCCTGTCGGCCCTGCCCGTGGTGGCGGTGATTGGTGCGCTCTCTCTGTTCAGCATCGTGCTGCACCTGGGCTTTGCCTCGGCCACGGGGCTGGCCAGCACGCTCATCCCCATCTTCATTGCGTTTGCGCAATCGCTGCCCGTGTCCAAAGAGACGGCTTTTGGCATCGTCATGATCCAGAGCTTTGTCGTCTCGTTCGGCTTCATCCTGCCCACCAACGCACCGCAGAACATGCTGTGCTACGGCACCGGGGCCTTTGGCACCAGCCAGTTTGCCAAGGTGGGCCTGCTGCTCACGCTGGCCGGGCTGGGCCTCATCCTGCTGCTGTCAGCCACGCTGTGGCCCATGATGGGAGTGCTGTGACATGGGCGCACGCATCGGAGTGATCGGCGCGGGCCAAGTCGGCGCCGCCGCCAGCTACCTGCTCTCGTCCACGCCCGGCATCAGCGACATCGTGCTGGTGGACGTGGACCCCGCCCGCGCTGCAGGCGAGGCCGCCGACATTGGCCACGCCGCCGCCTTTGGCACAGCGGCCCGGGTGCAGGAGGGCAGTTATGCCGACCTGGCGGGCGCTGCCGTGGTGGTGATCACCGCAGGCGCGAGCCTCAAGCCCGGACAAACACGGCTGGAGCTGCTGCAGCAAAACCTGCGCATCGTGGACCACATCACCGAGCAGGTGCTGCGCGCCGCACCCGACACCATCTTGCTGTTTGCCACCAACCCGGTGGACGTGATGCCCGCCATTGCCGTGCAGCGCTGGGGCGTGGCCCCGGGCCGCGCCATTGGCACCGGTTGCACGCTGGACTCGATTCGCTTTCGCGACCGGCTCTCGCACCACCTGGAGGTGTCGCCCAGCTCGGTGCACGCCTACGTGCTGGGCGAGCACGGCGACTCGGAAGTGCTGCTGTGGTCGGGCGCCCAGGTGGGCGGCCTGCCGCTCCTGGACTTTGCCCGGCAAAGCGGCCGCCCTATCGACGCTGCCCTGCAGCGCACCATGGCCGAAGACGTGCGCACCGCCGCCTACCGCATCAAGGCGGGCAAGGGCGTCTCCAACTTCGGCATCGGCGGCTGCATCGCCCGCCTGGTGCGGGCCATCGTGGGCGACGAACGCAGCGTGTTCACCGTCTCCACCTACCTGCCCGAGCTGCTGGGCGTGCAACGCACCTGCGTCTCGCTGCCCCATGTGATCGGACGCACGGGGGCTTCCACGCCTTACCTGCCACCGCTGGCAGAAGAAGAAGCCACGGCCCTGCGCACCAGTGCAGAGGTGTTGGCGCAGACGATTGCGGGGGGTCTGGAGGCGCTCAAAAATGCGGTGTGAGCGGCATGGGGGTTCAAAGGCTCCGCAGGAGATCACTACAAACTTCATAGCATCTTGCGCTTATTCCATAATGATTTCCAGCTTTTTGCCTGCGATTACCGGATAGCTAGCGTGCCAGGCACGCTTTCCATCAAAGCACAAGGCGGTCGCATAAGGTCGCAGTGCATGTCAGACAGCAGCATCGACCAGACAGCTGAACAGGCCTGCCAAACCCCGCCTGTTTTCGCGACCTGGGGTGGGCTGACTGGTTACGATGTATCACTTTGTAATCATCGGTAAGCTCCTGAGAAGCCGTTCAAAGGGATGGCTCAGAGCCACCGGCCCGCACTGCGTCATGTCGTTTCCACCCTCCGTGCTGCCGTCACCCTCCACGCCCCCGCGCGGCTCCAGCCTGGCGGGCAAAGCGTACTGGGCCATGGTGCAGCGGGTGGCGCTCACGGCCGCGTGCATTGACCTCGGGTACATCGGTTTGTTTCTGTGGCTGGGGTCCAGGCCGCTGGCGCTGGTCAATCTGGCCAGTATTGCGCTGTACCTGGGGGCCTATGCGCTGATCCAGCGGCGGCGCAATGTGGCGGCGCTGCTGCTGATATGGACAGAAGTCATCAGTCACTCTGCCCTGGGCTCGCTGCTGATTGGGTGGGACAGCGGCTTTCACTACTACCTGCTGCTATTCATCCCCGCCATCGTGATTGCCAATGCCGGGCGGTATGCAGCGCCCATCGTGCTGGCGCTGCTGTCTTACTACATGGGCCTGCGGGTGCTGTGCGACTACACAGGGCCGCTAGACCCCTTGCCGGGCAACGGCATGCAGCTGGTCAACTGGATCCACATCTGCATTGCGTTTGCCCTGTCTGCGGCGTTGGCGGCCTACTACCGCCGCACCATCCTGATCGCAGAAAGGCGCCTGCTGAAACTGGCCACGCTGGATGGGCTCACGGGACTGTTCAACCGCAGTCATTTTCAGGAGCAGGCCAGCGCCACGCTGGAAAAATGCGCTCGGCAAGGCGCGCCGGTCGCCCTGTGGCTCTGCGATGTGGATCACTTCAAGCGAGTCAACGACACCCATGGCCACGCCGTGGGTGACAAGGTACTGCAGGCGGTGGCACGCACCATGGCCGGACATCTGCGCGAAGACGATCTGCTGGCCCGCTGGGGCGGCGAGGAGTTTCTGGCCCTGCTGCCCTACACTGATACCGCCACAGCCAGGCAGGTGGCCGAACGCATACGCCAGGCGGTGCAGGACAGCAGCCTGGACCTGGGGGACCTGAGTGAAGGAGAGCAGCCCCTGCGCGTCACGCTTTCGTTTGGAGTGACGCTGGTGCAGGATGCGCAAGACCTGAAAGCCGCCACCGCCCGTGCAGACCAAGCGCTGTATGCCAGCAAACGCGCCGGGCGCAATTGTGTGAGCGTGGGCTGACAGACCCGGTTCATCAACGCAAAGGGCCGGGTGAGGTTGGCATCAACCGGGTTTGGGTGCTGACTGGTAGAGCCCTTGCACACGGGGCACGTTCTGCTGCAGTTCACGGATGCGGTCTGGCCCCGAAGGGTGGGTGGAGAGAAACGCCAGCCCCGCCTGCTGACTGCCAGACGCCTTGCCCATCTTCTGCCACAGGCTCACGGCTGCGTCAGGCCGGTAACCCGCCCGCGCGGCCAATTCCAGCCCCACCAGGTCGGCATCCGTCTCATCAGTCCGGCTGAATTTGAGCGTGAGCAGCTGCGCCCCCAGCCCCGCAGCGGCATGTCCCAGATCTCCGAGCCCCAGCAACTGCGCCCCCAAGCGCACCCCCAGGTTCGTGGCCTGCGTTTTGGCCAGACGGGCACGGGCGTGCTCGCGCAGGGCGTGAGCCATTTCATGGCCCATGACCATGGCTGCCTCGTCATCGGTCAGCTGCAGCTTGTCGAGGATGCCGGTGTAGAACGCAATCTTGCCGCCAGGCATGCAAAAGGCGTTGATTTGCTGGCTGCCGATGAGGTTGACCTCCCACTGCCACTGCCGTGCGCGGTCATTCCATGGATTGGCAAAAGGAATGATGCGTTGGGCAATCACCCGCAGTCGCTGCAGTTGGGGGTGCTCCTGCGGAGCCAGGGCCCGCTTGGATCGCGCCTGTTCCAGCATCTGGCGGTATTGCTGCGCGGCAGACTGTTCCAGCGTTTCGGCAGGCACCAGCTTGCGCATGGCAGAGGCGTTGCCGACATCGACTTGTGCCAGCGCAGGGGCGGCCACGGCACCGCCAGCCACCAGCAAAAAGGCCCGCCGCGCCTGCCAGGGCGATGATGGGGCGGCACCGCCCATCAAGGCTGGTTCGTTAGCGTGGTCAAACGGTGTGAGGCACAAGAAGCACATACAGGAATAATAGACAAAAACCCCTCTTCCCCCATGTCAGACGCCATCCCTCCCGCCACCGCAGCCACCCCTGCTCCAGCCCCATCCCGCCCCACCTGGCTGCAAACCCTGCGCGTGTATCTGGAACCTACCAGCCTGCGCATGCTGACACTGGGCTTTTCCGCAGGATTGCCGCTGCTGCTGGTGCTGGGCACGCTCAGCTTTCGGCTGCGCGAAGCGGGCATTGACCGCAGCACCATTGGCTACCTGAGCTGGGTGGGCCTGGCCTACGGCTTCAAGTGGGTGTGGGCCCCTCTGGTCGACCGCATGCCGCTGCCGCTGCTGACCCGTGCATTGGGGCGGCGGCGCAGCTGGCTGCTGCTGTCGCAATGCATGGTGGTGGCGGGGCTGATCGGCATGGCGGTGTCTGACCCGCGCATGGCGCTTGGCCCCATCGTGTGGTGCGCACTGGCGGTGGCCTTTGGCTCGGCCACGCAGGACATTGCGCTGGATGCGTACCGCATCGAGTCGGCAGACACCGACCACCAGGCCGCACTGGCCGCCGCCTACCAGACGGGCTACCGGCTGGCCATGATCTGGGCTGGGGCGGGCGTGCTGTGGATTGCCGCCCGTGCGGAGGTTCCCGGTGGCCTGGCGCAGGCTGCGGCTGGCTACCAGAACGCGGCATGGCAGACGGCCTATTTGGTGATGGCGGCATCCATGGCGGTGGGGGTGATCACAGTGCTGTTCTCCCGCGAAGCAGCCCAGGTGGCCTTGCCACCCGCGCGCAGCGCGACAGAGTGGATTCAGGGGGCGCTGATCGAGCCTTTTGCCGACTTCGTGCGCCGCTACCGCTGGCAGGCGGTGCTGATCCTGGCCCTGATTGCGGTCTACCGCATCAGCGATGTGGTCATGGGCATCATGGCCAACCCGTTTTACGTGGACATGGGCTACACCAAGGACGAAGTGGCCGCCGTGACCAAAATCTATGGCGTCATCATGACGCTGGCGGGTGCATTCATTGGCGGGGCGCTGGCCATGCGCCTGGGCGTGATGCGCATCCTGATGCTGGGCGCGGTGCTGAGCGCGGCCAGCAATCTGCTGTTTGCCTGGCTGGCTGGCCACGGCCATGACGTAACGGCGCTGATTGCCGTGGTGTCGGCCGACAACCTGGCCGGAGGCATTGCCTCTGCCGCGTTCATCGCCTACCTGTCGGGGCTGACCAATGTGAACTACTCGGCCACGCAGTACGCACTGTTCAGCTCCATGATGCTGCTACTGCCCAAGTTTGTGGCGGGGTTCTCGGGAGACTACGTGAACGCATTTGGCTATGCGCAGTTCTTCACATCCACTGCCCTGCTGGGCGTGCCGGTACTGGGCCTGGTGTGGTGGGCTTCACGCATCAAAACGCCACCTAGCGCCTGATTCATCAGCGCAGGAAGCTCCTGTTTTCATAGCATTTCTGACATCAACCCCGTGCTTCTGCACACCCGTGTTTACGGTAGCTTTACAAAAGGGACAAGCACAGGGAACGCCCGGCAGGCACCATAGGCACATTGCGCAGGGCCCTTGTTTACCTTTGCCCCCAAGCTGGCCCACGCCCACCTACACACAGAACCCATGAGCTCCCAACTGTTGATGATTGAAGACGACGCCCGCCTCGCAGAGATGGTGGGCGAATACCTGGGCCAGTCGGGCCTGCAGGTCACCCATCGCGCCGATGGCAAGAGCGGTCTCGCACAGTTGCAGGGGCCAGAAGCCGGGGCGTTGCCCGATCTGGTCATTCTGGATTTGATGCTGCCCGACATGGATGGGCTGGAAGTGTGCCGCCGCATCCGTTCGCTGCAAGGTGCGGCTGCGCAGGTGCCCGTGCTGATGCTCACGGCCAAGGGAGACCCGATGGACCGCATCATCGGCCTGGAACTGGGGGCCGATGACTATCTGCCCAAACCTTTCGAGCCCCGCGAGCTGCTGGCCCGCATCCGCGCGATTCTGCGCCGCCGCACCGATACCGGGGTGGCCGCCGCCACGCCCGCACTGCGCTTTGGCTCGCTGGAGATTGACCGCGACTCCCGCACCGTCACCGTGGGTGGGCAACCGGCAGACCTCACCTCGTACCAGTTTGACCTGCTGGTGGCCTTGGCAGAGCGCGCGGGCCGCGTACTGACCCGTGACCAGATCATGGAAGCCGTGCGGGGCCGTGAGCTGGACGCGTTTGACCGTTCCATCGACGTGCACATGGGCCGCATCCGCGCCGCCATTGAACAGGACGCCAAAAACCCCCGACGCATCCTGACCGTGCGTGGCGTGGGCTACGTGTTCGCCAAACAGCAAGACTGACCCACCGCCGTGAAGCTCTCCAACCCTTTTGCCCAGCGCCTGTCACTGCGCATCTGGCTGGCCGTGGTGGTCGGCATGGCGGTGCTGACCCTGGCCGTAGGCTGGGCATGGCGCGTGGCGGTGGAAGAAGGGAGCATGTCCCCCCCCAACCCCCACGGGCGTGAACTGCTGCTGCGCAGCGCCGACGGGCAGACCGTGATGCGCGGCTTTGCGGTGCGCGAGCACGGCCCACCGGGCGAAGGAATCGACTTTCGCATTGAGACCGACAGTGGCGAGAAGTTCGTGCTGGAACTGGGCCCCAAGCCGCATCGTGAGGAACGGCGCGGCGACAAGGGTGGTGAAAAGGGCGGCGAGCGGCGGGCACGCCCCATGCCCCCGCCGGGTGGCCCCGGGGGGCCCCCTGGTGGACCGGACCGCGCCTTCTGGCTGCGCCCGCCCTTTGGCTTTGTGTGGATGCTAGCCATCATGGGGCTGGCGGCTGCGCTGGGCGTATACCCCGTCATCCGCCGCCTGACCTTGCGGCTGGAAGCACTGCAGCGCAGCGTGAAAAAGTTTGGCGAAGGCGACCTGTCGGTGCGCGTACCCGAGACGGGGCAGGACGAGGTGGCTGACCTGGCAAGGCAGTTCAACGCCTCGGCCGAGCGCGTGGAGACTTTGGTGAAGTCCCACAAGTCGTTGCTGGCCAATGCTTCGCACGAGTTGCGGTCTCCTCTCACCCGCATCCGCATGGGGCTGGAGCTGATGGGGGGCGACCAGCCCTCGCCCGCGTTCCGTGCCGAGATCCTGCGCAACATTGCCGAGCTGGACCAGTTGGTGGACGAGATTCTGTTGGCCAGCCGCCTGGACGCGCGCGAGGCCGATGTAGGCACGGTGGAAGATGTGGACCTGATCGGTCTGGCCGCCGAGGAATGCGTGCGCGTAGATGCCGACCTGGATGTGAGTGCAGTGCCTGAAGGGCTGGAGGTGCAGGGCATCTCCAAGCTGCTGCGCCGCGCCATCCGCAACCTGCTGGAAAACGCCCGCCGTTACAGCACGGGCGAGATCACCGTGGTTGTACAACGCACCGGCCATATGGCTGAGGTGCGGGTGTGCGACCGGGGTCCTGGCGTGCCTGCAGCACAGCGCGAGCGCATTTTTGAGCCCTTCTACCGCCTGCCGGGCGCCAGCGAACGTTCGGGCGGCGTGGGTCTTGGTCTGGCGCTGGTGCGCTCCATCGCCGGGCGCCATAACGGCACGGTGCACTGCGAGGACCACGCAGGCGGAGGGGCCTGCTTTGTACTGCGGCTGCCGCTGCCTGGCACCACCGCTGGCATGGGCAAAGGCGCATGAACAATACGCCGCGCCCTACCCTTCGGTCTGATTCAGACCCTGGCTCACGCCCCCATGCACGCAGAAAAGTGCTGGCAGCATCCCAGACGGCCTGCGTGTGCGCAGCCGTGGAGGCAGCCGTTTTCGTACCGCTGGGGGTGTTCACTGATTCGTACCTGGGAGCTGCAGGCGTCTCACTGCTCACCCTGGGCCCCTTGTCGCTGTGGATGGCGCCTCTTTTGTACAGACGCCTCCTGAACAAAGAAGGCTGACCTTCAGAGCGACGGACGGCCCGCTTTCAATGGCCATCGCAAGGCCATGGCGCCATACAGGCAAGCACCCACCACCAAAGCCACGGCGGCTAGGCCCAAGCCTTGAGCAAAACCCTCTGCCTCTGAGCCTGCCCGGTGCAGCAGCCAGGCCACCAGCGGTGGGCCTGCAATCTGGCCCAGACCATAGGCGGCAGTCAGCATGCCGGTAAAACTGTCTCCCGCAGCGGGCCACACCCGGCGTGCCTCCTGCAAGGCATAAAACGTGATGGCGGTGAACGGCAGGCCCAGCAGCCAGCTACCCAGCGCAAAGCCCGCGGCCACAGGCCACACCACACTCAAGGCGATGGCCCCAGCCTGCACGGCATAAGCCGCCAGCAGCAACCAGCGTCGGTCCCAATGGGCGGGGGTGCGGGTGGACAATGCTGCCCCCATGGCCACACCCGTACCGAACAGCGGCCAGAAAAAATCCGGCCATGCAGAGCCTATGGGCAGTGCCGAGCGGGCGATCACCGGCAAGAACGTGGCGGTGACGATGTAGCCAAGCCCAGCCAGACCGTAGGCCAAAGTCAACATGCACCGGGCCCCGAGCCCCGCACCTGCAGGGGCCGGAGAAACAGACCCGGCGGAACTGGGCGCTGACCCACTCGCACCCTGCCCCACCGGTTGCGGTAATCCCTGCACCACCGGCCAAACCAAGCCACACAGAAGCGCGCACAGCACGCCAAACACGGCCCAGCCTGCTGCAGCGGGCCAGTGCCAAGCCACCATCGCACTGGCCGAAAGCCCCGTGAGTACGATACCCACGCCCGGCCCACAAAAGATCAGCCCTCCCAGCGCAGGCTGGCCCAGCGCCACCAGGCGCAACATGCACCAGGCAGAAATGTTGAGAAAGACCACCGCACTGGCCACCCCCGCCGCCAGCCGCAAGGCGGGCCACGCGGCAGGTATCGGCAAAGCCATGCCCAAGGTGAGCACCACCGTGGCCAGCAAGCCAGCCCGCGCCAAGCGCGACGCATGCCAGCGCTGGCGCACCTGAGGCGCAAGCCACGGCAAGGTCATGCAAGCCAGCGCCCCCAGCAGATAGCCAAGGTAATTGGCCGTGGCCAGCCAGCTGCCGCCTGCCAGCGTCACCACGCCATCGTTGAGCATCATGGGCAGCAGAGGCGTGAACGCAAACCGGCCTATGCCCATGGCCCCTGCCAAGGCTGCCATGCCTGCCAATGCCACGATCCACGGGCGGTCTTGCCACGGTGCAGAGATGGAGGCGGTAGAAAGGGAGGGTGAGGAAGACATCAGTATCCGGCGCGTTTTGTGAGATGGTTTAACATCACGTAATGAGATTATTTTTTTATAAATCATCTCACAAAGAGAATTTACATGGATCTCACAGCCCTCGAAATCTTTCGCGCCGTGGCCGCTGACGGCAGCGTGACCCGCGCGGCAGAACGGCTGGGCCGGGTGCAGTCCAACGTCACCACGCGGGTGCAACAGTTGGAGGAGCAACTGGGTACCGCCCTCTTCCAGCGCGAAGGCAAGCGCATGGTGCTCACCCCTGCGGGTGAATCTCTCTGTGGCTATGCGGATCGCCTGCTCGCGCTGGCCGAAGAAGCCCGCCAGGCCATGAACCCGAGCCAGCCCGGTGGCCGCCTGCGCCTGGGTGCCATGGAGAGCACGGCGGCAGCACGCCTGCCCACGCCTCTGGCTCGCATGCATGCACAGTGGCCCGGCGTGGCACTGGAGCTGTCTACCGCGCCATCGCGCCAGTTGGTCGAGCAGGTGCTGGCCCACCAACTGGACGCTGCACTGGTGGCCTGGCCCCCGCCCGGGCTGGAGCCGGAAGCCCCGGTGGAGCGCATGGGCGTGTTTCAGGAGGAGCTGCTGCTGGCACTGCCATCCGCCCATCCGCCCGTCAGCACGCCTGCGGATGTGCAGGTGCATACCCTGGCAGCGTTTTCACCGGGCTGCACTTACAGGCAACTGGGCGAGGCGTGGATGCGGCGTGGTACGCAGCCTTCCCTGCAGGTGCTGGAGCTGGCCTCGTACCACGCCATCGTGGCCTGTGTGGCTGCGGGCCGCTGTGCCGGCGTGGTGCCGCAGGCGGTGTGGGATCTGCTGCGCGCGCCCCCGGCATTGCGGCTGGTTCCCCTGCAGCGCTGTGAGACCGTGCTGGTACGCCGCCGCGGTTACCAATCCCCGGCCCTGGACGCGCTGCTGGCCTTGCTGCTTGAGGACTCGCCGTTGGCTGCGTCGACATGGGTCACAGCCACATAAGAAATTGATCAAAGCACTGGAGCCTTTTTAAATGCCCACACCTCTTGCACGCCGTCTGCAGATCACACTGCCCATCATCCAGGGCCCCATGACGGGCGCAGATTCGCCCGAACTGGCTGCAGCCGTATCTGCAGCCGGAGGCTTGGGCACCCTGGGCTGCGGCATGCGCTCTCCCGCCGCCATGGTCGAAGCGGCGGCTGCCGTGCGGCAACGCACCGGTCGGCCATTTGGCATGAACCTGTTTGTGCAGGCCACGCCGTCGCCCGACCCAGCCACCGTGCAAGCCGCCATGGCCCGCCTGGCACCGCTCTATGCCGAGCTGGGCCTGCAGCCGCAGCAACCTGCGCAGTGGTGCGAGGACTTTGAGGCCCAGTTTGACGCCTTGGTGGCGCTGCGCCCCGCAGTGGCCAGCTTTACCTTTGGCATCCTCACCGCAGAGCAGGTCCACCGTCTGCATGCAGCGGGCAGTCTGGTGATGGGCACAGCCACCACGGTGGCCGAGGCCAAGGCGTGGCAGGCCGTAGGGGCAGATGCCGTCTGCGCCAGCGGTGCCGAATCGGGCGGGCACCGGGGCACGTTTCTGGGTGACTTCCAGTCCAGCCAGGTCAGCACCATGGCCCTGGTGCCGCTGTGCGTGGATGCACTGGACATTCCCGTCGTTGCCGCAGGCGGCATCATGGACGGGCGGGGCGTGGCTGCAGCACAGGCGCTGGGGGCGCAGGCCGTGCAGATGGGCACGGCGTTTCTGGTGTGTCCAGAATCAGCCATCGCCCCGGTCTACCGGCAGGCCCTGGCGCAGGCCCAGGAGACCGACACCCGGCTGACCCGGGTCTTTTCGGGCAGACCTGCCCGCGGCATCGTCAACCCCATGATGGATGCGCTCGCGGCAGATGAGGAGACCGTACCGCACTACCCGGTGCAAAACGCGCTGACAGGGCCACTGCGGCGCGCGGCAGCCACGCAGGGGCGCGCCAGCCACCTCTCGCTGTGGGCTGGCCAGGGTGTACCGGCAGCGCGGGCTCTGCCCGCGGCGGAACTGGTGCGGACACTCGAGAGCGAATGGCACGCCGCACGGCAGAAGCTGGCAGCAGGCTTGTAGCGCCCCGGCGCAACAGGGTCAGGCTGCGGTGAGTCGTTCTTTGGCGAGCTTCGCACCGGCTGCCAGGGCTTCCAATTTACGCCACGCCACATCCCGTGACATCGGGGCCAGGCCGCAGTTGGTACACGGGAACAGCCGCTCCTTGGGAACGAACTCCAGCGCGCGGCCAATCGCATCCGCGACCTCCTCGGGCGTCTCGACAATGTCGCTTGCCACGTCGATCACACCCACCATCACATCTTTGCCGACCAGCAGCTTCATCAGATCGGGCGGCACATGGGAGTGAATACATTCCAGGCTCACCTGGTCGATGCTGCTGCGCGCCAGGGCGGGGAACACAGTCTCGTATTGGCGCCATTCATCGCCCAGGGTGCTCTTCCAGTCGGTATTGGCCTTGATGCCATAGCCGTAGCAGATGTGCACGGCCGTCGTGCACGTCAGCCCCTGCGCCGCGCGCTCAAGCGCCTTCACCCCCCAGTCTGCGGCGTCTTTCATGTAGACATTGAAGGCGGGTTCGTCAAACTGGATGATGTCCACACCGTCCGCTTGAAGTGCCAGCGCCTCCTGATTCAGCAACTCAGCAAACGCGAAGGCCATCTGGACCTTGTCGCCGTAGAAGCGGTCTGCAACGGTGTCGACGATGGTCATCGGGCCGGGTAGCGTGAACTTCAGCTTTTTCTTCGTGTGAGCACGCGCCAGTTGGGCTTCAAAGGCATGCACCCGGCCTTTGAGGCGCAGGTTTGAGACGACCTGCGGCACCATCGCGTCATACCGGTTGTTGCGAATGCCCATCTTCACCTTGTTCTCAAAGTCGATGCCATCGACTTGTTCAAGGAATCCATGCACAAAGTGCTGCCGGGCCTGCTCGCCGTCGCAGATGATGTCGATGCCAGCATCCTCCTGCGCCTTGATCCAGAGCAGCGTTGCGTCTGCCTTGGCCTGACGCAAGGCATCGCCTTCCGCCTTCCACTGAGGCCAGAGCTTGTTGGTTTCGGCCAGCCAGGCGGGTTTGGGCAGGCTGCCGGCAATGGAGGTTTCAAACATGAAAGGCTTCCTTTGAAGAAAAGATGAATCGGGTCACAGCGGGCAATCAGCAGCCCATTGTTCGAGCACGGTCCCGTAGGGTTTGATGAAGTGTTTTTCGGTGTATTTGCCTTGCTGGACAGCCAATTGACTGCGCTCCTCACGGTCGTAGACGATTTGTGTCAACGAATAGTCCTGGTTGCTCAAGCTCGGGCGGTAGAGTTTTCCGGCCGCACAGTTGGCGTTGTAAATCTCGGGCCGGTAAATTTTCTGGAAGGTTTCCATCGTGCTGATGCTGGAGATCAACTCCAGGTTCGTGTAGTCAGCCAACAGGTCACCCTGGAAATAGAAAGCCAGCGGTGCAATGCCATTGGGAGGCATAAAGAAGCGAACCTGCATCCCCATCTTTGCGAAATAGTGGTCTGTGGAAGACAGTTCGCTTTGCTGGTACTCGACACCCAGTACGGGATGCTGGTTGTCGGTTCGCCGGTAGGTCTTGCTGGTGGACACGCTGATGCAGATCACAGGCGGCTTGCCAAAGCGCGCCTTGTAGGTGCTGGAATTGGCAAACTGCTTGAAAAGCTTGCCATGCAGGTCACCAAAATTGGCCGGGAGGCCGAACTCCGGTCGGTCTGCGTTGTAGTCCGGCAGCAGGACACTGAAGTCGTAGTCGCGCACGTAAGAGGAGAAGCTGTTGCCCACGATGCCGTCGATCCGCTGGTTCCTGTGCTTGTCGAAAACGCAGGTTTTGAGCACTTCGATCAAGGGGAAGGCAGCATCGCAGCCTTGCCCATCCAGGAGCATTTCGACGGAAATGATGTCCAGCTCGACGGTGTAGCGGTCTCCTGTGGGGTTGTCCCAATGCGCCAGCGCATTGCATCGGTTGTCAATCATCCTGAGCGCGTTGCGCAGGTTTTGCTGGCGGCTTGCGCCCCGGGCCAGATTGGCAAAGTTCGTGGTCAGGCGCGTGCTGTGCGAGGGTTGGTAGTTTTCATCAAAGCGGGTGCTCTTGATGTGAAAGACAAATGCTTCGTACATGACGGTGTAGCAATCCCAATGTTCAGAGAAGTGGTGCGGGTGTCAGGCCAGGACCCGTTCATCGGCCAGAGCGGGACTGGCGTTCCGCGCCAGGGCCACCAGCGGCAGCGCCCGTTGCACCGCCAACCGGGCGCGCTCAAGCAGCGCCTCATCCCACAAGCCTGGGTCCACAAAATCCTTGTCGGTCGCGTAGACACCCAGCG
Source organism: Acidovorax sp. DW039 (assembly GCF_037101375.1). Taxonomy (NCBI): domain Bacteria; kingdom Pseudomonadati; phylum Pseudomonadota; class Betaproteobacteria; order Burkholderiales; family Comamonadaceae; genus Acidovorax; species Acidovorax sp. DW039. The sequence continues at coordinate 407,769 of NZ_AP029019.1, read as the reverse complement.
GCAAAGTACGCGCCTGGAAAAAGCTGAACAAAGGCCTGAGCTGGTGATCGATCACCAAGGCATGTCGCTCGCTGCCGCCCGTAGCAGCCAACAGCACAGGCGTGTCGATCAATGCGTCCTGATGGATGAAGTCGAAGAAGTGCTTGAACATCCCCGTGTAAGCGCCGCGATACACCGGGGACACCACAACGAGCACATCCGCCTGCTCGACCGCAAGCAGTTCCTGCTCCACTGCTGTGGGCAATTCGGACCTGCGGACTGCGCCTGAAAGCTGAGAGGCCAGCGCACCCATTTCGATCAGATGCGGGCGGCACGGGGTCTCAGCCGCTATCAGGTCCAGGAGATGCCGGGCCAGCGATGCCGACTTGGACGGCCGCTGCAACCCGCCAGAGACCGCCACCACGCGCAGTGGGCATGTCATTGCATTTTTCATAGATAACCAAAGAGGCAAGCGAATCTGAAAGCGGATGCTAGGCAAATCAACACATGAAGTAAAATGGTCTTATCTCATTAATCAATGAAATCTGTTCATATAATGCTGGAACGTATCCATCTCCACATCGTTCAGCAGGTGGAGAAACAAGGCTCGCTGACTGCGGCTGCAGGCGTGCTGAACCTGACCCAGTCGGCACTGAGCCACAGCATGAAAAAACTGGAGCAGCAGCTGGGCACCGACGTCTGGTTGCGCGAGGGGCGAAGCCTGCGTCTCACGCAGGCCGGGCAGTACCTGCTGGCGGTTGCCAACCGGGTGCTCCCGCAGTTGGATCAGGCGGAGAGCACGTTGCGGCAGTTCGCCCAGGGTGAACGCGGCACCCTGCGCATCGGCATGGAATGCCACCCCTGCTACCAGTGGCTGCTCAAGATCGTGTCGCCCTACCTGAGCACCTGGCCGGACGTGGATGTGGATGTAAAGCAGAAATTCCAGTTCGGAGGTATCGGAGCGCTTTTCGGCTACGAGATTGACCTGCTGGTGACCCCCGATCCGCTGCACAAGCCTGGTCTGCATTTCGAGCCCGTGTTCGATTACGAGCAGGTGCTGGTGGTCGCTGGCAGCCACCCCTTTGCACAGCAGGCCTATGTGAAGCCTGCACAGCTTGCGAGCGAAACGCTCATTACCTACCCGGTCAGCCCTGAACGGCTGGATGTGTACACACAGTTCCTGGCTCCGGCCGGCATTGCGCCGCGCCGCCACAAGACCATCGAGACCACGGACATCATGCTGCAGATGGTGGCCAGCGGCCGTGGCGTGGCAGCGCTACCGCGCTGGCTGGCACTGGAGTACGCCGAGAAGATGGATGTGGTGCCAGTGCAGTTGGGCCGCCACGGCATTGCCAAGCAGATTCACCTGGGCACGCGTGAGCAGGACAGCAACACGGACTACCTGCAGGCCTTCATCCAGTTTGCGCGCAACGCTCAGGTGTAGCGCTTGTCCAGCGCGTCCCATACGGGCTTGCCCACGAGCCGCTGCCGCTCGGCAAACGGCGTGACCAGGCCACTGCTCTCCTGCACTTCTTTCGTGTCGCGCAGCACGGTCAGGGCCTTCTGCATGCCCATCACTGCGCCTTGCAAAGCGGCGTTGGCATACAGCACGATGCCATAGCCCAGCTGGCCCAGTTCATCGGCGTTGAAGATGGGCGTCTTGCCGCCAATGACCATGTTCATGAGCTGGGGCTTGGCAAGACGCTGTGGCAAGGCGCGAATTTCTTCCGCCTGCGTCACAGCCTCCACAAACAGGATGTCGGCACCCGCTTGTGCAAAGCGCTGCGCACGCTCCACTGCGGCCTCAAAGCCATGGGTGGCCGCCGCATCGGTGCGGGCCATGATCAGCAGGTTGTCATCACGGCGCGCGTCCACCGCGGCCTTGATCTTGCTCACCGCCTCTTCGGTGCTGATGACCTCTTTGCCCGAAAAGTGCCCGCAGCGCTTGGGTGCCACCTGGTCTTCCAGCTGGATGCAATCGGCCCCCGCACGTTCGAGTGTGCGCACCGCGTGGTAAACGTTGAGCGCATTGCCAAAGCCTGTGTCAGCGTCCACGATCAGCGGCACCTCCACAGCGTCGCGGATGCGGGCCGTGTGGTCGGCAATGTCGCTCAGGCCCATGAAGCCTTGGTCCGGCATGCCAAACCACATGTTGGTGACACCGGCACCGGTGACGTAGATCGCTTCAAAGCCCAGGTCTTCAATGACCTTGGCGGACAAGGCGTTGAAAGCGCCGGGGACAAGCACTCCCCGGCGGGCTTCTGCCAGGGCTTTGAGGGTCTTGCGGGTGGACATTCGTTCGTTCTTTCTTTGCAGTTTTGTTCTAAAAATAGTTGCCAGGCACGCGGACCCAGCCTTCCATCAAGATGCGCGCGCTGCGGCTCATCAAGGCCTTGGTGACCCTCCATTTCCCCCCCTGTAGCTCGGCCTGGGCTCCCACGCGCAGCGTGCCGGACGGATGGCCAAAACGCACGGCCTCCCTCGTCCCGCCGCCGGCGGCGAGGTTGACCAGCGTGCCGGGGATGGCGGCAGCGGTGCCAATGGCGACGGCCGCCGTGCCCATCATGGCGTGGTGCAGCTTGCCCATCGAAAGAGCGCGCACCAGCAGGTCCACGTCGCTCGCCTGCACTGCCTTGCCGCTGGATGCGGTGTAGGTCTGGGGCGGTGCGACAAAGGCCACCTTGGGGGTGTGCTGGCGCTGGGCGGCTTCGGCAAGGTCCTGGATGAGCCCCATCTTCACCGCGCCGTGGGCGCGGATGGCTTCAAAACGCGCCAGCGCCTGCGGGTCGCTGTTGATCGCATCCTGCAGCTCGGTGCCGGTGTAGCCGATGTCGGCAGCGTTGACGAAGATGGTCGGGATGCCGGCGTTGATGAGCGTGGCGCGCAGCGTGCCCACACCGGGGACGGGCAGGTCGTCCACCACCTGGCCGGTGGGAAACATCGCGCCGCCGCCGCCGTCGCCATCACCGTCGTCGGCCGGGTCCAGAAATTCAAGGGCCACCTCGGCCGCCGCAAAGGTCACGCCGTCGAGTTCGAAATCGCCCGTCTCCTGCACCTGTCCGTCGGTGATGGGCACATGGGCAACGATGGTCTTGCCGATGTTGGCCTGCCAGATGCGCACGGTACAGACGCCGTTGTCAGGGATGCGGTCGGCAGGCAGCAAGCCGCTTTCGATGGCAAACGGCCCCACGGCCGCCGAGAGATTGCCGCAGTTGCCGGTCCAGTCCACAAAGGCGCTGTCGATGGACACCTGACCAAAGAGGTAGTCCACATCGTGCCCCGGCCGCTGCGAGGCTGAGACGATCACCGCCTTGGAGGTGGAGGAGGTAGCACCGCCCATGCCGTCGATCTGCTTGCCGTAGGGGTCGGGGCTGCCGATGACGCGCAACAGCAGCGCATCGCGCGCAGCGCCGGGCTGCTGGGCGGCCGGCGGCAAATCCTGCAGTCGAAAGAAAACGCCCTTGCTGGTGCCGCCACGCAGATAGGTAGCGGGGATGCGTATCTGCGGTGCTGGGGTTCGGTTCATGTCCGTTGTACTCTGGTTGCTTCTAAATTGATAGCTGCCAGCGCTTTATGGATAAGCGCCAGGGATGCTCTGCGCGAATCGAGCGGTAAGTGTGCGCTGCGGATCGGGATGGGCTGCAAGGCGCAAAGCGCAGCAATAGCCGTAGCTATTGCGAGCATTTGCAACGCCGCAGACCGCCCGAGGCCGCAGATGCACACGGCGCGGTGATTTGTGCAGAGCAGCATCCCTAGATGCCTATTTTTATTGGATGGTGGAGGCCAGAAAGTCCTGGGCAAAACGCTGCAGCACGCCACCGGCTTCGTATACCGATACTTCCTCGGCCGTGTCCAGGCGGCAGGTCATGGGCACCCGGGTGACCTGGCCGCTTTTGCGGCAGATGACGAGCATGAGCCTGGCGCGTGGTGTCAGCGCCCCTTCGACATCGTAGGTCTCCGTGCCGTCCAGCCCCAGCGTGAGGCGGCTGGTGCCCGGCTGAAACTCCAGCGGCAGCACGCCCATGCCAATCAGGTTGGTGCGGTGAATGCGCTCAAAACCTTCGGCCACCACCACTTCCACCCCCGCCAGGCGCACGCCCTTGGCAGCCCAGTCGCGGCTCGACCCCTGGCCATAGTCGGCCCCTGCGATGATGATGAGCGGCTGGCGGCGTTGCAGGTAGGTCTCCATCGCCTCCCACATGCGCACCACGCGGCCTTCGGGTTCGATGCGTGCCAGAGACCCCTTCTGGACCTTGCCACCCACCACCGCCATCTCGTTGACGAGCTGCGGGTTGGCAAAGGTGGCGCGCATCGCCGTGAGGTGGTCGCCACGGTGGGTGGCATAGGAGTTGAAGTCCTCCTCGGGCACCCCCATCCGTGCCAGGTACTCACCGGCCGCGCTGTCCGGCAGGATGGCGTTGGACGGCGAGAGGTGGTCGGTGGTGATGTTGTCGGGCAAGATCGCCAGCGGGCGCATGCCTTTGAGCGTGCGCGGGTTGGCGGCCAGTGCGCCCACGCCTTCCGTGTCCCAGTATGGCGGGCGGCGGATGTAGGTGGACTGCGGACGCCAGTCGTACTGCGGGGCAACCGTCTGGCCACCCTCCACACGGAGGGCGAACATGGGGTCGTACACCGCACGGAACTGCTCGGGTTTGACGGCCCGGGCCACGATGGCGTCGATCTCTGCATCACTGGGCCACAGCTCCCGCAGGCGAATCTCACGCCCCTCCACCACGGCCAGCACATCGTTCTCGATGTCAAAGCGCACCGTGCCTGCCAGTGCGTAAGCCACCACCAGCGGCGGCGAGGCCAGAAACGCCTGCTTGGCATACGGGTGGATGCGACCGTCGAAGTTGCGGTTGCCCGACAGCACGGCAGTGGCGTACAGGTCGCGGTCGATGATCTCCTGCTGGATCTTCGGGTCAAGCGCACCGCTCATGCCGTTGCAGGTGGTGCATGCAAATGCGACGATGCCGAACCCCAGGGCTTCCAGGTCCGCCAGCAACCCGGCTTCTTGCAGGTACAGCGCCACGGCCTTGGAGCCGGGTGCCAGCGAGGTCTTGACCCACGGCTTGCGCGTCAGCCCCAGGCGACGGGCGTTGCGCGCCAACAGCGCGGCGGCGATCACGTTGCGCGGATTGCTGGTGTTGGTGCAACTGGTGATGGCCGCGATGATGACGGCCCCATCGGGCAGCAGGCCCTGCGCCTCCTGCGCGCGGGCTTGGGGCCAATCCACCGCAATGCCGCGCTCTGCCAGCGCCGACGTGGGCAGGCGGCGGTGCGGGTTGGAGGGCCCGGCCATGTTGCGCACCACGGTGGACAGATCAAAGGTCAGCACGCGTTCATACGCTGCGGTCTTGAGCGAGTCAGCCCAAAACCCGGCAGTCTTGGCGTAACGCTCCACCAGCTGGATCTGCGCATCGTCGCGCCCCGTCAGCCGCAGGTAGTCCAGCGTCTGGTCGTCGATGTAGAACAGCGCAGCCGTGGCCCCGTACTCAGGGCACATGTTGGAGATGGTGGCACGGTCGCCAACGCTGAGGCTGCGCGCACCTTCGCCATAGAACTCCAGATACGCCCCCACCACCTTCTGGCTGCGCAGAAATTCCGTCAGGGCCAGAACGATGTCGGTGGCCGTGATGCCGGGCTGGCGGTGCCCCGTCAGCTCCACGCCCACGATGTCGGGCAGGCGCATCCACGAGGCGCGACCCAGCATCACGCTCTCGGCCTCCAGGCCGCCCACGCCAATCGCAATCACGCCCAGCGCATCGACGTGGGGGGTGTGGCTGTCGGTGCCCACACAGGTGTCGGGAAACGCGACCCGGCCGTGAGCGTCGCCCTGCACGTACACCACGGGCGACATCTTCTCCAGGTTGATCTGGTGCATGATCCCGTTCCCCGCCGGGATCACCTCCACGTTGGCGAACGCTTTCTTGGTCCACTCGATGAAGTGAAAGCGGTCCTCGTTGCGGCGGTCTTCAATGGCGCGGTTTTTGGCGAAGGCGTCCGGGTCAAAGCCGCCACACTCCACGGCCAGCGAATGGTCCACGATGAGTTGCACGGGCACCACCGGGTTCACCGCAGCAGGGTCGCCACCCTCTTTCGCGATCGCATCGCGCAGCCCGGCCAGATCCACCAGCGCCGTCTGGCCCAGGATGTCGTGGCACACCACGCGCACAGGAAACCAGGGAAAGTCGATCTCGCGTTTGCGCCCGATCAGCTGCCCCAGGAAGTCGTTGAGCTGCGCCGGGTCAGCGCGGCGCACCAGGTTTTCGGCATGCACGCGGGCGGTGTAGGGCAGCCGGGCCCAGGCACCGGGTTCCATGGCATCGACAGCAGCCTCTGCATCGAAGTAATCCAGTGCCGTGCCGGGCAGCGGCTTGCGGTGGGCGGTGTTCATCATGTCGCGGGATTCACTCTTTTTTTGATAGCTGCTTACGCTTTCTGGATAAGGGTTTGAGACTGAATAAGCATCAAACCGCCTGTATACCAGCGCAGGCTGCTATGGTTTTTAACTGCGGTCTTGACTGCGGACCTTAGCTACGGGCCTCAATGGGCACAAACGTCTGGTCTTCAGGACCGGTGTAGTGGGCGCTGGGGCGAATGATCTTGTTGTCCACGCGCTGCTCCATCACATGCGCGGCCCAGCCGCTGGTGCGCGCAATGACAAACAGCGGGGTGAACATGGCGGTGGGCACCTGCATCATGTGGTAGCTCACGGCGCTGAACCAGTCGAGGTTGGGGAACATCTTCTTGACCTCCCACATCACCGCCTCAAGCCGCTCCGCAATGTCGTACATCTTGGTGGAGCCCGCCGCCTCCGACAATCGCTTGGCCACCCCCTTGATGACCACGTTGCGCGGATCGCTCACGGTATAGACCGGGTGACCAAACCCGATCACCACTTCCTTGGCCTCTACCCGGCGGCGGATGTCGGCCTCTGCCTCGTCCGGGCTGTCGTAGCGTTTCTGGATCTCGAACGCCACCTCATTGGCACCACCGTGCTTGGGGCCACGCAGCGCACCAATGGCCCCCGCGATGCTCGAATACATATCGCTGCCTGTGCCCGCAATCACGCGTGCGGTGAAGGTGCTGGCGTTGAACTCGTGCTCGGCATACAGGTTCAGCGAGGTGTGCATGGCACGCACCCAGTCTGCCGGCGGCTTTTCGCCATGCAGCAGATGCAGGAAGTGGGCCCCGATGGAGTCGTCGTCCGTCTCGACCTCGATACGGCGGCCCGAATTGCTGAAGTGGTACCAGTACAGCAACATGCTGCCCAGGCTGGCCATCAGCCGGTCGGCAAGGTCGCGGCTGCCTGGCAGGTTGTGGTCGTCTTTCTCGGGCAATGCGCAACCCAGGGCCGAGACGCCGGTGCGCATCACATCCATGGGGTGGCTGGCGGCAGGGAGCTGCTCCAGCGCCGCTTTCACGCTGCCGGGCAAGCCGCGCAGGGCTCTGAGCTTGGCCTTGTAGGCCTTGAGCTCGGCACGGGTGGGCAGCTTGCCGTGCACCAGCAGGTGGGCGATTTCCTCGAACTCGCAGACCTCGGCAATGTCCAGGATGTCGTAGCCCCGGTAGTGCAGATCGTTGCCCGTGCGCCCGACGGTACACAGCGCGGTATTGCCCGCCGTGACGCCGGACAGGGCGACCGACTTTTTCGGCTTGAACGGGGTGGCGGCCGTGGGCTCAGTGGTGGGGATGTTCATGCGATGTCTCCGGGTTCAGGTAGGAAGAATCAATGGCAACAGGACGGCCGGCGGAGTCCACCGCGACCATCTCGAACACCCCCGTGAGGACGTGCTCCGCGGGCACATCCGGGCGATCGGCCAGACCGCGCACGCAGACCGTCATCGAACTGCGACCGACCCGGCTGACCCAGCCCTGCAGCGTGAGCTGGTAGCCCACGGGCACGGGGGCAAGGCATTGAACGCCCGTCACGCCAGCCATCACCACCTCGCGATGTGCAAGGCCGCGGGCTGCCAGAAAGGCCGTCTTGGCCATCCACTGCAACCCTTGGCCCGCGAACAGCGTGCCGTGGTGGTTGGCGTGTGCGGGCAGTACCAGCTCACGAATCTCGACAGTTCCTGGGGGTGTTGTCATACTTCGCAATTTACGCAAAACCTGCCCCGTGGGGTAGGACTAAAAAGGCGAAATATTGCGAACAACAGCATCTCTTTTTGCGAAGTTTGCGAATTTCTCAGAACACCGCGCTGGAAAGGCGAGTGATGGCAAAAACGTTTATGGGGGTGAAGTTGCGCAAGCTGCGGTCAGAGCGCGGCATGTCGCAAATTGCACTGGCACACGCGCTGGGCATTTCGCCGAGCTACCTCAACCAGGTAGAGCAGAACCAGCGGCCGCTCACAGTGAGCCTTCTGCTCAAGCTGAACCGCGCACTGGGCGTGGACATCCAGCAGTTTTCAGAGGACGAGGAGGCTCGCCTGATCGCCGCCTTGCGCGAGGCGCTGGCCGATGCCCCTGAGCCCATCAGCCTGCCCGAGCTGCAGGAGGTTGCGACCCAAATGCCAGCCCTGGGACGCGCCATCGTCGCGCTGTACCGCCGCCATCTGGATGCGGCTGCCCAGCTTGAGGCCATGGCACTGCGCCTGGGTGATGACCGCACGGACGCCGCGCCTGTTGCCCAGGCCACGCGCGTCACGGCCTTCGAGGCCGTGCGGGATTTCTTCTTCGCGCACCAGAACCATTTTGACGCGCTGGACCGGGCCGCAGAAGCATTGGCAGAACAGGCAGGGCTTGAAGGCGCAGCGCTGGCCCCTTGGTTAACCGAGCGTTTGCTGGAGCAACACGGCGTGCGTCTTGTGATCGGTGACGGGGTGGGTGGTGCAGAAGAGGGGAAGCGCCAGTACGACCCGCGCAGCCGAACCCTGCGCCTGTCACGCGCACTGGATGTGGGGCAAAAAGCCTTCCAGATGGCGACCCAGCTTGCGCTGCTGGAGGCAGATACGTTGATAGAAGGGCTGACGCAGGCAGCACCTTTTGCAGGGGACATGCCGACAGTGCGCTTGGCCCGCATCGGGTTAGCCAACTACTTCGCTGGCGCGCTGTTACTACCCTATGGACCGTTTTTGCGTGCGGCGCAGGCGCTGCGCTATGACATCGACCTGCTCGGACAACGCTTCTCGGTCGGGTTTGAAACGGTGTGCCATCGGCTGAGCACGCTGCAGCGGCCCGGCGAGCCCGGTGTGCCGTTTTTCTTTGTGCGGGTAGATCGCGCAGGGAACATCTCCAAGCGCCAGTCGGCTACGCATTTCCACTTCAGCCGTGCGGGCGGCACCTGCCCGCTGTGGAATGTCTACGAAGCCTTCGCGCAGCCCGGGCGTGTACTTGCGCAACTGGCACGCATGCCCGATGGCCGTACTTACCTGTGGATCGCACGCACGGTGGCCAGCGGCCCATCGCGCGGCTACGGCTCGCCCGGCAAGATGTTCTCCATCGGCCTGGGTTGTGACGTGCGCCATGCGCCACGGCTTGTGTACGCCAAAGGACTGGACCTGACTTCCCCCGATGCAACGACCCCGATCGGGATGGGCTGCAAGGTGTGCGAGCGCTCAGAGTGCCCGCAGCGTGCGTTTCCGTACGTGGGCAGGAAACTGGACGTGAACGAGAACATCAGTGGCTTCTCGCCGTACGGAGCCAACATGCAGTCGTAGCGCCTGGAGGTTGGTGCCTGCAGCCGCCGAGAAGTGCACAGGAGAAGCGCTCAAAGGGGCCAATCGCGGCACACGGCTGCTGCACGGGGGTGGGCCACAGCCCTGTGTTGCTGCGGGCAGGCCAGGGCGCTCCCTACAATCAGACCGAAAATCGCGCGCCCATGCCCCACATCATTGCCAACCCTTTCACGCTGACGGAGTTTCTGCTCGACAGCCTGCCCCCCGACCAGCGTGCGAAAGTGCTGGTCCACCCCAAGCGCATCAAAGGGGTGGGCTACTCTGTGCTCAAGGCACTGGACGCATGGTGTCCATTTCGCCTGCCAGGCTTTCAACCTTTTCCCGAGCCCTACCTGCGCGAACTGGCCGCGATAGAGCCCCATGCCCCGCTGCTGATCTTCGGCATTGAAAACATCAAGGACCTGCGCATTCTGCGCAAGCACCTGCGCACCCGCCGCATTGCCGTTTTCACCTGGAACCCGGTGATCGACTACCAGCAAAACCACAAGGTGCGGCAACTGCACATTCGTCAGCTCAAGGGGTTGGGCTTTCAGGTTTTCACCTTTGACCCCGGTGACGCGCAACGCTACGGACTGACGCTCACACAGCAGGTGTACCGCTACGTGGAGCCTTTCCGTCAGGAAGTACCGCCTGAGTGGGACATCTACTTTCTGGGTCAGGACAAGCACCGGTTTGACATGCTGCGCATGCTGGGCGAGCAGTGGCAGGCAGCCGGGCTGCGCACGCGCCTGCGCATGGTACCGGAACCCGGCCGCACCTACCCCGCAACCACGGCGGTAGAAATCCTGCCTCAGGGCATTGACTACCCGAGCAACATTGACGCCATCAACCGCGCACGCTGCCTGCTGGAAATTACCCAGGCCAATCAGACGGGGCTGACCGTGCGCTGCCTTGAAGCCCTGTTCTTCCACAAGAAGCTCATTACCAACAACCCGGGGGTGCGTCAGCTTCCTTTCTACAGCGCAGACCGCTTCTTTGTGCTGGATGAAGACGAGGCATCCCGTCTACCGGCATTTCTGCAGACACCTTTGCCGCCCCTGCCCACAGGTGCGCTGGACCCTTACGACTTTGCCCACTGGGTACAGCAGTTTGACTGGCTGCCCCCGGCCTGATCAGCCCTTGGCCAACGGGGAGGCTGCCGCTGTAGCGGGACGCTGCCTTGGCGCAGTAAGCACCAGTACCAAACCAAAACAATAGGCCAGCCCCTCATTGGCCAACCAGATGCCGCTGTGGGTGAGGCTGCCCACAAAGGCCACGCCGATGAATGCGAACGCGGCCGCCCTGTCCAGCCGCTCCATTCCTCTGGCCTGCCAGAGGGCCGCCACGAAGACGGCTGCAAATGCCATGAGGCCCGGCAATCCATGTTCGATCATGAAGAACAGAAACTGGTTGTGTGGGTGGAAAGAGCCTGCGGCACACCACTCTGGCGTAGTGGCAATGCGGCAGAATTCCCCGTGGTATGCCCCCGTACCCCAGCCCAGCAGAGGCTTTTGGAAGAACAGGTCCAGCCCGTAGTGCAGGAAGTACAGGCGAGGCCCGATGGAGGTGGTGGTTTCAGGCACTTCGCCCAGCTCCTTCAGGCCCAGTGCCACGCGGGGAACGATGGTGGGCGACAGCAGCACGGCCAGGCCCAGCAGCACGGCCACCAAACCCAGCGCCATCCACCAGCGGCGCACTGGCACCATGGCCAGCACAAAAGCCAGCACCGCCACCGCAGTTGCCACATAGCCCGTGCGCCCGTACAGCAGCTGTGTGTTGCACACAAAGGCCAGCGCGGCCACAGCCAACCATGCCCAGCGCTTCCAGCTCACCTGGCTGCGCAGCCCCAGGTACAGGCCACGCAGCATCAGCAAGGCCATCAGTACGCTCTGGGTGATGTAGTCCTTGAATACCGAATGGTCTCCGCCCCACCCCAGGGTCTGCCCGCGTGACCAGGGCAGACGCCACCAGATACTGAGATAGCTGCTCGCCAGCGTGAACAGCGCAGCCAGCGTGAAGGCTGTCCAGCATCGCTCACGGGTCTTTTCATCCTGTGCCAGCAGCGTGATCGCAATGACCATGAGCAGCAGCTTGTCGTACTTCAGCCAGTGGTCGAACACCACGCGCCAGGGCGCGGTGGTGTAGATCGCACCCAGCAGGATGAGTGCATACATCGCCAGGAGGGGATAGGTGACAGCGCTGCTTCGCGCAACGTCCCAATGCTGACGCCAGCCGCCGGCCAGCACCCACGCAAGCACCAGGCAAAGCAGTGTGATGTTGGCCCCGGCCAGTGTCCACGGGATCGAGAAATAGGCTGCGATGAGGCTGCAGACAGCCGCTGAGCGCAGAAAAACGTGGGGATACTGCATAGACCCTGTCGCCACACCGGCAACAAACTTTGACTTCAGGCCGACACTTCACTGGTGCCTGGGCCGCGATAATTGAGGCTCCACATTATCTCTTGCGCAGCTGCGGTCCTTCCGCCCATGTGCTTCGCGTCCATGCCCCATCCTATCGTTCACACCATGTACTGGGACAACATTCCCGGTGTCATCCTGCAAAAACAGCGAGAAGTTTTTGCCGCCCTGGATGTGCCGCTGCAGCAGGAATCTGCGCACCGTGTGCCCCATGGCACCTGGATGAACGGGGTGGTGGAGCGCATGGGCTCGGACGATATCGTGATCTTTTGCGACATTGATGCCTTCCCGCTCAAGCGTTCGGCCTACGAAATGGCCGTGGCGCATGCCGAGCGTGGAGCCATCTTCGGGCTGTCGCAATTTTCCAACCACAAGAAGACCACCCACACCTACGCGGGCCCCATGTTCATGGCGTTTCGCAAGCGGGTTTGGGAAGAGCTGGGACGCCCAGACCTGAAGTCCTCCTCAGCCTACGACGCGGCGGAAGGCTTTTCGGTGCTGGCCCGCGAACGGGGGGTGCCTCTTGTGCTGCACAAGCCCACCTCCACGCTGATTTCCAAGTTCGCGCTGGGCAATGAAGGGGTGTTTGGTATCGGCACCTTCTATGGCGACAACGACTTTTTCCACCTGTTTGAGTCACGGGAACCGGCCTACGAGCAACTGCTGGTGGCCGTGGCCGATGACGCCATTGCGCAACGTCCCCTGCAGTTTGCCCAGTATCTGGAAGCAGCCATCGCACTGCAGCAGGGCACGCCACTGGTCAAAAAGAAGCGCCGCTGGTGGCGTCGCCTGCTGGGTTGAGTGCGCCCATGAGCCTGCCCATCGTTTTCATCAACCTGGAGCGTGACGCCGAGCGCCGCACGCGGCTGCTGGCCGAACTGCAGCAGATTGACATGCCCAGCCAGCGCTTTCCTGCCGTATGGTGGGCCGATGTGCCCCCCGAGCAGGCCAGCCGCTGGTACAGCGATGACCTGAATGCGCGCCAGTATTACAAGCCGCTGCGCAACGGCGAAAAGGGCTGCTATGCCAGCCACATCGGCGCATGGCAGCAACTGCTGGCCAGCGATGCTCCGGCGCTGGTGGTGCTGGAGGACGATGTGCGTCTGACGCCGCAGTTTGCCGATGTGGTGAACGCGATTGCCGCCCTGCAAGAGCCGTGGGACATGGTGAAGCTGCTGGGCCGCGACCGGGAAAAGGTGCGGTCTCAACGCCCCCTGGTGCCCGGCACTGCGCTGGTGGACTACAGCCGTGTGCCCAGCATGACGGCGGGTTATGTGGTCAGCCGCGCTGGGGCCGCCAAGCTGCTGGCGCACCGCCAACCCTTTGGTCGGCCGATTGATGTGGATCTGCGCTTCTGGTGGGAATGCGACCAGCTGCGCATTCTGGGCGTATCGCCCTCGGCCATTGCGCTGGACGACACCAGCGAGGTCAGCAGCATCTGGGACACCCGCGACACACTCACCCCCGGCCAGCGCTGGCGCAAGTTCACGATGAAGCTGGCACTGACGCTGGGCAATGCCTGGCACCGCCGACGTTTGCCCAAACTCTGATCAGGGAGAGCCGTGGGTGTGCACACGTTCCAGCAATTGCTGGTAGCGGGTGTGCATCCTGGCCAGGCTGTACTCCTGCACCGCCTGCGCACGCGCCGCCTGGCCCAGGCTTGCGGCACGGGCTGGGTCTGCCAGCAGGCCCGCCAGCGCTTGCGCCAAGGCTGGCGCATCGCCTTCGGGCACCAGCAGTCCCGTCTTTCCGGGGTGCATCACACCGCGCACACCCACTACGTCAGACGCCACGCAGGCGCAGCCTGCGGCCATGCCCTCCACCAGCGCCAGAGGCATGCCCTCGTAGTGGGTGGCAAGTACAAAAATCTGGTGGCTCATCAGGCGCAGGGGCAGGTCGGTCACAGCCCCTAGAAAGTGCACCTGATCGGCTACTCCACGCTGCTCGGCCAGCGCTTGCATGCGCTTTTGAATCCCCGCCTTGCCGCCGCCAGCCAGATACACCGGCGCAGTCACGCCCTGGGCCTTGAGCAAGGCCGCCGCTTCAATCAGGGTGGCATGGTCTTTCTGACGGGCGAAGCGCGCCGCCATCACGATGGCGGGTGTACGTTCGGCAAAAGGTATCAACGCCGTTTCGGGGAAACGTGCCAAGTCGATACCGTTGGGAATCGCCACGCAGCGTGCTGCCGGAAAGCCGCGCGCCACCAGCTGCTCGCGCACACCTTCGGACACGCCCACGGTGGCGGCGGTGCGGTCGGCCAACCACAGGGCCTGCTTCAGGCGCCAGCGGGTGTAGCGCTCGCGGGAGTTGTGCTCCACGTGCACCAGCCGGGGCACTCGGGCCAACAGCCCGGCATAACGGCCCCAGAGGTGTTCGCTGTATCCGTGAGCGACAAGGATGTCAGGCCGCCATTCCAGCGCCAGCGCGCGTAGCGCCCACACCGTGGCGGCATGGGCCCACCCGGGCACCACCCGCACGTCCAGCCCTTGGGCACGCAAGGCTTCCACCTTTTCGGGCAGCGTAGTGCGGCGCTTGCGGCGCAGCACCAGCACCACATCCATATCGGCGTTGCGGGCGGCCAGGGAGAGGTCGATCGCCACCTGGGTGGCACCTGAGAAGCCGCCGGTGACGAAGTGCATCACCCGCATGGCGCCCCCGGCAGCTTGCTGGGCAAGCGCAAGCTCAGTGCCCTGCGCGAACCACTTCGCCCGCCTTCAGGCGGTACACAGTGCCGCAATAGGGGCACTTGGCTTCGCCGGTGTGGGCCACGTCCAGGTACACCTTGGGGTGGCTGTTCCACAGCTTCATGTCGGCCTTGGGATTGGGGCAGAACACGCCCCCTTGGGCGTTCAGGTCCTTGGCCAGAACTTCTACAACTGCTTGGGACATGATCAAACCTTGGTGAGCCAGTGGGCGTATTTGGGATTGCGGCCGTTGACGATGTCAAAGAACGCAGCCTGGATTTTTTCGGTGATGGGGCCACGGCTGCCCACGTAGTCGCCCTTGCCCAGCTCAATGCGATCCAGCTCGCGGATGGGGGTGACTTCAGCAGCGGTGCCGGTAAAGAAGGCTTCGTCGGCGATGTACACCTCGTCGCGCGTGATGCGCTTTTGCACGATCTCCAGGCCCAGGTCCTTGGCGATGTGGAAGATGGTGTTGCGGGTGATGCCGTTCAGGGCACCAGCCGACAGGTCGGGCGTGTAGATCACGCCGTTCTTTACCACGAAGATGTTCTCACCCGCGCCTTCGGACACGAAGCCGGAGCTGTCCAGCAGCAGCGCTTCGTCGTAGCCCTCGTCGGTGGCTTCCATGTTGGCCAGGATGGAGTTGGTGTAGTTGCTCACCGCCTTGGCCTGCGTCATGGTGATGTTGACGTGGTGGCGCGTGTAGCTGCTGGTCTTGACGCGAATGCCGCGCTTCATGCCTTCTTCACCCAGGTACGCACCCCAGGCCCAGGCGGCCACCATCAGGTGGATGGTGTTGCCCTTGGGGCTGACGCCCAGCTTCTTGTCGCCCACCCAGGTCAGGGGGCGGAGATAGCCGGATTCGAGCTTGTTCTCGCGGATCACGGCCTTTTGCGCCTCGTTGACCTCTTCCTGGCTGAACGGAATCTTCATGCGCAGGATCTTGGCGCTGTTGAACAGGCGCTCGGTGTGCTCCTGCAGGCGGAAGATCGCCGGGCCGTTGACAGTGTTGTAGGCACGCACGCCTTCAAAAGCGCCGCAGCCGTAGTGCAGCGTGTGGGTCAGCACATGGATCTTGGCATCACGCCAGTCGACCATCTGGCCGTCCATCCAGATTTTGCCGTCGCGATCGGCCATCGAGGGAACTACGGGGCTCATGGTTGTCCTTTGGGGTTGCTGTGGGTTGGCAAGCCTTCGATTTTACGAGCCCGCCGGGCAAGCGCGGGGCACCGCACCAGATGACAGGGTGCTTTACTGGTCCTCTGCCTCGTCCTCTGCGGCAGGGCGCACCAGCGTCCACTTCTGCAGGCGGCCATTCACAAATTCGCACGTCACATGCGACTGGGTGCCGTCCGTCCAGCGATAGACCTCGGGCTGTGCGTTCTCTGCAGACAGGCGCTCGCCCAGCGCCTGGGTCATGGCCATCACATGCATCAGGTTCACGCCTTCCTTGAGCCGGGCATTGAGCATGACGGCACTGCCTACGTACCCGATCGGCCGCTTGGACGCCTTGCGCAGCACATTCATCAACCGGGTGAAATGCAACAGCGCCCACATGACCAAACCACCCACCACGGCGGCCACCCCTGGCCAGCCAGCCGAGGCGTAGCCCACTAGTACCAGGCCAACCGCCCCCAAAGGAACAAAGATATTGCGCAAATTCATGCCTGCAATTGTCGTATGTCCCGCCCGAGCCCCTGCTGCGGAGAGTGCGTACACCGCAAAGTGGGGCCTCGAATCCGTCTGTAGACTACTTCAGCCTATTCCCTCTGCCAACCTTCATGCCAGAGCACTGATACGGCGGAGACAGCAACCTTTACCCAGGAACGTCCCTTGAAAAACGCACTTGCTGCCGTCTTATGCCTGCTGACTCTGCCTGTGGCCGCGCAGCCCAGCGCGCCTGCGCCTGCGCCGTCAGCACGAGAAGCCCTTCTGGATGAGCGCGGACGCATCAACGTGTGGCTCCTGCGAGACGACGTGAGCAAGGTGGAAGCCGCCCAGGTGCTGGAGGATATCGATCGCTGCTCCCCGGAAGGGGATGGCGACGGCCCCAGCCCCAGCCGCAAGGAACTGGCCCGCATGGAAAGAGCCGAAAAGGCATGCGTCCGGAGGATTCAGCAGGCCACGGAGAAATACCAGGCGCTGCGCGATGCCTTCAATGCCAAATGGCAAAGTGCCTTGCAACAGGCCATCCGCTCCGGGGACGAGGTGGCAGAAGTGATTTGGCGCCAGTGCACCACCACACCCGCCATAGACCGCACAGCCTTGGCATCCACCTGCGACGAAGACCCCAAGCGCCGAAAGGAAGCCGGACAGCGCTTGCGCAAGATCGGGTTTGAGGCCGCCTTGGACGAAGAAGCCGAAGGCACGCGCCCAGCCTGGGAACCCGACCAGAACAAGCGCAGGACCGAAAGCCAGGCGCGCATCCTCCGCCAGATGGAAGCTGGAGTTTTTGGGGGCTGGACCATCGATGCCTACCACGGCGGCAACTCGCCCTACAGCGCGCACGAGCTGTTTGACATCCGCCGGGCAGCCGTCCTGAGCTCAGCCTCCACCATGGTGCGCCGCAGCTTTACCTATGTCCGGCTCCAGGATGGTTCCAGCTACGAATCCCCCAGCCAACTGCGCCTCAACCGCAAACCCACAGGTACGCCGACGCTTGCCTGGAGCGCCAATGTGATGCACAGCGGCAGCCCCTACTCCGGCCCCTACGACCCTGCCTGGGATGGCTTTCAGGTCCATCTGAACTATGACCGCGGGCGCGAAGTGACCGTGGGGGGGCCACGCGATGCCCAGTACCTGCGCATGCTCCACACCACGCTCACACGTTCTGAGCAACGCATTGATGACTGGCTGCGTAAGGACCCGCGATGGTCCGTTTTCCTGCTCCAGCGACAAGGCCACCATGAATGGATTCCCCAGGGAATGATATCCCCCTTTGGCCGCCTCGACCCGTCGTGGGAGGGTGAGTGGACGCTCGAGCGGACGTTTGAAAACTTCCAGCCTGTGGCCAACGCAACGCAGGCGCTGCTACGCATCCGGCTGGCAGGCCAGCAAACCACCGCCCAGTTTGATGAGGCGGGATCGGCAGGCTATGCCTGTGAACTGCGCTACAGCGGCGGCAACAGCTATTACCCCGCGAGCCACAACCACGCTACCACGGCCACCACTTCTGCCATTGGTTACCTGCCCGCGCTGGCCTCTTCCATTGCGCCCGACGCCCCGGGTCCAGTCGCACCGTTTGCGCCCATGGATCCGCGCAAGACCTACCGGCAGGTCCTTGTTCAGTGCCCGCAGGGCGAATGGCCCGACAACCGGAACAAGCGCTTCATGTTTCTGGCAAACGACACGCTCATCGAATTGCGAAAGGCTGCAAACAGCCGTGATCTCGTGATGCTGCACTGGAAGCGCAAGGGCGCGCTGGACCCTAACGCAGTTTTCTCCCCGTTGAGTGCGCCTTTCGACCTCAAGCCGGTACTGGCCCGCCTGGACCAGTCCGCAAAAGCCGCCGAGAAGGCAGACCAGAGCCTGGAACAGCTGCGCGCCAAAGTGGGCTCACTCCCCGCAGATGAACTGATCGCCTCCCTCACGCAGTGGCGGCTGGAGAAGCGGTTTTACTCCTCCCGGGATTTTCCGGACAACCTGGCCCGGTTGATCCAGACCCCCGGCATTGCCACCAAGGCCTGCGCAGCGTACCGATCGCGGCTGGAAGACGCGCTGCAGCGATTCAACCTGATGGTGGTTCTGAACGTCCGCGCGCGAGGCCAGCAACTCAGCCCTGAGGAACTCGCCGTTGTTCCGGATTGCCTGCGGCTAGCCCTCAACGACCAGGACGCCACGGTGCGCCTGGAAGCGGTGGATGCTTTTGCCCGGTTCGCGCAGGAAAAAGACCGTGAAAAACTCACGAAACTGCTGAACGATCCGCACGAAGACGTGCGCAGGTACGCCCAGAATGCACTGAACCGGCTCAAAACCAGCAAAAGTGCCCAATAGCCTCGTCTGTTGGCACAACCTGACAAGGGTCAACCAACACCACTCAGACATGGGAAAACTTACTTTGCGCTTCGACACCCGGATCGGTCTTCAAATTGCCAAAATATCCATCGTGCTGTGCACACTTGGCTGCTTGACTGGATGCGAATCGATCCTTCGCATTCTTCTCAACGATGGCCGCGGGTTGCGCTCGCAGAGCGCTCCACCCACCGAGGCACCCGTTGCCGCACTTCTACCCCAAGGCGAAACGGCGCCTCACACCCAGGCCACCCACTAGCCTGGAGACCTCCCGCTAGCCCATCTCCCGCACCACGTTCATCGCCTCTTCCACACGCTCCACCGCGTGGATGGAGAGGCCTTCAATAGGCCTCTTGGGCGCGTTGGCCTTGGGCACCACGGCCACGCTGAAGCCCAGCTTGGCGGCTTCTTTCAGGCGCTCCTGCCCACGCGGGGCCGGGCGCACTTCCCCCGCCAGGCCCACTTCACCAAAGGCCAGAAAGCCCCGAGGCAAGGCCTTGCCTCGCAGGCTGCTGGTGATGGAGAGCATCACCGCCAGGTCGGCGGCGGGCTCGCTGATGCGCACGCCGCCCACCGCATTCACAAACACGTCCTGGTCCATGCAAGCCACCCCCGCGTGGCGGTGCAGCACGGCCAGTAGCATGGCCAGCCGGTCCTTGTCCAGGCCCACACTCAGGCGGCGCGGGCTGGGGCCACCACTGTCTACCAGCGCCTGAATTTCCACCAGCAGCGGGCGCGTGCCCTCCAGCGTCACCATCACGCAGCTGCCCGGCACGGGCTCGCTGTGCTGGCTCAGGAAGATGGCGCTGGGGTTGCTCACACCTTTGAGGCCTTTTTCCGTCATGGCGAACACGCCAATCTCGTTCACGGCACCAAAGCGGTTCTTGATGGCGCGCACCATGCGGAACTGGCTGTGCGTGTCGCCTTCAAAGTACAGCACCGTGTCCACCATGTGCTCCAGCACACGGGGCCCGGCCAGTGCGCCCTCCTTGGTGACATGGCCCACCAGAATGACGGCAATGCCCGTGCCCTTGGCCATGCGCGTGAGATGCGCTGCGCACTCGCGCACCTGGGCCACCGAGCCCGGCGCGCTGGTGAGCTGGTCGGAATAGGTGGTCTGGATGGAGTCGATGACCACCACCGCAGGCTGCGTGGCGTCTACCGTGGCCAGAATCTTTTCGAGCTGGATTTCGGCCAGCAACTGCACCTGGCTGCCATCAATGCCCAGCCGCCGAGACCGCAGCGCCACCTGGGCACCGCTTTCTTCGCCCGTGACATACAGCGTGGGCAGTCCTGCGCGTTGGAGCGCATCCATGGCTTGCAGCAGCAACGTAGATTTGCCGATGCCCGGGTCGCCGCCAATCAGCACCACGCCCCCTTCCACCACGCCACCACCCAGCACCCGGTCCAGCTCCTCGATGCCGCTGGGGGTTCGCGCCACGTCCTGCGCTTCAATGGCCGCCAGGGGCGTCACGGCCTGGGCGTGGGCCGCACCTGCATAGCCCTGGGGAGTGCTCAGCCGATTCTTGCCCGCGCTCGCTTCGGTCACCGTCTCCACCAGCGTGTTCCAGGCACCGCAGGCGGGGCATTTGCCCAGCCAGCGCGGGCTGGTGCCGCCGCACTCGGTACAGGTAAAGGTGGTCTTGTCTTTGGCCATGGCAGGGGTCCGGTAGCAGGCAAAAATCACGTGGCAACGTGTGGGGCTGCAGACTATAGCGGCTGTGTTGCGGCTGGGCAGGTGCTTTAGGGCGACGGGTGGGCGGCCGGTGCCGCGCACGCTTGGGCCACAACACGTACGATGCGCAATTCAGCCGCATCACATACGCCTGATGCGGCCACAGACCGAACCAGTACCCCAGGAGACTCCACACACCATGAAAGCATGTATTTACGGCGCAGGCGCCATTGGCGGCTGGATGGGAATGGCTTTGGCCCAGGCGGGCTGCCCACTGAGCATGGTGGCACGCGGCGAGACGCTGCGCGCCCTGCAAACCCAGGGCCTGCAGTTGCGCCGCCCGGATGGCAGCGTGGTTCGCGCCACCGTGGGAGCAGAAGCAGACCCCGCAGCACTGGGCGTGCAAGACCTGGTCGTGCTGGCGGTGAAAGCCCCAGGCCTGCCCGATGTGGCACGGGCCATCACCCCCCTGCTGGGGCCCGAAACCATCGTGCTCACCGCTATGAACGGCGTGCCGTGGTGGTTTCTGGACGGGGTGGGTGGCGCAGCCCAAGGGCATGCGCTGCATTCCGTGGATGGGGATGGCAGCATTGCCCGCGCCATTCCGTCTGCGCAGGTGGTGGGCAGCGTGGTGCACACCAGTTGCTCGCTGGAGGCTCCGGGTTTTGTCAAACAGCACTTTGGCAACCGGCTCATTGTGGGTGAGCCCGACGGCAGCCGCAGCGCCCGGCTGCTGGCACTGGCAGACACCCTGCAGCAAGGTGGCATCGACACAGAAGTCTCTGACTGCGTGCAAAGAGACATCTGGTTCAAGCTGTGGGGCAACCTCACGATGAACCCCATCAGCGCCCTCACAGGGGCCACCACCGATCGCATTCTGGACGACGAGCTGGTGCGCGGCTTTGTCAGCGCCGTGATGCTGGAGGCCAAGGCCATTGGCGACAAGTTGGGCCTGCCGATTGACCAGCAGCCCGAGGACCGCCACGCCGTCACCCGCAAGCTGGGCGCGTTCAAGACCTCCATGCTGCAAGACGTGGAGGCGGGCAAGCCCATGGAAGTGGATGCGCTGGTGGGCGCCGTGCGCGAGCTGGGCCTGATCACCGGCACCCCCACCCCGCACACCGATGCCCTTTTGGGATTGACCAGGCTGATGGCGCGCACGCGCAACCTGTATCCGCAGGCCGCTTGAGAATCCAAACAAAATCACCCTCTAGCGCTTATCAATAGAGCGCAATCAGCTATCAATATAGGAGCACTCATGAAACCCATCACCCTCTACTCGGCCAAAGGCACCTGCGCGCTGGCAGTGCAGATTGCCTTGCTGGAAGCGGGCGCACCACACTCTGTGGTGTCGCTGGACTTCGCCAACCAGCAGCAACGCAGCCCCGAATATCTGGCCGTCAACCCCAAGGGCCGCGTACCCGCGTTGGTGACCGAGCATGGCATCCTCACGGAGACACCGGCCCTGCTGCTGTACGTAGCGCAGCGCTTTCCCGAGGCCCGGCTGGCCCCGCTGAACGACCCCTTTGCCCTGGCCCGCATGCAGGAGCTGCACAGCTACCTGGCCTCCACCGTGCATGTATCGCACGCCCACGGGCGGCGCGGAGCGCGCTGGGCAGAGGAGGCCAGCTCGCATGCCGACATGCAGCGCAAGATGCCGCAGAACATGATCGACGGCTTCAACGTGATTGAACAGCACTATCTGCAAGGCCCATGGGTGCTGGGCGAAGCCTATTCCGTGGCCGACGCTTACCTGTTCACCGTGGCAAGCTGGCTGAAAAGCGACGGTGTGGATATTGCGCTGTTCCCCAAGGTGGCGGCACACACGCAGCGCATGCTGCAGCGGCCCGCAGTGCAGAAGGCGCTGGCTTGATGGCGGGAATGGCGGGCGGTTGAACGTACCGTACCAACAAAAACGCCCTGCGGTTTGCGCCGCAGGGCGTTTTGGTTTGGAAGCTCAGCCGACCGACGTGTGGACTGGCCGAGCCAAGCTGGAGAAGCGTCCGTTCGGCTTCAATTCAGTTTCAGATAGCGCCAGTCAATGCGGTTGTCCGCGCGGTGGATGATGTCCACCTTCTTGGTGGCCGCCCACGGAATCACCTGGTTGTACAGCGGGATGTGCGACACCAGCTCATGCTCCTTGATCAGCGCCTGCTCGATCAGGCCGTTGCGCGTGGTGGCGTCGGTTTCCTTCTTCACGCGCTCGATCAGGGCATCCATCTGCGGGTCAGAGAAACGGCCGAGGTTGAAGTTGCCATCACCGCCCGCGCCAGGGGTGCGCACCAGCGACTGCAGGCTGTAGAACGCATCAAACGTGGGCACACCCCAGCCCAGCAGGTAGATACTGGCCTCGTTGCGCTGGATCATCGGGAAGTAGGTGGCAAAAGGCAGCGAGCGCAGCTTGGCTTTCACGCCCACCTTGGCCCATTGCGAGGTAATGGCCTGGCACAGCTGCTCATCGTTGATGTAGCGGCCTGCGCTGCAGGCAAAGTCCACTTCAAACCCGTTGGGGTATCCGGCGTCAGCCAGCAGCTTTTGTGCGGCCTTGGGGTCGAAGGGGTAGCGCACATCGGCCTTCTTGGTCCAGCCGTTGACCTGGTTGGCAATCAGCGCACCGGTAGGCTGGGCTAGGCCGCGCAGCACCACGCGCTGGATGGACTGGATATCGATGGACTGGTACAGCGCCTTGCGCACGCGCAGGTCTTTCAAGGGATTCTTGCCCTTCACATCCGAGCCGGGCAGTTCGTCGCGGAACTGGTCCATCCCGAGGAAGATGGTGCGGTACTCAGGCCCCTCCAGCACCTGCAGGTTGGGCGTCTGCTTGATGCGGCCCAGGTCTTGCAGACTGGGGTCAATCACAAAGTCCAGCTCGCCCGACAGCAGGGCTGCCGTGCGGGTGGCGTCGGCCTTGATGGGCGTGTAGACGACTTCAGTCAGGTTGGCTGGGAACTTGCCCTTCCCCCACCAATGGGGGTTGGGCTCCAGCACCACGCGCTGATCGGGCGTCCACTGCTTGAGCTGGTAGGGGCCGGTGCCCAAGGCATTGCGGTGGGCAAAGGTTTCATCCTTGGTCTTGATGTCCTTGGGTTCCACCGACTTGTTCTTCTCGGCCCAGGCTTTGCTCATGATGCGCAGCTCGGTCAGCTGGTTGACCAGCACGGGGTTGGGCAGCTCGGAGATGATGTCGATGGTGTAGGCGTCCACCTTTTCCACACGGTCAATGCCCTGGGTGTAGGCGCCGTAGTTGGAGTTTTTGGACTTGGCCCGCTCCAGCGAGAACTTGGCATCGTCGGCGGTGAACTCGCTGCCGTCGCTGAACTTCACGCCCTTGCGCAACGTCAGGCGCAGCTGCGTGGGCTTGATGAGCTTCCACTCTGTGGCGAGCGAAGGCTCTGGCTTGAAGGTCTTGCTGTTGTACTCCACCAGCGTGTCATACACCGCGCCGTGCATGGTGTTGTTCACACCCACGTTCTGCGCGTGGATGTCCCACGAAGAAATGTCCACCGAGCGGGACCAGCGGAAGGTTGCAGCCTGTGCCGACAAGGGCAGCGCGGCAGCCACGGCCGCCGCCAGCAGGACGGTCTTGAAACGGATCTTGAAACGCATGAGGAATTCACTCCAAATCTGTCAATACCCGTAACTATGACCGAAGCCGGCGGAGTGCCGAACGAACTATTCGTTCTTAGCTTAGAGCCCGCTCACATCAGCGATGTCCGTTCAACGCTCATATCACCATGCCCACCGCCAAAGCCAGCATGGTCAGGGCAGTCACCCCGTCGAGCACGCGCCACGCCTGAGGCGATGCAAACAGCGGTGCAAGCCAGCGCGCTCCATAGCCCAAGGTGACGAACCACATGGCGCTGGCCAGCGCACCCCCCGTGGCGAAGGCTGCACGGCCCCACGCGGGGTAGGGGCTTGCCATGGTACCCAGCAGCACCACCGTGTCCAGATACACATGCGGATTGAGCCAGGTTAACGCCGCCAGCGTCAGCATGGTGCCGCGCAGGCTGGCGCCGGGACCGCCTGCCGACACCAACAGCTGCCCAGGCGCCAGCGCGCGAGAACCCGCCTGCAAGGCATACACCACCAAAAACGCGGCACCCGCCCAACGCATCCACAACCCCCACTCGGGCCGGGCCAGCAGCAGCCCGCCCATCCCCCATACCCCTGCCTGCAGCAGGATGGCATCAGACAGTGCACACAGTGCCACCACGGGCAGCACATGCTCGCGGCGCAAGCCTTGGCGCAGCACAAAAGCGTTTTGCGCCCCAATGGCCATGATGAGCATGGCGGTGGAGCTGAATCCGTGAACAAAAGCGGTAGTGGTCATAGTGGCGGATTGTGGGCATGCAGCCCGAGTCACGCCAGCTATACTTTTTAACGATCCGTCAATTTGGCTAACCATCGCATGTCGCTCGACTCCGCCCAGCTCAACGCCTTTGCTGCCGTCATTGACGAAGGCAGCTTTGAGCGCGCCGCGGCCGTGCTGCACGTCACACGCTCGGCGGTATCGCAACGCATCAAACTGCTGGAAGAGCGCGTGGGCCAGGTGCTGGTGCGGCGTGCCACGCCTTGCACGCCCACCGAGGCCGGACAGGCCCTGTACCGCCACGCCCGCGAAGTGGCGCTGAGCGAGGCCGACGCACTCGCTGCGATTGGCGGCGGGCACCGCACCACCACACGCCTGGCCATTGGCGTCAACGCGGATTCGCTGGCCACATGGTTTCCCCAGGCCATGGCGCAGGCCGCTGCGGGGCAGGCCATTACTTTTGATATCCATGTGGAGGATCAGGACCATTCGGCCAACCTGCTGCGCGAAGGCCGCGTCATGGCAGCGGTCACCGCCGACCCCCAGCCCGTGCAGGGCTGCAAGGTGCTGCCCTTGGGCACCCTGCGCTACCGCGCGCTGGCCAGCCCCGCTTTCATGCGGCAGTACTTCGCAACAGGCGTGACAGCCACCACACTGGACACGGCTCCCATGCTGGTCTTCAACCGCAAGGATGCCCTGCAGCACCGCTTCGTGCGCCGCATCACCCGGCGCAAGCTTGCGCCGCCCGTGCACTGGCTGCCAGAGGCCCACGCCTTTGCCAGTGCCACCCGCGCAGGCCTGGGCTGGGGCATGATTCCCGACCCCATGGTGCAGGCGGATCTGCAAACGGGCGCGCTGGTGGAGTTGCTCCCAGGCAAGCCGGTGGACGTACCGCTCTATTGGCAGTACTGGCGCCTGAACGTGCAAGCCCTGGCCTACATGACAGCGGCGGTACAAGCCACAGCACACACCACGCTGATGCTTCCCTGAGGTGGAGCATCGCATCTGCCTCCAAGCGCCTTGCTCAGTCGCCGAGACCTTGCACCTCAGCTCAGATGGCGGGACAACTTCTTCTGCCCCTCAGGCAGCACCCAGACCATGTACTCGCCCGGCGCGGGCCGCCCGGCCTTTGTGTCGCTCAAGGTGAAGTGGTGACCGCGTAGCTGCGGACTACTTGCCCAGGCTGTCTGCTCTGGCGTTGCGCGCATTCAGCAAACAGGCCGCCAAGTCACGCACGATGCGGGACTTGGGCAGGTCCGGCCGATAGATCAGCAAGGTCCGAAAGTGCACCGCGGCAGAGAACGGGCGAAACACCACGCCCCGACCCGCATAGCCGTCTGTGGCGTAGGGGTTGACCAGCCCCACGCCCAGCCCCTCCATCGCCAGCGCACACACCGTGGATGAGTTGGGTGTCTCGGCCACCACTTTCGGCCTGACGTTGCTGCCCTCGAGAATCTGCGTCAGCTTTCTGCGCACCGTGTCCTCGGGGGAGAGCGCGATGAAGGCCTCTTCGTGCAGGTCTTCGGGCTTGACCACCTTGCGTGCGCACAGACGGTGTCCTGCGGGCATGGCGCAGACCGCTTTGGGTGTGGCAAACAACTGGTGCTCCAGCCCCGCCACATCGATCTCGTCCGCAGCCAGACCCACATCAAAACGGCTGCTTACCACCAGCTCGCGCACGGTTGCGGAGCTGGCCACCTGCAAGGTGACGGCAATGGATGGGTGCTTTTCGCGGAATAAGCGCAGCGCATGCGGCACCAGCGTCGATCCCATCGCTGCCAGACTGGCAATGCGAATGTCTCCCGTCCCAAAGTCGCGAATGCGCGCAGCGCTGATGCGCAGCCGGTCCAGTCCCTGGAAGGTGGTCTCCACATCCCGAAAGAACAACTGGCCTTCGGCAGTCGGCACCAGCCGCCCGCGGACCCGGTCGAACAGAGCAAAGCCAGTGGTTTTCTCCAGTTCCAGGATGCTGCGGCTGATGGCCGGTTGGCTGATTTGCAGCAGGTCCGCTGCACGGGACGCCGAGCCTGTCACCATCACCGCACGAAAGGCTTCGATCTGACGAAAGTTCATTCACCACCTATCAGCTTTTTGCATAGAACATATCAATCACATCATTGATTGTTATGCACCTGAATTCTAGAGTCCTCTCATTCCAAGCCACAGACATTGAAAGGACCAGAGCCATGGATCGTCGATCGCTATTGCAACAAGGTGGCGCAGCCACCGCAGCGATGTTGTTACCCAGTGCTTCGCTGTGGGCGCAGGCAGCCTACCCCGACAAGCCCATCAAGCTGATCGTGCCTTGGTCTGCGGGCGGCAGCACGGATGTGCTGGCCCGCGCAGTCGGCCAGAACATGGCCGATGGGCTGGGCAAACCCGTGGTGGTTGACAACCGCCCCGGCGCGGCCGGTCGGCTGGGCGTGGATGCGATGGTGAAATCGGCGGCGGACGGATACACCATCGCCATCATCGAACTGGCCCACGCGATTGCGCCGTCGATTTATCAGAAGATGCCCTACGACATCATGAACGACGCGGCGGCGATCTCCACCCTCGGTGTCTCGCCTCTCGTCCTTTTCGTGGATGCGCAGAAATACCAGGCGGGGCAGCACCAGAAGTTTGTGGCCGATGCAAAAAAGGCAGCAGAGCCCTTGAGCATCGCCACCAGCGGCACAGGCAGCATCAGCCACCTGGCGGCGGGCTTGTACACCAAAGAGGCCAAGCTGGAGTTGCAGATGGTTCCGTACAAAGGCTCCGCACCTGCCTTGACCGATGTGGCGGCAGGTGTGCTGAGCGGTCACTTCTGCACCTTGGCCAGCGCCAGCAGCCTGTTCAGCGCCGCAAAGGTCGTGCCCCTGATGGTGACTGGCAACCGGCGGGTGCCGCAGCTGGCGAATGTGCCCTGCGCCAGCGAGTTGGGGCTGAATACCCTGGACTTCGGGCAGTGGTGGGCATTGATGGCTCCGGCCAAGGTGCCCAAGCCCATCATCACCACGCTGCATAAGGCGACCGCCACTGCACTGGCGGACAAGCAGGTGCAGTCCCGCATTTCCAGCCTGGCCATCCAGCTGGGCAGTCGTTCACCCGACGAAACCCAGGCCTTCATCCGTGCCGAGGCCATCAAATGGGCCAAGGTGGTCAACAGCCTGGGCATCAAGCCTGAATGAGCAGCACAGCAAGAGCCTCCGCATGACCACACAACCCAACCCATCTCCCCAAACGCCCAACGATCAGTTTCGCAGCCTGTCGCCCGCCGTGTGGCGAGCCTCGACCGTGCTGTTCAACACCGTTGCAGACTTCACCTCCCGCAAAGACCGCCTGTTTGACGGCTACACCTACGGTGTCACCGGCACACCCACCACACGCGCGCTGGAAGAGCGTGTGGCAGCGCTGGAAGGAGCCCGCCATTGCATCGCCGTGCCTTCCGGACAGGCAGCGCTGTGTTTGATCGCCCTGTCGCTGCTCAAGGCGGGGGACCATGTGCTCATTGCAGACTCCGCCTATGGCCCATTGCGCACCTTTGCCCGCGACTACCTGCAGCGCTTTGGCATAGAGCACGACACCTTTGATCCCTCTGCCGGTGCAGACCTTGCGGCTTTGCTGCGCCCCCAGACCCGGCTGGTGTTTCTCGAATCTCCCGGCTCCATCACGATGGAGATGCAGGACATTCCGGCCATCGTGAAAGTTGCACAGGCTGCGGGCGTGCGCACGGTGCTCGACAACAGCTGGGCCTCACCCCTGGGGTTTCGCGGTGTTCCGGTGGGGGTAGACATCGTGGTGGAAGCCGCGTCCAAGCTTCTGAGCGGCCACTCCGACCTGCTCCTGGGCACCATCGCCACAGACAACCGATCGCTGTACGAAGCGTTCAGGACCACGCAGAGCGTACTGGGGCAAGCTGTGAGTGCCGAAGACTGTTTCCTCGCCCTGCGTGGCATGGACACGCTGGAAGTGCGCTACGCCCACCAGTGCGCCAGTGCGCTGGCCGTGGCCTCAGCGCTCGCCGGCCACGCGGCGGTGGCAGAAGTCCTCTTCCCACCGCGCCCTGGGGACCGCAGCCACTCACGCTGGGCCGCTACGTTCACCGGGGGGGGTTGCGTGCTGTCTGTGGTGCCGCGCTTCCACAGCGATGCAGCCATTCACCAGTTCTTCTCGGCCCTGCGTGTGTTCCAGATCGGGGCCAGCTGGGGTGGGGTTCACAGCCTGGCTGCGTTTTACCCCGCAGCAGAGCAACGCAAGCGCAAACACTGCGCATTCAGCGCGGGCATCGTGCGCCTGTCCATCGGTGTGGAGCCCCCAGCCAGGCTCATCGCCGATCTTGAGCAAGCCCTGCAAGCCGCCGCGGCGCAATGACTTCCACCACACCTGGAGAGCACTCCATGACTGAACGACGCGACTTTTTCCGCTACGCCACTGCCAGCTCGATGGCTGTGGCCATGGGCACAGCATCCGCCGCCACGGCGGCAAAGGCCAGCGCAAGCACGGCCTCGATATCTGCCGCTGCAGGCTCCAGCGCACTGCAAACAGAGCTTGCGGGTCTCTACGACGTAGACCGCACGGTGATCAATCTGGACGCGGCGTACTACGGGGCTATGACCCGCGAAGTCCAGGCGCACTACTTCGAGCGACTGCTGTGGGTGAACCGGTACAACTCCACGTTTTTGCGCAGCGCCGTGCAAGGCATGCCGCGCGACCCTGAGCTCAACAAATCGCGCGCGGCAGTGGCCCACCTGATCGATGCTGCACCCGACGAGGTCACGCTGTGCGGTGGGGGAACGGAGGCGCTGTACTCACTCATCGTCAACTACCGGCCCCTCAAGGCGGGCGATGCCGTGATCTACGCCGACACCGACTACGACGAAATGCAGTACGCCATGGACTACCTGGAGCAAAGCCGGGGGGCAAGGGTGGTGCGTTTCAACCTGCCCGAGCCCCACACCCGCGCCAATGTGCTCGAAGCCTATGACCGCGTTTTGCGCGATACGCCGCGCGCCAAGTTGCTGCTGCTGACGCATGTTTCCAACCGCAATGGCCTCGTGCCGCCAGTGGCAGAGATTGTGGCCATGGCCAAGGCACGGGGGGTCGATGTAATTCTGGACAGTGCCCAAGCCGTTGGCCACATGCCCTTTGACGTGAAAACCTACGGCGCGGATTTCGTGGGCTTCTCCTTGCACAAATGGGTGGCCGCGCCGCTGGGCACGGGTGCCATCTACATCAAGAAGGAAAGGCAGGCAGACATTCAGCAGTGGCTGGGCAACAAGCTTTACAAAGCCGAAGACTTGCGCTCGCGCATTCCCACGGGCACCGTGGATGTGGCCGCCCGGCTTAGCATCCCCCAAGCGCTGGCAGTACAAGAGCGCATTGGCCTGGATCGCAAGTTTGCGCATTTGCGCGCCCTGCGCGATTACTGGGTCGACAGGGTGCGGGATGTGTCGGGTGTCGAACTCATGCTGCCGCAGGAACGCGACAACTACGGCGCGATCAGTGCATTCCGCCTGGCAGGTCTGCGGACCATGGAACAGGCGCGCGAGGCACAGGCGCGCTTTGTGAACAAACATGGCGTGCTGGTGGTTGCCAAGTCGGG
Organism: Acidovorax sp. DW039; assembly: GCF_037101375.1. NCBI lineage: Bacteria > Pseudomonadati > Pseudomonadota > Betaproteobacteria > Burkholderiales > Comamonadaceae > Acidovorax > Acidovorax sp. DW039. Next base: position 377,448 of record NZ_AP029019.1, on the reverse strand, counting down.
GTTGGCCTCTGGCCCAGTGATGCGGGTGACGCCATCGCTGTTCAACACCACCACCGAGCTGGACCGCTTGGTGGCCGCCATTCAGACAGAGCGAAAGCTCTTTAGCTAGGGCCCTGTGTAGGGCACTTCAATCGGCCAGCTCGGCGTGGTGCCCCGCATCGCCACGCCGCCAGTAGGCCGACACCCGCATGCGGCGTGGATCAGCCCCTGGCAGCGCACGCAGCACATCGCGCACCGCCGCCATGTCACTGTGCTCGCCCGCCGCCCAGAGGTAACCCGCACCTTCGGGCAGCACCAGGCTGCGGGCCGCTGCGGGCAGTGAATCCACCCAGGCCACATCCAGCGCTGCGGCAGAGGCCAGCGTGCGCTGGTCTGCAGGACTCTCAACCATGACGCGAACGATGGCACGCGTGCTGGCGGGCAGCTCTGCCAGCCGCCGCACGATGGCGGGCAGGGCCGAGGCATCGCCCATCAGCACATGCCAGGGCAGATCGGGCGGCACCACCATGCTGCCGCGCGGCCCTGCCACACCCACCCAGCTGCCGACAGCGGCCTGGCGCGCCCAGTCAGACGCAGGGCCCGCCTCGTGCAACGCAAACTCCACCTCCAGCGTGCCTGCGGCAGCGTCGTACCGCTGCGGGGTGTAATCACGCATCATGGGCCGGGGACCCTCAAACACGGGGCGTCCATCTTCCAGCCGTGGCAGAACGGGGCGGTCTGCGCCTTGCGCGGGAAGAATCAGCTTGAAGTGGTCATCAAAGCCCAGGCTCACAAAGTCCACCATCTCGGCCCCGCCCAGGGTGAGGCGGACAAAGCCGGGGCTGATTTGATGGCGCGCCAGCACCTGGGCCTGGCGAGCCTCGAGGGGATGACGCACGCGCTGAATGGCCAGCGGGGCCACGGGAGCTTCCTGGTTGGCAGATGTGGCAGCAGAGGGATCAGAATATGAGGTCACGATATAAAATTTGTTGATTAAGTCAACCAAATATCCCGTATTTGGTTGACTTTGTCAACAACAGACATGCCCACGAATCACGCCGCCCCCATCTTTGAAGCCATGCACGACCTGGTGCACACCTACCGCTCCCGCATGATGGACGTGGTGGGTTCCATCCACCCCGAGCTGACGCACAACGAGGTGCGCGCCCTCATGTTCGTGGGCCGCCACCCCGGTGCCACGCAAAAAGAGCTGGTGCAACACAGCGGCGCAGACAAGGCGCAGATCGCCCGCCTGGTGGCTTTGCTGCTGGACAAAGGCTGGCTGCAGTGTGCCCCGCACGAGCACGACAAGCGCAGCCGCTGCCTGCACCTGAGCCCCCAGGGCAAAGCCCTCTTCCAGGCCGTGCACGACGCCCGCGCCACGCTGGCGGCCGAGCTACTCCAGCCCGTGCCGGAGGCCCTTCAGGCGCAACTGCTGGAGATGCTGGAAAAGCTGCGGGGGCAACTACGGGCGTAGCCGCCCTCACTCCTCACCACGCTGGGCCTCGCCCAAGAACCCGCCGCTCTGATGCGCCCACAGGCGGGCATAGATGCCGCCCTGGGCCAGCAGCTGGGCGTGGGTGCCTTCTTCGACGATGTGGCCTGCGTCCATGACGATGAGGCGGTCCATCGCGGCGATGGTGGAGAGGCGGTGGGCGATGGCGATGACGGTTTTGCCCTGCATGAGGCCGTCCAGGCTTTGCTGGATGGCGGCTTCGACCTCGGAGTCGAGGGCGCTGGTGGCTTCGTCCAACAGCAGGATGGGCGCGTCTTTGAGCATGACGCGGGCGATGGCCACGCGCTGGCGCTGGCCGCCCGAGAGTTTGACGCCGCGCTCGCCCACATGCGCTTCGTAACCCTGGCGGCCTTGCGGGTCGGTCAGGGTGTGGATGAAGGCGGCGGCCTCGGCGCGCTCGGCGGCGGCGTGCAGTTCTTCCTCGGTGGCGTCGGGGCGGCCGTACAGGATGTTGTCGCGCATGGAGCGGTGCAGCAGCGAGGTGTCTTGCGTGACCATGCCGATGGCGTGGCGCAGGCTGTCTTGCGTGACGTGGGCGATGTCCTGCCCGTCGATCAGCACGCGCCCGCCTTGCAGGTCATGAAAGCGCAGCAGCAGGTTGACCAGCGTGGACTTGCCCGCGCCCGAGCGACCGATGAGGCCGATGCGCTCGCCGGGGCGGATGGTGAGGTTGAGCCCGTCAATCACCGGGCGCGCCCCGTCCTGGTAGGCAAAGCGCACCTGCTCAAACCGCACTTCGCCCTGCGTCACGCGCAGGGGCTGCGCGGTGGGGGAATCGACCACCTGGCGGGGGCGTGTCAGGGTGTTGATGCCGTCCTGGATGGTGCCCACGCTTTCGAACAGGGTGGTCACTTCCCACATCACCCAGTGGGCATGGCCTGCCACGCGCAGGGCCATGGCGGTGACGGCAGCCACCGCACCGGCGCCCACCTGGCCTTGCGTCCACAGCCACAGCGCGGTGCCACAGGCCCCGAGGATCATGCCCACCACCAGCACCTGGTTGACGATTTCAAACAGACTGACCAGGCGCATCTGCGCATAGCCGGTGAGCTTGAAGGCGTCCATGGCGGCGCGGGCAAACTCAGCCTCGCGGTGAGTGTGCGAGAAAAGTTTGACGGTGGCGATGTTGGTGTAGGCGTCGGTGATGCGGCCCGTCATGAGGGCGCGGGCGTCGGCCTGGTCGCGGCTGACCTTGCCCAGGCGCGGCACAAAGTAGCAGCACACGAGGCCATAGCACACCAGCCATGCGGCAAAGGGCAGCAGCAGGCGTGCGTCAAAACCCCAGGCCAGCAGCAAGATGGTGATGAGGTACACGCCCATGCCCACCACCACGTCGGTGGTGGTGAAGATCATGTCGCGCACGGCCAGGGCGGTCTGCATGATCTTGGTGGTGATGCGGCCCGCAAACTCGTCGGCATAAAAGGCCATGCTCTGGCCGAGCATCAGGCGGTGAAAGTTCCAGCGCAGGCGCAGGGGCAGGTTGATGGCCAGCGCCTGGTGCTTGACGCTGGTCTGCAGCGCCACCAGCGCAATGCTGGCCACCATGGCAGCAGCCACCCAGGTCAGGGTGTTGCCGCGCTGCGCCCACAGGGTAGAGGGCGTGGCAGCTGCAATCCAGTCCACCACGCGGCCCAGCACGGCAAACAGCAGGGCTTCATACACCGCAATCAGCGCGGACAGGCCCGCCATGGCCACGACATAACCATGCACACCGCGCGCACAAGCCCACACAAAAGCCAGAAATCCCTTGGGCGGCAAGGTTGGCTCGGCCGCGGGGTAGCAAGGGACGCGTTTCTCGAAAAATTTGAACAGCACAGGGGGTCTCCAAGGCCTGCCATGGTAGGGGTTTGCAATTGGCATTGCCTTCTTTGCGGCATTGCCCAGTGCATGCTCCAGACGCATATTTGCTATTGATTTTGTAGCTGCATGCGTTTTGTGGAAAAGCGCCGGGCAGCGATTTCTTTATTGATCACGCCGCTGCAGATCCATTGTCCTGGCTGACAGACCTGCTGAACCACACGGGGACTCTGGCGCCGCATTTGGGCAAATCTGCGCTTCGCACAGATAATTGCCAATCATTCTCATTTATTTTTATATATGACCACTGCACCTGTGTCTGTCACCCGATGGCATGTGCTGCTGCGCACCGCCGCCGCAGTGCTGGGGGGTTACGCCTTTTGCTGGGGCTTTGTGGCGCTGGCCATGGCGGGGTTGTTTGCGCTGGGCATGTCGTTTCACGACGCAGAGCATCTGAGCGCCATGCTGGCCTTCTTGTTGTACGTGGCCGTGTTCTGCTGGGCCTTCACGGCGCGCAACCTGGCGCGGGTGTGGGCTGTGCTGGCAGGCGGTGCAGGGGTGATGGCGGGCGCGGCATCGCTGTTGCAGATGGCCCTGGTCTGAACGGAGGTTTGCGATGTTCCAGAACGTTCGCCAGGCGCTGACCTGGCTGCACACCTGGTTTGGCCTGGCCCTGGGCTTTGTGCTGATGGTGGTGTTCTTCTTTGGCGCGCTGTCGGTGTTTGACCGCGAGATTGACCGCTGGGCGATTCCGCAGTCGCGCTTTGCGCCGCAGCCCATGCCCTCGTTTGACAAGGTGCTGCGCCCGGTGTTTGACAGCATGCAGCCCACACCCGAGAGCGTGGAAGCGCTGCGCACCAAGACCGGCCTGCCCATGCCCGAGCGGTTTGAGACCATCCAGCGCATGGGTGCCTACACCACCCACCGCGACCCGGTACTGGGCCTGTTTGCAGGCTACGAGCTGCCGGGCTCCAAAGACCACGACGATGTGGCCTGGGGCCTGCGCACCATTGACCCGCGCACTGGCGCTGCCCTGCCGGACGATCGGCTCAAGGTAGGCAGCCAGTTCTTTTACCCGCTGCACTACAGCCTGAACCTGCAGTGGAAGGACCTGGGCACCTGGATCGTGGGCTTTGCGGCGCTGATGATGCTGGTGGCGCTGGTCAGCGGCGTCGTCATGCACCGCAAGTTCTTTCGCGAGTTCTTCACCTTTCGCCCCACCAAGCGCACGCAGCGCAGCGCGCTGGATCTGCACAACATGACAGGCGTGCTGGCGCTGCCGTTCCACTTCTTCTTTGCCTTCACGGGGCTGGTGATTTTTGCGGGCATCTACTTCCCGGTGGCAGAGACGCAGCTCAAGCCGCTGCACGAGCTGCACGAAAAGCTTGAAGCCGCCGAGACCGGCCTGCCGCACGAACGCGCCGGGGTGCCTGCACCACTGGCTTCGGTCGATGCGATGGTGGCCGAGGCGCAGCGCCGCTGGGCCGCGCAGGGCATGGCGGGCGATGTGGGCTTTTTAGCACTGCAGCATGTGGGCGACGCCAATGGCTACGTGAGCGTGTACCGCGCGGGCACCGACCGCATTGCACTGGTGGGTAACGGCATCCACTTCAAGGCCAGCACCGGCGAGCTGCTGCGTGAAGACCCGCCACACAGCGCCGTCAACAGCGTCAACGAGTTCCTCACCGGGCTGCATCTGCAGCACTTCAGGCACTGGTTGCTGCGCTGGATGTATGTGCTGGGCGGGCTGATGGGCTGCGTGTGCATTGCCACGGGCTTCATCTTCTTTGTAGAAAAGCGCAAGAAGCAGCATGCCAAGCAACACAGCCAGGGCGCGCGTGTGGTGGACGCACTGGCCACCACCACCGTGACGGGCATGGTGCTGGCTGCGCTGGGCATTTTGATTGCCAACCGCCTGCTGCCCGACGCCATCCCTGCGGGCTGGCCCAACCGTGGCAGCCTGGAGCAATATGCCTTCTGGGCCACCTGGGCGCTGGCGCTGGGCCATGCCTTCTGGCGCAGCGCGCCGGTGGCGCAAGGCCGCATGTCGCCCGCATGGCGCGAGCAGTGCTGGGCCATTGCCGCGCTGGCCGTGTGCGCCGTGGTGCTGAACTGGGTGACCACGGGCGACCACCTCATCAAGACACTGGGCGCGGGCTACTGGCCCGTGGCAGGCGTGGACCTGTTCATCTTGACGGGTGCCGCCGTGGCCCTGCTGGCAGCGCGCAAGCTCACCCAGCGTGCGCAAGCAGCCCCCGCAACACCCGCCCGTAGCGCCGCACCCCACACCCCAGCGACGGAGGCCGCTCATGCCTGACGCTGTTTTGCATGCCGCCGCCCTGGCGGCCAGTGTGCTGGGCATGGCCTGGCTGGCCCTGGCCATGGAGGCGCACTGGCAGCAAGTGTGCGGCACCACCGCCCTGCCCGCACGCACCGCGCATGCGCTGCGCTGGCTGGGCGCGACGGGCCTGGCCACCTCGCTGGTGCTGTGTCTGGCGGTAGACCACGCATCCATGGCCGTTCTGGTGTGGGTGATGGGCCTGGCCGCCGCCGCACTGGCGGTAGCCTTCACGCTGACCTGGCGGCCCCGGTGGCTAGTTGTGCTGATGCCTTGGGTGCATTAGCACTGACATATAACCATTTTTGGCTCTAGCGCTTGATAGACAAGCGCAGACAGCTACTAAAACAGTAGCAAATACCTCAGTAGCAAACAGCCATCAAGAATCACTTGGGGTAAGGCGGCAGCCCCTGCAGCACGCGCACCGCTTCGGGCAGCGAATCCACCTGGGGCATGAAGTGGTCGATGGTGGCCCCCAGCAGCACAGCGCACAGCAGCGCGCCCAGCAGCGGCTTCCAGGTCAGGCGCACGGCGGCGCTGATCCAGCCTTCGCGCTCCACCCCGGTGGCCACGCGCACGGCAGCGACAGAAAAGGCAAGCTCCACCGCCACCGCCAGAAGCACATCCCAGCTGAAGAACAGCATGGCCAGCGCGCCCGCCCCGGCCAGCACGGCAGCGCCGATGAGGAAGATGGCCACCACCGGGATGACCACCACCGCGCCTTCGTCGGCACTGCCCAGGCCTTCCAGCGCGTCTCCCGCCAGCTCACCCAGGCCTTTGCCTGCCTCGGCCACATCGGCCACGCCACTGGAGGCATCTGCCAGATCAGACAAGCCCGCCCCATCGCCACGCGGCACCGAGGCCGTGCCGCGAAACCGGGGCAGCGAGCCCACAACGTCTGCCACGTCCAGCGAAGCATCTACCGTATCCACGGCGTTCCATTCTTCAGTGTCTTCGGCTTCGTCGCGCAGCAGGCGGGCGGCCCACCAGCGCAGCACCAGCAGGTAGATGGCATAGCCCACCGTGAGCGTGATGGCATAGCGCACCGACAGCATGTGCACCCCCACCAGCTTTTGCACCCAGGCGGCCAGCAGCATGCCCAGCAGCGTGAGGCTGCCAATACACAGGCCGTGCCAGCGCAGGCTGTGGCGCTGCTGCAGGTCATCGGCCACATCGCGCGCTGTCAGGCGCACCGATGTCCAGCGGCGGCGGCGCGGTTGCTTGGGGGTGGAAGAGGGTTGAGACGCCATAAGAATGCAGGGGGTACCCAAATACAGATGGGCCGCCATATTGCCCGAAGCGCCGATGCAGCACCACAAAAACAAAGGCCCGGCGACATAGCCGGGCCTTGAAGGGGTGACCGTGTGAAGGTCAGAGGATCAGAAGTTCTCCCACTCGCCGTTGTCCGCGCCTGCTCCGGCCAATGCTGGACGCGCGGGGGTCAGCCCCATCTGCGGGCTGCTGGCCTTTGCGGGCAGCTTGCGCTGGGGGGCGGGCTTGGCGGGGGACTTGGTGAAGGCAGGAGCGGCCACTGCTCGCGGCGCAGGTGCTGCGGGTGCCATCTGGTAACTGCTGCCAGCGGCCAGCCTGAACACGGCCACGGCCTGCTGCAGCTGCTGTGCTTGCGTGCTCAGGCTGTTGGCAGCCGCGGCACTTTCTTCCACCAGCGCGGCGTTCTGCTGCGTGACCTGGTCCATTTGCGATACCGCCTCGCCCACCTGGGCCACGCCCTGGCTTTGTTCGTTGCTGGCAGCGCTCACCTCGGCAATCAGGTCCGATACACGCTTGATGGCGCTGACCACTTCGGTCATGGTCGTGCCTGCCTGGTCTACCAGGGTGGTGCCACGCTCCACTTCCGTCACGCTGTTGTCGATCAGGGCCTTGATGTCTTTGGCCGCGGCGGCGCTGCGCTGGGCCAGGTTGCGCACTTCGCTGGCCACCACGGCAAAGCCCCGGCCCTGCTCGCCTGCACGCGCGGCCTCCACGGCGGCGTTCAGCGCCAGGATGTTGGTCTGGAAGGCAATGCCATCGATGACGCTGATGATGTCGGCAATCTTCTTGGAGCTTTCGTTGATGACCTTCATGGTGTTGACCACCTGGCCCACCACATCGCCCCCTTGCACCGCCACGGTGGATGCATTCATGGCTAGTTGATTGGCCTGGCGGGCGCTGTCAGCGTTTTGCTTGACGGTGCTGGCCAGCTCTTCCATGGAGGCCGCTGTTTCTTCGAGCGCACTGGCTTGCTGTTCGGTGCGGCTTGAAAGGTCGCTGTTGCCTTGCGCGATCTCCGAGCTGGCCGTGGCCACGCCATCTGCCCCGCTGCGCACCGTGGCCACCACGGAGGTCAGCGCTGCCTGCATGCGGGCCATGGCGGCCATCACGCTGACCTCATCGCCTTGGCGTACGGTCAATTCCACGCTCAGATCACCAGCAGCCACAGCCTGTGCGGCATCGGCCAGTTCGGCAGGTTCTGCGCCGAGTGCCCGAACCAGATCACGCACGATGAGCCACCCCACCACCAGACTGATCAACAGCATCAAACCACCGAGGGTCGCGAGCAACAGCGTCGAACTTGCTGCGGTTTGTGCCGCTTCGGATGCGAGCTTGTCTGCCAGTTGTTTTTGCATGGCCCGTGATTCGTCCACCGCGTTGAACACCACGTTTTGCAAGGTGAGCACCTCGCCCAGCAACTGGGTAGCGGCAGCGGCCTTGTCGCCCTGCTCTGCGAGTTCTATGGACCGGTCAATGGCCTTGTTGTAGATGCCACGGTTTTGTCGAATGACCTCCATCAGCTCCTTGCCCTTGGGCAGGGTGATGGATGCCTCCAGCTTTTGCAGCAACTCCGTGTTGGCTTTGCGCAGATCAGCAATCTTTTGCTTTTCTTGATTGCGAAACGCTGTGTCTTCCGAAATCAGAATGTTTCTTGCAAAGCGGCCAATCGCATTCAGGTTGTCTTTCACATCGGTGAACTGCGCCACTTTGACCATGCGGCTCTCCGCCACCTCCTGCAGGCCTTGCGCCATCGAACGCATGTTGAGCGCCCCAACGAGCGCAATGGCAATGCCAATCAGCGCCAACAGGCCAAAGCCCAGGATCAGACGGGTGGAAACTTTCAGGTGACTCATGGTTGTCCTCACTTCTTTTGTCAGATAGACCAACCTGCCGGGGTTGCTCCAAACCCAAGCGCGTGTAGCGCCAGCAAGCTGCAAGCATGTGAAACCGATCCCCCACCCATCTGCGCATTGCAAGCCCTTGCCTCCCTGCGCTTGCGCTCATGACCAGATGGATCATTTCCACTGAAGTGAATTATTTGTGAAAAATGATTTCATTTCAATATTTATTTCTTTTTTATCATTTTTATAGCAATTCATCGTGAACCGCTGTGCCTTACGACCACATAGGCCAAGCCTTGCACAGCCATTCACTCTTGTGCGGTGTGGCGTTACGAAGGGCGGTAAGTGAAAACGGAGCAACCCAGCCCCGTGGATGGGCCGGAGAAGACGCTGGACTTAGAACGAAACCACGCAATAGCTGTAGCGACCGAAGTGACCCGCCTTCACTGCAGCACAAGGCACCTCAGATTCAATAAAAAAGGCGCGCCACACAGTACGTGTGGCGCGCCATATCGCTGGAGGCATGACGGGTGTAACCAAGCAGGAAAATCGGCAAAAGCACTCGTCATCAGGGGCACTGAGACGGGTCAGTTTCCTGGGTGGTCGATGCCTGCGTTAGAAACTCTCCCATTCGCCAGCATCTGCAGCAGCTGTGGTAGCCGTGCCTGAAGCTGGCTTTGGAGCGTGCCCGCTTTTCGGCCCGTTGACCTGGGGGGAAAGCTGGCGTGCAGGCGCAGGTGGAGTGGCTTTGACCACGGCGGGAGTGGCCTTGGCCCGCGGGGCTGCAGGCGCAGCCACTGCTGCCACAGGAGCAGGCTGGTAGCGATTGCCCCCGGCCAGCTTGAACACGGCCACGGCCTGCTGCAGTTGCTGCGCCTGGGCACTGAGGCTGTTGGCAGCTGCGGCGCTCTCCTCCACCAGCGCGGCGTTCTGCTGCGTGACCTGATCCATCTGTGCCACGGCCTCGCCCACCTGGGCCACGCCCTGGCTTTGCTCATGGCTGGCGGCGCTCACCTCGGCAATCAGGTCCGACACGCGCTTGATGGCGCTGACCACTTCGGTCATGGTCGTGCCAGCCTTGTCTACCAGCAGGCTGCCTTGCTCTACCTGCTCTACGCTGGCGGTGATGAGGCTCTTGATTTCCTTGGCGGCTTCTGCGCTGCGCTGGGCCAGGCTGCGCACTTCTCCGGCCACCACGGCAAAGCCGCGGCCTTGTTCGCCTGCACGGGCGGCTTCCACAGCGGCGTTCAGGGCCAGGATGTTGGTCTGGAAGGCAATGCCGTCGATGACGCTGATGATGTCGGCAATCTTGTTGCTGCTGGCGTTGATGCCTTTCATGGTGTTCACCACTTCGCCCACCACGGAGCCCCCCTGTTCAGCCACGTGGGAAGCGTTCACGGCCAGCTGATTGGCCTGGCGAGCACTGTCGGCGTTTTGCTTGACGGTGCTGGCCAGCTGTTCCATGGAGGCGGCGGTCTCCTCCAGCGCACTGGCCTGTTCCTCCGTGCGGCTGGACAGGTCGGTATTGCCCTGGGCAATTTCTGAACTGGCGGTAGCCACTCCATCTGCGCCACTGCGCACGGTAGCCACCACGTTGGTCAGGCTGGTCTGCATGGCGGCCAGGGCTTGCAGCAACAGGCCCACTTCATCGCGCCCCTGATCCGGAATGGGGTGTGTCAGGTCACCCTGGGCTACAGCGTTCACAGCGTCTTGCGCCAGTTGCAATGATGTGCGCACGCTGCGGATGATGGCCCAGCCCAAGGCCACGGTCAGCGCGATGGACAGGCCAATGGCAATGGCAAAAACCCACTGGAATGTCTGGTAGCGGGATACCTGGGCCTCATAAACCGACTTGGCCTCGTCTGCCTGCAATTGCAGCAACTGGTCTGCGAATTTCTGCATCTCCATGGCCAGGGGGCTGATTTGCTCCTGGTAGACCTTTTGTGCGGTGTCTGTATCGCCCGCCCGGAGGGCGGTTACCGCTGGCTTGAGCCCTTGCTGCACAAAGGCGTCACGTTTGAGGGCATAGCCATCGGCCAGCCGCTTTTCCTCTGCCGTAAGTTCCGTGGCCATGTAAGCAGCCCAGATGGTCGCCACCTTTTGCATGTTGGACTCCAGCTCGGCCGACCGCCTCTGGATGTTGTCTGGCTGCGGGTGCAGCAGCATGTCCATGACCAATATGCGATTGCGCGGAACCAGATAGCCCAGATCGCTCAGTTGCTTCAGCGGCATCACACGGTCCTCATAAACCGTGTTCATGGACTCGTTCGCCTTTTGCAGCGCCCACCGGCTCAGTCCACCCAGCGCCACCAGCAGGGTTGCCACACATGCCACCAGCACGATCAGCCGTGTGGATATTTTTATATTCCGCATCAAAAATTAATCCCTGTAAATGAAGGGATTAATTTTAAAATGTAACCAAATTGTCACATTTCACAAGAAGCGATGCCCCTCATCGCAGGACAAGAAGACTTCAAAAAGTGCAATGATGGCAACAGATGGTTGATACATATCAGCACAACCATCGATCTGCATGCGTTAAGGATCAACCCAGGGGCCATCCTTACACCCCAGCGTTGCGCCAATCAACGGCTTTCTTCCACCACCACCGGCACGCGCTGAGCCAGCGCACACATCAGCTCATAGCCCACCGTGCCCGCCGCACGGGCCACCTCGTCGATGGAAAGCACGGCCCCGCTGCTGGCGCGGCCCCAGAGGGTGACTTCGCTGCCCACTCCCACCGAAACACCCGCATGCTGCAAAGGGGTCAGGTCCACCGTCACCATGTCCATGCTCACGCGGCCCACCAGGCGGGTGCGTATGCCGTTCACCAGCACCGGGGTACCGGTATCGCAGTGGCGGGGGTAGCCGTCGGCGTAGCCACAGGCGGCCACACCGATGGTGAGAGGGCCATCGGCAGTGAACCTGGAGCCATAGCCCACGGTGTCTCCGGCCTGCAATTGCTGGATGCCGATGAGGCGGCTCGTCAGGCTCATGGTGGGTTGCAGGCTCCAGTGCTCGGCGGTGTGCTCGGGGTAATCGGGCGCGCTGCCGTATACGACGATGCCAGCGCGCACCCAGTCGGCACGCACCCCGGCGTCGCTGGCGTGGCGCAGGGTGGCGGCGCTGTTGCTCAGGCTGCGCTCGCCCGGCAGGTCTTCGGTCGCGGTCTGGAAGGCCGCCATCTGGTGCGCAATGCCGCGGGGGCCGTCGGCATCGCTGAAATGGGTCATGTACGAAATCTCGTCCACCTGGGGCAAGGCATTGAGCCGTGCCCAGGCGGCGCGGTAGCGGGCGGGGGTGAAGCCAAGGCGGTTCATGCCCGAGTTCATCTTGAGGAACACACGGTGCGGCACCTGTGTCTTGTGCGCGGCCAGCCAGTCGATCTGCTCGTCGCAGTGCACGGCGTGCCACAGGCCCAGGCGGGAGCAGATTTCCAGATCGCGTGGCTCAAACACCCCTTCTAGCAGCAGGATGGGCCCGCGCCAGCCCAGCGCCCGCACGCGTTCCGCCTCGGCCAGGTCCAGCAGCGCAAAGCCGTCTGCGCCGCGCAGGCCTTCAAACACCCGCTCGATGCCGTGTCCGTAAGCGTTGGCCTTGACCACGGCCCAGACCTTGGCGTCTGGAACAGCCTGACGCACGCGCTGGAGGTTATGTTGCAGTGCAGCAGTGTGGATATGGGCTTGGATGGGACGTGGCATGGGGGATAAACCGGGTAGAAGGGCTTGAATTCTGGCACCGTCGCCATGGGTCTGCGTGATATAACCGCCGCTCACTTGCCTAGGTTTTCCACTTTTATCAGAGCATCAGCTTTGCTGATGCAGACCCCAGCCATTCGATGAAGCGCGGTTTCTACACCATCATGTCGGCGCAGTTTTTCAGCTCGCTGGCCGACAACGCACTCTTCGTGGCCGCCGTGGAGCTGCTGCGCACCGATGGCGCCCCCGAGTGGCAACGCGCCGCCCTGGTGCCCATGTTTGCCCTTTTCTACGTGGTGCTGGCCCCGTTTGTGGGGGCCTTTGCCGACGCACTGCCCAAGGGCAAGGTCATGTTCATCAGCAACGCCATCAAGGTGGTGGGCTGCCTGATGATGCTGTTCGGCTCGCATCCGCTCATGGCCTACGCCGTGGTAGGGCTGGGCGCGGCAGCCTATTCACCGGCCAAATACGGCATCCTGACGGAGTTGCTGCCCGCGTCCCAACTGGTCAAAGCCAACGGATGGATCGAAGGGCTGACGATTGCCTCCATCATCCTGGGGGTGCTGCTGGGGGGACAACTGGTGGGGCACCATCTGTCGCCCATGCTGCTGGCCATCGATATCCCGTGGGTGGACACCGGCGTGGACACCCCGGCAGAGTCGGCCATTGCAGCATTGATTCTGGTGTATGCGCTGGCAGCCTGGTTCAACACGCGCATTCCGCACACGGGGGTGGAGATGCGCCCCCTGCGCACCGACCCTTCGCGCAACCTGCTGGCCAATACGCTGGCCCTGCTGCCGGACTTCTGGGCCTGCAACAACCGCCTGTGGCGGGACAAGCTGGGGCAAATCTCTCTGGCCACCACCACTCTGTTCTGGGGGGCGGGCGGCAATCTCAAGTTCATCGTGCTGGCCTGGGCGGCCGTGGCGCTGGGGTACGACACGCCCAAGGCGTCGGCACTTACGGGCGTGGTGGCCATTGGTACGGCCGTGGGGGCCGTGGTGGCCTCCATGCGCATGCGGCTGGACGCTGCCACCAAGGTGATCCCGCTGGGCATTGCCATGGGCTTGCTGCTCATCCTGATGGTGTTCATCCGCGACATCTGGATTGCCGTGCCCTTCCTGATTCTGCTGGGTGGACTGGGTGGCTACCTGGTGGTGCCCATGAACGCGCTGCTGCAACACCGCGGGCACAACCTGATGGGCGCGGGCCGCTCGATTGCGGTACAGAACTTCAACGAGCAGGCCTGCATCCTGGGTCTGGGCGCGTTCTACAGCCTCTCGCTCAAGCTCGGCCTGTCGGTGTTCGGAGCCATCACAGCCTTCGGGCTGGTGGTGGCGGGCACGATGTGGCTGATCCGCCGCTGGCACATCAACAACTGCTCCCGCTACTCTGAAGAGGTGGAGCACCTGCTGCACATTGCGCGGCAGGATGCGCACCACTGATCCATCCGCCGACCCATCCGCTGGACTGAGCCAGCGGGGTCGCCGGGCCGTGGGTTGCAGGCAATCCCACGCCGGCAAATCACTCTACTTTTGATAGCGCCTTGCGCTTTATGGACGGGTGCCAGGCCCTGTTTGAATGCATAGTTTTCTTCCCGTTATTGCCCTGGTGTTCAATGCTTTTGTGTGGGGCGTTTCATGGTGGCCCTTCAGGCAGTTGCATGACGCGGGGGTACACCCCCTGTGGGCCACGGCGCTGATGTACGCGCTGGCCGTGGTCAGCCTGCTGGTCACGCGGCCCGGGGTGTGGGGCCGCACGCTGCAACACCCGGCTCTGTGGCTGTTGGCACTTTCATCGGGGCTGACCAATGTGGCCTTCAACTGGGCCGTGACGGTGGGCGACGTGGTGCGCGTGGTGCTGCTGTTCTATTTGATGCCCGCCTGGTCGGTGCTGCTGGCCTGGCGCGTGCTGGGGGAGCGCCCCACCGGCGCTGCGGTGCTGCGGCTGGTGCTGGCTTTTGCCGGGGTGGCACTGGTGCTGGTGCCCGCTGACGCATCGGCCCAGCGGCTGCTGGCGAACCTGTCTGGAGCTGACGCTCTGGCCCTGGCAGGCGGCTTTTGCTTTGCCCTGACCAACGTGACGCTGCGCAGGCTGCACCGGGTGCCAAGCGAGTCGCGCATGCTGGCCATGTTTGGCGGCGGCACCCTGATGGCTCTGGCCAGTGCCTGCGCAGGCATGGCGGCAGGCATCGTGCCATCCCTGCCCGCCCCGGCAACGGGCTGGGTGGTGGTGGCCCTGCTGCTGGCTGGCGCATTCCTGCTGAGTAATTTCGCGCTGCAGTTTGGGGCCAGCCGCCTGGCTGCGGGCACCACAGCGCTGATCATGTTGTCGGAGGTGGTGTTTGCCAGCGTCTCTTCGGTTTTGCTCACAGCCACCGCACTCGCCCCCCGCACCGTGCTGGGGGGCAGCCTGATCGTGGGCGCAGCGCTGCTGGCAACGCTGCCTGCGCGCAAGGCGGGCACGGCGGGTGTGGGCGCGCAGCACTGACCCGCAGAAATAGAAGACCGCAGGCGCGCCCACAGATCTGCGGCTACCATGGCCCGCAGTCCCGTCTCCACCATCCACCCCTGCGGAGCTTTCATGTCCCAAGACATTTACGCGTTTGAAGCCCTGGACATTCAGGGCCACAGCGTGCCTCTGGCCCAGTTCCAGGGCAAGGCGCTGCTCATCGTCAACACGGCCAGTGCCTGCGGTTTCACACCGCAGTTTGCGGGGCTGGAACAGCTGCACAAAACCTATGCAGACCGCGGGCTGGTGGTGCTGGGGTTTCCCTGCAACCAGTTTGGTAGCCAGGACCCCGGCAGTAACGACGAGATTGCCAGCTTCTGCCAGCTCAACTACGGGGTGAGCTTTCCGATGATGGCCAAGGTCAAGGTCAATGGGCCAGAGGCTACGCCGCTGTACCAGTGGCTCACGGCAGAGGCACCGGGCATTCTGGGCAGCAAGGCCATCAAGTGGAATTTCACCAAGTTTCTGGTGGGGCGGGATGGCAAAGTCTTGCGCCGCTACGCCCCGCAAGATGCGCCCGCCAAGCTGGCGGCAGACATTGAAAAAGCGCTTGCCCAGCAGCAGTAAGTCTCACGACGCTGGCTACCGCACGTCCTTGATGGGGCCCGCACCCATCCGCTAAAGGCCACTGGGGTTATGGAAGCGCTTGCAAGGCTTCAACCGACTCAGCCCCCAGCCCGAACAGCCGTGTCACTGGTTCGGCAAACCGGGCCAGTCGCAAGCTGCTTCCGGGCCACGCTGCAGCCGTTCGGCCTCCACCTGCCGGAACATGTCCGCCAGGGTCTTGCCATCTTCATGGCGGAACTGCTCAGGCAGCACTTCCAGGCCCACGATGCGGTCCACGCGAAAGCCCCGAAAGTCCTGCCGCAGCTCGCACCAGGCCGACAGCGTCCACACCTTGCCCCAGTAAAAACAGCCCAGGGGGCGCAAACGGCGGGCGCTGGGGCGGCCCTGTACGTCGGCATAGTCAATGCGCACCACGTGGCGCGTGTTCACTGCCTCACGCAGGGATTGCAGCAGCACCTGTTCCCGCGGGCTCAGGCCCACCGGCGGTGCAAACAGGGCCTGCGACTCTGCGGCAGCACGGGCCGCGGGCGGGAGTACGGACAGGATCTTGCCCAGGGCGTTTTCCACCTCACGCGCCAGCCCGGGGTCCAGCCACGACTGGGCCACCCTTGCAGCGGCCACCACGGCGTTGGCTTCGCCCTGTGTGAGCATGAGCGGAGGCAGGTCAAACCCTGCACCAAGCCGGTAGCCCACACCCGCCTCGCCCTCAATGGGCACGCCCTGGTGCTGCAGGTCGGCCACATCACGGTAGATGGTGCGCTGAGATACCTCCAGCCGCTGTGCAAGAAAGGCAGCGGTAGACAGGCGCCTGCCGCGGATGAGCTGAACGATCTGGAACAAGCGGTCAGCGCGGCGCATGGACACCTCCGGTGGGCTGACCCCGATCCGTGTTCAAGCGCGCCCATTGAGGCGCACGACCGGACGCGTCAGAGAAAAAGCACGCCGCCAATGGCAATGGCCACACCCAGCAACATGGGCCACCAGGACGGATCGTCCTTCTCGAACACAAACTCGTAGGGATTGCGTTCATCGTACAAAACCTTCACGGGCTTGCCCGCCTTGAAGTCGTTCAACGCGGCTTCTGGAAACGAGCTGGACTTGTGGATCTTCTGCCCGGACGAGGTCGTGAAATCGAACTCTGCGGTGTAGGTTTTGGAACCCCGGCGCGAATGCTCTGTGTATTTGGAGATCGGCTCCACCACTGCTGCAGCCCCACGCTTGTGCAGGGACTTGTTGCGGGAGTAATCCTGGTAGCCAAAAATCAGAAAAGCCGCGCCAATCCCTACGCAGGCAATCTTCTTGAAGCCGCTGCTCAGTTCCATGTTTCACCCTCTCTCTGTGCTTTGCATACCGCACCGCATCCCGTCCTGGACGCACGGCGCTGGCAGTAGGCTGGCATTGTCTTACGCTGCTTAGGCGCTTGACGCACGGCCGACCAGCAAGAGAGGCCCGGAATACAACCCGCACCGGCAGGCTTGCGGAGCCGTAACGGATGCGGGGCATGGAGGCAATGCCCTTGGGCGCGGGGGGATTTGCTCCGAATTCCATAGCATGCCACGCACAACCAGCGTGCGCCGACTCCACCATTCGCATTTGTAACAAGTTGCGCAAGTGTCGCGCCGCTGCACCACGCGGTGAACCTTCATGCAGACGCACTGCCATCAGCCCCTCAACACCCCGATATGGATGGCCACGTGGTAAGGGCCCGCATAGGCTTCAAAGTCGGTGCCAAAGCGGCGTTGCACCTCAGGGTGCGCCTCAAAGTAACGCCACACAGCGCCCCAGGCGTCAATGACCAGTTGCGGCATGTGTCCCTCGGCTTCAAACACCAGGTAGTCCCCGGCCTGCACATCCACCACCGTGGCACCCGGCATAGGTTGGTGGTCCGATGGCGCGGCGACACCCGCGGTGACATCAAAAGCCCCGCGGTGGTCTGATTCGTAACGGCTGTACACACCAAACACCCGACCATCGTTGCCGGGCGGCGGGAGCTTGTGCTCCCAGCTTTCGCTGAAGAAGCGGTCCCATAGCGGGCCGATGCGGCCTGTGGCGGGGTCCGCCTCGGCTGCATTGGTCGTGCGGGTGCTGATCCCGGCGACACGAAACGAAGAAACGGAAATCGCCTGGGGCGAAATATGGTTTTGCATCCTGCACTCCCTGTATGTATCTACAGGGTCTGCATGGTGCCTGAGCCTACTGACACCGTTATGTCAGCAGGCTGGCACAGTCCACCGCAAAAAGCCGCAGCACTCCACCAGGCCCCGGCTGGGGCCCACCCTCAAGCCGCGCCAGTACTGGCAGGCTGGGCTGATGCGGCACGGGCCGCCAGTTTGCGCGCGCGCTCCAGCTGCTGGCCGGTGGCACGGGGGTCCATGCCGTACATGTCTGCAAACTGCTCCAGCGTGCTGCCGCTGGCCTCAAAGGCGCGCAGCAGGGCCTCGGCCTTGGCGTTGCGCGCCGACCATTCGGCAAATGCCTCTTCCAGGATGGCGTTGACCGCGTCGTCGCGGCTCATCACCAGCTCGGTGTAGGCCTCGCGCGTAAAGCCAGAAGCCTCGAAGTTCGCCATCATGCGGTTGCGCAGCTTGGGCAGCAGGTCTTCGGTCGCGCGGCCCTTCTGGTTCTTGCGGCGGCGGTACACCTCCAGCAAGGCATGGTGCACATGCTCAGGGGCCATGGCCTCGACGGGCTGGCCTTGCAGGTCATGGCGCTTTTCGCCTGCAGCCACTGCCTGTAGATAACGCGTGCTGCGGGTATGGATACCCAGGGCCACCTTGAGCGCCTCGCGCTCAAACGCATCGGGATGGGCCGCGAGCAGATCCTGAAAAATGCCGCGCTTGAGGGGACGGAATACGGCACCGAACAGGTGGGGGTACAAGGCGGCCAGCTGCTCCAGAACAGGATGCACACGCGGAGCTGCAGGAGCGGACGAAGCAGGAGCCGCTGCTGCAGCGTTTTCTGTATTGCGTGAGGCCCGGTCTTTACCTCCACGGCGGCCACGCTGGCGAGCGGGGCGTTCGGTCACAGGGGTAGTTGCCGCACTTTCACCGGCGGCCGCAACAGGGGCTGGCCCAGCATCCACAGGCTGAGGGGCAGCAACAACTTCAGGCACAGATTCGGTCATGGCGGTCAACGTCTTCGCAAGTTGAGAAACAAGAAACCCTCCATCATGCCACTGAAGGCTTCTCAGCGTGCCAGCGAATCCCTCACTCGGCCGCGCGTTTCGCCACGCAAGCGCCCCTCAACAAAGAGATTCGACGCTGAGCGGAATATGCAGCGACTGCCACAAGGGCGACAAGATTTCCCGCTCCAGGGGGGATATCTGCTCGGCCAGCAAAAGGCATTCACGGTCCAGATCGCGCAGACGCTGCCCCAGTTCACGGTCTGCCATGTGCAACTCCAGACGCTCACGCGAAGTGATCTGGGCATGCTCTGCGCCCCAATAGCCCAAAGAGTTCCAGGCGACCTTCAATCGCTCCAGCCTGACCCGCGCCAGATCAGCAATGTCCAGTGCGGGCCCCGTTCCCCCCAGCGCCCTCAGCTGTTCTCCAAGTTCGAGCGCAAGCGAGGTTCGCTGGCGAATCTCTTCCAGAGGATTGCTGGACAGTGACGCAGGGGCAGGAACATCGGGCGCTACAGGCTCTTTCAGGTGATACGCCATATTGCTGATGAAACCGGCGTACTGCGCATCGAACTCACCGGGCACCACCCGCAGCGCAAAGCTGGCACGAAACAGTGGCTCCCACTGGGCGCGTGCAATGCCCAGAGTGACTTCTGTCACCGCCAGCATGCGCCCCAGCGGTGACAAATCGGGTTGGAGCAATCGGGCGGGGTAGCCCGATCCGTTGAGCCGTTCATGGTGCTCACCTACCGCACGGCCTATGGCCCGCGGGTAATCCGTAGTGCTATCAAGCAGCAACTGGGCTACGCGAGGATGCACCACCAGATGCTTGTGCCCCAGAAGGTCCATGGGCCGCCCCAGGTCCAGATATTCAGGCTGGATGTAGATTTCCCCGATGTCGTGCAGCAGTCCGGCCAGCATGGCCATGCGTACATCCAGCGTCTGCCCGAGGTACTTCATGGCCATGGCCCCCATCAGGGCCATGGCTTGCACGGCGTGGGCCACCATCTCCGGGCGGTTGGCCAGCGCGGTGGTCAGCAGCAACTGGGCCACAGAGTGCAGGGGCAATTGCCGCATGTGCTGCACCAAAGGTGCGGCCCAAGGTCGCAATCCCTCAGAAAGAGCAGTGGACTCTCCCATGAACCGCGCAAAGTCATCCTGCAAGGTGACAAGGGTGACGCCATCTTCTGCAGCCAGACAGGACTCCAGCGGCTTGCTGAGCTTGCGTTCCAGCAAGCGCTGCTGAAGGGCTGCAGACACGGGCTGGCTCTTGGCCCAGAGCTTGACTCCCCGTACATCTACGATGTCTTCGGAAGCCACAATGCTGTAAATCTCTGCGGCCCTGACGATGGCATTCAATGCCACCGGGTTGGCCACACTGCCCGCTTGAGAATCCGCTGCCGCGGTACTGCTCTGCCTGATGTGTGCGTTCTGCATTGCGTTCAGTGACCCCTCTTTGTCACCTGATTGTGTATGGAGAAACTCTTCGCGCTCACGACAAATTGGGGCGGCGTGGGGGGGCTACAACAAGTCTGGACACAAAGGTCTGACTCAGCCGCGATGGCCTTCTGTCTTCAGCCCTCCCAACACCCTGATAGACGAGTACGGTAACCCGTCAAAACACTACATCAGCGCTTCGTCCAGCACCTCCACCCAATGCCGCACTGGCGTGCCCGTGCCGCTTTGCAGGTGGCTGATGCAGCCGATGTTGGCCGACAGGATCACATCGGGAGGTTGTTCGCCAAACGCCTGGGCCAGCACGTCCAGCTTGCGGTCGCGCAGCGGGTAAGACAGCTCGGGGTTCAGCACGGAGTAGGTGCCTGCGGAGCCGCAGCACAGATGGGACTCATTGCGCGCAGCGCGCAGCTTGAAGCCCAACTGGTTCAGGTGCGTCTCCACGCCCCCCCGCAGCTTTTGGCCGTGCTGCAGCGTGCAGGGCGGGTGGTAGGCGTAGAGGGTGTCGGGCTGCTGCACGCGGCCCTGGAGCTTGCGGGCCAGCTCGGGCAGGAGTTCTGGCAGCAGCTCGGAGAGATCGCGGGTGAGGGCGCTCACGCGTTCGGCTTTGGCAGCGTAGGCAGGGTCGTCCTTGAGCAGGTGCCCGTATTCCTTGACGGTGACGCCGCAGCCTGAGGCATTCATCACAATGGCCTCGACGCCGCCGGACTCCACCAGCGGCCACCACGCGTCAATGTTGGCGCGCATCTCGGCCTTGCCGCCTTCCTGGTCGTTGAGGTGGAACTTCACCGCACCGCAGCAGCCAGCCTTGGCCGCCACCACCGTCTGGATGCCTGCGGCGTCTAGCACACGGGCAGTGGCGGTGTTGATGCTGGGCATCATGGCGGGCTGCACGCAGCCCGCCAGCATCAGCACCTTGCGGGCATGCTGGCGTGTGGGCCAGGCCCCGGCGGGCCGGGGCTGGGGCACCTTGGCTTTGAGCGCGGCAGGCAGCAGGCCACGCACCGCCTGCCCGGCTTTCATGGCGGGGGCAAAGAGGGGGGAAGGCAGGCCTTCCTTCAACGCCCAGCGCAGTGCCTTCTCTGCAGCGGGGCGCGGTACTTTTTCATCCACGATCTTGCGGCCGATGTCCACCAGGTGGCCGTACTGAACGCCGCTGGGGCAGGTGCTCTCGCAGTTGCGGCAGGTCAGGCACCGGTCCAGGTGGGTCTGCGTGGCACGTGTGGGCTCAGCACCCTCCAGCACCTGCTTGATGAGGTAGATGCGCCCCCGCGGGCCGTCCAGCTCATCGCCCAGCAACTGGTAGGTGGGGCAGGTGGCCGTGCAGAAGCCGCAGTGCACGCATTTGCGCAGGATGGCTTCGGCTTCCTGCCCATCGGGGCGGGCGGCGTATTCAGGGCTCAGTTGGGTCTGCATGGTGCGTGCCTGGGAGAGGGATCGGAGGGGGCTGGCTCGGTGTGCTGGCTGAGGGTCGCGCGGCTAAGGTTTGTGGCCGCCGCCCGGCGCAGGTGTGGTGTCGCGGTTCTGATCGGCTGCCGGGGCCGCAAGGGCCGCAGGGGCAGCCATAGGGCGCCCCCGCAGCATGAGGCGCAGGCGCACCCGGTCAGCCCACAGTGGGGGCAGCGACAGGGTGAGCAGCACCACCGCCAGCGGCACCACAAACACAAAGCCCACATGCTTGAACCCTGCAGCGCCTACAAGCCCACCGCAGAGGAACATGGTGGCCAGCCCGGCAAAGAGCCACAGCCGTTCGCGGTTGGCGTGCACATGGTGTTCTGGCGTGGTGCCCTGGCGGTTCCAGTAGAGCATCTTGCCCATCTCGATGCCCAGGTCCGTCACCACGCCCGTCATGTGGGTGGTGCGGATCTGGGCGGAAGACATCTTGGTGACCACCGCGTTCTGCAGGCCCATCAGGTAGGCCAGCAGCAGCACTGTGAGCGGAACGGAAAACGGGGTGCGCCAGCCCAGGGTGATGGCGCCCATCAGGCCGAAAAGCAGCAACAGCACAGCCTCCAGCAACAGCGGCAGGGCGTAGGTGCTGCGCAGGCGGTGGTGGCGCGCCCAGTTGACCAGAATGGCCGTGCTGCCCGCGCCAGACATGAAGGCCCACAGAGCCCCTACTGCCCCGAGCACCAGCTTCATGTTGCCCAGCACCAGGTTGTCGGCCAATGACGAGAGGAAGCCCGTCATGTGGGACGTGTACATGTGCACCACCAGAAAGCCCCCCGCATTCACAGCCCCGGCGTTGAATGCCAGCAGCAAGCCCAGCACCCGGTTGCTGGCAACCGTGCGGTGGTGACCCGTGAGATGGCGCAGGCGACGCATGGAAAAGGGAAGCCGGAAACGCGGACGCCTACCAGTGCGCCGACAGGCGACCCGGATTGAAGATGCCCGCGGGATCAAACGCCTGCTTGAGGCGAGCGTGGATATGCGCCAGCGCGGAAGACTGAGGCAAAAATTGGCCGCTACCGCCCGATGGACCAGCGCAAGCAGCTACAAAAACAGTAGCACTCCCACCCACCGCCTGGGCAGCCGCCTGCAGCGCATCGGCCGCATCGGCAGGGGCCTGCACCCAGCGCAGGGCACCATGCCACTCCACCAGCACACGGGTGGCCGCAGGCAGGGTGAGTACGGGTGCGGTGGCGGGCAGGGACAGGCGCCACAGCGCAAGCCCGGGCTGGTGGGCGCGCTCGGCAAACCAGGGCAAGGTCTGGTTGCGGCAGGCCGTCCAGTCCGGGGCGGCCAGTGCGTTGTCGATGCGCGTGCCGCCCATGGTTTTGCAGGCGGCCTCCACCGCAGCAGCGGCCCCGCGCAGGCGCACGTACAGGGTGCCCACAGGTGCCTGGGCTTCTTGCACCCAGCAGCTGGCATTCAGGGGCAGCGGCTGCGCGCCCCAGGTGTGCAGTTTGCGCAAGGCGTCGGCCTGGTTGCATTCAAAACGCAGGGTGGCTTCGGCCGCAGTCACGGGCAGCACTTTGAGGCTCACTTCCGTCAGCAGGCCCAGCGTGCCCCACGACCCGGCCATCAGCCGAGACACGTCGTACCCCGCCACGTTCTTCATGACCTGGCCGCCAAAGGTAAGCCACTCTGCCTTGCCGTTGACGAGCGACACACCCAGCACATAGTCGCGCACCGCGCCCACGCTGGCCCGCGCAGGGCCTGACAGCCCCGCAGCCACCATGCCCCCCACCGTGGCACCGGGGCCGAAGTGGGGTGGCTCAAAGGGCAGGCACTGGCCTTTTTCGGCCAGCACGGCTTCCAACTCTGCCAGAGAGGTGCCGGCCCGTGCGGTCACCACCAGCTCGCTCGGCTCGTAGCTGACGATGCCCGAGAGGCTGCGGGTGTCCAGCACGTCGCCGTTCAACGCCCGTCCATGAAAGTCCTTGGTGCCCCCGCCCCGGATACGCAAGGGGGCATGGTCTGCGGCGGCTGCGCGCACGCGCTCAACAATCTGGGCAAGGGCTTGGTCCATGGGGCAGCATCGTAGCGTCTGCGCCTGCGCTACGCAGCCCCGTGCGGCGTGAATTTTTTGAACAAGGCCTGTGCAGGTTCTTGGAACAAGCCTGCCCCTGCGCCCCTGCAGGGCAAGCAGACATAAAAAAAGGGCCCACCTGCGGGGTGGGCCCAACTCTTGAGGAGACTCTCGCTAAAAAATCATTGGGGCGGTTGCAGCACCACCAGACACTGCAACCGGTGGTCCCCCAATCAACGGTTGTAAGCCGTTTCGCCGTGGGAGGTGATGTCCAGGCCTTCGCGCTCGTCTTCTTCAGACACACGCAGACCCACCACCAGATCCACCACCTTGTAGGCAATGAAGGACACCACGCCAGACCAGACGATGGTCAGCAGCACGGCCTTGGCCTGTGTCCACACCTGTGCGGCGATGGAGTAGTCGGCAGCCGTCACCATGGAAGCTGTCACCCAGTCGGCCACGTAGCCGGGGCCGCCCAGCGAAGGCGAGTTGAACACGCCGGTCAGCAGCGCACCCACGATACCGCCCACACCGTGCACGCCGAACACGTCCAGCGAGTCATCGGCACCCAGCAGCTTCTTGAGGCCATGCACACCCCACAGGCAGGCAAAACCACCCACCAAGCCGATCACCAGCGCACCGCCGATACCGACGTTGCCGGCTGCAGGCGTCACGGCCACGAGACCTGCCACCGCGCCAGACGCGGCACCCAGCATCGAAGCCTTGCCACGCATCAGCGCTTCACCCATGCACCAGGCCAGCACGGCTGCAGCCGTAGCCACCAGCGTGTTGATGAAGGCCAGGGCAGCAAAGCCGTTGGCTTCCAGGGCCGAGCCTGCGTTGAAGCCGAACCAGCCCACCCACAGCAGCGAAGCGCCTACCATGGTCAGTGTCAGGCTGTGAGGAGCCATGGCTTCCTTGCCGTAGCCAATGCGCTTGCCCACCATGAAGGCGCCGACCAGGCCCGCCACAGCGGCGTTGATGTGCACCACGGTGCCGCCAGCAAAGTCCAGCGCGCCCCACTGCCAGATCTGGCCAGCCTTGCCGTTCATGCTGTCCACCACGTCCTTGGCGGTGTAGGCGTCAGGACCCATCCAGAACCACACCATGTGGGCGATGGGCAGGTAGCTGAAGGTGAACCACAGCACCATGAACAGCAGCACGGCAGAGAACTTGATGCGCTCGGCAAAGGCACCCACGATCAGTGCGCAGGTAATGCCGGCGAAAGTGGCCTGGAAGGCTGCGAACGTGACTTCAGGAATCACCACGCCCTTGCTGAAGGTAGCGGCATTGGCAAAGGTGCCAGCCACGTTGTCCCAGATGCCTTTCATGAACAGGCGGTCAAACCCGCCAATGAAGGCACCACCCTCGGTGAACGCCAAGCTGTAGCCATAGATGAACCACAGCACGGTGATCAGCGAGAACGTGACCATCACCTGCATCAGCACAGACAGCATGTTCTTGCTGCGGACCAGGCCGCCGTAGAACAGCGCCAGGCCAGGCAGCACCATCAGGATCACCAGGATGGTGGAGACCATCATCCAGGCTGTATCGCCCTTGTTGGGCACGGGAGCAGCAGGCGCAGCCTCGGCAGCGGCGGACGCTGCAGCCGCAGGGGCAGCAGCGGCTACCGGAGCGGCGGCGGGGGCTGCATCAGCCGCAGCCGATGCGGTGGCGGCCGCTGGCTCGGCAGCAGGCGCCTGGGCCAGAGACAGGGTGCCCGCCGTCAGCAGGCTCAGTCCCAGTACGAAAGAAGCAAGCAGTTTTTTCATGGCGTTTTCTCTCTGTGTGATGCGGCTGGCCCTTACAGGGCTTCCTTGCCGGTTTCGCCAGTGCGGATGCGCACCACCTGTTCCAGGTGGGTCACGAAAATCTTGCCGTCACCGATCTTGCCGGTGCGGGCTGCGCCTTCGATGGCTTCGATCACGCGGTCCACCAGGTCGTCCGCCACAGCGGCTTCAATCTTGACCTTGGGGAGAAAGTCCACGACGTATTCAGCGCCACGGTACAGCTCGGTATGACCCTTCTGGCGTCCGAAGCCTTTGACTTCAGTCACCGTGATGCCTTGCACCCCGATGTCCGACAGGGCTTCACGCACCTCGTCGAGCTTGAAGGGTTTGATGATGGCTGTCACCATTTTCATGTTCATGTCCTCCGATGTAAGCGCCCGTGGCGCTCACAGGTGTTTACAGGGTTTTGGTCAGCGTGACAATCACGCGCGATTTGTTGACGGGGCCAAAGAAGTTCTTCTTGGTGGCGCCCACCACGGCAGCACCCAGCGACAGGCCGCTGCCAAAGTCGTAGGCACCGCCCACGCTGTAGTCCATGAAGTTGGGAGTACCCGTGTCCTTGATGTCGCTGGCAAAGCGGGTGAAGCCCACCGAAGCCTTCGCCGTAACCTTGGGCAGCACTTCCTGAGCGAATGCGATGTTCAGGTAACCCGTGTTGGTGCCCTTGCGGCCTGTGCCCAGCTTGTTGCCGGCAAAGCCGAAGTAGTCCTTGGAGATGGTGTGCGAGTACTTGGCAGTGAAGGGGCCGTAGCTGGCTGCGCCATACAGCTCCGTGGTGTTGCCCAGCGAGTTGCCTGGGTACACATAGGTGAGCGCACCTACGTCCAGATCGACTTCACCCGCCTTGAATTTGTAGCCACCGTAGAAATCCATCTCCAGCGAGTTGCTGGTGAGCCAATCCACGCTGGAATTCCAGTTGCCCAGGTAAAAGCCGGTGTCGCCAAAGGTATAGTCAAAACCACCCTGCAGTGCGGGCTTGACGGCCTTGACCTTGCTGGCGTCCTGATCCTGGCCACGGAACTTGTAGTTTGTGGTCACGCTGACGTTGCCGGTAAGTTGCGCGCTGGCCAACAGGGGCAGCGCAGCAGCGAGGGCAACGCCCAGGGTCTTGATAGAAGTGCGAATCATGTTTCCTCCGGTTGGACAAAGTAGGGACAAGGGCTTTAAGCACAGACCGTGCCACAACCTGTTGCATTTGAAAATTGAATGCCTTGGAACCGGGACTGATCCTTTGCGCAAAGCGGTGCAAGTTCTTTGTGCGCACGCACTTGCGTGGTGCAACTGCGCCCTATCGCCTGCACGGGGCCACTGGAACGCACCCATCTGGGGAGAAAGTTACACATGAGTCTTGCATTGGTGCAAAGCCGCGCCCTTCTGGGGCTTCAGGCACCGCCCGTCACCGTGGAAGTGCATCTGGCCAACGGCCTGCCCAGCTTCACGCTGGTGGGTTTGGCGGACGTGGAAGTGAAGGAAGCGCGCGAGCGGGTACGTTCCGCCCTTCAGAACGCGGGGTTGGAGTTCCCCCACAACAAGCGCATCACCGTCAACCTGGCACCGGCAGACCTTCCCAAGGATTCAGGCCGGTTTGACTTGCCCATCGCCATGGGCATCCTGGCCGCCAGCGGGCAGGTGGACGCGCAGCGGCTGCAGGGGTACGAATTTGCGGGCGAACTGTCCCTGTCGGGCGAATTGCGCCCGGTGCGCGGCGCGCTGGCCACCAGTCTGGCCCTGGCAGCGCAGCAAGTGCGCGTGCAGATGGTGCTGCCGCCCGGCAGCGCCGAGGAAGCAGCGCTGGTGCCCGATGCCCAGGTCGTGCGCGCGCGCCACCTGCTGGACGTGGTGCGGGCTTTTCTGCCACCGGGCAGCACCGCCGGTGGCGATGCTGATGTAGACAACGACGGCTGGTGCCGCCTGCAGCCCACCCCACTCTCTGCAGCCGCCACCGGCCCCGACATGGCCGATGTGAAAGGCCAGGCTGCCGCCAAGCGGGCGCTGGAGATTGCAGCAGCCGGGGGGCATAGCGTGCTGATGCTGGGGCCACCGGGCTCCGGCAAATCCATGCTGGCCCAGCGCTTTGCCGGGCTGCTGCCGCCCATGACCGTGACCGAGGCGCTGGAGAGCGCCGCCGTGGCCAGCCTGGCCGGGCGCTTTGACCCGAGCCGCTGGGGCGTACGGCCCACGGGGCAGCCGCATCACACGGCATCGGCGGTTGCACTGGTCGGAGGCGGCTCACCCCCCAAACCCGGAGAAATCTCCCTGGCCCATCAAGGCGTGTTGTTTTTGGACGAGCTGCCGGAGTTTCCCCGGGCCGCGCTGGAGGCCCTGCGCGAACCGCTGGAGACAGGGCACATCACCATCTCCCGCGCGGCGCAGCGGGCGGATTTTCCGGCACGCTTCCAGCTGGTGGCGGCCATGAACCCCTGCCCTTGCGGCTTCCTCGGGTCCAGCCAGCGGGCCTGCCGCTGCACGCCCGA
Source organism: Acidovorax sp. DW039 (assembly GCF_037101375.1). Lineage (NCBI taxonomy): Bacteria > Pseudomonadati > Pseudomonadota > Betaproteobacteria > Burkholderiales > Comamonadaceae > Acidovorax > Acidovorax sp. DW039. The sequence goes on along the minus strand of NZ_AP029019.1, from coordinate 349,617 downwards.
TCAGGTGTCGCGCTACCAGGGCAAGCTCAGCGGCCCGCTGCTGGACCGCATAGACCTGCATGTGGATGTGCCCGCCCTGCCCGCAGAGCAACTGCTCAAGGCACCGCAGGGAGAAGGCACCGAGGCCATTCGCGAGCGGGTGGTGCAGGCCCGGCAACGCGCCATGCAACGCCAGGGCAGCACCAACCAGGCGCTGCAGGGCCAGGCCATTGACGAGCACCTGCACTTGGACGACACCGCCGCCAAATTCCTGAACACCACGGCAGCCCGGCTGGGCTGGTCTGCACGCAGCACCCACCGCGCCCTGAAGGTGGCGCGGACCATTGCCGATCTGGCGGGTGCCGAGCGCACCGAGGTCAGCCATGTGGCGGAAGCGGTGCAATACCGGCGTGGGCTGCACGCGCCCGGTTGAAATTACAGGAACATGCCTCCCGAGGCCTCGATGCGCTGGGCGTTTACCCAGCGGGTGGCGGGTTGCAGCAGTGACGCGACCAGCGGGCCAATATCCTCGGGCAGGCCGACGCGGCCCAGCGCAGTCTGGGATGCGACAAAGGCGTTGAGCTGCGCGTTGTCACGCACGGCTCCGCCGCCAAAGTCCGTCTCGATGGCGCCGGGGGCCACTACATTCACCGCAATGCCGCGGGGGCCCAGCTCCTTGGCCAGATAGCGGCTCAGCACCTCAACACCACCCTTCATGGCCGCATAGGCGGCGTAGCCCGGCAGCGCAAAACGAGCCAGCCCGGATGACAGGTTCAGGATGCGTCCCCCATCGTTCATGAACGGCAACAAGGTCTGCGTCAAAAAGAAAACCCCCTTCAGATGCACATTCACCAGCGCATCAAACTGCGCCTCGGTGGTCTCTGCAAACGGAGCATGCACCCCCATGCCAGCGTTGTTGACCAGAAAGTCGAAGCGTTCGCGCTGCCAATGGGTTCGCAACGCCTGGCCGAGCTGAGCGGCAAACGCGGGAAAGCCCGCAACGTTTCCCACCTCCAGCGGTAGCGCCACCGCGCGGCGACCGAGCGCCTCGATCTCGGCCACCACGGTCTGGGCCTCTGCGGCCTGCTGGCGATAGGTGAGCACAACGTCAATACCGCTGCGCGCGGCGGCCAGAGCCGCACTGCGGCCCAAGCCCCGGCTGGCACCGGTGATGAGAACAATGGGGGTGGAAGCAAGGTCTTGAGGCTGGTTCATGGAAGTGTCCTGCGAAGTGATGGAGTACCCGACACGCCGTGTGACGGGCTGCCATGAACTTTATTGATGGTTAAAAATGCCATAAAGCCTGCAAAATGCGATTCATTGTCCAAATTAAATAAACAATGAACCCACTGGACCGGATGCAGATCTTTGCGCGCGTGGCGCAGTTGAACAGCTTCACGCAGGCTGCCCAGGTACTGGGCATTCCCAAAGCCAGCGCCTCGCTGGCCGTTCAACAGCTGGAGACCCAACTGGGAACACGCCTGTTGCACCGAACCACCCGGCGGGTACAGCTGACGCAGGACGGCCAGGCGTTCTATGAACGCTGCCGGGATGTTCTGGACGATGTGGACGAGCTGCAGGCCATGTTTCACCAGCAGCCGGGGTCCGCCCTGCGCGGCAGGGTACGCATCGACATGTCCACGGGTGTGGCGCGCTACATGGTGCTTCCGCACTTGCCAGCGCTGCTGGAGCAGCACCCCCAGCTCGAAGTGGAAGTCAGCAGCACCGACCGCCGCGTTGATCTGGTACGCGAGGGTTTTGACTGCGTGATCCGCATCGGCGCGGTGGCGGAGGCCGGGCTGGTGGCAAGGCCGCTGGGCATGGTGCGGGTAGCGACGTGCGCCAGCCCTGCCTATCTGGCCCGGCGGGGCACGCCCCAGACATTGGAAGACCTGGCCCACCACGAACTGGTCCACTACGTCAGCACGCTGGGCAGCAGATCGCAGGGGTTTGAGGTGCAGGAGGGCGACGGCGTCAGGTTCATCCCCATGGCCGGGAGGATCACCGTCAACAGTGCGGAAGCCTACCTGGGCGCCTGCCTGGCAGGCCTGGGGCTGATCCAGGTCCCCCTGCTGGGGGCCCAGGAACTGGTGGAGCAAGGGCGGCTCGTGCCAGTGCTGGAGCACCACCCGCCTCCGGCCATGCCGGTCAACTTGTTGTATGCCCACCGCCGCCACCTGCCCCAGCGGGTGCGCGCCGTGATGGACTGGCTGGCCAGCGTGGTGCAGGCCAGGCTGGTCTGACCAGACGCCTTGGCAGCCATGTGTTTGATAGCCGGTAGCGCTGGATCAAAAAGAGCCACAACCCACCTCATTAGAATCGTTTGAAAGCTGCGCACCGGCGCACCGTTGCATCTCACCATTCCATGGCTCGCCGCACCCGACAACTCCCTCCGCCCCCTTCGCCAACCGATGCAGACACCAGCGTGCTGGACGTCGCACCGCCCCCATCTGTCGATGCGGTAGACACCAGCTACCTGCGCACGCTGGTGGGCTATAACGCCCGCCGCGCCTCGCTGGCCATCATTGAGGTGTTCATGGAGCGCATGGCGGTCTATGGGCTCAAGGTGGTGGATTTTTCCGTGCTGTCGCTGGTGGCGCACAACCCTGGCATCACGTCGCGCCAGCTCTGCGCCACGCTCAATGTGCTGCCACCCAACCTGGTGGGCTTGATCGCCTCATTGGAGCGGCGCGGGCTGATTGAACGCCACCCCCACCCCAGTGACGGGCGCGCCATGGGCGTGCACCTCACGCCTGCGGGCGCGGAGCTGACGGCGCAGGCCGAGCACACGGCCGCGCAACTGGAAGTGGACGCCACAGCGCGGCTGACCAGCACCGAGCGCAAGACTCTGATCCGCCTGCTGCAGAAGATTTACGACTAGGAACCTGCTCAACGAGCCGCTCGCACCACGCGGCGAAGGGGCGCGGGCCAGCCGCTCCGCCGCAGGCGGTGCCAAAGAACGCACAAAGCCCTTGCTGGGCTTCTCTCAACGGGAAACCCGGGCAAGGGCAAAACACGAAAAGGTGGTGGCACTGCAGTGCCACGCACAGCCGGGCTGCTCACTATTGTGGCTCCCGGCTTGCAAAGGCCTGATCGCGGCCCCGCTCAAACCTTCTGTCTGCTGGCCATCAACGGAGCCAGCCCACCCCACTGGGCCTGGAACAGCGCCGCATCCATGGTGCGCACATTGCGCATCAGGGGCTTGAAGCCCATGTGGGCAAGCACGTCGCGCTCCAGGTCCACCCCCGGCGCAATCTCGGTCAGCTCCAGCCCTTCGGTGGTGAGCTGGAACACGGCCCGCTCGGTCACAAACAGCACGTCCTGCTGGCGCTGTGCCGCATCAAGCCCGTTGAAGGTGATCTGCTCGACCTTGTCGATGAACTTGCGCGACTTGCCTTCCTTCACGATGGTCAGGCGGCCATCGGCTACCTGCACCTCCAGCCCGCCTGCGGTGAAGGTGCCGCAGAACACCAGCTTCTTGGTGGAGCGGGTGATGTTGATGAACCCGCCGCAACCCACAGGGCGGCCGTTGAACTTGCTCACGTTCACGTTGCCCTGGTTGTCGGCCTGGGCCAGGCCCAGGAAGCTCGCGTCCAGCCCACCGCCGTCGTAGAAGTCGAACTGCAGCGATTGCTCGATGATCGCGTCCGCGTTGTAGGCCACGCCAAAGTCGCCCAGCTGCGCAGGAATGCCGCCGGTGATGCCGCTTTCAATGCTCAGGGTCAGCAGGTCGGCCACGCCCTCTTCTGCCGCCACCGAGGGCACGCCTGCCGGAATGCCAATGCCCAGGTTGGTGATGGCGCCGGGCTGCAGCTCCATGGCGCAGCGGCGGGCGATGACCTTGCGCTCGTCCAGGGGCATGGGCTCCAGCGAGTTCACGGGCACGCGCACGTCGCCACTGAAAGCGGGGTTGAACTGGGTGGCAATGGTCTGCATGTGGTTCTCTGGCTGGCTCACCAGCACGTAGTCCACCGACACGCCGGGCACCTTCACCGCCTTGGGGTGCAGGGTGCCGGCCTTCACGATGCGCTCCACCTGCACGATCACGATGCCGCCGCAGGCCTTGGCCGCGTGGGCAATGTTGATCTGCTCCAGCAGCATGCCTTCCTTGTCGAGCGTGATGTTGCCCTTTTCATCAGCCAGCGTGCCGCGGATGATGGCCACATCGATCTTGGGCGCGGGGTAGTACAGCCACTCTTCGCCGTTGAACTCCACCAGTTTCACCAAGTCTTCGCTGCAGGTGCTGTTGAGCTTGCCGCCTTCGATGCGCGGGTCCACAAACGTGCCCAGCCCCACCTTGGTCAGCAGGCCAGGGCTGCGGCTGGCAATGTGGCGCGTGAGGTGCGAGAGGCTGCCTTGCGGAAAGTTGTACGCCTCCACCTGGCCCTCGTAGACCATCTTCATCATCTCCGCGCCCGTCTGCCCGAAGTGGCCCGCCACGGTGCGGCGGATCATGCCGGGGTGCGCAAAGTGCACCATGCCCGCATCCTTGCTGTTGCCGATGGCACCGCAGGCCCAGGTGGTCAGGTTGCGGGGGTGGCCGGTTTCGAGAAAACTCTTTTCCACGCCCTTGAGGACTTCCTCCGGCAGGCTGGTCACGGCCAAGCCGCCCAGGAAGATGGTGGCGTTGTCAGGAATCAGGGCGCCCACCTGGGCTGCGGTGATGATTTTCATGGTGATCTTCGGTTGAATACTATGAATTTGATAGCTGCTTACGCTTATTCCATATGCGCTGGAAGCCGATTTCTCATAAATTTCAGGCTTCCGGGTTTTCAATCAGCAGCGCAATGCCCTGCCCACCGCCCACACAGGCGCTGGAGATGCCCCAGCGCAGGCCACGGCGGCGCAGCTCGCGTGCCAGCGTCACCGTCAGGCGCACACCGGTGGCGGCCAGCGGGTGGCCCAGGGCAATCGCGCCGCCGTTCACGTTGAGCTTGTCCAGGTCCAGTCCCAACTCGCGGCCCACGGCCAGCGTCTGCGCGCCCTGGGCTTCGTTGATTTCGAACAGGCCAATGTCCTGCAGGGTGAGGCCGGTGGTCTGCAGCAGGGCACGAATGGCCGGGGCCGGGCCAATGCCCATCAGCTCGGGGGGCACGCCCACCGCCGCTGCGCCGCGCAGATGCGCCAGTGGCTTGAGGCCGCGCCGCGCCACATAGCCGTTGCTGGCCACCACGGCACCCACGGCACCATCCACCAGGGCCGAGCTGTTGCCCGCCGTTTGCACGCCACCGGGGTACACGGTGCGCAGCGTGGCCAGCGTCTCTGCCGGTGAGGGGCGGGGGTGGGTGTCTTTGGTCAGGGCCTCCACCTTGCGCGGCAGCGTGATGCCCCGGTGGGCGTAGCCTTCCAGCGCAAACTGCTCGGTTACCACGGGCACGATCTCGCCCTCAAAAAAGCCCTCGGCCTGCGCACGCACCGCGCGCGTAAACGACTGCGATGCAAAGGCATCCACCTCGGCACGGGTGATGCCGTATTTCTTGGCGAGGTTCTCTGCGGTCTCGATCATGGTCACGGGGCCTGCCGTGTCGTTCAAGGCCTCGACCAGAAAGTCCTTGAACTCCACCGGAGCCCCCAGCCGGAAGCCGCTGCGGTGGGTGTAGGCCGCAATCGGGTTGCGCGTCATGGACTCGGTGCCCACCACCAGCGCCACCTCGGCATAGCCCAGCGCAATCTGGTCTGCCGCCTGGCGAAACAGCTCAAAGCCCGTGCCACAGATGCGCTGCACCAGGATGGAAGGCACCGCCTGCGGCACACCGGCATACAGGCCGATGTGGCGGGGCAGCACGTAGGCATCAAAGTCCGCCTGCGCCATGGAGCCGGTGATGACCGAATCCACATCCTGCGCGGGCACGCCCGAGCGCTCCAGCACCGCGCGCGCCACCTTGATGCCCATGTCGGTGGGCGAGACATGGCCCAGCGGGCCGCAGTAGTCCACCAGCGGGGTGCGCACCCCATCGACCAGACAGGCATCCAGGCGAGCAGCAAAAGCTTTCATAAGAGGTTCCGTTCCCAAAGATCGATGCAGTTCATGCGGTGATGCAGCCCGTGCGTTCAGCCCTTGCGGCTGTCCATCACGCGCAGGGCCATGGCAAAGCCGGTGTCGCCCGCAGCGCAGCCAGTGAACAGGCCTACACCGCCCCCGCGCAGCACCAGCTCCTCGATCATTTCGACGATGGCGCGCAAGCCCGTGGGTGCCTGGGGGTGGCCCCAGATGATGGAGCTGCCGTAGTTGTTCATGCGCTCCCAGGCAAAGCCGGTGTCGCGCGCCAGGGCGATGTCGTTCACGGCAAAGGGGTTGTGCGTCTTGATGGCGTGCACATCGCCCACTGCCAGCCCTGCTGCCTTGAGCGCATTGAAGGCCGCGGGCGAGGGCGCCATGGGCATGTAGCCGGGCTCCACCCGGGACATGCCAAAGCCCAGGATTTCCACCTCGATGCCCGGATCGCGCGAGGCCGCGCGGGCCCGCTCGCGGGTGGTCACGATGGCCCCGGCGTTGCCATCGGCCGGGTGGGTCTGCCCGCCAAACGTGACCGTGCCGCCTTCCAGCACGGGCTTGAGCTTGGCCAGCCCCTCGGCGGTGGTGGGAAACACGCCCTCGTCCGCCGCCAGCACGCCCGTCTGCTTGCGGAATTTCGCGTCCGAGATCGGCACATCCACCATGTAGCGCTTCTGGAACGCGCGGTCATCCGCCAGCGCCTGCTGGTATTGCTGGTAGCGGTGCAGCTTGAGGGCGTGCTGCTCCTCGGTGGTGATGCCGTAGCGCTTGGCCACGTTCTCACCGGTCTGGATCATGGGGTTCTTGGCGTAGGGGTCGTGGCCCATGTTGTCGGGCACCCAGTGCTCGGTGATGCCGTAGCCGCCGGTGCCCGTGGGGTCGGGGTAATACACCACCGGGCCGTTGGACTGGCGGTCGCACATCACCAGCAGCGCGCTGGTGGCCGTGCCGCAGGCCACCTCTTGCGCAGCCATCTGCAGCGCCCGCACGCTGGTGGCGCAGGCCTGCTGCACCGTGGGCCCGGCCACCCGGTCAATGCCCATGAGGCCCGTTACCCAGGGCAGGCCGTAGAAGCTGCCTTTTTGCGGGTTGGTCAACCCCAGAATGGCCAGATCCACCTGCGTCAGGTCGTAACCCCGCTCTGCCATGGCCTGCTTGCCCACCTGCGCAGCCAGGGGCAGGGCATTGAGGTGCGCCAGCGAACCCTGCCATTTGGCAAACGGGGTGGACCAATAGATTCCGTAGGGGATGAACGCGTTCATGAAAGCTCTTTCTGCGGCGCGGTGTGGCCGATGATCTGCACGCAGCGCCCCGTGCGGCACAGGCCGCTGCGGATCGCCTATTTAGTTATACATAATAACCATTATGCCGATCTCGGGGGCTAGGGAAAGCACTGATGAACTTGTCCTCAAACTACCTTGTTTTGGTTATTTTTCATAATCATAATTTTTACAACTCAATCGCAACACCATGACCACTAATCCCGATCTCCAGCTGGAACTGCGCGGCCCACAGAACAACATTGCCGTGATCCGGCTGGCCCGTCCCACCAAGCGCAATGCCCTGAACGACGGGCTCATCCTGGCGCTGCGCGACCTGATGGACAACCTGCCCGAAGGCGTGGGTGCCGCCGTGATCCATGGCGAAGGCGACCATTTCTGCGCCGGGCTGGACCTGAGCGAGCTGAAGGAGCGCGACGCGGGCCAGGGCCTGCAGCACTCCCGCATGTGGCACACCGCGCTGGAGCGCGTGCAGTTCGGCCCCGTGCCCGTCATCGCTGCGCTGCACGGTGCCGTGGTGGGTGGCGGGCTGGAACTGGCAAGTAGCTGCCACATCCGCGTGGCCGACGAGACCACGTTCTATGCGCTGCCTGAAGGCTCGCGCGGCATTTTTGTGGGCGGGGGTGGTTCGGTGCGCATTCCGCGCCTGATCGGCACCGCCCGCATGATGGACATGATGATGACGGGCCGCGTCTACAACGCTGTCGATGGCGAAAAGGCAGGCTTTGCCCAGTACCTCGTGCCCACCGGCACCGCGTTTGACAAGGCGCTGGAGCTGGCAGGCCGCATTGCCCAGAACGCACCGCTAACCAACTACGCGCTGATGCACGCCCTGCCCCGCATTGCCGAGCAGCCCAGCGACCAGGGCCTGATGGCCGAAGCCATGATGGCCGCCATTGCCCAGAGCGCCCCCGAAGCCAAGGCACGCGTGCGCGCCTTCCTCGAAGGCAAGGCCGCCAAGGTCAGCAAAGACTGACCCCGCCCTTTCAGCGCCCCTGCCTGCACTGCATTGACCAGCACCTGACCCGCGCCTCCCCCCAAAGCCCATGGCCCACCACCCTGCCCCCCGCTACCGCCCCCTGCGCTTCGGCGTGACCGAAGTGACAACCCGCCCCGGAGCCGATGGCGTGGTCTACGTGCGTGCCACGCAAGACCTGCAGCCCCACCCCGTGCGGCTGACAGACCGCCTGGCGCACTGGGCCGAAACCACGCCCGACCGCACCTGGATGGCGCAGCGCGTGAAGAACGCGGACGGCAGCCTGGGCGACTGGCGTCACATCAGCTACCGCGAGGCCTGGGCATCCGCCCGCCGCATTGCCCAGGCATTGCTGAGCCGCAACCTGAGTGCCGACCGCCCCGTGGTCATGCTCAGCGAAAACGATCTGGAGCACGCCCTGCTGTCGCTGGGCTGCCTGGTGGCGGGCGTGCCGCAGTGCACGGTGTCTGCCGCCTACTCCACCGTGAGCAAGGACTACGACAAGCTGCGCCATGCCGTGAACACCCTCACGCCCGGCTTGGTGTTTGCCAGCTGCGCCGAGCGCTTTGGCCCTGCGATTGAGGCCACCGTGGGTGCCGATGTGGAAGTGGCGCTAATCGAAGGCACGCTGCCCGGCCGCAGCACCACGCCATTCAACGCCCTGTTGGCCACCGAAGCCACGCCCGCCGTGGACGCTGCACACGCTGCCATCACGCGGGACAGCATTGCCAAGTTCATGTTCACCTCGGGCTCCACCAAGGCGCCCAAGGCCGTGATCATCACGCACGGCATGTGGACGGCCAACCTGCAGCAGATGAACCAGTCCATGCCCGTGCTGACGGAAGGAGACTTGGTGCTGGTGGACTGGCTGCCGTGGAACCACACCTTTGGCGGCAACCACAACTTCGGCATCGTCATCTACAACGGTGGCACGCTGTACCTGGACGAAGGCCGGCCCACGCCCGCAGGCATGGCCGAGACCATCCGCAACCTGCGCGAGATCGCGCCCACGGTGTACTTCAACGTGCCCACGGGTTTTGAGGTGATTGCGCACACGATGAAGACCGACGCCCAGCTGCGCAAGAACCTGCTCAGCCGCGTGAAGATGTTCTTCTTTGCCGCCGCCGCGCTGTCGCAGCCCATCTGGGACGCGCTGTTCGAAGTGGCCGAGCAGGAGGTGGGCGAGCGCATCGTGATGAACACCGGCCTGGGCATGACCGAAGGCTGCCCCTTCTGCCTGGCGGTGAACAGCCCCTTTGTGCAAGCGGGCGACATTGGCGTGCCCACACCAGGGCTGGAGCTAAAGCTGGTGCCCATCGACGGCAAGATCGAGGTGCGCTACCGCGGCCCCAACATCACGCAAGGCTACTGGCGCAACGCCGAAGCCACCCGCGAGGCGTTTGACGAGGAAGGCTTCTATTGCTCGGGCGACGCGGTGAAGTGGATCGACGAAGCCGACCTGAACCGGGGCCTGAAGTTCGACGGCCGCATTGCCGAGGACTTCAAGCTCTCTACCGGCACCTTCGTGAGCGTGGGGCCGATGCGCGCCAAGATCATCGCCGCCTGCGCACCCTATGTGCAGGACGCCGTCATCACCGGCATCAACCTCAAGGAAGTGGGCGCGCTGCTGATTCCCACACCGCACGTGCGCACCCTGGCGGGCCTGCCGGGCGATGCCAGCCTGCAGCAGGTGCTGGAGAGCGCCCCTGTGCAGCAATATTTTCAGAACGCGCTGAACCAGCTGGCCGCGCAGGCCACCGGCAGCGCCACCCGCGTGGCCCGCATGCACCTGATGGCAGCGCCCCCGTCGCTGGACAAGGGCGAGATCACCGACAAGGGCTCCATCAACCAGCGTGCCGTGCTCAAACACCGCGCCAACCTGGTGGAAGCCATGCACGAAGGCAAGCTGCCCTTCACCCTCGTGCTCCAGAAATAAACCGCACTGAACGATTACCCAAGGACAAACACCATGCAGATTCAAGGACAAGCCGCCCTCGTCACCGGTGGCGCATCGGGCCTCGGCGAAGCCACGGCCCGCGAACTGGCCCGCCTGGGCGCCAAGGTGGCCGTGCTCGACCGCAATGCCGAGCTGGCAGCCAAAGTGGCTGCCGACATCAACACGACCCACGGCGCGGGCACCGCTCTGGCCTGCCCTTGCGACATTACCGACCCCGCCAGCGTGACCGCCGCCATCGAACAGGCCGCTGCCGCGCACGGCCCGGCCCGCATTTTGATGAACGTGGCAGGCATTGGCACCGCCAAGCGCGTGGTGCAGCGCGACGGCAGCGCCGCACCGCTAGAAGACTTCATCCGCGTGGTCAACATCAACCTGGTGGGCACCTACAACATGAGCCGCCTGTTTGCCGCCGCCTGCGCCAAGATGCCCGCGCTGGACAGTGGCGAGCGCGGCGTGATGATGTTCACCGCATCGGCCGCCGCCTTTGACGGGCAGGTGGGCCAGCAGGCCTACAGCGCATCCAAGGCGGGCCTGGCGGGCATGACGCTGCCCATGGCGCGCGACCTGGCCCAGCACGGCATTCGGGTGTGCACTGTGGCCCCCGGCCTGTTTGCCACGCCCCTGGTCAAAGAGCTGCCCGAAGCCGTGCAGCAGTCGCTGGCCGCCAGCATCCCCTTCCCGCCCCGCCTGGGCAAACCCGAAGAGTTTGCCGAGCTGGCCTGTCATATCGTGACCAACGGCCACCTCAACGGCGAGGTGATCCGGCTGGACGGCGCACTGCGCATGGCCCCGCGCTGAGGGGCACAGGCGCAGTTCCGCGATAGATTTTTTCCGCACGCTTTCCGCACGTCATAGCAACACATACATACCAGGAGACAACCATGACGACACGCCGCCAATTTGTGCAAGCCTTGGGCTCTGCTGCCGCCCTCGGTGGCCTCTACCCGCTTTCTGCCTCTGCCCAGCCTGTGGACCAGGTCAAGGTGCTGTTCGGCTTTCCCGCAGGCAGCTCGGGCGACACCGTGGCCCGCCGCGTGGCCGAGAAATGGGGCGGCACCGCCTACAGCAAGAATGCAGGTGTGGTGGAAAACAAGCCCGGCGCAGGCGGCCGCATTGCGCTGGAGACCTTGAAGGCCGCGCCCGCTGATGGCTCGGTGCTGGCGCTGGCCCAGGTGTCGGCCATTGCCAACTACCCGCACATCTACAGCAAGATGAACTACACCGACAAGGACTTTGCGCCTGTGTCGATTGCCGCCGTCATGCACCACGGCCTGGCCGTGGGCCCCATGGTGCCTGCCAGCGTCAAGACGGTGAAGGACTTCCTGGCCTGGGCCAAGGCCAACCCCAAGGACGCCAGCTACGGCTCGCCCGGTGCAGGCTCCACGCCCCACTTCCTGGGGGCGCTCTTGGGCATCAACAGCGGCGTGGAACTGCGCCATGTGCCCTACCGTGGCTCCATCCCCGGTGTGACCGATGTGGTGGGCGGGCAGATTGCCGCCATGGTCACACCGCATGGCGACTTCATTGCCAACTACAAGGCAGGCAAGCTGCGCATTCTGGCCACGTCCGGCCCCAAGCGCTCGCAGTACGTGCCCGATGTGCCCACCTTTGCCGAGCAGGGCTTCCCTGAGCTGACCACCGAAGAATGGTTTGGCTTCTACGCCCCCGCAGCCACACCCAAGCCCGTGATTGCCGCCGCCAACGCCGCCATCAACGCCGCGCTGAAGGAAAAGTCCGTCATCGACAGCCTGGCCATCGTGGGCCTGATGCCTCTGGGCTCCACCCCCGAAGAGCAGGCCCGCTGGCAAAAGGCCGAGTACGACACCTGGGGTCCGCTGATCAAGAAGATTGGCTTCACCGCAGAGTCTTGACTCCCCCCTGAGGCGCTGGCGCGCCTTCCCCCCTGAGGGGGACGCCACCCGTGGCCTGGCAAAGCCAGCTCCACGGTGGCGCTAGCCTGGGCCGCGCCAATGCTGGAGAGTGGTGGCATGGCGCGCGGCGCAGCCCTCTCAAGGCAGCGCCCCACCCCACCCGTTCGGGCTGAGCCTGTCGAAGCCAGGGCACGCCGCGGTGGAAGTCCTTCGACAGGTTCAGAGTGAACGGCTTCGTTTCATTTCAAGCAAAAACAGCCCCTCACGCTTATCCAACAAGCGCAAGCAGCTATCAAATCAAGAGCAAACCATGCCCGCAAGCCAGACCCTCGCCGACATCCAGTTCCTGCTGACCGAGGTGCTGCAGGCCCCCGCACAGTGGCAGGCTCTGGCACCGTTTGCAGAGGCCGATGCCGAGCTGGCAGGCCAGGTGCTGGAAGAAGCCGCCAAGTTTGTGGACAGCGCCGTGGCCCCGCTGCAGCGCGTGGGCGACGAGGTAGGTTGCCGGTTTGATGCCGGGCAGGTGCGCACCCCGCCCGGCTTCCGTGATGCGTACCAGGCCTTCTGGCAAGGCGGCTGGCCCGCACTGGCCTGCGCCCCTGAAGATGGCGGCCAGGGCCTGCCCGCCGTGCTGGAGTGCGTGCTGTACGAATGGCTGGCCGGTGCCAACCACGGCTGGACCATGGCCCCAGGCCTGCTGCACGGCGCGTACGAATGCCTCAAGCACCACGCCAGCGATGCCTTGAAAGCACAGTACCTGGAGAAAGTCGCCACCGGCGAATGGCTGGCCACCATGTGCCTGACCGAAGCCCACGCGGGCAGCGACCTGGGCCTGGTGCGCACGCGAGGTGTGCCCCAACCCGACGGCAGCGCGCGGGTGAACGGCAGCAAAATTTTCATCTCTGGCGGCGAGCACGACCTGACGGACAACATCGTGCACCTGGTGCTGGCGCGCCTGCCCGATGCGCCTGCGGGGCCCAAGGGCCTGTCGCTGTTCCTGGTGCCCAAGGTTCTTGAGGACGGCACACGCAATGCCGTGGTGTGCGAACGTATCGAAGAGAAGATGGGCCTGCACGGCAGCCCCACCTGCGTGATGCGGTTTGACGACGCCACCGGCTGGCTGGTGGGCGAGCCCAACAAGGGCCTGAATGCCATGTTCGTGATGATGAACGCCGCCCGCCTGCACGTGGGCCTGCAAGGCATTGGCCTGCTGGAGGCCGCGTGGCAAAAGGCCAGCGCCTACGCCGCCGAGCGCCGCCAGATGCGCGCCCCCGGTGCTACGGAGCCCGTCAGCCTCATCCAGGACCACCCCTCCATTCGCCGCACCCTGCACACGCAGCGCGCCTGGATTGATGGCGGGCGTGTGCTGGCCTACCACACGGCGCTGCAGCTCGACATTGCCAAGCACAGCACCGACGCCGCTGAACGCGCCGCCGCGCAGCGCTGGTGCGCGCTGGTCACGCCCGTGCTCAAGGCCGCATTCACCGACCAAGGCTTTCAAGGCGCCAGCGCCTGCCTGCAGGTGTTTGGCGGCCACGGCTATGTGAGCGAGTGGGGCATTGAGCAGATCGTGCGCGACGTGCGCGTGGCCATGATTTACGAGGGCACCAACGAAATCCAGGCCATCGACCTGCTGGTGCGCAAGGTGCTGGCCGATGGCGGTGCGGGCATGCAGGCCCTGCTGGCCACCCTGCCCGCCACCACCCGCTGCAACGCGCTGGCGCAAATCACCAGCGACTTGGCCACCGCTGTAGCACAGCACCCCCAGCAGCCCGACCTGCCCTACTGGGTGGCCGACGAGTACCTGCGCGCCACCGCCCTGGTGCTGCTGGAATGGGCCTGGGGCCGCATCACTGCCGCGCCCGGTGGCAGCGCAGAGCGCTGGCAGGCACCAGCCCACGCACTGCACACCTGGGTGCTGCCCGAGCTGGACATGCGGCTGGCCGTGATGCGCCAGCGCCTGGCCGATGCTGCAGTGCTTCAAGACAAATTGGCCTCTACCGCTTGATGGACAAGCGCAGGCAGCTATTGAATCAATAGCAAAACTACTCCGCCCATTTTCCCCACCCACAGCGTGTTGAGGCCGCGCTGCGGGGCCACTTGCGCCTCAAGCCACCTAGGAGACAACAGCATGACCACAAAAACAAAGCGTGCACTTCCGTTGACCCTGACCCTGCCAGCCCTCGCAGCCGCCATGCTGGCGGGCTGCGGCGGGTCGGACGGCGGGTTGCCCCAGCTCACCGCGGCGCAGCCCGCCACCTTGCAGTCGTGCGCCACGCTGGCCAGCAGCCTGGCACTGCCCGACACGCGCATCACCTCGTCCGAACTGGTGGCCGAAGGCGGCTTGACGGCCGCAGGCGTCACCACGCCCATACCTGCGCACTGCCTGGTCAAAGGCAAGATGAAAGAGCGCACCAGCACTGTGGATGGTGCGGCCTACGCCATCGGCTTTGAGATCCGCATGCCCGTCAACTGGAACGGTCGCTTCCTCTACCAGGCCAACGGCGGGCTTGATGGCTCGGTGGTCACTGCGCTGGGCTCCGTCAGCGGCGGCGCCCCCGTGGCCCCCGCGCTGGTGCAGGGCTTTGCCGTGCTCAGCTCCGACGCAGGCCACCCCGCCCCCACGCCCTTCTTCGGGCTGGACCCACAGGCCCGGCTGGACTACGGCTACCAGGCCGTGGGCACCCTCACGCCCATGGCCAAGAACCTCATCAAGAGCGCCTACGGCAAGGCACCCGACCGCTCGTACCTGGCAGGCTGCTCCAACGGCGGTCGCCACGCCATGGTGGGCGCATCGCGCTATGCAGACCAGTACGACGGCATTCTGGCGGGCAACCCCGGCTTCCACCTGCCCAAGGCCGCCACCACCCAGCTGTGGAAGGCCCAGCAATACACCAAGGTGGCCAGCAAGGACGCCACTGGCCAGCCTGACCTGACCACCGCCGTCACCCCTGCAGAGTTCAAGCTCATCAGCAGCAAGATCGTGGCGAAGTGCGATGCACTCGATGGCGTGGCCGACGGTCAGGTCAACGACGTGGCTGCGTGCCAGACCGCCTTCAACCTGCAGACGGACGTGCCCACCTGCACCGGCTCGCGCGATGGGTCGTGCATCTCTGCCGACCAAAAGAGCGTGCTCGCCAGCATCTTTGCAGGCCCCAAGAACAGCAAGGGCGAAGCGCTGTACACCGGCACCTGGTGGGACCCCGGCATTGCGGGCAGCAACTTTGCGTCGTGGCACTTCGGATCGCCCGCCACGCGCGATGCAGGCGCGGTGGCCTTCATCTTCACCACTCCGCCCAGCACCGTGGCTGCCTTCACCGCCACCACGGGCCTGCAGTACGCACTGAACTTCAGCATGGAGACGGACTATCCCAAGATGTTCGCCACCACACCGCTGTACACCGAGTCGTCATGGTCCTTCATGACGCCGCCCAATGAGGCCGACCTGAGCACCCTGAAGAACCGCGGCGGCAAGATGATCGTCTTCCACGGCGTGGCCGATGGCGTGTTCTCGCCCATGGACACCGCGCAATGGATGGACAAACTGCAGGCCAACCACGGCAACAACGCCGACGCCTTCGCCCGCCTGTTCATGGTGCCCGGCATGAACCACTGCTCCGGCGGCCCCGCCACCGACCAGTTCGACATGCTGGCCCCGCTGGTCGCCTGGGTGGAACAAGGCAAGGCCCCCGACAGCGTGACGGCCAAGGCACGCGGCGCAGGCGCCAACGTGGTCAACACCGAGCTGCCCGCCAGCTGGTCCGCCAACCGTACCCGGCCGCTGTGCGTGTACCCCAAGGTGGCGCGTTACAACGGGACGGGGGATGTGGAGAGTGCGAGCAGTTTCAGCTGCAAGTGATCCATTCTGCGCCTGAATAGCGGGAAGCCCGGCTTGCGCCGGGCTTCCTTTTTTCATTTCCTTTTACGCCTTGGCGCGAGGCTTCATGCGGAAGCTGACGCCCATGCGGTTGATGGCATTCATCGTGGCAATCGTGAGCGTCAGGTCCACCAGGTCCTTCTCGCCAAACACAGCCAGCGCGGCCGCATAGGCTTCATCAGAGGCATGGGTCTCGCTCACGCGGGTCACCTCCTCGGCCCAGGCCAGCGCGGCGCGCTCCTGCTCGGAGAACAGATACGCCGCCTCATGCCACACAGGGACCAGCACCACCTTCTCCACCGACATGCCTTCGGCCAGAAGGTCACGCGTGTGGATGTCGATGCAGTGCGCGCACCCGTTGATCTGCGACACGCGCAGGAAGACCAGGTGCGTCAGCAAGCTGGGCAGGCCTGTGCCTTGGGTGACAAAGTGGTGCAGCGTCCCGATGGCCTTGGCCCCCTCGGGCGATACGTTGAACCAGACAGCGCGATTCATACAGCAGTTCCTTCACATTGAATGTTGGGCGGAGGGCGATATCGGCCTCCTGCTCTCAAGACGTGTGATGTGAGGGTGCTGTGACAGATGGTGGAGAAATGGGTGTGGGCGTCTCCGTGGTCGCCTAGGTGGAACAAGGCAAGGCCCCCGACAGCGTGACCGCCAAGGCACGTGGCGCAGGTGCCAACGTGGTCAACACCGAGCTGCCCGCCAGCTAGTCTGCCAACCGCACCCGGCCGCTGTGTGTATACCCGAAGGTGGCGCGGTACAACGGGACGGGGATGTGGAGAGTGCAGGCAGTTTTAGTTGCAAGTGAGGGGTAGAGTTGAAAGAGGGAAGCCCGGCCTGTGCCGGGCTTTTTTGCGCGAGGACTGGCTTGTAGCCTAGGTTTGATTGCGCGCTGCTCGATACCAAAAAATCCGTACGTCTTAACTCCGCAGAGGGGTATCATTTCTTTTGATGTTTTGCTTCGCTCTTGCGAATGTAATATTTCTCCACTACTTAGCAACCTGACCGATGACTCAAAAACTGATGCTACTGCATCTCAGTGACATTCATATCAAAACACCGTCAGACGCGATTCTAAGCAGAGCGTCTAATATTGCTTCCGCAACATTCTCCCGCCTTCCTGAAGTCCATACCATTGCAATAGTGATATCTGGCGACATTGCATTCAGCGGCACAACCGCTCAGTACGGACTCGCTGTTACATTCATTGAAGAGATTAAGGCTGTAATACGCAAGGAGGCGCCGCGTATCCAAATCGAGGTCTTTGTTTGCCCCGGGAACCACGATTGTGATTTCAGCCTTCACGACGACACTCGCGACGCCGTAATTGCCAAGATTCGAACGCTAGAGGGCACGGATCCGTCTATCTCGCTTATAAAGACCGCGTCCTCTGTCGAGGATGCATTTTTTGCTTTCAGAGCGCAGGTCTCCGACTATAAGTGGAATCATGACGACCGACTCTCTTGGCAGACTTCCATTGCAATCTCGAATCATCGCGTGGGATTCCGTTGTCTGAATGTCGCTTGGATGTCTGAGTTGCGGGAGAAACAAGGAGCACTCGTTTACCCTCCTACAGCCGTTAAACCTTTTGGCTTTGACGAGAAGACGGATCTCGCGGTGACGTTACTGCATCACCCCTTCAATTGGCTTGGGCAGTCAACTTACCGCGCGTTCCAAGCGGCAGTGCGACGCGAAAGCCATCTAATTTTCACAGGACATGAGCATTTTCAAAATGCAGTTGAGACGAATGATTTAAGAAGTTCATCGAGTGTCTCAATTGAAGGTGGTGTTCTATATGAAAAATCGACTCCAGATTTATCCACTTTCAATATTGTTATTGTTGATCTAGCCACAAAACAATACTTGATGGAGTTATTAACCTGGAACGGTTCACACTACCTACCTCAAATCGACGAAGGGGAGTGGGGTTCCCTTAGGAGTCTCCCTACGAAAGGTCGGCCTACTTATGAGTTGCAAGATGAGTTCGCAAAGTCGCTGAATGACCCAGGTGCGAACTTTAGCCACAGCGCAAAGAAGGAACTACTGATCGATGATGTCTTCGTCTGGCCCGAACTAAGGTTACTTGACGACCCCGCACCAATCAAGAAACAGGTGTCGGGTGCGTATCTAGAGGATATCGAGAATCTCAACGGAGGAATTTTTCTACGAGGCGACGAGAAGAGCGGGAAAAGTACGCTACTAAGGCAATATTTTAAGAGTTATTACAACAGAGGATTTTTACCGCTGTACTTCCGTGCTTCATGGTTGACAAAGAGCCACCGTACAGAGTCATTGAAAGCACTGAAGCACGCACTCGACCGCCAGTACCGCAAGGCGGATCGTGATGCTTGGCTGCAGGAATCAAAGGGTCAGCGCGTCCTATTTCTTGATGACATTGATGGATGCTCGCTGTCACCCGAGGCTTTAGGAGAATGCCTGACTGGTCTCTTCGAGTATTTTTCTGGCGTCATCGTTACCGCTCGTGATGGAGCTGCTGCGATGGATGTACTTGCCCTTGAAAGGGTTGAGGCGCTCCACGGCTTCCAGCAGTATGAAATTAGAGAGTTTGGACATAAAAAACGCTTTGAGCTCGTATGCAAGTGGGCCGAGATTGGCGGTGAATCCGAAGACTCTGCTACTTGGTCACAGACTATTGACAAATGGGAGAAAGACCTAACGACTGCTGTAGGTAGGCAGTTCGTGCCAGCCGTGCCAATTTTTTTACTTACCCTTCTCCAAAGTATTGAGTCTGGAAGAACTGCAGATCTTCAGAACAGTGCATTCGGGCATTACTATCAGTTCTTAGTGACATCCTCACTTCAGAACGTCGGCATCGAGAGAGAGCAGTGGAGTGAGGTGATGAACTATTGCGCCAACCTCGCATGGTTCGTTTACTCTTCGGGCCGCCGACAGTTTTCAAAAATAGAGCTTGAAGGCTTCAACTCTGCCTTCAGCAAGGAATTCACGCCAGTCGCATTTGGCCAGCGTGAAAGACATTTATTGCAAGCCAACATTTTGGCACCAGTCGAGGGTCAGCTGGAATTTAAGTACCCCTATCTTTATTACTATTTTTTAGGACAATATCTCGCAGACCGTATACATGAAAAAGAGATTGAGCAGGTCATCATGCAACTTTGTGACGACCTCCATCTGCGGGACAACGCTAACGTGCTGCTCTTCACGAGCCATCACACAAAGAGCCCGGTTATATACGAACGGATCGCAGAAGCCCTAGACAAGTGCTTTTCTGACGAACCTGTTTTCGACTTTGAACGTGATGTCCAGTCGCTCAATAATCTTGTGGACTCTGCGCCCAGCTTGATCTACGAGGAGGACTCGGTACGTCGCTCACGTGCTACTGTTCGTGAGCATCAGGACCGATCCGAAGAGGCTGCAGCGGATAGCACAGACGATATGGCTGAGATTCCATCTGCTATAACAAGACTATTTCGAGGCATGGAAATACTCGGCCAATTTTTGAAAAATCATTACGGAACTACAAAAAATCCCGTCAAGGATGAATTAATAGATAAGTTATTCAAGAGTGCACTTCGCGGTTTACACGGTGCGACTCTCATGATCCGGGAGGATGCGCCAGCTCTAGCCGCGCACATTGAGCGTATTCTTGCCGAGGGGAGACCCGACCTCCCATCGGATACGGTCAAAGCAAATGCAAAACGTATCGTCTTTGACGTTATTGGTATGGTTACCTTTGCATTTGTCCAGAAGGCTGGCTCTACGGTTGGATCAACTTATCTGAAAGACAACCTTGCATCAATCGTTGGGAAAAATGGCTCCCTCGGATACGATCTCATTCAGATGAGTTATCAACTGGACCTGCCAGAGGCTATCCCCTTTGCTAGGCTCAAAGTACTCAACAAGTCTGTAGAAAAAAATGTCTTCTCGCAGGCAATTCTGAGCTCAATGGCACTGAAGCACCTCCACCTGTTCAAAGTCTCCTATAAGGATAAACAGCGCCTATGCGAAGAGCTTGGCATTAAATTGCAACGACAATTGGCCTTAGACTATGATCGACGAACTCGTCGTAACTAGATTACTCTTGGATTAGGTGTCCTCACGCAGTAATAGGGTTCTGTGAACTGCAGGGTATGGTCGCCATAGTGAATGCCTCACGCAAACCTGCTCGTGCACTCTCGTGTCGCGCAGATCGCTCACGAGCTGCAGCACCGAGCTAAGCAACAAAGATGCTTGCACAGGTGAATTCCGAGCAAGTTTTTACTTTTTGCGTACTTCCACTTGGGGCTTAACAGCTCCTTCTCCGACGAAAACAGATACGCCAGGTCCGTGTCCCGCAGCTTCTTGCCGTAGACCAGCGATTCGGGGAAAGTGCACAGCATGGTCGTCATCCACCACGAGAAGCGCTGGGCCTTCTAAAGGCGGGCCAGGACCTAGTCGGAGTATTGATCGATCCCAGTGCTGACGCTGTCGGGGTAGCGAGCCATCACGGCATAGCGCGATCAGGTAGAACTCTGACGCCACGCAGGCCTCTGCGGGTGATCAACCGCCTACTCCGACGCGCCCGGCGTGCGTTCAGCTGGAATGGGCGATCTACTGGCTTCTTCTTTCGCCTTCTTCCCTTGGTCGTGATGCCACTTGATGGCGTAGAACATGCAGGTGCCAAACACGAGCACCTTGAAGGTGATGAAGACTATCGGGACCCAATCCATTGTTGATGGCTTTCCTGGTTGCTGATGGGCACCCACTACCGTCCAGTGCAGTGCCTCAAAACGCCGCGTCTGCAGCTTCATCGTGTTCAAGCCATCGTCGAATTGCACACCGACAGCACGGGGCCAATGATCTGAAAACTTGGGGTAATGCTATCGAGCTTGCTGAGCGGGCGTAAGCATCAGTTCTGCCCAAATTTTGCGTAGCAGATGGAGATCGCTGTGCCGGGAGGCAACATGGAAAGCGGCGTTGTCATGGTGCCCGCAGAGGGCCGCAGCGCGCAGGCCGTCGGGCACGCCGCGTGAGCAGACGGAGCGCCAATTGCACACAACGCCGACCGGGCACACACAAAAGGCCTGCATGAGAGAACCCCATGCAGGCCTTTAATTGGGTGGCAGTGCTACTGCCGGGCGCTCAGAACGGCAAACCCACGTAGTTCTCTGCCAGCGAGCCCAGCGCCTTCTCGGACGAGAACAGGTACGCCAGGTCCGTGTCCTGCAGCTTCTGGTCGTAGGCCAGCGAGTCGGGGAAGGTGTGCAGCATGGTCGTCATCCACCACGAGAAGCGCTGGGCCTTCCACACGCGGGCCAAGGCCTTTTCGGAATATTTGTCGAGGCCGGTGCTGTCGCCATCCTTGTAGTGGGCGACCATGGCGTGGTACAGGTAGTAGATGTCCGAAGCCGCGCTGTTCAGGCCCCGTGCGCCGGTGGGCGGCACGATGTGGGCGGCGTCGCCCGCCAGGAACAGGTTGCCGTAGCGCATGGGCTCGGCCACGAAGGAGCGCAGGGGGGCGATGGATTTTTCGATGGAAGGGCCGGTGATGAGCTGCGCGGCCACTTCGGCAGGCAGGCGGCGTTTCAGCTCGGCCCAGAAGGCTTCGTCGGACCAGTCTTCCACGCTGTCGGTCAGCGGTACCTGGATGTAGTAGCGGCTCAGCACCTGCGAGCGCAGCGAGCACAGCGCAAAGCCGCGTTCGTGTTTGGCGTAGATCAGCTCGGGCGAGACGGGCTTGGTGCGCGAGAGCACGCCCAGCCAGCCGAAGGGATAGACCTTTTCATATTCCTTGAGCACATCGCGCGGGATGGACTTGCGGCTCACGCCGTGGAAGCCGTCGGCGCCGATGACGAAGTCGCAGTCAATGCGGACCACCTCGTCGCCACTGCGGTAGGTCACATACGGGTTGGCACTTTTGAGGTCGTGCGGCTGCACGTCTTCGGCGTTGTGGATGACGATGCCCTTCATGCCGTCGCGCGCTTCGTACAGGTCGCGCGTGAGCTCGGTCTGGCCGTAGACGACCACCGAGCTGCCGCCGCTGTACTTGTGCAAATCGACCCGGTCCATTCTGCCGTCGTGGGCAATGATGAAGCCGTCGTGGATCTCGCCTTCGCGGTCCATGCGCTCGCCGCACTGGGCCTCGCGCATGAGTGCAGCAAAGCCGTGCTCCAGCACGCCAGCGCGAATGCGGCCCAGCACGTATTCGCGGCTTTGGCGCTCCAGCACCACGGTTTCAATGCCTTTGAGGTGCAGCAGTTGCGAGAGCATCAGCCCCGAGGGGCCGCCGCCGATGATGCAGACTTGGGTTTTCATGTTGTCTCCTTTGTTGTGAGCGACTCACAAAACTCCCCTGGCGTTGTTGTCCTGCCTTGCCGTACTTTTTGTACTGTCTGCGGCAGGACGCCTAGCCAGGGCCGCTGCGCTGAGTTTTGTGAGCCGCTCTTGTGGATTTGATGACGTCGGTCAAAACGACCACCCAAAGATACGTGGCACAGTCGCCGCGTTGAATGGACGAATGAATCCAGAACATGCACTTTTCGAACATCGGCATCATCCAGTCGTACAGCCTGTTTGGCGAGTCGCAGCACCTGCCCGATGTGCTGCACTGCGAGACGATTGCCGAGCGGTCGGTGCTGCACGACTGGGAGCTGGCACCGCACCGCCATGCGCGGCTGCACCAGGTGTTGCTGGTGGAATCGGGCGGCGGCACGGCACACCTGGACGATGCGCGCTACCCGCTGCGGCCCGGCACGCTCATCAACGTGCCGCCGGGGCATGTGCATGCCTTCCGGTTTCAGCAGCACACGCAGGGCTGGGTGACCACGCTGGCCGATGAGCTGATGGACGAGATCTTCGTGCGCGTAGGCGATGTACGCCGCGACCTGGCGCAGCCCGCCGTGCTGCCCGCCAATGCCTATGTGAGCCAGACGGTGGCGCAGATTTGGCAAGAGTTCTCAGGCCGCGCCAAGGCCCGCGCGCTGGTGCTGCGGGGCCTGAGCGCCACGCTGCTGGGCTGGGTGGCGCGGGTCATGGAGGAGCACCAGCCCAGCGAGCCCGCCCCTGCGGAATCGAGCCTGGTGCAGCGGCTGGAGGCATTGATTGAGGCACATTTTTTGGAGCACTGGCAGGTGGCCGACTACGCCCGTGCGCTGGCCGTGTCGCCCACCCACCTGAGCCGCGTGGCGCGCGCGGCCACGGGCGTGTCAGCCCAACGGCTGGTGGAGGCGCGGCTGATGCGCGAAGCACGGCGCAACCTGGCCTACACCCACCTGGGCGTGGCCACCATTGCCTACACGCTGGGATATGCCGACCCGGCGTATTTCACACGGGCTTTCACCCGCGATGCGGGGGTGTCGCCGCGCGCATTTCGGGCGCAGGTGTCGGGGCTGGGTTCAAGCGCTGCGCGCACCGTCAGCGGGGCTGAATGAAGCTATGGGTGGGTGTGCGCTGCTGCGGGTCTGCCCGGCGGTTCACCTCTGCACAGCACCCATCTCCCCCGCCAACCGGCCCAGCACTTGCGTGGCCCTCGTGATGTCGTGGGCCGGGGCTGCGGCAAAGTTCAGACGGATGCAGTGCGCAAAGCGCTGGTCGGCAGAGAACAGCTGGCCGGGCATGAGGCTCACGCCCGCTTGCAGCGCCCGGCGCATGAGGGCCAGAGAGTCGATGTGGGGGGCCAGCTCCAGCCACAAAAAGTAGCCGCCCTGCGGGCGCGTAACACGGGTGCCTGCGGGGAAGGATTCAGCAATGGCATCGATCATCACATCGCGCTGCAAAGCCAGCGTTTGGCGCAGGCGGCGCAGGTGCAGGTCGTAGCCGCCCTGGGCCAGGTAATCAGACAGCGCGGCTTGCGGTGGTACGGAGGCCGAGAGGCTGCTCATGACCTTGAGGCGCTCGATGGCGCGCGTCCACCGCCCGGCGGCCACCCAGCCCACGCGGTAGCCGGGGGCCAGGGTTTTGGAAAACGATGCGCAGTGGATGACCCAGCCTTCCGGGTCAAACGCCTTGATGGGGCGCGGCTTGTGCGCGCCTGCATACAGGTCGCCGTACACGTCGTCTTCGATCAGGGGCACCTGGTAGCGCGCCAGCAGGGCGGCCAGCGCTTGTTTGCGGTGCTCGGGCATGAGCGCGCCCAGCGGGTTCTGAAAGTTGGGCATGAACCAGCAGGCCTTGGCCTCACCGCTGGCCAGCGCCGATTCAAGCGTGGCCAGGTCCACCCCTTCGCTGGCACTGGTGGGCAACTGCAGGGCACGCAGCTTCAGGCGTTCAATGGCTTGCAGCGAGGCATAGAAGGTGGGGGCCTCCAGCAGCACGAGGTCGCCCGGAGACGTCACGGTCTGCAGGCTGAGGTTGAGCGCGTCCATGGCACCGTTGGTGACGACGATTTCGTCCACCTCAGCCCTCACCCCATCCACCGCGTAGCGCTGCGCAATTTGCTGGCGCAGGCGCAGGTGGCCGGTGGTGAGGTCTTCGATGAGCTTATGCGGTGGCAGGCGGCGCAGGGCGGTGCCCATACAGCGGGCCAGTCGGTCCAGCGGGAACAGGGCCGGGTCTGGAAATGCCGAGCCCAGGGGCACCACATCTTTGCGGCGTGCAAGGTTCAGTATCTCCACCACCAGGTCGTTGATGGTCACGGTGTGGGAGGTGAGCGATGGGCGCGAGGTGCCTGGGCCCTGCAGTGGCTCTTGCAGGCGCGGCAGCACGTAGTAGCCCGAGCGTGATCGCGCCTGGATCACACCGCGCGATTCGAGCAGGTAGTAGGCCTGGAAGACGGTGGACTGGCTGATCTTGCGCCGCTCACTGCACAGCCGCACCGAGGGCAGCTTGTCGCCCACGCGCAGCGAGCCTGAGCGGATCAGGGCATGGATTTCGTCAGCGAGTTGCTCGTATTGCGTCATGGTGTGGGTGCGCCCGCCCCGCACCCATGGGTTGTGGCGCGGCCTGCTGATGGCATTCTAGGAGCGCGCAATGCGGCAGCCCACGCACGGCGATGAGTAACTGGTACAGCACGTCCAGCGCAGAGGGGTTCAGAGGGATGCACGCTGCTGACATGGCGGTGTCAGCAGGGGGGCAGCACCATGCGGTCTCGTATTTTTCATCACGCGCTTTGACGCAAAGGAGGTCCCCATGAACAACGCCATCACCTGGTTTGAAATTCCCACCCCACAGATCGACCGCGCACAGGCTTTTTACGAAGCCGTGCTGGGCCAGAGCATGCGCCGCGAGGTGATGGGCCCGCAAAGCGAACTGGCGGTGTTTTCCTACAACCAGGGCACAGGCGTGGGTGGTGCACTGATGACGGGCACCGCCGCTGCACAGCCTAGCGGGCAAGGCACGGTGGTGTATCTGGATGCATCGCCCTCGCTGGACGCGGCGCTGGAGCGTGTGGTGGCGCAGGGCGGCAAGATTGCGCTGCCACGCCAGGCTTTGCCACCAGGCATGGGCTTTTTTGCGCACATCCATGACCTGGACGGCAACCGCGTGGGTCTGCACGCCATGAACTGACACACGCTACGAGCGACAACACCGGAAAGGACGACACCATGGAAACCCAGGAACTGCACCGCGGCAGGCTGATTGATCATGTCCAGCTGGTGGTGCGCGATCTCGCCGCCAGCCATGCCTTTTATGCCGCCATCTTCCAGGCTCTGAACGTGCCCATGGGTGGAGCCAACAAGGAGTATTTCTGGGCTGATGAGCTGTTTGTATCCACCGCTGACAGCAGGGCGGCACAGGGTCATCTCACGGGCCGGGTGCATCTGGCGTTTCAGGCACAGAACCGGGACATGGTGCATGCGTTTTACGAGGCGGCCCTGGCCCACGGCGGGCAAGACAACGGCCCTCCGGGCGAGCGCCCCTACCACCCCGGCTACTACGCAGCGTTTGTGTTGGACCCTGACGGCAACAACATTGAGGCCGTGTTCCATGGCGAGGCCCAGCGCAGCGCGCCTTCGGTCAAGGTTACGTTTTGAGGCACCCGATGAGCCAGCAAGCACTGTGGCCCACCCCGCCAGCAGCGGCGCAAGCCCCGTCAACGTCAAGCACACACCGCAACTGGATTGCGGTGGCTTGTGCCACCCATGCCCGCCGGGGCTGCGCACAGCCACAGGCGGGCTTCATGCAGGTGTGCCACGGCAAGGCGGCTCCGCTCAGGCGCGTGCAGGCGGGCGACCGCGTGGCCTACTACGCCCCCACGGTGACCATGGGTGGCAGCGACAGGCTGCAGGCCTTTGTATCGATTGGCGTGGTGCAGCCAGGTGATGCCTACGCGTTCGACATGGGTGGCGGGTTTGTGCCTTTTCGCAAAGACGTGCATTACCTGCCCGCACGCGAAGCACCAATTGCGCCGCTGCTGGACCGCTTTGAGTTTGTGGACGACCGCCAGCGCTGGGGCAGCAAGTTCCGCTTTGGACTGTTTGCCATCAGCGACCACGACATGGGTCTGATTGCCGAGGCCATGGGCGCGTCTCTGTTTGCACTGGGGATAGGCCTGGCTTAGACACCCAGGTAGGTTTTGCGAATCTCGGCGTTGCCCACCAGCTCGGCCATGCGGCCTTGGTGGGCGATTTGGCCTTGCTCAATCAGGTAGGCACGGTCGGCCACCGCCTCGGCAAAAGGCAGGTTCTGCTCGCTGAGCAGCACGCTCACGCCCTGCGCCTTGAGGGCGCGGATGGTGCGGGCCATTTGCTGCACGATGAGGGGGGCCACGCCCTCAGACGGTTCATCAAGCAGCACCAGCAGGGGCTGGCCCATGAGGGTGCGGGCCACGGTAAGCATTTGCTGTTCGCCCCCGCTCATGCGCCCGCCGGGGCGCTGGGGCATTTCACCCAGGTTGGGGAAGAGTGCAAACAGCTTCTCGGGCGTCCACTCGGGGGCGGGGGTGCCGTCGGGCCAGCAGCGGGGGCGCTGGTGGCCCACTTCCAGGTTGTCCATGACAGACAGGTCGGTGAAGATACGGCGCTCTTCCGGCACATAGCCCAGGCCCATGCGGGCGATGTCGTGCGGCTCGCGCCGCGCAATGTCTTGCCCCAAAAATTGCACGCCGCCGCGCCGCGCCACCATGCCCATGATGGCCTTGAGTGTGGTGGACTTGCCCGCGCCGTTGCGGCCCATGAGGGCCACCACCTCACCGCGCCCGATCTGCAGCGACACATCAAACAGGATCTGCGCCGCGCCGTACCAGGCGTTGAGGCCTTGCACCTGCAGCAGTGGCGCCGTTGCGTTTTCTGTCATGCGGCCTCCCCGGCATCAAAGCCTGCGCCCAGGTAGGCGTCCTGCACGCGGGCGTCGGCCTGGATCTGCTCGGGCGTACCCTCGGCCAGCAGGCGGCCGCGCACCAGCACCAGCACGCGGTCGGCCTGGCCAAACACCACGTCCATGCTGTGCTCGGTGAACAGCACGCCCATGCGGCGCTCGCGGGCGATCTGGCGGGTCAGCGCCATCAGAGCGAGGCGCTCGGCCGGGGCCATGCCTGCGGTGGGCTCGTCCATCAGCAGCAGGCGCGGGCCGTGGGCCAGGGCCATGGCCAGCTCCACGCGTTTCACATCGCCATAGGCCAGGGCGCTGCAGGGGCGCTCGGCCTGGGCCTGCATGCCCACCTGCGCCAGCAGGGCCAGGGCATCGTCACGCCGATGCAGGCCTGCCCGGTGCCAGAAGCGGTAGATGCTGCGGTCGGCCGACAGCAGCGCCATCTGCACGTTCTCCAGCACCGTCAGCGATGCAAAGGTCTCGGCAATCTGGAAGGTGCGGCCCACGCCCTTGCGCCAGATGGTGCGCGGCGGCAGGCCGGTGATGTCCACATCGCCCAGCCGCACGCGGCCCGCATCGGGCCGCAACTGGCCGCCCACCATGTTGAAGGTGGTGGACTTGCCTGCACCGTTGGGGCCAATGAGGGCAAGCATTTCGCCTGCGGCCAGATCAAAACTGACCTGATCGACCGCCTGCACGCCACCAAAGGCGCGGCTGAGGCCAGTGACTTGCAGCAGGGGCGGCTCTGGCTTATCCACGCGCCCCCCTTTGGTCTGCAGCACCTGCATTGCGGGCCTGCCAGCGCTGCGCCAGCTGCTGCCCAAACCCTGCAAGCCCCTGTGGGAACAGCAGCACCAGCACCAGCATGGTCGCGCCCAGCACGGCGCGCCAGTAATCGGTGTTGCGGGCCACGGTGTCATGCAGCCAGGTGAACAGTCCCGCCCCCACCCAGGGGCCTGCCAGGGTTTGCACACCACCCAGCAACACCATCACCAGCCCATCGACGGACTTGCCGACCGACAGCGCATCGGGCGAGATACTGCCCTTGGAGAAAACAAACAGTGCGCCCGCCAGTCCCGCCGCCACCCCGGCCACCACAAACGCCACCCACTGCAGGCGGCGCACATCCACGCCCAGCGCCTCGGCCCGCAAGGCTGAATCGCGCGCGGCGCGCAGTGCCAGGCCAAACGGGGCCAGCAGCATGCGGCGCAGCAGCAGTGCAGCAGCCACCACGACCGCCAGGGTCAGGGCGTAGTACGCCAGCGGGTTCGCCAACCATGCAGCAGGCCACACGCCGGTGATGCCGTTGCTGCCGCCAGTCACCGTATCCCACTGGTAGCACAGCGCCCAGGTGATTTGCGCGAAGGCCAGCGTGAGCATGGTGAGGTACACGCCCGACAGACGCACGCACAGCCAGCCATACAAAAGCGCGCCCAAGCCAGCAGCCAGCGGGGCCAGCGCCAGGGCCAGTTCCATGGGCACCCCGGCAGTGCGCACCAACAGCGCCGCCGCATAGGCCCCCAGCCCAAAGTAGGCCGCATGGCCAAACGAGTGCAGCCCGCCGGGCCCCATGATGAAGTGCAGGCTGCTGGCAAACAGGGTCGCCACCAGCACGTCGACCAGCAACACGGGCAGGTAAGGCCACACGCCTGCAGCCAAAGGCACCAGCGCCAGCAGCACCAGCGGGGCCCAGCCCAGGCGGCGCAGACTTGCCGTGGCCGGGCGCAGGAGTGCATCCACATGCGCCAGCGCACGCACCGGGGCCTGCGGGCGGCCCAGCAGCCCCCAGGGCCGCCACACCAGCACCACGGCCATCACCACAAACTCCACCACCAGCGTCATCTTGGATAGTGACAGACTCACGCCCGCCACCTCTACCAGCCCAATCCAGATGCACAGGGCCTTGAGTTCGGCAATGAGCACTGCAGCCACCATCGCCCCGGTGATGGAGCCCATGCCACCCACCACCACCACGACAAACGCCGCGCCAATGGTGAGCAGGTCCATCTCCAGGTGAGCAGGCTCGCGCGGCAGCTGCAGCGCGCCTGCCAGCCCGGCCAGCAAAGCCCCCAGCGCAAACACCGAGGTGAACAGCCACGCCTGGTTGACGCCCAGGGCGCTGACCATCTCGCGGTCTTGCGTGGCGGCGCGCACCAGCGTGCCCCAGCGGGTGCGGTGCAGCAGCAGCCACATCAGGCCCAGCACCACAGGGCCCACAGCCATCAGGAACAGGTCATACACCGGAAACTGGCGACCCAGGATGCTGACGGCCCCCTCCAGCCCCGGCGCACGGGGGCCAAACAGCTCTTCAGGACCCCAGGCCCAGAGTGCGGCATCTTTGATGACCAGCACCAGTGCGAAGGTGGCCAGCAACTGGAACAGCTCAGGCGCGCGGTAAATGCGCCGTAGCAGCGCCACCTCGACCACCGCCCCCAGCAGGCCCGTAGCCACCGGGGCCAGCAACAGTGCAGGCCAGAAGCCCAGCGTGGGGGCCAGCCGCTCGACCAGCGTGTAGGCCAGGTAGATGCCCAGCATGAAGAACGAGCCATGCGCAAAGTTGACGATGCGCATGACGCCAAAAATCAGCGACAGCCCCGCCGCCACCAGAAACAGCGACGAGGCCGAGGCCAGCCCGTTGAGCAGTTGAACGACCAGGCCGGAGAAGCTCACAAAGATGGGGTCCGTTGCAAGGCGGGGCGTTGGAGACTAGGTGCGTCGGGGTGGCTCAGGTCAGCTCAGTCCGCTGGGCGCAGTTTCTTGACCTCATCAGCGCTGGGCTGAAAGCGCGCACCGTCGGCGTAGCGAAAGTCCACCATCACGCCCTTGCCGCCATCGTTGCGGGTTTTGCCCACAAATGCGCCCATGGTGGACTGGTTGTCTTCAGGCCGGTAGCGAATGCGGCCAAAGGGCGAGGTCACCTCCAGCCCCTTGAAGGCGGCGATGAGCTTTTCCGTATCTGCCCCGCCCGCCTTGCGCATGCCTGCAGCCAGCGATTGCACAGCC
Organism: Acidovorax sp. DW039; assembly: GCF_037101375.1. Lineage (NCBI taxonomy): Bacteria > Pseudomonadati > Pseudomonadota > Betaproteobacteria > Burkholderiales > Comamonadaceae > Acidovorax > Acidovorax sp. DW039. Next base: position 319,471 of record NZ_AP029019.1, on the reverse strand, counting down.
GTGTAGCCCACCACCGAGCCCAAGCGGGGGTGGTCCTTGAACTTGGCCTGATAGGCCTTCAGGAAGGCCTGGTGTTCAGGGGTGGTGATGCCGTACCAAGGGTAACCGGTCACAGTCCAGCCGTTCGGGGCTTCGTTCTTGAGCGGGTCGAGGTACTCGGGCTCGCCGGTGAGCAGGCTGACCACCTCACGCCCCTGGAACAGGCCGCGCGTGTTGCCTTCGCGCACGAAGCGGGCCAAATCGGCGCCAAACAGCACGTTGAACACGGCATCGGGCTTGGCATCGCCCAGGGCTTGCACCACGCTGCCTGCATCGACCTTGCCCAGCGGCGGGGCCTGTTCGGCGACGAATTCCACGTCGGGCTGGGCCTGCTTGAGCAGCTTTTTGAAGGTGGCGGCGGCCGACTGGCCGTATTCGTAGTTGGGGTAGACGATGGCCCAGCGCTTCTTCTTGAGCGCAGCCGCCTCGGGCACCAGCATGGCCACCTGCATGTAGGTGGAGGCACGCAGGCGGTAGGTGTAGCGGTTGCCGTTTTCCCAGACGATCTTGTCGGTCAGCGGCTCGGCGGCCAGGAAAAACGCCTTTTTCTGGCGCGCAAAGTCCGTCAGCGCCAGACCAATGTGCGACAGGAAGCTGCCCATGAGCACATCGACCTTCTCGCGCGCCAGCAGTTCGTCGGCGGCGCGCACCGCGTCGCCGGGGCTGGCGTTGTCGTCGCGCACCAGCAGTTCCACCTTGCGGCCCTGGATGCCGCCCGCGGCGTTGATCTCTTCTACCGCCAGCTCCATGCCCTTCTTGTAGGGCTCCAGAAACGCGGGCTGGGCCTTGTAGCTGTTGATTTCACCGATCTTGATGGTGCCCTGCGCCAGCGCGGGGCCCGCCAGCAGGCCCAGTCCGATCAGGGGAGCCCAGGTTCGGAGCAAAGCGGTGCATAAGGGCATGACTTTTCTTTCGTTTGAATCAAGAGGTTGAGGGCCGACAATGTACCCTTGCGCCCATTTGCCTGACAATAGATGGGTTTGCCTGCTAGCCAAAGGCGTTGCGGCCCTTGTTGTGTACACGCCAGCCAAGCTTTGTTGACCCGCCAACGCTCGCTGCCTGGCGGCCGCCACCCCGATTCTCATCTTTGCAAGAAACCATGAGTGCCTTTCTCGAAGAACGCGTCCTATCCGTTCACCACTGGACCGATCGCCTTTTCAGCTTCACCACCACCCGCGACCCCGCCCTGCGGTTCTCCAACGGCCATTTCACCATGATCGGCCTGAAGGTGGATGGCAAAAACCTGCTGCGCGCCTATTCCATTGCCAGCCCCAACTACGAGGAACACCTGGAGTTCCTGTCGATCAAGGTGCCCGACGGCCCGCTGACATCGAAGTTGCAGAACATCCAGGTGGGTGACACCATCATCGTGGGCAAAAAGCCCACAGGCACCCTGCTCATCGATTACCTGCTGCCCGGCAAAAATCTGTATCTGATTGGCACCGGCACGGGCCTGGCCCCCTGGCTGGCCGTGGCACGCGACCCCGAAACCTACGAGCGCTTTGACAAAGTGGTGGTGGTGCACGGCGTGCGCGAGGTGAGCGAACTGGCTTACCAGCAGCTGTTTGAAAAAGACCTGCCCGAGCACGAGTTCCTGGGCGAGATCGTCAAGGACAAGCTGGTGTACTACCCCACGGTGACCCGCGAGCCTTTCCGCAACCAGGGCCGCATCACCGACCTGATCGAAAACGGCACCTTCCCCGCCAACATTGGCCTGCCCGCGCTGAACCCCGAAACCGACCGTGTGATGCTGTGCGGCAGCCCCGCCATGCTGAACGACCTGAAGGAAATGCTGGAAAAGCGTGGTTTCAAGGAAGGCAACACCAGCACCCCCGGCGACTTTGTGGTGGAACGCGCCTTCGTCGAGAAGTGAGCTGACGCCCGGGGCGAACGCTTCGCCCCAAAACAAAAAGGGAGCCCAAGGGCTCCCTTTTTTCATGCACCACCCACGCGGGTGATGCCACGCTTACTGCTGCATGGCCACATAGCCGGGTTGCGACACCGTCTGGTATTGCGGCTGGGGCTGCTGTGCTTGTGGCATGGCGCGCTCGTCCGCCACCCGGAAGCCCTTGCCCTGCAGTACCACTGGCGTGCCCACCGCCGGTGGTTGCGAACGGGTGAAGACCCGGCTGGAGCCGTCTTCCATGCGCACGCGCACCTGGTAGGTTGTCTGGGTGCGGGTGCGCTTTTCAATCTGGTGGCCCGCATAGCCACCGCCCACTGCGCCCAGCACGGTGGCGGCGGTGCGCCCGTTGCCCTTGCCGATCTGGTTGCCCACCACCGCTCCCAGCACGCCACCGGCGACTGCACCCACGCCGGTGGGAGGGGCGGCTTGCTCAATGGCCTGGACGGATTCCACCTGGCCGCAGGTCTTGCAGATGGCTGCGCGCTGCGCGACTGGCGTACCGCTTGCGCCGGGTTGGCCGGATGAACCTGAATCGGGCCAGGCACCCGCCGTGGGTGCGCCGCCCTGCTGCGATGCAGGCATGCCCGCCACGGGGCGCTGGGCTGCACCAGGGGCAGAGACAGGGGCTGGGGCAGCAGCGCCCCCTTGAAAGGCCTGTGCGCCTTGCGGCTGCAGCGCGGCCACGGGTGCGCCCAGCGTTCCGGGCGCTGCCGATGTGCCGGGTGGCGAAGCCAACAGCGCAGCAGGGGCAGAAGCCGCCGCCGTGTCGGTGGGGCCGCCTGTGTGCTGCACCACCAGCACCGTTGCCAGCGCCACCACGCACGCGCCCAGCCCGCCAATGGCGGCCCACATCCACTTGAGGTTGCTGGGGGCCTTGGCAAACCCAGACGCAGCCAGCGGGGCGGCGGGTGGTACGGTCAAAGTGTGGGGTGTCTGCATATTTTTCCTCTCGGTTCGTCACGGGTTCCGAAGTTACAACTGCCAGGCTGCAAATGGATGAGGTTCGCTGTAAAGGTTGGTAAGAGGCTGTTTACGGTCTTTTCACGCACCACTCCCTGAACCGCTGTTCCCCTCTTCCCACGCCCGTGCGCAGGCTGCGGCCAGCAGCAGCACGGCGGAAGAGAAATAAATCCACATCAGCACCACCACCAGCGAGCCTGCAGCCCCGTAAGACGACACGACGGCCGCCTGCGACAGATACAGCGCCAGGCCATGCCGCCCCACGGTGAACAGCACGGCACCGCACAGCGCCCCACGCACCAGGTAGCGCAGGCGGGGCTTGGCGCCAGAGCTCATGCGCAGCAGCCCAACAAACAGCGCGGCGCAGATGGCAAACCCGGCCACTTCGTTGAGCACATGCAGCACCGGCACCACCAGGGCCCAGCCCTGCGCCCATGCAGCCAGCACATCCAGCAGCGCAGACACCGCCAGCGACACCAGCAGCAGGAAGCCAAAGACCATCACATACGCCACCCCGCGCAGCCGCAGCGAGACGCCATGCCACCACGAATCTGACGCGCCCGCGTCATCCCGCTCCAGCGCCCACAGGCGGTGCAGCGCCGCCTGCAATTCGCCAAACACGCCCGTGGCACCAAACAGCAGCACACCCAGGGCCAGCAGCGAGGCGAGCATGCCCTGCGCAGGCTCCTTGGCGCTGGCCAGCGCCTGCTGCACCAGCGCGGCCCCCTGCTGGCCCACCACAGCGCCAAACTGCTCGATCAGGCTGCGCTCCAGCTGGTCCCGGTCCAGCCACCAGCCCAGCAGCGCCACCAGAAACACCAGCAGCGGCGCAAGGCTGAGCACGCCATAAAACGACATGGCCGCACTCATGCGGGTGCCATCGGCCTCCACCCACAGCCCAGCCACCCTGCGCAGCCACGGGACAGGCGCAAGGCGGCGGCGAGGAGCAACGCGATCCTTCGAGGTGCCGGGAGCGGAGGACGGGGCAGAAACGGGCAGGCCTGGGTTCATGCAAGCCAGCGTAAGTGCAAGGTGGCAGCGCTGTCTGTCAGCCAAAGCCGAAATGCGCTGACCGCCGAGCGCCGAGCGCCGAGTGATGAAGGCGGGGGACCAGTGCGCCTCAAGGGCATGCCATGGCCCCGTGTCGCCTAAACTCCTGCCCAGCCAATTCACCCCCGTCCCGCAGGGGGAAGACAGGAAAAACATATGCAGATTCGCTGTGCACTGGTCGGCATGCCCGGCTCGGGCAAATCCACGGTGGGCAAGCAGCTGGCCCAGCGACAAGGGGTTCCTTTCATCGACCTGGACCACGAACTGGAAGCCGTGCTGAAAACCAGCATTCGCCATTTTTTTGAAGCCGAGGGCGAAGCGCGCTTTCGTGACATGGAAGCCCAGGTGCTGGCCGATGTGACCGCACGGCCCGGGGGCATGGTGCTGTCCACTGGCGGCGGGGCGGTGCTGCGCCCGGAAAACCGCGAAGTGCTGCGCCGCTTTGGCAATGTGCTGTACCTGCGCGCCGCGCCGGAAGAGATCTTCAAACGCGTCAAGCACGACCGCACCCGACCGCTGCTGCAGGTGGCCAACCCGCTGCAAAAGCTGCGCGAGCTGTACGCCCAGCGCGATGCGCTGTACCGCGAAACAGCCACCTACGTCATTGAAACAGGCCGCCCCACGGTGCAGACGCTGGTCAACATGATCATGATGCAACTGGAGATGGCCCAGAGCGCCCAGGTGCCCGCTGGGCAGGAGTTGCCCGTCTACACGGCGGAAACCCAATCACTATTAAAACAATAGCTGCCTGCGCTTGATTCATAAGCGCTAGGGCCGTTTTTTATTCCAAACCTCTGGAGCCCCCCATGCACGCCCCTGCCCTCGCCCACTTGCGCACCGCCTTTCAAAATCTGGTCGACCAGGGGCTGATACCCGGCGCAGTCGCGCTGGTGCACCACCGGGGGCGCACGGTGCTGCACGAGGCCGTGGGGCTGCAGCGGCCGGGCCACGCCAGCACGGTCGGCGCAACCGGCACGCCAGCCAACGCCGCCGCCCCCATGGCGCGCGACACAGTGTTCCGTATTTATTCCATGACCAAGCCCATCGCCTCGTTGGCTGCCTTGATGCTCATGGAAGAAGGGCGGCTGCTTCTGGCCGAGCCCGTGTCGCGCTATCTGCCTGCCTTTCGGGGGCAGCAGGTGTACCTGCCCGACACCGCAGCCCTGACCCCGGCCTTGCGCGAAGCCACGGTGCACGACCTGCTGCGCCACACCGCAGGCCTGGGTTATGCGTGGGACACCGGCCCCATTGCCGAGCAGTACCGCACCGCCCGGGTAGGGTCACGCAGGCACACCAACCAGGAGCTGGCCACGGCGCTGGGCCCCCTGCCCCTGCTGCACCAGCCCGGCAGCTGCTGGGAATACAGCCGCGCAACCGATGTGCTGGGGGCCGTCATTGAGACGATTGAGAACGCGCCCCTGGGCGAGGTGCTGCAGCGTCGCATTCTGGAGCCGCTGGGCATGCACGACACAGGCTTTCATGTGCCCAGCCATCACCACCACCGCCTGGCAGAGCCTTTTGCGAAAGACCCGCAAACGGGCGCGGGCGTCACGCTCAACGATGTGGGCGCGCCACCCCGCTTTGAATCTGCAGGCGGCGGGCTCGTATCCACCGCAGAAGACTACGCCCGCTTTTTGCAGCTGATGCTGGGGCGCGGCACGGTGCAGACCGCCTCAGGCTCCCTCCGGCTGGTCAGCCGCACCACGGTGGACTTCATGACTGCAGACCACATCGGCCCCCTGCCACGCGCTGGCAACATCCTGCCCGAGGGCTACGGATTTGGGCTGGGCGTGGCTGTGCGCACTGCCACCGGCCACGCCACGCGGCCTGGCAGCGCGGGTCACTACAGCTGGAGCGGCATGGGGGGCACCTTCTTCTTTGTGGACCCGACCGAAGACCTTTTCGCCATCCTGCTCACACAGGCCCCGGGGCAGCTGCAGTACCTGTGCGAGCTGTTCCCTGCGCTGGTGTACGCCGCGCTGTAAACGGCGGCTTCCGCGGAACAAGGCAGCGCGGCCAGCCAACTACCGGGTTGCCGTGGTGCCCGCCGCTGGCTCGGCCCCTGGCGCAGGTGCTGACGCAGACTCCGTCGCAGGTTCTGCACTGGGCGGTGATGGTGGCTCAGGCGGCGACGAGGAAGATGCCTGCAAGTTGCTGAGCATGTACAGCGCCAGGGTTTCGTACAAAGGCCGCGCCAGCATGCGCGACACCAGGCTGGCCAGCATGGCCGCAGCCATCAGGCTCAGCACCATGGCATGGCCGTCCACCATTTCCATCACGATGATGAAAGCCGTGATCGGGGCCTGCGTGACCGCGGCCAAAAAGGCCGCCATGCCCATGGCAATCAGTGCCGGGGCAATGTCATGCCCCATCAACGCCGCCACGTTGTGCCCCACACCGGCACCAATCGAGAGCGACGGCGCAAAAATGCCGCCAGGAATGCCCACCCACGCAGACAGCCAGGTGGCGATGAACTTGAGGGTGACGTAAAAGGCGGGCACGTCCGCCTCGCCCGCCAGCATGTGCTTCACCGCCTCGGAGCCTGCGCCAAAAGTGGCGCCCCCGGTCACCAGCCCGATCACCGCCACCAGCAGCGCCCCCGCTGCGGCAAATCGCACTGGAAAGCGCGCCCGCAGGTGGTTCAACCGTTCTGGCGCTGCCGTGAGCGAGGCCGCCATGAGCTTGGCAAACAAGCCCCCCAATACGCCGCACACCAGCGCGACACACAGGCCCGGCAACAGCGCCTCGGCCCCCAGGCGCGGCACCTGGATGCGGCCAAAGTAGCTCAGATTGCCGAAGACCGACACCCCCATCAGCCCGGCCAGCACAATCGCGGCAATGAGCAGGCCGCTGGAGCGGGACTCCAGCTTGCGCGACAGCTCTTCAAACGCAAAAACCACCCCCGCCAGCGGCGCATTGAATGCCGCCGCAATGCCCGCAGCACCACCCGCCACCAGCAGCCCATGGGCCGTGATGCCTGCCTGCGGCCCCAGCCAGCGCCGCGCGTGGTGCATGACCCCTGCGGCCACCTGCACCGAAGGCCCCTCCCGCCCGATGGACAGGCCCGCCGCAAAGCCCGCACTGGCCAGCACCATCTTGGCCAGCGACAGCCAGCCCGACACAAACCGTGCGCGCTGCGGCCCATCCAGCGTGGGCTCCAGCGCCACCATTACCTGCGGGATGCCTGACCCTGCCGCTCCCGGAGCCCAACGCCGCGTGGCCCACACGGCCGCCGCCGTCACCGCAGGCATCCACACCAGCACGGCCCAGCCGCCCTGCCAGTGGTAGACCTGCTCAAACACCCAGAAAGCCTTTTCGGCCATCAAGGTAAACAGCACCACACACAGACCCGCAGCCACCGCACAGGCCAGCACGATGCTGCGATCCACCCAGCGCCGACCGTTCTTGAACTCCTGGTTCAGGTTGTGGAGGAAATCAGGTTGCTGGTGCATGGGCGGGGCGCGCTTCGTCAAAGCGGTCCATTCTGCATGCACTGTGCCTGGGGTGCGTATCCCGGTACACGAGACTGCGCGCGGGGCTTTCGCCTTTATGATCGGATCTACCCCGAGCGCCCGTTCATCAAGCGCAGGTAGCTATTTATTTGATAGCACACCCCTGCAAGGGAGCGTGCTGCTCCATCAGACCCACCACCCAGTCGATGAACACCCGCAGCTTCGCACTGACGTGGCGGTGCGGTGCGTACGCAATGTGCAGGGGCATGGGCTCCATCTGCCAATCAGCCAGTAGCGGCACCAGGGTGCCTGCGGCCACATGGGGCTGGGCCATGTAGTCGGGCAGCCAGAGCACGCCCAGGCCCGCCAGGCCTGCGGCCAAGTAGGCGTTGCCGTCATCCACCGCGCACACGTAGCGGCCCTGGGCCTGCACCTGTTCATGGCCCCGGCGCATGGCAAAGGGCAAGGGTTTGCCGGTGCGGGCCCACACAAAGCCCACGGTGTGGTGGTGCGGCCCCTGCAGTTCCATGGGGTGTTGCGGTGCCCCGCAGCGTTGCAGGTAGCTGGGTGCAGCGTACACACGCAGCACCAGGTCGCCCACATGGCGCGCGATGAGCGAGGGGTTGGTGATGGTGCCGCCGCGCACCACACAGTCCACCTGGTCGCTCACGATGTCCACCACGCGATCGCTCACCCCCAGGTGCAACTGAATATCGGGGTACTGCGCGTGGAAGGCGGGCAGCGCCGGGATGAGGACGAGGCTGGCCAGCGGGCTGGGCACATCCACCCGCAAGCGCCCACGGGGCGCGGTGACGGCGCTGGAGAGGCTGGCGTCCGCGTCCTCCAGGTCGGCCAGCAGGCGCACCACCCGCGGGTAATAGGCCGCGCCATCGGCGGTGAGCTGCACGCTGCGCGTGGTGCGGTGCAGCAGCTTCACGCGCAGGCGGGCTTCGAGCTGCTGCACCAGTTGCGTGACGGTGGTGCGGCTCATGTGCAGGGTGTGAGCGGCTTTGGTGAAGCTGCCCGATTCCACAACGCGGGCAAAGGCCTGCAGGGCGTCAAAACGGTCCATGGCGGTGAGGCGGGCCACTAGCGCTGCCCTGAGTTGATTGTTTGGGAATAGTGAACAACTGCTGCGCAGATTAGCCTGTTTATGCAAACAGCGCCCGCTTCTACAGTGCCTGCATCTCCCACCGCATGAATGAAAGGATCTGCATGCCTACCCGTGATGTTGTCTTCCCCGCAGGCCGACAGGCGCTGTACGAGCGCAACCGCTATTCACCCGCCGTGCGCGCCAATGGTTTCCTGTTCGTCTCTGGCCAGGTCGGCAGCCGTGAAGACGGCTCGCCCGAGCCCGATCTGGCTACCCAGGTGCGCCGGGCGTTCACCAACCTCAACGCGGTGCTGCAGGCAGCAGGCTGCACGTTTGACGATGTGGTGGACGTGACGATGTTCGTGGTGAACCCCGAAGCGAACTTCGAGACCGTCTGGGGCATCGTGCCCGAGTTCTGGGGCGAGGCGCCCCACCCCACGCTCACCGGCATTGGGGTGACGTGGCTGTATGGGTTTCAGTTTGAGATCAAGGTGATTGCGAAGCTGCCGCAGGGTTGACGTGTGCGCCTGTCGCTGCTCACGCCCTGGGTTGAGAGCAGCCCACAAAACTCAGCGTAGCGGCCTGCCAGGCCTTCCACCTCTCGCAGTACGCAAGGAGGTTTTGGGAGCCGCGCTTCATCACTCATACGCCCGCCCCAAGCGCTCGGCGGCCTGGATGATCCCATCCAATATGGATTGGGCCACCTGCTGCGGAAAGCCGGGAGGCAATTTTTGCTGCACGCTGTCCACTGCGGTCGGGGTGTGCTGAACCACTTTGGCGATCAGGGCATCCACCGTCAGCCCGCTGGGTGACACGATGCCATAGCGCGCTCCGACGTCCTGCCAGTGGCGGCGCAGGATCTTGTTCAGATGCCAGTGCGCATTTTTGCCACGCACCGCCATGGCCAGACGTGCCTTGTGGGGCGACAGCTTGCCGGGCCCTTCGCCCAGCAGCGGGTAAACGGAGAGCACGTCATACAGCGGTGTCATCTCAAAGCTTTCGCCGGGGCGCAGAAAGAGGCTGAAGTTCTTGGCGTGGCCGTCGGTTGCGCCCAGCAGCCAGAACAGCAGCTGCGCCATGAAGAAGTGAAAGCGGTCGCGCTCGCGCTGGGCCGAACCATCCAGTACAGCCATGATGCGGTCTACCCCCGGGCCACCGTCGGCCTCGTACTTCAGCACGGGCGATGTGCCAGTGGCCTGGCACATGTCCTCCTGCGGCAGGCGCAGCAGCGTGTCGTCGTTCCATACGCGCCGGTCAAAGCGCTGCACGCTCAGCACCTTCAGGTCTTCAAAGCGCAATATTTCGCACGGTGCCACTGGCAGGCCATAGGCGGCCAGCAACTGCGCGCACAGCCATTCGTTTTCTACCGAGTGCTGCATGTCCAGCTGCAGGTTGCCGATCAGCCCCAAAGGCAGTTTGAAGATGTGGGTGGTGGGTGTGGCCCCCAAGGGGCGGCACCAGCGCCCCTGCCAGAACAGCAAGGCATCCTTTTCCTGTGCCCCCGCAATCGAGATGCGGAAGTCGTCCGCCATACCCGCATCGCCAAACGCCCCGGGCTGGGCCAGGGTGCGGATGCGCTGGGCCACGGCGTGGTCGCTCATGGGCTCAGCCTGCACGCGCAGGTCGGTGGGTGGCTCATCTCCAGCGGGCAGTATTTGCAACGCCCCAACGCAGTCCCGCCCCACCTCACGCAGCAGGGTGTAGGCGTCTGTGGCGCCCACCTGGTAGCGGCGCGCCACCCGCTCGCGAATGTCCTTGCTGTCGGGCAGCAGGTTCTCAAAGTAAAAACGCACTGCGTCGCCTTTGTGTGGGCGGTTGCCCGGCGTGAAGGGCAAAGACAGTGACAAGGGACGGCGCTGGGGCGATTGCACCCATTGGCTGTCGTACTGCAGCACGTCGCCACCAGCCTCCAGGCTCCAGGTGCCGACAAAGTGGTCGTTCATCCACAGCCCCAGCGCCTTGCGGCTGCGTTGCTGGCTGGCCATGGCGCTTACCAGTGGGCGCCGTCGCCCGGCGCTGGTGGATCACTGGGATCACTTTGGGAGGCACTGCGGGTGCGCAACACCCACTCCACGCCCAGGATGTTCAGCAACCGCATCAGCCGCTCGGCGCTCACGGCCTCGGCATTGCGCTCCAGGGCAGACACCGTCTGCTGCGTCACGCCCAGGCGCAGGGCCACATCCGCCTGGGTCAACCCCGCGTTTTTGCGGAATGCCTTCAGAAGCTGCGGCAGCTGTTCAGTCGTGCGAACGGTGAAGGTGTCATCCATGGGCACAGATGGGCCTCGGCAAAAAACATGCTATGGATTGTATTTTGAAAATACAAAGCATAGTGCGTTTTATAGCATCCAAAAAACAGATCAAAAATTGTTTTTCAGAAATACAAACCAAAAGCTGTGGCTTGGGTTTTATCGACCAGCCCCTGGCAAGAAGCGTCTAAAAAATAGCTGCAGCGCCCATCCCATAAGCGCAAGCAGCTATCCAATTCATAGCATCACAAATTCGGTGCCAGCAACCGCTCCAGCACCTTCTCGTCCATGCCACGGCGTTTTGCCATGTCGTGCAGCTGGTCCTCGCCAATCTTGCCGACGTTGAAGTACACGCTGTCGGGGTGGCCGATGTAGAAGCCGCTGACGCTGGCGGCGGGCATCATGGCCAGGCTTTCGGTGAGCGACATGCCGATGTCTTCGGCGTTGAGCACGCGGAACAGGTCGGTCTTGGCGCTGTGGTCGGGGCAGGCGGGGTAGCCGGGGGCGGGGCGGATGCCCTGGTACTTCTCGGCAATCATGTCCTCGTTGCTGAGTTGCTCACCGGCGGCGTAGCCCCACAGGTCGGTGCGCACGCGCTGGTGCAGGCATTCGGCAAAGGCTTCGGCCAGGCGGTCGGCCAGGGCCTTGAACATGATGGCGGAGTAGTCATCCAGCGCGTCGATGAAGGCTTTTTCCTTCTTCTCCACGCCCAGGCCTGCCGTCACGGCAAACAGGCCTGCGTAGTCGGCAATACCGCTGTCCTTGGGGGCCACAAAGTCGGCCAGGCAGCGGCTGGGGCGCATCACGCCGTCGATCACCTGCTTTTCGGTCTGCTGGCGCATGCCGTACCAGGTCATGGCGACTTCGGTGCGGGACTCGTCGGTATAGAACTCGATGTCGTCGCCTACGCTGTTGGCGGGCAGCAGGGCCATCACGCCGCTCGCGCTGAGCCAGCGGCCTTCGATGATTTTCTTGAGCATGGCCTGGCCGTCGGCCATCACCTTGCGGGCCTGCTCGCCGACGATCTCGTCCTGCAGGATGGCGGGGTACGGCCCGGCCAGGTCCCAGGTCTGGAAGAACGGGCCCCAGTCGATGTACTTGGCCAGCTCGGCCAGGTCAAAGTTCTTGAACACGCGGCGGCCCAGCGCACGGGGCACCGCAGGCTGGTACCCGGCCCAGGCGATGGGCGTGCGGTTGGCGCGGGCTTTTTCCAGCGACCACATGGGGGTCTGCTTTTTGTTGGCGTGCTGGGTGCGGACCTTTTCATAGTCGGCGTTCAGCTCGTTCACGTAGTTGTGCACGCCATCGCCCAGCAGGCTCTGGGCCACGCTCACGCTGCGCGAGGCGTCTGGCACGTAGACCACGGGGCCTTCGTAGTGCGGGGCGATCTTCACCGCCGTGTGCACGCGGCTGGTGGTGGCACCGCCGATGAGCAGCGGGATCTTCTTCATGCGGAAGTAGTCGTCCTTCTGCATCTCGCCCGCCACGTACTGCATCTCTTCCAGGCTGGGGGTGATGAGACCCGAGAGGCCGATGATGTCTGCGCCTTCGACCTTGGCTTTGGCCAGGATCTCGTGGCAGGGCACCATCACGCCCATGTTCACCACCTCGAAGTTGTTGCATTGCAAGACGACGGTGACGATGTTCTTGCCAATGTCGTGCACATCGCCCTTGACGGTGGCAATCACGATCTTGCCCTTGCTGCGCACATCGCGCCCGGCCAGTTCGTCCTGGCGCTTTTCTTCCTCGATGTAGGGGATGAGGTGGGCCACGGCGCTTTTCATCACGCGCGCGCTTTTCACCACCTGGGGCAGGAACATCTTGCCCGCGCCAAACAGGTCGCCCACCACGTTCATGCCGTCCATGAGCGGGCCTTCGATGACGTGCAGCGGGCGGCCGCCCTTGGCCACGATGGCCTGATAGGCCTCTTCAGTGTCTTCGACGATGAACTCGGTGATGCCGTGCACCAGCGCGTGGGTCAGGCGTTCGTTCACGGTGCCGCCGCGCCACTCCAGCTTCTTGCTGTCGTCCTTGGCTGCGCCCTTGGCGCTTTCGGCAATCTCCACCAGGCGCTCACCCGCATCGGGGCGGCGGTTGAGCACCACGTCTTCCACGCGCTCGCGCAACTGGGGTTCCAGCTCGTCGTACACGCCGACCATGCCCGCATTGACGATACCCATATCCATGCCCGCCTGGATGGCGTGGTACAGAAACACGGTGTGGATGGCCTCGCGCACCGGGTCGTTGCCGCGGAAGCTGAAGGACACGTTACTCACGCCGCCCGACACCTTGGCACCGGGCAGGTTCTGCTTGATCCAGCGCGTGGCTTCGATGAAATCGACGGCGTAGTTGTTGTGCTCTTCAATGCCGGTGGCCACGGCAAAGATGTTGGGGTCAAAGATGATGTCTTCGGGTGGAAAGCCCACCTCATCGACCAGGATGCGGTAGGCGCGCTCGCAGATCTCAACCTTGCGGGCGTAGGTGTCGGCCTGGCCCACTTCGTCAAACGCCATCACCACGGCGGCTGCGCCGTAGCGGCGGATCAGCTTGGCCTGGCGTTTGAACTCCTCCACGCCCTCTTTCATGCTGATGGAGTTGACGATGCCCTTGCCCTGGATGCAGCGCAGTCCGGCCTCGATCACCTCCCACTTGGAGGAGTCGATCATGATGGGCACGCGGGCGATGTCGGGCTCGGACGCGATCAGGTTCAGAAAGCGCACCATGGCGGCCTTGCTGTCGAGCATGGCCTCGTCCATGTTGATGTCGATGACCTGCGCGCCGTTTTCCACCTGCTGGCGGGCCACGGCCAGGGCTTCTTCGTACTGGCCGTTCAGGATCATGCGTGCGAACGCCTTGGAGCCGGTGACGTTGGTGCGCTCGCCCACGTTGACGAACAGGGTGCCCTGGCCGATGGAGACGGGCTCCAGGCCAGAGAGTTTCATGGGAGGGACGGAAACAGCAGACATAGGGCTCACCTGTGCAGGAACACGGACAAAACAGGTGAGCGTCGTTATGGGCGGGGCAAGGTGCCCAAGCCTGACGGCAGCCAGCCACCGTGGGGTGGAATCAGGCCGCCGCTGCAACGCTCCTTGGGCGAAGCGCTGATTTTAAGGGGGAGAGCGCAATCAGTGCCGACTCACGCCTGCGCAGGCGTTGCCATGGCCGACGCAGGCAGGCCAAACACCCGGTCAAACACCCAGTTGAAGACAAAGGTGTAGCAAAGGAAGAAGACGATCAGCGCCAGGTCCATCACAAAGGCCTGCCACAGGCTCACGTTGAACCACCAAGCAAACAGTGGCACCAGGGTGAACACGAGCCCCCCTTCAAAACCGATGGCGTGGGCTACCCGGCGGGCCACGCTGCGCCCGCGCACGGCCTGGCGGGATTCCCAGCGCTCAAAGGCCCAGTTGAAGACGATGTTCCAGACCACGGCCACGGCCGAGGCGGCCACCGAGGCCACGCTGGAATGCGATGCGCTCTGCCCCGTGAGGGCCGCCAAGCCGAAGGTGGCAACAATGATGGCGATCAGTTCGTACAGCGTGACGTACACCACGCGGCGTTGAATGCCCTGCAGGCTGAAAGGAGAGTGGGAAGGTGCCATGGACTGCACTTTATGTGTGCCATGCTGATATATAAAGTCAGCTTCTTTCAGTTTTTCTGACAAGTGACCCATGGCATTCACGTCTGACAGCGTGCAGGTGTTCCTCGCAGCGCTGGACCACGGCTCGTTTTCCGCCGCGGCGCGGGCTCTCTCGCGGGTGCCGTCGGCCGTGAGCATGACCATCGCCCACCTGGAGGCCGAGCTGGCCGTGCCCCTGTTTGACCGCAGCGGCCGCGAGCCCCGCCCCACCGCCGCCGCACGCGCGCTGGAGCCACAGGCGCGCCTGCTGGCCGGGCAGCTGCAGCAACTCAACGCCCAGGCGCTAGCGCTGACGCAGGGGCTGGAAGAGCGGCTGACCCTGGCGATTGCCCCAGAGCTGCTGGCATCACGCTGGACGGCCCCCCTGGCCGCGCTGGCGCAGGAGTACCCCCTGCTGCAGGTGGAGGTGCTGACCGCCCCGCAGGTGGATGCGCTGGCGCTGCTGCACAGTGGCCGCGCGCAACTGGCGCTGGTGTTTGAGCGACCCAGCATCGACGGGCGCGAGGGTTTTCAGGAAGTGGGCACCGAGACGCTGGTGGCCGTGATGGCACCGCAGCACCCCGTGCTGGTGGCCGCACGCGATGCCGCACAGGCCCGGGGCGAGCCCGCGCAGCGCGCCATGCTGCGCGAGGAGCACCTGACCACCACGCGCCAGATCGTGGTGGCCAGCCGCGACCTGGCCCAGACCGACCCGCGCTTTGTTTTTGCCCGCCACCACTGGCGCACCGACAACCATCTGGCCGCACTGGGCCTGATCGAAGCGGGCCTGGGCTGGGGCTGGCAGCCGCGTGCGCTGGTACAGCCCCGCATTGCGGCAGGCACGCTGGTGGAGATGCCTTTTGAGAACCTGAGCAACGGCGCTGCCCTGTGGGTGGATGTGGTCTGGTCCAAGGAAAGGCCATTGGGTTTGGGAGCGCGCCGGTTTGTGGCCTTGATGGAGATTGCTGAGGGAAAGCAGTAGGAAAGCGGTAGGGCCTGCACAACAGACCTGCGGCCGGTGTAGCGCGAACGCCATAGCGTCACATATTTATTGAAAGCAAATGCGAATTAGTCGCATTTGTAAAGATAATCACCTCCCTCACGTCACAAGCCCGCTCCGCGCGGTTTACGAACCAAGGGCGGCGCTTGTCACATTCGCTTCACTACCCTCTTTACCTGGGGGTGCGTTGACGGCGCACCCCCCTGTTTTGCGATGCATTTCCAGATTCAACGGTCCCTTCGCCTCTCGGCCATTGCCCACGCAGCGCTGACGCTGTGTGCCTTTACCTCAGCCGCCGCGCTGGCACAGACCAGCGCCCCTTCGCCCGCAGATGCCATCGCCAGCCCCGCCCTCTCGGAAGTGCAGGTGCGCGAAGCACCCGCCAGCCAGGGCTATCAGGGCGCACAGCGCAACACTGCCGCCACCCGCACCGACACGCCCCTCATCGAAACCCCGCAGGCCGTGCGCGTGGTGCCCCAGCAGCTCATGGAAGACCTGGGCGCCCGCCGTCTGGCCGACACGGTGGACTTTGTGAGCGGCATCACCCGCCTCAACGACTTTGGCGGCACCTGGGACAACTACGCCATTCGCGGCTTCAGCAATACCGACGGGGGCCAGTTGCTCAACGGCTTTGCCTCCAACCGGGGCTATGGTCCGCAGCGCGATGTGGCCAGCGTGGAGCGCATTGAATTCCTCAAGGGCCCGGCTGCGGCGCTGTATGGCAGCAGCGAGCCCGGCGGTACGCTCAATGTGGTCACCAAAAAGCCCCAGTTCACCGCCGCCCACAAGGCAGGTGTGCAGGTGGGCACGCTGGGGTACCGGCGCGCCACGCTCGACACCACCGGCCCGCTGGGCACCGATGTGGCCTACCGCTTGAACGTGGCGGCCGAAGACGGTGCCAGCCGCAGCCATCTGGTAGACAACCGCAAGATGGTGGTGGCCCCCGCCGTCACCTGGAACCTGGGCCGCGACACGGTGCTGAACTACGAGGCCGAGTTCATCCGCATCCGCACCCCGCTGGACCGGGGCCTGGTGCAGATCAACGGCAACGTGGGCGCTGTGCCGCGTGACCGCTTCCTGGGCGAGCCGGACCGGGGCAACCTGCACGTCAATGGCGACACCCACCAGCTCACGCTGGACCACGACCTGGGCCAAGGCTGGCGCACGCGCCTGGGCGCTTCGTACCGCGAGACCGATCTGTACGGCAATGCCGTCGATTTCGGCACCGGACAGATCGGCCTGCTGGGCAGTGACGGGCGCACGCTGGCGCGCAGCGACAGCTGGCGCTCTCTGCCTTCACGCGACACATCGGTGCAGGCCGAAGTGGAAGGCAAGATCACCACCGGCACGCTGCGCCACACGGTGCTGGCCGGGGTGGATTCGTGGCATCTGACCTCGGGCCAGGACATCAAGTACTCGCCGCAAAAATACCCCATCGACATCTACAACCCCACCTATGGCACCGTGCCATCGGCCCCGCTGGCACAGGGCTACCTGCTCAATGACCGGCTGCGCGCCACGGGTCTGTTTGTGCAGGACCAGATGGACCTGAGCGCCCAATGGAAGCTGCTGGCCGGGGTGCGCTTTGACCGCTTCCACCAGGACAACGAAGACCTGATGGCGGGCAAGCGCCAGGTGCAGTCGCATTCGGCCACCACGCCGCGCATCGGCGTGACGTACCTGATCGACGCGAACACCTCGGTCTACGCCTCGGCGGGCCGCTCGTTCCGCCCCAATGCGGGCACGGATGAACAGGGCCATGCGTTTGACCCGCAAAAGGGCAAGGCATTTGAAGTGGGGGCCAAGTGGCAGTCGCCCGACCAGCGCCTGAACGCGAGCGTGGCGCTGTTTGACATCCGCAAGTCCAACGTGCTCACGCGCAGCCCCACCAATGCCAACTTCAACATTGCGGCGGGCGAAGTGCGCAGCCGCGGGCTGGAGCTGGACGTGGCCGGGCAGATCGACACCCACTGGCGCATGACGGCCAACCTGGCCTACACCGACACCGAAGTGACCCGCGACAACAACCCCGCCTTGCTCGGCAAGCGCCTGCTGAACGTGCCGCGTGTGAGTGCGGGCCTGTTCGCCATCCGCGAGGACCAGGCCCCCTGGGGTGGCCGCTACGGCCTGGGCGGCGGCCTGGTGCATGTGGGCGAGCGCACAGGCACCGCCACCGACACTTACCGCCTGCCTGCCTACACCACGGCGCGCATCACCGGTTACTGGCAGATCGACAAGCGCACGCGCCTGACGCTGGACGTGCACAACCTGTTCGACAAGACCTACTACACCGCCTCGTGGGGCGCGCTCACCGTCATTCCAGGCATGGGCCGCCAGGTGGTGGCCGGGGTGCAGGTGGCGTTTTGATGCGGTTCTGATGGCGTAACAACCATCTGAGCAAAAATGCCTTCCAGCGCTTATTCAACAAGCGCTGGCAGCTATATTTTTGATAGTACACAGAGGATGGGATCGCGCTGGCCTTGAGGGCGGGCGGCTGGTATCTTCGGCACCAGACGCCCTACCCTGAAAACACCGGAAAACACATGCCCACACCGGCCCCTCTCACCCCTCTGTCCGCCCAGCCATCCCCCTCCTCCACACCCCCCGCCTGGATGCAGGCTGCGCAAAGCGCCTTGCACCCGCGCTGGTCTGCATGGCAACCCCGGGCGGGCCAGGCGGTTTCGCTGAAGGACCTGAACCCCGGTGCCAAACCGTTCTCGCTGGGCAGCAAGGCGGAGGACAAGGCAGCGGTGGAAGCCCTGGCCGTGGAGCTGGACGCACTGCAAAACCTGTTTTACGCCGACCGCCGCTACAAGCTGCTGGTGGTGCTGCAGGGCACCGACACCTCGGGCAAGGACGGCACCATCCGCGGCGTGTTTGGCCGCATGAGTGCGCTGGGCGTGCACACCGTGGGCTGGAAGGCCCCCACCGAGCCCGAGCGTGCGCGGGACTACCTCTGGCGCATCCACCAGCAGGTGCCTGCTGCGGGGGAGATCACCGTCTTCAACCGCAGCCACTACGAAGACGTGCTGGTGCCCCCGGTCAACGGCTGGATCACACCCGAGCAGCACCGCCAGCGGCTGGCCCATATCAACGACTTTGAGCGCATGCTGTGCGAGACCGGCACGGTGGTGCTCAAGTTCATGCTGCACATCAGCAAGGACGAGCAGCGTCAGCGCCTGCAGGAGCGCCTGGACGACCCCTCCAAGCACTGGAAGTTTGATCGCAGCGACCTGACTGCCCGCGCGCAGTGGGACGACTACCAGCGCGCCTACGAGCAACTGCTGGCCGCCACCCACACGCCCTGGGCGCCGTGGACCATCGTGCCCGCAGACTCCAAAACCCACCGCAACCTGATGATTGCCACCGTGCTGCGCGCCGCGCTGCAAGGACTGCAGCTGCGCTACCCGCCCGGCGACCCGGCGCTGGAAAAGATCAAGGTGGAGTAACCCACCGCGCCTCTATCCCTTTATCCGGCCTGAGGCCCTTGCAGACTTTTCCCGCACTGCTGGCAAAAGCGGTCGCTAGGCTGCACGGCGCTGTGGCATTGCGGGCAGGTCGTGGCCTGCGCGGCCGCAGGTTCTGCGGCGGGGGTGGAAGCCGGATCAGACACCGGCTCTGGTGCAGGCAGGGGCAAAGCAGGCGAGAGGGACGCCGGGGCTGCAGCAGCAGATGCAGGCCCTGCCTGAGCGGGTGCGGCCGGTTCGGCAGAGTAGGAGGCGGCTGCCGAAGAACCTGCAGCCTTGTCGCTGGCCCCATAGGCCTGTGCCTTGCCCTTGAGGTCCGCCATTTTGGTGTTCACGTCCTGCAGTTTTTCGTCGGCAGCCTGGCGAATGCTGTCCAGATCCACCAGCGCTGAAAACTCGCACCAGGTCAGCACCCCCACCATGAGCGGCAGCAGGAACACCAGCGCGGAGGCCAGCGCAAACACCAGGCTGAAGCCCACACCCGTGCCCATCATGTGGCCGCTGAAGGCACCGTCCATCATGTACAACGGATGCGCCTGCGTGCCAAAGCCAATCACCGAGGCGGCCAAGCCGCCCACCAGGGCCGATGCCGAGGCCAGCAGGCCAAACAGCACCGACGCGAAGATGGCCGACAGCAACATGCCCCCCACGATCTTGCCGATGGCGGCCAGCGGGTGGTGGCGCGCAATATGCCAGGCGATGGACAGCGCGTGCATCACCCGCTCGCCGTCCCACAGCGCGGGGCCCACAATGGAAGACGCCACGTACAGCGCCATCATCAGCGCAGCCACCAGCAGCACCGCCACCGGCACGGCCACCACCAGCATCAGGGGGCCGAGCAGCGGAATCTTGCACACCGCAAACACCAGTGCGAGCCCCACAAAAAGCAGCACCACGGCCCCCGTCATGAGCAGCACGGCCCCCAGCAGCTTGGGCAGGCACAGCAGCCCGGCCAGAAAGTAGCTGGTCAGGCTGCGGTAGGGCCTGCGGTGGGCCAGGTCAGACAGGCAGGTGCCCGCACCGCTGATACCCGCCAGGCACACCACCACGGCCACCAGCGAGAACAGCAGCATGAAACCCAGCCACAGCCGCCCCATGAGCCCGCCCAAAGCAAACACCAGCGCCGCCACCAGAAAAGACGCTGCCAGCACCGCCAGCGCGGGCCAGCAGGTCAGCGCCTCGGGCAGGCGCAGCAGCGAGTACGGGTGATCGACCCGCGCTTCAATGCGGCTGTCAATGTGCGCATCCAGGCGCGTGTGTGCATGGTGATGGGCGGAGTGCGGGCTCATGGTGGGTTCCCTCTTGGCTTTTGGGTCTTGGCTCTTGGGTGCGGTGTTGACTTGCCAGTAGCAGCTGTCAGTTGCTGGTGTAGGGGTCGTTGTTGCGGTTGCTCATGGGGCATTCAGGTACCTTGCCCCAATGGCTGCCGCAGTGCTGGTGGCGAGCACGCACCACACACACGCCGCGAGTCAGCAGGTTGTCGTCACGGTCGCACTGGCGCAGGGCTGCGCGCAGGGGCCCCAGGCCCTCTGCCACAGGCGTGGGTGGGCTGGCGGGGCGCGACAGCGAAGGCGGCGCAGGCTCACGCGAGCCGCCATGCGGCCAGGGTGGCTCGCTGCCCGCAGCAGGGTTGGCCGCCACCGGGCCATTGCCCGCAGGCCGGGCAGCGGGGGCTGCAGAGCGGGTTGCCGGAGGCACGGCAGAAGCATCCGCAGGGGCCTCTGCTGGGGGGGGAGTCGTCACAGGCACAGCGGGTACGGCAGGTGCAGCAGGTGCAACAACTGCGGGAGCTGTGCCGGGCGAGGCTTGCTCTACGGCAATCACCGGCGCCTTGCCCGCAACGGATGGGGAAGACACAGCGGGTTTGCCACCCCACAACCACCACGCGAGCGCTGCAGTCAGGGCCACCACGGCAAAGCCCAGTGCGGCATAGAGTGCGGCCGTCCAGCCAGAACCGCTCTGCGGGGCCGATGGGGGCGAAGGTGGGAGTTCAGGCGGGGGGAGTTCAGGCGACGCAGAGGGCTTGGTAAAAGGCCCCGCCTCGGTTGCAAGCTGGCCAGCCCCACTTGTGGCCAAGATGGCAGTGGCGACGGCTGAAACGCCCTTGGCATCGGGCGAAGGTGTTGCGGCTGCAGGCTCGGCGGGTGCCAAGGCAGGCGTGGGTGCTGCCACCGGCGCAGGGCCAGGGCCGTCATCCAGCAGCAGGTCGACTTCCTCCGACATGACCGAGGACGAAAACTCCAGCGGCGCAGGCCGGGTGTCCGCTTCTGGGTCGGCGGGGCCGTCCAGCTCGTCATCAGGATCAAAGTCGATATCCAAAGGCGCAGGCGCTGCGCGAGAGACCAGCACCTGCCCGCACTGCCCGCAAAAACGGGCGTTGGGCTGGCAAGGGGCGGCGCAGGCGGGGCAATTGAGGGTGCTCATGGGCCAATCTTAGAACCTGATCCCCAAAGACCGGCAAACGCGCTGCCCGGTGACGCTCGCACGGGCGGTTTCCCCGGCTTCGCAGGGGTATGGAAATTGCAAACCATGGATGTCCAGCGCCCGCCCCGCAGCGGATTCTCATGCATCCGGCACGTTATGCATCTGATGCATAACCCGCATACAGACTGGCCTTGGACACCGTTACACCGCAGGCATAAGCTTCGCGGCCTGGACTGTTCCCACAAGGAAATTCAACATGACAACCCCCTCTGGCACACCCGCCCACACCCACCATCCCCTGCCCTCGTACCTGCAGGCCGACCACCTCGGCCCCTGGGGTATCTATCTGCAGCAGGTGGACCGCGTCACCCCTTACCTGGGCCACTTGGCCCGCTGGGTCGAGACGCTCAAGCGCCCCAAGCGCATGCTGGTGGTGGATGTGCCCATCGAGCTGGACAACGGCACCATCGCCCACTTTGAGGGCTACCGTGTGCAGCACAACCTCAGCCGCGGCCCCGGCAAGGGTGGCGTGCGTTTTCACCAGGACGTGACGCTGTCTGAAGTGATGGCGCTGTCGGCCTGGATGTCGATCAAGAACGCCGCGGTGAACGTGCCCTACGGCGGTGCCAAGGGCGGTATCCGTGTCGATCCCAAGAAGCTCTCGCGCGGTGAGCTGGAGCGCCTGACCCGCCGCTACACCAGCGAGATCGGCCTGCTGATCGGCCCCTCCAAGGACATCCCAGCGCCCGACGTGAACACCAACGGCCAGATCATGTCCTGGATGATGGACACCTACTCCATGAACACCGGTGCCACCGCCACTGGCGTGGTCACCGGCAAGCCAATCGATCTGGGCGGCTCGCTGGGCCGTGTGGAAGCCACAGGCCGCGGCGTGTTCACCGTGGGCGTGGAAGCGGCCAAGCGCACGGGCCTGGCCATTGCCGGTGCCAAGGTGGCCGTACAGGGCTTTGGCAACGTGGGTGGCATTGCAGGCAAGCTGTTTGCCGAGGCGGGTGCCAAGGTAGTGGCTGTGCAAGACCACACCGGCACCATCTTCAAGAGCGATGGCCTGGACGTGCCCGCCCTGCTGGCCCATGTGAAGCAACACGGTGGCGTGGGCGGTTTTGCCGGTGCGGAAACCATGGCCAACGACGAGTTCTGGGGCGTGCAGTGCGACATCCTTATCCCCGCTGCGCTGGAAGGCCAGATCACCAAGGACAACGCCGCCCGCATCACCGCCAAGCTGGTGATTGAAGGCGCCAACGGCCCCACCACCCCCGAGGCCGATGACATCCTGGCCGACAAGGGCGTGCTGGTGCTGCCCGACGTGATTGCCAACGCTGGTGGCGTGACGGTGAGCTACTTCGAGTGGGTGCAGGATTTCTCCAGCTTCTTCTGGAGCGAGGACGAGATCAACGCCCGCCTGGTGCGCATCATGCAAGAGGCCTTTGACGGCGTGTGGCAAGTGGCCCAGCAGCACAAGGTCACGCTGCGCACCGCCACCTTCATCGTGGCCTGCCAGCGCATCCTGCACGCCCGCGAAATGCGCGGTCTGTATCCATGAGCCCCGCCCAGATCTGATTTTTTCGCAGCGCTGGCCCACCGCCAGCGCCCCGAATCCTGGAGCGCCACAAGCGCCCGGCCAAGCCGCCCTCACCACAGGGCGGCTTTTTTATGCCCGCTCGCAGGGCGGCACTGCCTGCACCGGCACCACACGCTGCGCCAAGCAAAACGGCTGCTCACAGGGCGCACGGCCTGCGTAAGGGCAGCCGGGGGCATCGCAATGGCCGCGTGCACGGCGGCGCTGGTCGGCCTCTTCCTCTTCGCGCCCGTAGCCACTGGCCTGCAGCGCCAGCATCTGCAGCCAGGGGTCGTTGCGGGTCTGGAGCTGGTCGCGCCCATACACCAGAGCCCCCGCACCACCCAAAGCCCCCGCCCAGGGCGCCAGCTCCAGCGAGAGCAAGGCGCTGGTGGATGTACCCCCTGCGCCATGCACGCCCCCACCCGGCTGCAGCACCAGGGCAAACACCCCACCCGCCAGCGCCTGGGCTCGCCCGGCAAAAGCCGCCTGCAAAGCGCTGGAGTCTGGGGCTGCAGGCTGCTCTGCCAAAGATGAAGCAGCCTGCGGCAACCCCTGCAGCCAGGCCGCAGGCACGCGCAATGTGGCGGTGAAGCTGCGTGCGCCCTGCTCCGTCAGCACCTGGCCCTGGCCTACCAGCCAGGTCTGCAGCGGCGGCAGATCAGCCTCGGCAGGTAAGCCCGCGTCACCTCCATAGACATGGCCCCAAGGTTGCGCCACCACCACCCGCTGCGGCGCTGCAGGGGTGAGCTGCTGCACCAGCGCATCCAGCAAACCCCGCATGGCGGGAGTCACCCCCGACGCAGGCCAGCCCGCCTGCGTGGCAGCGCCCACGGCGGAAGCCGCAGAAGAAGTGGATGCAGACGCCGAGGCAGTCGGTAAAGAGGTTGCCCCGGCACCCCGCCCGGCGGGCGGGCCGTCTGCTGACCTTGGCACCGGGGCTTGCCCACGTGCCTGCGCCTGCAGCGCTTGGCTGGCCTGGGGCGAGAGGCTGACCCGGGCCGCCTGCGGCGCATCGGCAGCGCCTTCTGGCAACGGGGGCTTGCTCACAGGGCCTGCAGCAGACCCCGGCGTGCCCTGGCCCGGTGCAGCGGGCGGCGCAACCGGCTTGTCTTTGTCCGTGCCCAGCAGCATGTTCTGCCGCTGCAAGGCGGCCTCGGCCAGCACCTGCGCCACGGCGGGCACAGGGCTGCGGGGTGGATCCATCTGGACAGACATGGCCGATCAAAAAAGTAGGGCGGGCGGCAGGCATTCTGCGCTTCATCCCTGGCCCTGGCGAGACGGCACGCATCCGCCAGCGACACGCCCCACAAAAGTACTATCAAAACAATAGCTGCTTGCGCTTATCCAACGGGCGCTAGAGCCATTTTTTTATCAAACACCCGTACATGGGCTGCGCCCCCCCGAAAATCGAATCCTCTTCCACGCCCTGGCTGGCCCATGTCACACACCCTGTTTGCGTCCCTGCCCCACCGCCCCCCCGAACCCCATCGGGGGCTGGCCCCTGCCCTGCTGCTGGGGGTGGCCGCCTATCTGCTGCTCAGTACGTGGATACTGGCCCCGGCGTGGGAACGCGCCTTTCGTTCAGACGCTTCGCCCGTGGCCTGGCTGTCGAGCGCGCTGCTGCTTACCCTCAGCATCACCACCCTGCGGTTGATGGGCGAACGCGCCCTGCCTCCACTGCTGGGTGCCTGGCTCACGCTCGCCTTCGCGGTGCTGGCGCTGGACGAGCAATTCATGCTGCACGAGCTG
This sequence comes from Acidovorax sp. DW039, assembly GCF_037101375.1. Classification (NCBI taxonomy): domain Bacteria; kingdom Pseudomonadati; phylum Pseudomonadota; class Betaproteobacteria; order Burkholderiales; family Comamonadaceae; genus Acidovorax; species Acidovorax sp. DW039. The sequence goes on along the minus strand of NZ_AP029019.1, from coordinate 294,882 downwards.
TGGAAGTTTCGCTGCCACGAATGGACCGCCGCCTGCCAATACAGCACGGTGCGCGAAGCCCCCATGCTGGCCGTGGCGGTGATCGGGCTGCTTACCCTGGCCTGGCTGCACCGCGCCCTGCTGCACCCCGGCACCCGCGCCCTGCTGTGGGCCGGTCTGGCCGTGGGGTGGCTTGCCATTGCGGTAGACCAGTGGCCCGAGGCGCAGTCCCACTGGCCCCACCTGCCCGAGCTGCCGCCCCTGATGGCCACGCTGGAAGAAGGATTTGAAGTGGTGGCCGAGGCACTAGTGCTGGGGGCACTGCTGCGGCAGCCGGGCCAAAGAGGGTGAGTGGATTCGCATGGATGGGTGCTGTGTGATCTGAGAACCTGTTCAAAGCGGCATGGCGATGAAGCGACAGAGATCAACCCCCAGCGCACGCAAAGCTTGCGCAGCCAGCCAAGACATTCGACCATGTGAGGTGCCTTGCCCCAAGGTCCATTCAGCCCCTCTTTGATCCCCTTCGGCCCTCTTCTCGACCCACCAGCACAACAACACCATGCGAACCCGCCACGCAGCCCAAGCCTTTCTGCTCTGCACTACCCTCAGCTGGGGCATGGCCGCCCAGGCACAGACCACACCCCATGACCCAACCGGGCGCTGCAGCCAAGCCATCGTTCAGCAACTGGCACAGCACTTTGGCCTGAAGCACTTTGGCCTGAAGCACTTTGCCTATCCCGCCGATGGCATGTACCCCAGCGCGGAAAACGGTGGGCTCATCGTGGCGGGCGTGTGCAAGGCATGGCCTGCAGACCCGTCCAAGACGCTCGCAGCATTCGCCTACGACGCAGGCACCGAGTATGAAAAGCAATTGCTGCTGGCCGTCATCGATCCCCCGGGGCGCATCACGGCCTCCTACAAGGGCGTGATTCCGGAAAACGCGGCGTCTGAAGTCTCGGCCTCCTCGCTGAGCCTGGACACAGCGCGGTACCAACTCTCGGGCACCGTCCGCGCTTTTGGGGTGCGCCTGCAAACCTTCCGCGACCGCTGCACCTACGAAGGCGGCTTTGACGATGAACTGACGCTGTTCGTCATCGCAGGCAAAACCCTGCGCCCCGTGCTAACGGAAACCATGCGGCACTGGACCTACGGCAGCGGCAACCGCTGCGGGGGCGAAGAGGCTCCACGCACCGAAACCAACATCGTGATCTCGGTGGCACCCACGGCCTCGCACGGCTTTGCCGACCTGCGCCTGACGGCCCACCGCAGCGACAAGAAAAAGCCCCTCAGCGCCACCGTCTCGTACGACGGCGAGCGCTACGAGCTCAAGCACTGGAAGCGGGCATTCCAGGCCTGGATGGAGTGACGCGACGGCGGCACTCCACTCCCCACAGCCCCGCCAATTTTCCCCACGGGTTCAGCCATTCATGCCACGCATCCCACACGCCCTGCCCGTCATCACCGGTCTGCTCACCCTGCTGAGCACGGCGATGCCCACAGCCCACGCACAGCCTGCAACCTACGCCCGCCCCGAGGCAGCCGTTGCCGCGCTGTTTCCGCAGCAGACCTTTGTAGAGTGGACCTCTACCATCGGCGACTGGAACGGTGACGGCGTGCCAGACCTCGCCCTGCTCCTCAACGAAGTCAACGGCCCCTCGGACCGGCCCATGGAAATCCGCCTCGTGGTTCTGGCGGGTACACCGGGCGGCCAGTACACGCCCCTGTCCGCCTCGGCGAGCTACTGCCGTGCCCAGAAGTTCTTCAACCTGGAGGCCAAGGGCGCATCGCTTTTGGTCACTGCGGTGGACAAAGCAGAAGGCGACGACCTGGGCTCCACCACCCTGCAATTCCGTTTCAACCCGCGGCGCGGCGACTTTGAGTTGATCGGCAAGGAGGCCGTCTGGACCTCAGGCAAGGAAAGTGGCCGCAGCAGCGTCAATTACCTGAGCGGCAAGTTCATCACTTCTGAACGGGTCAAGGGACGGCTCAAGGTCAGCGAGCCAAAGCGTTTTGCCGTGCCGGCACTGGCAGTGTTGCAGGGGTTTGACTGCGATGTCTACGATGATGGGACGCCGTGAGGGGGGTCATCTGAGGAAGTGAGCGGCCTAACTCCGGGCACTGAGCCACCGAGGCAGCTTACCTTCCCAACAAGTCCCCTATGAGTAAAACGAGTGGCCAGAAAGCCCCGCAAGACCCAATTGACGCTGCAGACTCAGCGGTGATGCACACGAATCTGGTGGAATCAATGCACTACTCACATCCCGGAAGAAAGTTTTTTCGATTTGGATTCGTTCTCGCGGGCGCGCTTGCAGTCGCGATCAGTGTCCAGGCAGAGTCTCCCACGCCAAGCAGTGATCGCGCAGTATCGTCGCCAGTGCCGAAGCTGCAAGCGCAGTCAATACAGTCGGAGGAGGAGTGCACAGTAAAGAACGGGCTCTGGAAAAGAACCTACCCCTACAGCCCCATGCGCCCGAATACTCCCAATGACTTTTCCTGCGAATTGCCCAACCCCAAGGCTGGCATGTTATGCAACTCATCCAGCGAATGTGGCGGGACCTCATGCATTCCGCAGTCTGACAAGGCCGGTACTGTCGTGGAAGGCCGATGCAGCAGTTTCTCGTCAGGCTACGGCTGTCAGGTGTCGCTTGAAAACGGTGTGGTCAAGAGCATCTGCTCTGATTGAAGAAGGCGCTCCCACCCTGCGCTAAAGTGAGCCTGCTCCATGCCCTCCATTCACACATTCAACGTCTTGGCCGACTACTTCCAGTTCGTCGTTCTAGATGAAAAGTCGCAAGATGACTTCGCATCTATTTGGACAGAAGAAGCCCTGACTCTCCAGACAGCCTTCGGGAAGTCCGCTGTCTGCCCTGGAACGCTGCGAAACGTCGAGGTACCCGTTGAGATCGTCATTGAAGACAGCGATCCGCTCATTTCTTTAGGTGATGTTGACCATGCCGTCGAAGGCAGCATCGAAGTGCCATCTGGTCGGCTCGTTGTAATGGGCTGCACCGAGCACTTTCCAGACGCTCCGCGCCTGCACGTTCAGCCAGGCACATACCGGGCTCTGGCGGTTATGACGGGTCTCGGGAGTATCCAAAACGAGTGGGACCCGGCGAATGACAAGTACACCGTGTACCTTTGGCCGGGCTTGGCAAGACAGCCCAAACTTCTCAAGCAATGGAAAGCCGACGCTTAAGCCGCTTTCGCACTCACGTGCACTCCTGATCCTCCCAGGCCCCCGCCCGAAACCACTGCCCGTTGATATTCAAATACCAGCGCCAGTCAAAAATCGGCTCATAGCTCATGCCCCCAGGCGCGGGGGTGTCGATGCGCAGGATGTCGGCCACGCCGTCGCGGTCTATGTCGATTTCGTGCACCAGCACGGCAGAGGCCTTGCGTTGGGGCTTGGGCCGCTCAGGTGGCTCGGCGGGCACCATCCAGCTGGTGGCGTAGCGCCGGGTGGTGACCTTGGCGGCGTCAGGCGGCAGCTTGCCGGGCACCACCAGACGCACCAGCACCTCGGCAGTGTCTGACAGCTTGGCGTAGCCGCGCACGGGGGCGGTTTCGTCGTCGCGCGGGTCGTCGAATCCACTGCCAAGGTAGTGGCCGCCGCAGTAGTGATCAGCATTGCTGATTTCCCACTCGCGCTTGCCCAGAGTGCGTGCGCCGACCAGGCCCTGGTGGGTGATGGCGTACAGGGTGAGTGCAGGGGCAAACCCCAGCGTGGCCGTACCTATGTCCCAGAAGCCGGTCACAAACTCGATTTCGGGGCCGTTATGCCGGTTGAAGGAGCCAAAAGGTCCGCCCGTGGGGATGACACTGATGCGTGTGCCCGCCACGGCGGCCAGGCCGTCGGCGTCGGTCTCATGCAGCAAGGCTACGCTGGCGTGGGAGCGGAAGTACGAGGGTGTGATGGCAGCCAGAACGGGCTTGCTGCTCAAGGGGGCCACTGCAGGCTGATATTCGGTGCCACGCGTTGCCAGCTGGATATCGTCCACCGGATTGACGGGACGCCCCCGGTCGATTTCCAGCTCCGGGCGCAACGCCACCCCGGCACGCATGAGCTTTTTGGCAGCCTCCCACTCCGGACGGGTGGGGTACTGCACGGGCATCTCGGGAGTATGGCTCTTGATGAGGGCGGGCAACTGCAACGCAGCAGGCCGCGGCAGGGCGTTGCCATAGGCACGCATGCGTTTGGGGGACGGTGCCACCCAGAAGGCGCGGGCAGCATCCTTGCCCGCCTGCGCCAGGGTGAGGGGCTGGTCGGCCAGCAGGTTGCAGGCCACATGGGCTTGCACCGGCTCTGGCAAGGGCGGGCCCAGGCGCGCATCGCCCGCATAGAGCACGGCGCACCAGCCGTCGCGCTCGGTGAGTTGTTGCAGCACGGTGTTGGCAGGCACCTGGGCCACCACGCGCGCCTGCGACTGGGCCGACTCGCGCAGGTTGACCCACGAGCCCTGTACGTAGCGCTGCTTAGCCGGGGCAACGGTGGGAGCCTGGGCGCTGGCACCGCCAGACAAAGCCACACCAAGCACAGCAGCCGCAACCACCCGGCGGGGGCTGCATTCAAAAAGAGTTGTCATGCGGGAGCCCCCGGGGCGTTCTCAAAAAATGTCAGGCGGCCAAGGCTGGCTCTGGCTGGGCTGCGGGGGGTTGCGACTCAATCACCCGCGCCAGCAGCGCGCCGCTGTAGCGTGCAGGCAGCGGAATCCACACGCGCACCGGGCTGCCTTGGGCGACCTGCACGGGCTGGCCTTCCACGTTGCGCATTTCGTGCAGGCGCACGGTGGTGTTGCCGCTGGGGTGCACCACCTCGATCAGGTCGCCCACCGCAAAGTGGTTCTTGGTTTCGACCAGCACCCAGTCACCGCTCAGGCCCACATCGGCCAGGCCCTCGGTGCCCAGCACCTCGCCCACGTACTGGCTGCGCTGGGTGACGGAGTGGCCGCTGATGTAGTTCTGGTAGTCGTTGCTGGGGCGGCGCTCCAGCAGGCCACCGGTGTAGCCGCGGTTGGACAGGCCTTCCAGTTCGATCAGCAGCTCGGGGTTGAACGGACGGCCCGCCACGGCGTCGTCGATGGCGCGGCGGTACACCTGGGCGGTGCGCGCCACGTAGTACAGGCTCTTGGTGCGGCCTTCGATCTTGAGCGAATCCACACCAATCTGCGTCAGACGCGCCACATGCTCCACCGCGCGCAGGTCCTTGCTGTTCATGATGTAGGTGCCGTGCTCGTCTTCCATGATGGGCATGAGCTGGCCGGGGCGGCCCGCTTCTTCGATCAGGTAGACCTTGTCGGCCTTGGGGTGGCGCTGGCCGCTGCCGGTGGTGGAGGCAAAGGCCTGCTCGGCCTTTTGCTGCGCGGCCTCGAAGTTGAAGTCGCCTTCCATCTTCTGCGCAATGGCTTCGCCCGTGGTGGGGTCGATGTCGGCGTCGTGCGTGGCGTAGTTCCAGCGGCAGGCGTTAGTGCAGGTGCCCTGGTTGGGGTCGCGGTGGTTGAAGTAGCCGCTAAGCAAACATCGGCCCGAGTACGCAATGCACAGCGCGCCGTGCACAAACACTTCCAGCTCCATGTCGGGGCATTCCTGGCGGATTTTTTCGATCTCGTCCAGGGCGAGCTCGCGCGAGAGGATGATGCGCGACACACCCATCTTCTGCCAGAACTTCACCGTGGCCCAGTTGGTGGTGTTGGCCTGCACGGACAGGTGAATCTCCGTCTCTGGCCACTTCTCCTTCACCATCATGATGAGGCCGGGGTCGGCCATTATGAGCGCATCCGGCTTGCAGTCAATCACCGGCTCGATGTCGCGAAGGTAGGTGCGGATCTTGTCGTTGTGCGCAATCAGGTTGCTGGTCACAAAGAACTTCTTGCCGCGCGCGTGGGCCTCGTCAATGCCTTGCTTGATCTGCTCCAGGCGGAACTCGTTGTTGCGCGCGCGCAAGGAGTAGCGCGGCTGGCCTGCGTACACCGCGTCGGCACCAAAGTCGTAGGCGGCGCGCATCTTGTCGAGCGAGCCAGCAGGCAGGAGGAGTTCGGGGGCTTTGAGCGTGGTCATGGGGTGGCCCAATCAAAAAATCGTCAGGGGTCGGGTTCAGCGGGGCATCAGCGGCAAGCCGCCGAGCATGCCCACGGCCTGTGCTGGAAGTTCTTCGGCATCAAACGCCTTGTCGCCATCGGCATCCGCCACGCCGTTGGGCACCAGGCCCTTGAAGTCGAACTGGCGCGTATCCATGAAGTGCGAGGGCACCAGGTTGCGCAGCGCCACGGCCATGTTCTCGATGCGGCCGGGGTAGAGCTGTTGCCAGTCGCGCAGCATCTGGCCGATCTGCTTGCGCTGCAGGTTCTCCTGGCTGCCGCACAGCGTGCAGGGAATGATGGGGAAATTGCGGATTTCAGCCCAGCGGGTGAGGTCGCTTTCGGCCACATAGGCCAGGGGGCGGATGATGAGGTGGTCGCCCCGGTCGCTTTGCACCTTGGGTGGCATGCCCTTGAGCTTGCCGCCAAAGAACATGTTCAAAAAGAAGGTCTGCAGCATGTCGTCGCGGTGGTGGCCCAGCGCGATCTTGGTGGCGCCCAGTTCATCGGCCACGCGGTACAGAATGCCCCGGCGCAGGCGGCTGCACAGGCTGCACATGGTCTTGCCTTCGGGGATGTGCTCTTTGACGACGCTGTAGGTATCTTGCGTTTCGATGTGGAAGGGCACGCCCACCTTCGTCAGATATTCAGGCAGCACATGGGCCGGAAAGCCCGGCTGCTTCTGGTCGAGGTTGACGGCGATCAGCTCGAAGCGGTTGCCGTTGCGCTGCTGCAGCATGCGCAGTACGTCGAGCAGGCCGTAGCTGTCTTTGCCGCCGGACACGCACACCATCACCTTGTCGCCATCTTCGATCAGGCCGAAGTCGCCAATGGCTTGGGCCACCTGGCGCACCAGGCGCTTTTCAAGCTTGGTGGTCTCGCGCTCCAGCGCTGCGTCGGCAGCAGGCGTGGCGGTGTCCGCGTCAGCAGGCAAGGCGGCGGCAGTGGGGTTTTCTACGGTGGAGAGCATGGATCAAGGCAATGGGGGCACAGCACAAACAATCAGGTGCCGCCCCTGCGGCACCCCGGCCCGCCGCCAGTCAACACTGCGGCGGTGCCCCCCGGTGGCAAGGCCCTTTGCCTGCGGGGTGGTAGCTATATTTTTGATAGCTGCCTGCGCTTGTCAATCAAGCGCTGGAGCCGTATTTTCTTACAAACCGGTTTTTTGTCCAAAAACCGCGCGCTGCATGCGCTCAGGCTCACGCCTCGGCGGCGTAGAACATCTTGCGCGTAGGCACTTTCTCGACCGCCTTGGCAATCGCGCCAATGTGGTCGGGCGTGGTGCCGCAGCAGCCGCCCACGATGTTGACCAGCCCCTCGGCCGCAAACTCGTGCACCAGGCGGCTCGTCACCTCAGGCGTTTCGTCAAAGCCGGTGTCGCTCATGGGGTTGGGCAGACCGGCGTTGGGGTAGCAGCTGATAAAGGTATCCTCGGCCACGCGGTTCAGCTCCTGGATGTAGGGGCGCATCAGCGTGGCACCCAGGGCGCAGTTCAGGCCAATGGCCAGGGGGCGCGAGTGGCGCACGCTGTGCCAGAAGGCGGTCACCGTCTGCCCGCTCAGGATGCGGCCCGAGGCATCGGTCACGGTGCCGCTGATGATGAGGGGCAGGCGCTCGCCGCTTTTCTCAAAGAACTCGTCAATCGCAAACAGGGCGGCCTTGGCGTTCAGGGTGTCGAAAATGGTTTCGACCAGCAGCACATCCGAGCCGCCTTCGACCAGCGCCTCGGTCTGCTCGTAGTAGGCGGCGCGCAGAGTTTCAAAGTCCACGTTGCGCGCGCCGGGGTCGTTCACATCGGGGCTGATGCTGGCCGTCTTGGGCGTGGGGCCCAGGGCACCGGCCACAAAGCGGGGGTGGTCGGGGGTGCTGTACTTGTCGCAGGCGGCGCGGGCCAGGCGGGCGGATTGGAGGTTCATCTCCCGCGCCAGCTCGGCCATGCCGTAGTCCTCCTGCGCCACGGTGGTCGCGCCAAAGGTGTTGGTCTCGATCAGATCGGCCCCGGCGGCCAGGTAGCGCTCGTGGATGTCGCGGATCACGTCAGGGCGCGTCAGGCTCAGCAACTCGTTGTTGCCCTTCACATCACGGGGAAAGTCCTTGAAGCGGTCGCCCGCGCCGTCCGGGCCGCTGTAGCCCTCGCCCCGGTACTGCGCCTCGCCCAGCTTGAAGCGCTGGATCATGGTGCCCATGGCACCGTCGAGGATGACGATGCGTTGGGCAAGGATATCGGGCAATTGCGCGGCGCGGGTGTAGTGAAGGGCTTGCATAGGGGCCCTATTGTAGGAAGTGGGGCCCGGCACGGCCCGCGGGGGGTTTTGGCGCGCGCCGCATCGCCAAGCGCCCCGGGGTGCTGATGCCAACGACTGCGATGCGCGAATGCGCGGATCAGTCCGGAACGACCGCCGTGACCTCGATCTCGACCTTGGCGCGGTCTTCCACCAGAGCCTTTACCTCCACCGCCGTCATGGCGGCGTTGAAGCTGCCAATCAGCTCACGGAAGGCCTTGCCAATTTCGGGGTAGGCGGCCACGTATTCGCGTTTGTCGGTCACATACCAGGTCATGCGCACGATGTGCTCGGGCAGGGCTCCGCCCTCGCGCAGCACCTCCACCACGTTCTGCAGCGCCTGGCGCACCTGGCCCGCCATGTCGTCGGTGTGGAACTGGCCCTGCGCGTCCCAGCCAATCATGCCCGCCACAAATACCATGCGCCCGCGTGCGCTGACGCCGTTGGCATAACCTTTGGGGCGGGGCCAACCGGGGGGAAGAAGGACTTGCATGGGGTCTCCTGATCTAATGGGCAAACGACAGTGCGGAAAGGGCAGCCCGCACATCGGCGGGCATGGAAATGGCCTGGTGGGTATCGAGGCTGGTGAACACCAGCACCTGGCGCGATGACACCCGCAGGGCGTCGCTGCCACGCGCCTGCAGCGCCAATGTGAGCGACCGGCCCCCGATGCGCTCCACCGCCAGGCCAAAGGCTACGGTGTCGCCCATGCGGCTGATGGCGCGGAAGTCGCACTCCAGCCGCACGATGGGCAGGCCCACGCAGCGCGGCCCCAGCAGGTCGGCATAGGAAATGCCCAGGCCGTCGGTGAACCAGTCCTCGACCAGCTGGTTGAACAGCACCAGATACTGGGGGAAAAAGACAATGCCCGCCGGGTCGCAGTGCGAAAAGCGGATACGGTAGTCGCGCGTGAAATGCAGGGTGCCGTCCATGTCACACCCCGATGTAGCGGTGCCACAGCGACGGGTCTGCCGCCAGCGCGGGCGAGTCGCCCTGCCAGACCACTTGGCCGCGCTCGATGATGGTGTGGCGATCGGCCAACTGCAGCAGCCTGCGCACGTATTTGTCGATGACCAGAATGGTCTGGCCCTGTGCCCGCAATTGGTCCAGGCACCGCCAGATCTCCTCGCGGATCAGGGGGGCCAGCCCTTCGGTGGCTTCGTCCAGGATCAGCAGGTGCGGGTTGGTCATCAAGGCCCTGCCCACGGCCAGCATCTGCTGCTCGCCGCCCGAGAGCTGGTTGCCCATGTTGGAAAAGCGCTCTTGCAGGCGGGGGAACAGCGCCACCACCCGGTCCAGCGTCCAGGGGTTGTCGGTGGCGTTGCGGCGTGCGGCAAAGGCCAGCAGGTTCTCCTTGACCGACAGGTTGGGGAAGATCTGCCGCCCCTCGGGCACCACGGCTAGGCCCATGCGCGCAATGCGGTCGGGCGCGAGGTGGTCGATGCGCTCCCCCCTGAAACGGATGCTGCCCGCGCGCGCGGGGGTGAGCCCCAGCAGCGACCGCACCGTGGTCGTCTTGCCCATGCCGTTGCGCCCCAGCAGCGTGGCCACTTCGCCCTGGCGGATGCTGAAGGCCACGCCAAACAGCACCTGGCTGGGGCCATAGGCAGTCTCCAGGGCTTGCACTTCCAGCAGGGTGCTCATGGCTGGGCCTCCAGTTCGTCGCCCAGGTAGGCTTTCTTCACTTCGGGATGCTCGCGGATCTCCTGCGGAGATCCGGTGGCGATGATGCGGCCAAAGACCAGCGTGGAGATGCGGTCGGCCAGGCGGAACACGGCGTCCATGTCGTGCTCCACCAGCAGCATGCTGACCTGGCCACGCAGGCTGCTGAGCAGCTCGACCATGCGTTCAGATTCATCGGGGCCCATGCCCGCCATGGGCTCATCCAGCAGCAGCAACTGGGGTTCCAGGGCCAGCGCCAGGCCAATCTCCAGCTGCCGCTGCTCGCCATGCGAGAGCATGCCCGCCGTGCGGTGCAACTGGGCGGCCAGGCCGATCCGCTCGGCCACGGCGGCTGCGGCCTCGTAGCGCGCGCGCTCGGCCCGCGCTGCGCGCCAGAACCGCAGGCTGCTGCCCGTGCGCGACTGCACGGCCAGCGCCAGGTTGTCCAGCACCGACAGGCGCTTGAACACGCTGGTAATTTGGTACGAGCGCACCAGCCCGCGGTGCACCCGCTGGTGGATGGGCACGCCCGTCACCGCCTCGCCCTGAAAAAAGACCTGTCCGCTGGTCGGGGCCAGTGCCCCCGAGAGCTGGTGGATGAGCGTGGTCTTGCCCGCCCCGTTGGGGCCGATCAGCGCATGCAACTCGCCGCGCTGCACAGACAGGTTGGCGTGGTCGGTGGCAACCAGGCCGCCAAAGCGTTTGACCAGTTGCTCGGTTCGCAGAATTTCGGTCATGCGGGCTTCCTCCTGAACTTGCCGAGCAGGCTTAGCAGCCCGTTGGGTGCCAGCAAGACCACGGCCAGCAGCACCGCGCCCAGGCCAAACTGCCAGTGGATGGTGTAGGCCACCAGCACCTCTTCCATCAGCAAAAAGGCGGCAGCCCCCACCAGCCCGCCCCACAGGTAGCCCACGCCGCCCAGAATGACCATGATCATCAGCATGCCGGACTGGCTCCACTGCAGCAGTGCCGGGCTGACGAAGCTGGCCTGGTTGGCCAGCAGCGCACCCGCCAGCCCCGCAATGGCCCCTGCCAGGGTAAAAGCTACCAGCTTGGTGCGGTAGACCGCAAAGCCCAGCGCGGCCATGCGGGTCTCGTTCTCGCGAATGCCTTGCAGCGCATGGCCAAAACGGGCGTTGAGCAGCCGGGCCACGCCGTAAAACAGCACCGCCACCAGCGCCAGCACCACGTAGTAGAACTGCGCGTCGTCGGCCAGGTCCACCCATCCGCCCAGGTGCGAGCGCGACGCCAGCGACAGCCCGTCCTCGCCGCCGTAAGACTTGAGCGACACCATCAGATAGAACAGCATCTGCGCAAAAGCCAGCGTGATCATGATGAAGTACACGCCTTGCGTGCGCAGGCTGATGAGTCCGATCACCAGGGCAAACACCCCGCCCATCACGAACGCTGCGGGCCAGGCCACCCAGGCCGAGACCACGCCCGACTGCATGAGGATGCCCACGGTGTAGGCCCCCACGCCCACAAAGGCTGCATGACCGAAGCTGACCATGCCGCCAAAACCCAGGATCAGGTTCAGGCTGGTGGCAGCCAGCGCAAAAATCAGCACGCGGCTGGCAACGCTGATGTAAAAGCCCTCGCCCACCAGGTTGAACAGGGTGGGCAGCAAAGCCAGCGCCACCAGCAGGGGCACGGCAATGCGCACGCGCAGCGCGTGGTCCAGGATGCTGGGAGGATGGGGGGTATCAGCCATGAGCAGGGAAGAGTCCACGCGGCTTCCAGAACAGGACGGCCGCCATCAACACATAGATCAGGATCGAGGCCACCGCCGGGGCCACGCTGGCCGCTGCAGCAGGCCCGAGCAACTGGCCAAACAGCAGGGGCACCAGGGTGCGGCCCGCGGTATCGACCAGCCCCACCAGCAGGGCCCCCAGCAACGCGCCCCGGATGGAGCCGATGCCGCCAATCACGATCACCACAAACGCCAGGATCAGAATGCTCTCGCCCATGCCGACCTGCACCGCCAGCAACGGCCCGAGCATGCCCCCTGCCACGGCGCACAGCGCAGCGCCCAAAGCAAACAGCGCAGTGAACAGCCAGCGCACGTTGGTGCCCATGGCCTGTGCCATCTCGCGGTTGGAGGCCCCGGCGCGCACCTGCATGCCCAAGCGGGTGCGGGTGATCAGCAGGTACAGCAGCAAGGCCACCACCAGCCCCACGCCAATGATGAACAGACGGTAAGCGGGGTAGCTGAAGCCGTGCAGCAATGCCACCGGGCCAGACAGCGAAGGCGGCATGGCCATGGGCATGGGCTGCGAGCCCCAGATCATGCGCACGCCTTCGTTGGCCATGAGCAGGATGGCAAAAGTGCCCAGCACCTGCGAGAGATGGTCCCGGTGGTAGAGGCGGCGCAGCACCGTCAGCTCCAGCAGCACCCCCACCACCGCCGTGGCCACCACCCCGCCCGCCAGGCCCAGCCAGAACGAGCCGGATGCGCCCGCAATGCTGGCAATGAGGTAAGCCCCCACCATGTAGAGCGAGCCATGGGCCAGGTTGATCATGTCCATGATGCCGAAGACCAGCGTGAGGCCTGCGGCCAGCAGAAACAGCATCAGGCCGAACTGCAGGCCATTGAGCAACTGCTCCAGAATCAGGATGGCATTCACATCAGGGCTCCAGGGGGTGAAGGCGGTGCAAAGAGTTCGTGGGTGTCAGGGCACCAGAGCCCTGTCACATCTTGCATTCGCCCACGTAGGCGTCTGCGTGCGACTCAAACACCTTGCCCACCATCTTGTTGGTGATGCGGCCCTGTGCATCCTTCACCACTTCGCGCAGGTAGTAGTTCTGCACGGGGTACTGGTTGGTGTTGAACTTGAACGCACCGCGCACTGACTCGAACCGGGCGGCCTGCAGGGCCTTGCGCACCGCGTCCTTGTCTTCGGTCTTGCCCTTGACATCCCGCACCGCGGCATCGATGAGGCGGGCCGTGTCGTACCCCTGCGCGGCATACAGGGTGGGCAGGCGGCCATACTCCTTCTGGAAATCCGCCACAAAGCGCTTGTTCGCTGCGTTGTCCAGGTCATGTGCCCACTGCGAGCTGTTCAGAATGCCCAGCATGGGCTCACCCACGGCGCGGATCACGTCCTCGTCCGCCGAAAAGCCGGGGGCGAAGAGTTTCATTTCCTTGTTCAACCCGGCACCCGTGAACTGCTTGACGAAGTTCACCCCCAGGCCACCGGGCAGGAAGATGAACACGGCTTCTGCGCCCGACGCACGCAGTTGCGACAGCTCTGCACCGTAGTCCAGCTGGTTCAGCGGGGTGTAGGTTTCCAGGGCCACCTCGCCCTTGTAAAAGCGTTTGAACCCGGCGAGGGCGTCCTTGCCTGCGGGGTAGTTGGGGGCCAGCAGCGCCACTTTCTTGATGCCACGGTCCTGCACCGTCTTGCCCACGGCCTCGTGCATGTTGTCGTTCTGGTACGAGGCGCTGAAGAAGTAGGGGTTGCACTGCGCACCGGCGTACTGCGATGGGCCCGCGTTGGCACTGATGTAGAAGGTCTTGTTCTGGAACACCGGCTGGCCCACGGCCAGCATGATGTTGGAGAACACGATGCCGGTCATGAAGTCCACACGCTCGCGCTTGAGCAGGCGGTCAGCAGTCTGCTTGGCCGCATCGGGGCTTTGCTGGTCGTCGGCCACGATGACCTCGGCAGGCAGGCCTCCGAGTTTTCCGCCCGTCTGCTTGACCGCGAGCTGAAAACCGTCGCGAATGTCGATACCCAGCGCCGAGCCGGGGCCCGACAAGGTACTCAACAGGCCGATCTTGACTTTGTCGGCAGCCACAGCAGGCAGGGCCAGCAAGGTGGCTGCAGCCAGGGTACTCAGGCGAAGGGTGAATGGACTCATCGGTAGGCCTCCAGGAAATGGACAGGGTGGACGAACAGAAGCGAGGGATTCAAACGCCACGCAGGCGAAAGCGCTGTAGCTTACCGGTAGAAGTGCGCGGAAGCTGGGTCGCGAATTCCACCGCACGTGGGTATTTGTACGGAGCCACTGTCTGCTTCACGAAGTCCTGCAGCGCAGTGACCATGCTGGCATCGCCCACATGGCCGGGGCGGAGCACCACATAGGCTTTGACGATCTGCCCGCGCTGCTCATCGGGTACCCCGATCACGGCGGCCTCTGCCACCGCAGGGTGGGCCAGCAGGGCGTCTTCCACTTCAGGGGCCGCAATGTTGTAGCCGGCCGAGATGATCATGTCGTCCGTGCGCGACTGGTAATGGAAATAGCCATCCGCATCCACCAGGTAGGCGTCTCCGGTCAGGTTCCAGCCGTTCTTGACGTAATTGCGCTGGCGCTCGTCGTTCAGGTAGCGGCAGCCCGTGGGCCCCTGCACCGCCAGCTTGCCCACGGTGCCTGGGGGCACCTCCCGCCCCTCGTCATCCACCACCCTGGCCCGGTAGCCGGGGACAGGCTTGCCCGTGGCACCGGGGCGCGCCGTACTCTCGTCGTGCGAGATGAAGATGTGCAGCAGCTCAGTGGCACCAATGCCGTCGATCAGCTCCAGGCCGGTAGCCTGCTTCCACAAGGCTCGCGTAGAGGCGGGCAGCACCTCACCAGCCGACACGCATTTGCGCAGGCATGTGGCGCGCAGCACCTCGCCCTGTGCAGCCAACTGGCGGTAGGAAGTGGGAGCCGTGAACACCACGGTGGCGCCAAAGTCCTGAATGCCCTGCAGCAGCTGGGGCGGGCCCGATTTTTCAAGCAGCACGGCGGTGGCACCGATGGACAGCGGGAACAGCAGCAAGCCCCCCAGACCAAACGTGAACGCGAGCGGTGGGCTGCCAATGAATACATCATCGGGCTGCGGGCGCAGCAGGTGCGGGGGCCAGCAGGCACAGATGGCCATCACGTCCCGGTGGTAGTGCATCGTGGCCTTGGGCACACCGGTGGTGCCCGAGGTAAAGCCGAAAAGGCAGCAATCGTCTGAAGCGGTGGCCACGTTGTCGAACTGCGGCGACGCCTGGGCCATGGAGGCGTCCAGTCCGGTGTCACTGCGGTCATGGAAGTAGCGCACCTCGCGCAGCAGCGGTGTTTGGGCAGCGGTGAGCTGCATTTCCTCGGCCAGAGCGCTGTCGCACAGCGCGTGCGTGACTTGGCCAATCTCCACAATGGTCTTGAGTTCCTTGGCGCGCAGCAGTGGCATGGTGGCCACGGCAATGCCCCCCGCCTTCATCACCGCAAACCAGCAGGCTGCCAGCATGGGGTTGTTGGGTGCGCGCAGCAGCACGCGGTTGCCGGGCAGCAGGCCCATGTCGTGCACCAGCACGTTGGCAATGCGGTTGGCTTGGGCCTGCAACTCGGCATAGGTCCATGACAGGCCGGGCGCGCGGATGGCGATGCGGTCGCCCCGGCCTTCGCTCACATGACGGTCCAGCAGCTCGCTGGCGCAGTTGAGCTGGGGGCCGAACTGCAGCGCGGGCAGATCGAACAGATAGTCGGGCTGCTGCTCGGGCGGCGGCAGGTGGTCGCGTGCGAAGGTGTCCACATGGGCAGAGGGATGCATCGCCGTGCTCCTGGTGTCAAAAGGACTGGTCAATAGAACTCGTCAAAAGGACTTGAGCAGATCGCGACCGATGATGAGCTGCTGCACCTCGGTCGCGCCTTCGTAGATGCGCAGCGCGCGGATGTCGCGGTAAAGCTGCTCTACCGGCTGCCCGCTGACCACGCCCAGCCCGCCAAAAATCTGCACAGCCGCATCAATCACCTGCTGCGCGTTTTCGGTGGCGGTCATCTTGGCCATGGCAGCTTCGCGGGTCACGTTGCAGCCCTGGTCTCGCAGCCAGGCGGCGCGGTAGGTCAGCAGGGCAGCGCTGTCGATGGCGGTGGCCATGTGGGCCAGCTTGGCCTGCGTGAGCTGGAAGTCGGCCAGCACGCCACCAAACATCTTGCGCGTGGTGGCACGCTGCAGGGCCTCGTCCAGCGCACGGCGTGCAAAGCCCAGCGCAGCAGCGGCCACAGAGGTGCGGAACACGTCCAGCGTACGCATGGCGACCTTGAAGCCTTCTCCCGCAGCCCCCACCCGCTGGCTGGCCGGAATGCGGCACCCGTCAAACCGCAGCCGCGCCAGCGGGTGTGGGGCGATCACTTCAATGCGCTCGGCAATCTGGAGGCCCGGCGTATCGGCATCCACAATGAACGCACTGATACCCCGCGAGCCGGGGGCTTCGCCCGTGCGGGCAAAGACCACATAAAAGTCTGCAATGCCCCCGTTGGAGATCCAGGTCTTTTCGCCGTGGAGCACATAGTGGTCCCCATCGGCCTGGGCAGAGCAGGCCATGGCGGCCACGTCCGATCCCGCATCAGGCTCCGACAGCGCAAACGCGCTGATGGCCTGGCCTGCTGCCACCGGCACCAGGTAGCGGGCGCGTTGCTCGGGCGTGCCGTGCAGGCTGATGGCACCACTGCCCAGCCCTTGCATGGCAAATGCAAAATCTGCCAGGCCCGAATGGCGCGCCAGCGTTTCGCGGATGAGGCAGAGCGAGCGTGTGTCGATGGCCTGGGCAGAATCGCCCACTGCGTGGCGCAGCCAGCCGCCTGCGCCCAGTTGCTGGACCAGTGCGCGGCACTCGGCGTCCACATCGGGGCCGTGGCTGTGGGGCACGTTCTGCGCGGCCCAGGCATCGAGCGCCCGGGCCAGCTCGGCGTGGCGGGGTTCAAAAAAAGGCCAGTCCAGGTAGGCGGTGTCGCTCACGTCAGTTCCCTTCAAACTGGGGTTTCTGCTTGGCCACAAAGGCGTGGTACGCCCGGGCGAAGTCCTGGGTCAACATGCACAGGGCCTGGGCCTGGGCTTCGGCCTCGATGGCCTGGTCGATGGTCATGGCCCATTCCTGGTGCAGCATGGTCTTGGTGATGCCGTTAGCAAAAGTGGGGCCTTCCACCAGCTGGGCCGCCAGCGCCTGGGCCTCGGCCAGCAGTGCCTCAGGGGCCACCAGGCGGTTGAAGAAGCCCCAGCGCTCGCCCTCTTCGCCGCCCAGACTGCGGCCGGTAAAGAGCAACTCGCTGGCCCGGCCTTGCCCCACGATGCGGGGCAAGATGGCGCACGCCCCCATGTCGCAGCCGGCCAGGCCCACGCGGTTGAACAGAAAGGCCGTCTTGCTGCGGGCAGTGCCCAGCCGCAGGTCGGAAGCCATGGCCATGATGGCGCCCGCGCCAGCGCACACCCCGTCAATGGCGGCCACGATGGGCTGGGGGCAGGCGCGCATGGTTTTGACCAGCTCACCCGTCATGCGGGTGAACATCAGCAACTCCGGGGCCTTGAGCTGCACCAGCGGGCCGATGATCTCGTGCACATCACCGCCCGAGCAGAAGTTGCCGCCGCTGCCGGTGAGCACCACCGCGTGCACGTCATCCGCCCATTTCAGGCTGTGGAACAGGTCGCGCAGTTCAGCGTAGCTGTCAAAGGTCAGCGGGTTCTTGCGCTCGGGCCGGTTCAGCGTGATGGTGGCCACGCCGGACTGCACTTCCCACACAAAGTGGCGAGCCTGGTAGTCGGCCATAGGGCGCCGGTTGCCGGCCAGAAGCTGGGGGTCGATGGTCATGCGGCGGGTTTCCTCTTGGTTTTGGAGACGGGTGAATCCAGCTCGGTCTGCCGCTGCGCCAGGTGCACGCGCAGCAAGCCCAGGTGTTCGTACAGTGCGTCCTTGCTGCCTGCAGGCAGGCCGCCCAGCAGCTCGCTGAGCCAGACCTCATGCTCCTGGGCCATGGTGGCGAAGTCGGCCCGGCCCTTGTCGGTAAGGCGCACGCGCCAGGAGCGGCGGTCTTCCGGGTCTTCGATGCGCTCGACCAGGCCTTCCTTGACCAGCTGGTCGGTAAGGCCTGTGACGTTGCCGCCCGTCACCATCAGGTAGCGCGACAGCACGTTCATGCGCAGGCCCTCGGGGTGGCGGTCCAGCTGGGCCAGCGTGTCAAAGCGCGGCAGCGTGGTGTCGAAACGGGTGCGCAGGCGCTGGCGAATCTGCTGCTCGATCTGCGTGCTGCAGGCCAGCAGGCGCAGCCAGATCTTGGTGTCCAGATGGTCGTCGGCCTGGGCGCGCGCCTCCAGCCCAATGTGCTGCTCGCCCAGCGACTCGACCAGACGGAAATTCTTGGGAGCACGGGCGGCCATCACATCACCTCGCCACCACTGACCGAGACCGATTGCCCCGTCACCGCGCTCGCTCCGCGCCCACACAGCCATGCCACGGCATCTGCCACTTCCTCAGGGTCCACCAGTCTTCCTTGCGGGTTGCTTTTCACAAATTCGGCGCGCGCGGCTTCTGGCGTGCGCCCTGTCTTGGCCACCACGCGCGCAATGCTGTCGCGCACGATGTCGGTGTCGGTGTAGCCGGGGCAGACGGCATTCACCGTGATGCCCTTGCCCGCCAGTTCCAGCGCCAGCGACCGGGTCAGGCCAATGACGCCATGCTTGGCGGCGCAGTACGCGGCCACGTAGGCATAGCCCACCTGGCCTGCGGTGCTGGCCACATTGACGATGCGGCCCCAGCCCGCCTGGAGCATGTCGGGCAGCACCGCCTGGGTGCAGAGCATGGTGCCTGTCAGGTTCACGTCCAGCATGCGTCTCCACAGGGCTTCGTCCATCTTGGCAAAGGGCGCGCTTTCGGCCTGGCCCGCGTTGTTCACCAGCACCTGGATGGGCCCATAGCGATCCTGCGCCTGTCGCACGGCTGCCTGGATTTGGGATGCCTGGGTCACATCGGCGGCCACGCCGTGCATGCCGGGCGCGGCCTCACCCCTCCTGCTGAGCACCGTGACGTGCAGGCCTTGGGCCGCCAGCCGCTGCGCAATGGCCGCGCCGATGCCGCGCGCTCCCCCGGTGACCACGGCGTGCAGTGCGGTCATGCTTTTTGCGCCTTCTCGCGCACGAAATTCGCTTCCATCTGCCCCTTGGCAGAACGGTACTGCGCGGGCCACACCATGGGTGTGTAGCCAATCTTGGCGGCCTCGGTCAGCGTCCATGCGGGGTTGGCAAGGTGGGGGCGGGCCACGGCACACAGGTCTGCCCGCCCGGCCGCGAGGATGCTGTTGGCGTGATCGGCCTCGCTGATCGCCCCCACGGCAATGGTGGGAATGCCCGCCTCCTGGCGGATGCGGTCTGCAAAGGGCGTCTGGAACATGCGCCCGTACACTGGCTTTTCGCGCTTGCTCACCTGCCCGGAGGAGCAATCAATCATGTCGGCCCCCGCCTGCTTGAAGGCACGGGCAATCTCCACCGCATCCGCGGGCGTGATGCCGCCTTCCACCCAGTCGTGCGCAGAGATACGCACCGACAGGGGCTTGTCTTCAGGCCAGGCGGCGCGCACCGCGGCAAACACTTCCAGCGGGTAGCGCAGGCGGTTTTCCAGCGAGCCGCCGTAGGCGTCGGTGCGCTGGTTGGTCAGTGGCGAGATGAAGCTCGATAGCAGATAGCCGTGGGCGCAGTGCAGCTCCAGCCAGTCCGCGCCAGCGGCAGCGGCGGCATGGGTGGAAGCCACAAACTGCGCGGTGATCTCCTGCATCTCACCCACCGAGAGTTCCTTGGCCATCTGGCTGACGCCAGGCAGGTACTGCTGCGGTGAGGCAGAAACAATGGGCCAATTGCCCGATAGCAGCGGCTGGTCGATCCCATCCCAGGCCAGACGGGTAGATGCCTTGGCCCCGGCGTGGCCGATCTGGATGCCGAACTTGGCATCGGTATGGGTGTGAATCCAGTCGGCAATGCGCCGGAAGGCGGCAGTGTGCTCAGGCCGGTACAGGCCGGGGCAACCGGGAGTGATGCGGCCTTCTGGGCTCACGCAGGTCATCTCGGCAAACACCAGGCCTGCGCCCCCCATGGCGCGCGCACCCAGGTGCACCAGGTGGTAGTCGCCCACCAGGCCATCCACGGCAGAGTACTGCGCCATGGGCGAGACCACCACCCGGTTCTTGAGCGTAACGCCCCGCACTGTGTAGGGGGTGAACATGGGCGGGGGCGGCTTGTGGCCCGCAGCCACAGGCACGCCAGCGCGCTCGGCAAACCAGCGTTCGTAGCCTTCGAGCCAGGCAGCATCGCGCAAGCGCAGGTTTTCGTGGCTGATGCGCTGGCTGCGGGTGAGCATGGAGTACATGAACTGCTCGGGCTCCAGCTGGTCGCAGTAGCGCTCGCCGCACACCTCAAACCATTCCATCGCGTTCCAGGCAGCGTTCTGGATGCGCAGGGTCTCTACGCTGCGCGCCGCCTGATAGGCAGCCAGCACTTCAGGGATGTGCGCGCGCGTGTCGCCCAGCCGCTGGAACTGGCGGGTCAGCTCAATCGCGTCTTCAATGGCCAGCTTGGTGCCGGAGCCGATGGCAAAGTGCGCTGTGTGCACGGCGTCGCCCATCAGCACCACATGGCTGCCCTGCGGATTTTTCAGCCACCACTGTTGGCACACCACCCGCTGGAAGTTGAGCCATGCCGAGCCGCGCAAATGGCGCGCATTGGTCATCAGCTTGGCCCCTTGCAGGTTCTCGGCAAACACCTTTTCGCAAAACGCGATGGACTGCTCCTGGTCCGCCTGATCGAGGCCATGGGCCTTCCACACCGATTCGGGACATTCGACGATGAATGTGGTGGTCTGCTCGTCAAACTTGTAGATGTGCGCCTGGAACCAGCCATGCTCGGTGCGGCGGAAGTCGAAAGTAAACGCGTCGTAGAGCTTGTGGGTGCCCAGCCAGATGTAGCGGTTGGGCCGCGTCACGATATCGGGCTGGAACACCTCGGCGTATTTGCTGCGGATGCGCGAGTTGATGCCATCGCTGGCGATGACCAGATCCGCGTCGGCATAGTCCTCGTCCGATTGCGCGTCGGTATCGAACTTCAGCGTGACGCCCAGCTGCTCGCAGCGAGCCTGCAGGATGTTCAGCAGCTTCTTGCGGCCAATGCCGACAAAACCATGCCCGCCCGAGCGAATGCGCCGCCCCTTGAACAGCAGCTCAATATCGTCCCAGTGGTTGAAGGCCTGCTCGATCTCATCGGCCGTGGCGCGGTCCCACTGGCGCATGTTGTCCATGGTGGCATCGGAAAACACCACGCCCCAGCCAAACGTGTCGTAGGGCTTGTTGCGCTCCACCACGGTGATGTCGTGCGCCGGGTTGAGCTGCTTCATCAGCAAGCCAAAGTACAGGCCCGCAGGGCCGCCACCAATACAGACAATCTTCATGCGTGGTCTCCAGACCGCAAGGGATGTTTGAAACTTTAGGAATTAATAATTTAAGTGTCAAGCAATTTACTGGAGCGAGGGTTCAGTAGTAACCCGAGCTGTCTCTGGATCGTGGTGCCGGGCTGCGGTCCGGCACACGAGTCCCGGCCACGTCAGCCGGGGTTTGCGCAAGGTTGATGCGGGTGCGTGCCCAGGGCGGCGCACAATATGCGCCTGTTGCGCAGCTCACCCGTCTAGCCTCCACGGCGGCCACACATCGCTGCGCACCCTTGAGATTGCAGTCAAATTGGCCTCCAGCGCTTATCCATCAAGCGCAGGCAGCTATCAAATTCAGAGCTTCCTTTGTCTACCCGCGCCCTCTCCGCTCCCACTCCCGCCCATGCCGTCTTGCAGGACGTGTTCGGCTACGAACAGTTCAGAGGCCCCCAGCAGGCCATCGTCGAGCATGTGATTGGCGGGGGCGATGCGCTGGTGCTGATGCCCACGGGCGGCGGCAAGAGCCTGTGCTACCAGGTGCCGGCCATCGTGCGCCAGCAGCAAGGCAAGGGGGTGACCATCGTGGTGTCGCCGTTGATTGCGCTGATGCACGACCAGGTGGGGGCCTTGCACGAAGCGGGGGTGGATGCTGCGTTTCTCAACTCCACGCTCGACTTCGATGCCACCCAGGATGTGGAATGGCGGCTGCAGACGGGCCAGATCACGCTGCTGTATGCCGCACCCGAGCGGCTGAACACGCCGCGCTTTCTGGGCCTGCTCGACAGCCTGTACGACAGCGGCAACCTGTCGCTGTTTGCCATTGATGAAGCGCATTGCGTGAGCCAATGGGGGCACGACTTCCGCCCTGAGTACCGGGCGCTGACGCTGCTGCACGAGCGCTACCCGCGGGTGCCGCGGATTGCCCTGACGGCCACGGCCGATGCCCTCACGCGCGAAGACATCATCGAACGGCTGCAGCTGCAGGACGCGCGCCTCTTCATCAGCAGCTTTGACCGCCCCAACATCCGCTACACCATCGTCGAGAAAAAAGATGCCACCACGCAGCTGCTGCGCTTTATCGAGCGCGAGCATGCAGGGGAGGCCGGTGTGGTGTATTGCCAGTCGCGCAAGCGGGTGGAGGAACTGGCCGCCACGCTCAGCGATGCAGGCATCAACGCCCTGCCCTACCACGCCGGGCTGGACAGCAAGGTGCGCCAGAACCACCAGGACCGCTTCCTGCGCGAGGAAGGCATCGTGATGGTGGCCACGATTGCGTTTGGCATGGGCATCGACAAGCCCGACGTGCGCTTTGTGGCGCATGTGGACATGCCCAAGAACATCGAAGGCTACTACCAGGAAACCGGCCGCGCCGGGCGCGACGGCCTGCCCGCCCATGCGTGGATGGCCTATGGCCTGCAGGATGTGATGAACCAGCGCCGCATGATTGACGAAAGCCCGGCGGCCGAGGAGTTCAAACAAGCCCTGCGCGGCAAGCTCGATGCCCTGCTGGCCCTGGCCGAGGCCACCGACTGCCGCCGCGTGCGGCTGTTGGCCTACTTTGGCGAGGCCTCCACGCCCTGCGGCAATTGCGACAACTGCCTGAACCCGCCCGCCGTGTGGGATGCCACCGACGCCGCGCGCAAGCTGCTGTCCACCATCTACCGCGTGCACCAGGCCAGCGGCATCGGCTTTGGTGCGGGGCACATCATGGACATCCTGCGCGGCAAAAAGACCGACAAGGTGGCACAGTTCGGGCACGACAAGCTCTCCACCTTTGGCATTGGCGCAGACCTGACCGAGCCCCAGCTGCGCGGCGTGCTGCGCCAGTTGCTGGCCACTGGGGCCGTCGGCCTGCAGAAGGTGATGCTGGACAGCGGCATGAGTTTTGACACGCTGTGCCTCACCGACGGCTCACGCGCCGTACTGAAGGGCGAGGTGCCCGTGCAACTGCGCGAATCCGTCACCGCCGCTGCGCCCAAACGCACCCGCAAGAGCAGCGCACCCCCCGCCGCTGCGGCCAACCTGGGGCCCGATGCCCAGGCACGCTTCATCAACCTCAAGGCCTGGCGCGCCGAAGTGGCGCGAGAACACAACCTGCCCGCCTACGTCATCTTCCACGACGCCACCCTGGCCGCCATTGCCGACCGCAACCCCGCATCGCTGGACGACCTGCAGGGCATCAGCGGCATGGGGGCCAAGAAGCTGGAGGCGTATGGGGCGGAGGTGTTGAGGGTGTGCGCGCAAACCGCATGAGGCGGCTCGCACGGTTTTGATCCAGCTCGTGAAGGCCGTGTGCGCGCACAAGAGGGCCCTGCTCGATTACGGGTTAAATTATGAACTTTTGTAAACCTCCGTTACGGAGTATGAAGAGAGGCGAAGGCAAATGTTGAGAAGAATCGTGACAGCTGCACTGGTATGGGGAGCAGGAGCGGCTTATGCATTCATGCCGCAGGCGGGCACGTGGGTGGTGACGTCTGAAGTGGACGGCAAGCCCGGCCGCGGTCTGGCGATTGATGTGCAGAATGACACGCTGCTGATGCAGATGTATGCCTATGAGTCCAACAGCCAGCCCACGTTTTATCTGGCTGTGGGCAACGTGAAAGACAACGTGGCAACAGCCCCTTTGATGCGCTACACCGGTGGGCGGTTTTTTGGCAGCAACGCGCGCTCTGGCGTGGAAGCAGGCAGTGCCGGCAACATGACCATTCGCTTCACGTCTGGCACCACAGGTTTTGTGCAATTTCCCAATGAGCCTGAGAAGGCCATCGCACGGTTCCAGTTTGGCTACCCCGCCCAGACCGAGAGCCTGCGGGGCTTCTGGGTGTTCAATTCGATTGGCAGTGAAGGCGTTTACACCGATGTGGTGGAGCTGACCTCCGCACTGGGTGCCACCGCCAATGGCAACGGTCTGTTGGCCAGCGCCAACGGTCTGTTCGGCTGCGAGCATCAAGTACGCGGCAACCTGGCGGGCAACGTGTTTTGCGTCAAGATCAACAACAGCGGGACGGTGCTGCGCAGCTATGTCATGGTGTACAGCGTGAACGATGGCGAAGGCTACTCGGTGACTGCTGGCTCCAGCAGTCAGCAGATGTTGCTGATTCGTCGCATCACGGACCCACGCGGTACAGGCACAGGCCTCGTGTACAAGAGCGACGAGGCTCCCGCAGCCTCTCCCGCCGCATTGGTTCAAGCACTGGAGCACGCGGCCGCACAGGGCCTGCAGCCCTGAACGCGACGCTCAAAAGGTGATCTCGCAACCAGAAATTGCGAGCCCGGAATAAAAAAAGAGACTGCCCAGGCAGTCTCTTTTTTTTTTACCCCTGACCCAAGCTGATGCAAGGCCAGGGCAGAGGCGCAAAAAGCGCCTCCGATCAGGCCAGGCTTACGCCAGCACCGCCTTGAGCGCGTTGTTGAACGTCTCGCTGGGGCGCATCACGGTATCTAGCTTGGCGACTTCAGGCAGGTAGTAACCGCCGATGTCCACGGGCTTGCCCTGCACGGCATTGAGTTCGTCCACGATCTTCTGCTCGTTTTCGACCAACTGCTTGGCCAGAGGCGCAAACTTGGCTGCCAGTTCGGCATCTTCGGTTTGCGCGGCCAGTTCCTGGGCCCAGTACAGGGCCAGGTAGAACTGGCTGCCGCGGTTGTCGAGCTGGCCAGTCTTGGGGCTGGGGTTCTTGTTGTTGTCCAGCAGCTTGCCGGTGGCAGCGTCCAGCGTCTTGGCCAGCAGCTTGGCGCGGGGGTTGCCGTTTTTCAGGCCCAGGTCTTCAAACGAGACGGCCAGGGCCAGGAACTCGCCCAGCGAATCCCAGCGCAGGTGGTTTTCTTCCACCAGTTGCTGCACGTGCTTGGGAGCCGAGCCGCCCGCACCGGTTTCGTACATGCCGCCACCGGCCATCAGAGGCACGATGGAGAGCATCTTGGCCGAGGTGCCCAGTTCCATGATGGGGAACAGGTCGGTCAGGTAATCGCGCAGGATGTTGCCGGTGGCGCTGATGGTGTCCAGGCCGCGGATGACGCGCTCGAGCGTGTAGCGCATCGCACGCACCTGGCTCATGATCTGGATGTCCAGGCCGGTGGTGTCGTGCTCGTGCAGGTACATCTTCACCTTGGTGATGAGTTCCTTCTCATGCGGACGGTAGGCGTCGAGCCAGAACACCACGGGCATGCCGGAGTTGCGGGCGCGGTTCACAGCCAGCTTGACCCAGTCGCGGATGGCGGCGTCCTTGACCTGGCACATGCGCCAGATGTCGCCTTGCTCCACGTTCTGGCTCATCAGCACTTCGCCGGTGGCCAGGTCGGTGATGTTGGCCACGCCGTCTTCGGGGATTTCGAAGGTCTTGTCGTGCGAGCCGTACTCTTCGGCCTGCTGGGCCATCAGGCCCACGTTGGGCACGGTGCCCATGGTCTTGGGATCGAACGCGCCATGCCACTTGCAGAAGTTGATCATCTCCTGGTAGATGCGGGCAAAGGTCGACTCGGGCATCACGGCCTTCACGTCCTTCAGGCGGCCGTCAGCGCCCCACATCTTGCCGCCGTTGCGGATCATGGCGGGCATGGAGGCGTCCACGATGATGTCGTTGGGCGAGTGGAAGTTGGTGATGCCCTTGGCGGAATCGACCATGGCCAACTCGGGGCGGTGCTCGTGGCAAGCGTGCAGGTCGCGCTTGATCTCGTCGCGCTGGCTCTGGGGCAGGGTTTCGATCTTGGTGTACAGATCGACCATGCCGTTGTTCACGTTCACGCCCAGCTGTTCAAAGGTCTTGGCGTGTTTCTCGAACGCTTCCTTGTAGAAGATCTTCACGCAGTGGCCGAACACGATGGGGTGGGACACCTTCATCATCGTGGCCTTGACGTGCAGCGAGAACATCACGCCCGTCTTGCGCGCATCTTCGATTTCCTTCTCGTAGAACTCCAGCAGCGCCTTCTTGCTCATGAACATGCTGTCGATCACTTCGCGGTCGAGCAGGCTGACCTTGGGCTTGAGGATGATGGACTTGCCGCTCTTGGTGATCAGCTCCATCTTCACGTCACGGGCGCGGTCCAGGGTCATGGACTTTTCGCCGTGGTAGAAGTCGCCAGCGTGCATGTGCGATACGTGCGAACGCGATGCCTGACTCCACTCGGCCATGCTGTGGGGGTTCTTGCGTGCGTATTCCTTGACGGCCTTGGGAGCGCGGCGGTCGGAGTTGCCTTCGCGCAGCACAGGGTTCACAGCAGAGCCGGTGCACTTGCTGTAGCGGGCCTTGATTTCCTTTTCCTTGTCGTCCTTGGGCTGGTCTGGATAGTCAGGCAGCGCGTAGCCCTTGGACTGCAGCTCGGCGATGGCGGCCTTGAGCTGAGCGACGGAGGCGGAGATATTGGGCAGCTTGATGATGTTGGCGTCAGGCTGCAGGGTCTTCTTGCCCAGGTCTGCCAGGTTGTTGGGAACGCGCTGCTCTTCGGTCAGGTAGTCGGGAAACTCACCCAGGATACGGGCGGCCACGGAGATGTCGCTCTCCACCACGTTGATGCCAGCGGGCGCTGCAAAGGTGCGGACGATCGGCAGGAACGATGCCGTTGCCAGGCGCGGGGCTTCGTCGGTGAGGGTGTAGATGATGGTGGGTTGCTGATTACTCATGGCTTGTCTCACAGTACAGAGTAGGAAGCGACCGGCTGGCAGAGCAGTTTCGGTTGCGCGGAAAAAAAGCCCTTAATTCTGCTTGCGCCCGGCACAGCAATCCTTCATTTTTTGCAATGCATTTTCACAATGCAAAAAATGAAGGGCTATTTTTGAATTTTTTTTGGTCTGTCGGGCGGTTAGAGGGGTGGAGGACATCCGTAGAGCCTGCTTACGACCTATTCATAGTGCCCGCAAGGCAGCACAAGGCCGCAATCAAGGCGTGCGCCGCCGCCCATGCTGGCGGCCTGGGCAAGGTGCGCAACGCAGAGTGCGGCTTTGTGCTGCCTTGCCCGAAGGGTTGCCCCACAAAGACGGCATCTGCTGCGTTGCCCATCCTCGCCGGGCCACCAGCCCGTCTGCGGTGTGCGCCTTGCATCTGCCGCCTCTGTGGGGCAACGGGCACCATGAATAGGTCGTAAGCAGGCTCTCACGCCCCGCCACGCACATCAAAAGCTTTGACTCGCGAACCTAATCCCACGGGCAATGGAGCAATGGAGCGTGGGGTTTCTCGGGGTGAGGTCCGACAGGGCTGCAGGGTCCAGTGCGTCACGCCTTCCGCGACTAGATCGTGCTCCAGCGTTTGCAGTTCCTCGCGGCTGAACAGGCCTTCGTGCCAGGTGGTACGGCACTCATAGGCCACGCCGCTGCGCACCAGCAGTTGCAATGATTGCCACGCACGGGCATCGCTGCCGCGGGCGCCGGTGATTTCGGCGTAGCGCTGGCGGGGGCCTTTGATGTCGAGCCCCACCCAGTCGAGCAGGGGCAGCACAGCGACCAGCCGTTCGGGGTACATGCCGCCGGTGTGCAAGGCCGTGGCAAAACCCATGGCCCGCACTTGCTTGAGGGCATCGGGCAAGGCCGCTTGCAGCGTGGGCTCTCCGCCCGAGAAAACCACACCGTCCACCAGCCCCCGCCGCTTTTCCAGAAACAGCAGCACCTGGACCCACGACATGCCTGCCGCTGCCTTCACCTCCAGCAGCTCCGGGTTGTGGCAATAGCCGCAGCGCCAGGGGCAGCCCTGGCAATACAGCACTGCTGCTAGGCGACCGGGAAAGTCGATGGTGGTCAACGGCGTGATGCCGCCCACGTGCAGGCTCGGCGCTGCAGCCGGTGGGCAGCGACGCGATCCGCCGGGCTCGGACTCAGGCACCGCAGCGTGTGCCACAGCCGGGCTCACGGAAGAACTGGCGCTCGCGGTGCTCGCCCTGCTTGCCCACATTGAAGCTGGCCACGGGGCGGTGGTAGCCCATCACCCGGGTCCACACCTCGCAGGGCTGGCGCTCGGCATCGGTCAGGGTCACGGTAGCGGATTCGGCACTGCGCAAGGCAGCGTGTTCGGCAGAAGAAAAATGGGTCATGAGGGACTCTCAGAAAGATGGGGGATGAACGAAGCGGAGGGATGAAGGGCCGATGCACCCGGCCCATCGCGGGCAGAGGCAAAGCGGTGATGGCGTGCATTCTTCACGTCACACCTGTATTCGTTCGCTATATTTTTCATAGCTTCTTGCGCTTATTCCATAAGCGCAGGCGACCTTTTGACTCATAAGTCCTGCACAGTCAGGCAGCCAGAGCGGCGCGCTTGGCGGCCAGCCTCTCTTCATCGCACCGGGGGCAGAACGGGTGCTCGCCCGCCAGGTAGCCGTGGGTGGGGCAGATGGAGAAAGTGGGAGTGACGGTGATGTAGGGCAGGCGGAAGTTCGTCAGTGCACGCCGCACCAGTTCGCGGCAGGCTGCGCTGCTGCCCACGCGCTCGCCCATGTACAGGTGCAGCACGGTGCCGCCGGTGTATCTGGATTGCAGGGTTTCCTGCCGCATGAGCGCCTCGAACGGGTCGTCGGTAAAGCCCACAGGCAGCTGGGAAGAGTTGGTGTAGTACGGCTGCTCTGGCGTGCCTGCCTGCAGGATGGCGGGCCAGCGCTTCCTGTCTTCTTTGGCAAAGCGGTAGGTGGTGCCTTCGGCGGGCGTGGCCTCCAGGTTGTAGAGGTGGCCGGTCTCTTCCTGGAACTGCGTCATGCGCTCGCGCACATGGTCGAGCAGGCGCAGCGCCAGCATGTGGCCTGCCTCGGTGGTGATGTCTTCGCGGTCGTGGGTGTAGTTGCGCACCATTTCGTTGATGCCGTTCACACCCAGCGTGCTGAAGTGGTTGCGCAACGTGCCGAGATACCGCTTGGTGTAGGGGAACAGGCCCTGGTCCATCAGGCGCTGGATCAGCTTGCGCTTGGTCTCCAGACTTTGCTTGCCCAGCTCCAGCAATCGATCCAGCGCGGCAAACAGCCCCGCTTCATCGCCCGCATGCAGGTAACCCAGCCGCGCGCAATTGATGGTGACCACGCCCAGGCTGCCGGTCTGCTCGGCGCTGCCGAACAGGCCGTTGCCGCGCTTCAAAAGCTCACGCAAATCAAGCTGCAATCGGCAGCACATGGAGCGCACCATGTTGGGCTCCAGCTCCGAGTTGATGAAGTTCTGGAAGTACGGCAAGCCGTACTTGGCCGTCATCTCGAACAGGCGCTGCGCGTTATCACTCTCCCAAGGGAAGTCCTTGGTGATGTTGTACGTGGGGATGGGGAAGGTGAACACGCGGCCCTTGGCGTCGCCCGTGGTCATCACGTCGATGTAGGCGCGGTTGATGAGGTCCATCTCGGCCTGCAATTCGCCGTAGCAAAACGGCATCTCCACGCCGCCGGTCACGGGCACCTGCTCGCGCAGGTCTTCGGGGCAGGTCCAGTCGAAGGTCAGGTTGGTGAACGGCGTCTGCGTGCCCCAGCGCGAGGGCACGTTGAGGTTGTAGACCAGCTCCTGGATGCACTGCCGCACGGCGGCATAGTCCATGCCGTCCTTGCGCACAAACGGGGCCATGTAGGTGTCAAACGACGAGAACGCCTGCGCGCCCGCCCACTCGTTTTGCAGCGTGCCCAGGAAGTTCACGATCTGCCCCACGGCCGAGCTCATGTGCCTGGGCGGCCCGGCCTCGACCTTGCCCGGCACGCCGTTGAGCCCCTCATGCAGCAGCGTGCGCAGCGACCAGCCAGCGCAGTAGCCGCTGAGCATGTCGAGGTCGTGGATGTGGATGTCGCCGTTGCGGTGCGCCTCACCAATCTCGGGCGTGTAGACGTGCGAGAGCCAGTAGTTGGCCGTGACCTTGCCCGCCACGTTCAGGATCAGCCCGCCCAGCGAGTAGCCCTGGTTGGCGTTGGCGTTCACCCGCCAGTCGGCGCGGGTGAGGTATTCGTTGATGGAGCTTTCCACGTCCACCAGCGTCTGCTTGTCCGCCCGCAGCGTAGCGTGCTGTTCGCGATAGACGATGTAGGCGCGCGCGGTGGCCAGGTGGTTGGCCGCGATCAGCGTGTACTCGGCCACGTCCTGGATTTGCTCCACCGTGGGCGCTTGTCCGCGAAAGCGGTGGATCAGCACCTTGATAACCTGGGCCGCCAGCAGGTCTGCCTCCTCATCGTCATATTCGCCTGTGGCAGCCCCGGCGCGCAGCAAGGCGGTCCGGATGCGTTGCCCATCAAAAGGGGCACGCTGGCCGCGGCGGTCAATGACTTCGCGCGGCAGACTCAGAAGGGAAGACGCCATGGTGAACCCGATCTCGATAAACGGTTGAAACACTACCTATAGCGTTCACGATATCCACGAAACACTATAGGTAGTTTGATGAAGCGCAACCGGCAATGCATCGGCAGCGCAGACTGCTCCGTGCGTGAGATGCCTCAAGCATTTGACATACGGGGCGTATGCCAATTAACATACGCCCCGTATGTGAAAGGACGAGCGCAATGCAGAAACGCCGCACCAGGGCAGAAATGCTGGAAGAAACCCGCACCAAGCTGGTGGCCACGGCACGCCGCGCTTTCGCTGCACAGGGCTATTCGCACACGTCGATGGATGACCTGACCGGCGAGGCCGGGCTGACACGGGGAGCGCTGTACCACCACTTCGGCGGCAAGCAAGGCCTGCTGGTGGCAGTGATTGAGCAGATCGAGGTCGAAGTGGGCGCCCGGCTGGATGCCGTATCCAGCGCGACACCCAACCCTTGGGAGGGCTTTTGCCAGCGTTGCCGCACTTATCTGGAACTGGCGCTGGAGCCCGAAATCCGCCGCATCATCCTGCAAGACGCCCGAGCGGTGTTTGGAGATGTTCCCCCCGCCGCGCAGTCGGTGGGCATTGCCGCGCTGGAGGCAGCGTTAGAGCACCTGATGGCCGAAGGCATCGTGGCACGGCACCACGCTGGCGTGATGGCCCGCATGCTGTATGGCGCTATCACCGAAGCCTCATTCTGGATCGCCGAGCCGGATGGCGATCCCGCCACCAAACTGCCCCAGGCATTGAACGGCCTGGATCGCTTGCTCAACGGTCTGCGCGCCTGATCACGACATCTGACCCACTTTTTTCCTTGAGGCACTTCATGCAGTGGAACAACTCCACCCAACGGTTCGGCGCGCTGGCACAGCTCTTTCATTGGACCAGCGCAGGCGCATTCATCGGTGCATATATCGTTGTGTACTACGTCATCTGGTTCATGGACGACACCTCTCCAGATTCCTTGCCCGTACTCAACATCCACTGGGTGCTGGGTCTGCTGGTGGGGCTGATCGTTATCCCACGGCTGCTGTGGAGGTTGTGGGACGTGCAACCTGCACCGCCCTCAGGCCCCGCCTGGGAACACGCGCTGGCTCACGCTGCCCACATCGGGTTGTACGGCCTGTTGGTCGTGATGCCGCTGACGGGCTACATCGGCACTGGCGCTCCCACGGATTTCGGGCTGTTCAGCGTGACGGGCTTCAACGAGACATCGGCGTTTGCATGGATCAGCGAGTCCTTCCATGTCAGCTGGGACGAGTTTGAAGCCCCGGTGGATGCCATCCATCACTTTGTCGGCAAATTTGTGGCTTGGGCTGTGGTGGCCCTGCATGTGGCTGCAGCGCTGTATCACCATGCAGTCAGGCGCGACGGCGTGCTGCAGCGCATGTGGCCTGGCACGCTGCGCCAGCGCCCGTGACACCCTGAGCCCTGTGCGCCACAATGGCGCGCATGCTGACCCTCCAAGACATTCGCGACGCCGCCGCCCGCCTGCAAGGGCAGGTGCTGGAAACCCCCTGTGTCGAGTCCAAGACCCTTTCGCAGATCGTTGGGGCGCAGGTGTTCCTCAAGTTTGAGAACCTGCAGTTCACCGCCTCCTTCAAGGAACGGGGAGCCTGCAACCGGCTGGCCCTGCTGACCGACGAAGAGCGCGCCCGTGGCGTGATCGCGATGAGCGCTGGCAACCACGCACAGGGCGTGGCCTACCACGCGCAGCGCCTGGGCTTGCGAGCGGTGATCGTGATGCCGCGCTTTACCCCCGGCGTGAAGGTGGAACGCACCCGCGGCTTTGGCGCCGAGGTGGTGCTGCACGGAGATACCCTGGAGGAGTCCCGTGCCCACGCCTATGCGCTGGCGCAGGCCCAAGGCCTGACGTTTGTGCACCCCTATGACGACGAGGGCGTGGCCGCCGGGCAGGGAACGCTGGGCCTGGAGATGCTGCAGGCGGTGCCTGACCTCGACTGCCTCGTGATCGCTGTGGGCGGGGGCGGATTGATCTCTGGCGTGGCCACGGCGGCCAAGGCACTCAAACCGGGCATTGAAATTGTGGGCGTGCAGACCACCCGCTTCCCGGCCATGGTCAATGCCATCCAAGGCACACACCACCCACTGGGCACCTCCACCATTGCTGAAGGCATTGCGGTGGCCACGCCCGGCAAGATCACGCAAGAAATCGTGAAGCGCCTGGTAGACGACCTGGTGCTGGTGGACGAGGGCGACATTGAGCAGGCCGTGCTGATGCTGCTGGAGATCGAGAAAACGCTGGTGGAAGGGGCGGGTGCTGCAGGGCTTGCGGCCCTGGTTCGGCACCCCGAGCGTTTCAAAGGCAAGCGCGTGGGGCTGGTGCTGTGCGGTGGCAATATTGACCCACTGCTGCTGGCCGCGATCATCGAGCGGGGCATGGTGCGCTCCGGCCGATTGGCCCGCATCAAGGTCAGCGCCCGTGACATACCCGGCGTGCTGGCCCGCATCACCGCCACGGTGGCAGATGCAGGCGCCAATATTGAAGAGGTGCACCACCAGCGCGCCTTCACCATGCTGGCGGCCCAAAATGTGGAGATTGAACTGGTGCTGCAAACCCGCAGCAAGGCCCATGTGGAGCAGGTGCTGGGCCAGTTGCGTTCTGCGGGGATGGAAGCTGCAGTGATGTGAGCCTGCTTGGGGGAACCACCGCCCCCACCGGCTGGCTGAGCCGCTAGAATGGGCCAACTTTCAGCATTGGAGACTCACCATGTCGGAGCACAGCACATCGCACACTTCTTCCGAGACATCGTCGGACCCCGTGGAAAACGTGGTCTCTTCCATGCCCGTGGTTCTGCCCGTGGTGGGTGGCGTGTTGATGTTCCTGCTCGCGTTCATCGCCGTCAAAATGGCCTGAGCCCCATCGCACACTTTGCTGAAAAGCCCCGCGCTGCGGGGCTTTTTTGCTTTTGGCGGAGCACACTCCCATTTCCCCTACCTCGTTCTGCCCTTCTTCATTCTCCAAGGATTGACTTCCATGCGTTCTGGCCACGCCCTCGTTCTTTTCTCCGGAGGCCAAGACTCCACCACTTGTCTGGCTTGGGCTCTCACCCACTTCGCCCATGTTGAAACCGTCGGTTTCGACTACGGCCAGCGGCATCACGTAGAGCTGCAGGCGCGCCACGACGTGCTGCAAGCCTTCCGCACCCGCTTTCCTCAGTGGAGTGAGCGGCTGGGGGAGGACCACATGCTGGATCTGGGCGTGCTCGGAGCCATCAGCGACACCGCACTGACCAGCGAGACTGAGATCCAGATGACTGCAGCAGGGCTGCCCAACACCTTTGTGCCAGGTCGCAATCTGCTGTTTTTCAACCTGGCTGCCGCAGTGGGCTACCGCCGCGGTTTGCACACGCTGGTGGGTGGCATGTGCGAAACCGACTTCTCCGGCTATCCCGATTGCCGGGACGACACACTCAAAGCCCTTCAGGTGGCGGTCTCGCTGGGCATGGGCCAGCGCTTCACCATCGAAACACCGCTGATGTGGCTGGACAAGGCCGAGACATGGGAGTTGGCCCGCACGCTGGGCGGACAAGCGCTGGTGGATGTGGTGCTGGAGCAGTCGCACACCTGCTACCACGGGGTGCGCGACGAGCGCCACGCGTGGGGCTACGGCTGCGGAACCTGCCCTGCTTGCGCCTTGCGCAAGGCAGGTTTTGAGCGCTGGACAACCGCCACAAACCCAGCATAACCCCATGCATCTTTTGCATGGATTTTCCCCCAGTCTGACAGACATTTTGATGACGACTTCATAAAATCGTCATCCCAGCCGACCCGCGGACAGCGTGGAGACGCCTCCACACCGTGGGGCAGCCCCCTTCCGCCCGCCGACTGAGCACAGGCGTTACGCACCGACCCACCCTGTTTGCGGGGGCCGACGTAACGCTGGAAAGCCGTTTTTTCAAAGGCCGCGCTCAGCATCGCAATTGCGCCAGGTCCTTGTTGTCGTGATCCGTCCGGTTCGCTTCCTTTGAAAAAACTGTTTTTCAACTTAGGAAGCTCCCGATGAACGCACCCACCATGCAGGGCCTGAATCTCAACGCCCCCGCTTACGTCAAGAACCCACGCCTGCTGGCCTGGGTGGCCGACATGGCCGCCCTGTGCAAGCCCGACACCATTTACTGGTGCGATGGTTCCAAGGAAGAGTACGACCGCCTGTGCGAGCAGCTGGTTCAGGCTGGCACCTTCAAAAAGCTCAACTCCGCCAAGCGCCCCGGCAGCTTTCTGGCCTGGTCCGATCCTTCGGACGTCGCCCGCGTCGAAGACCGCACGTACATCTGCTCTGCCAAGAAGGAAGACGCAGGCCCCACCAACAACTGGATGGATCCCGCACAGATGCGCGCCACGCTGCAGCCGCTGTTTGACGGCTGCATGAAGGGTCGCACCATGTACGTGGTGCCTTTCAGCATGGGCCCACTGGGCAGCCCCATTGCCCACATCGGCGTGGAACTGACCGACAGCGCTTACGTCGCCGTGAACCAGCGCCTGATGACGCGCATGGGCAAGGCCGTGTACGACGTGCTGGGCGTGGAAGGTGAATTTGTGCCTTGCATGCACACTGTGGGAGCCCCTCTGGCAGAGGGCGAGAAAGACAAGACCTCCTGGCCTTGCAACCCCACCGTCAAGTACATCGTTCACTACCCAGAAACACGCGAAATCTGGTCGTATGGCTCGGGCTACGGTGGCAACGCGCTGCTCGGCAAGAAGTGCCTGGCACTGCGTATCGCGTCCAACATGGGCCGCGACCAGGGCTGGCTGGCAGAGCACATGCTCATCCTGGGTGTGACCAACCCTCAGGGCAAGAAATACCACGTGGCGGCGGCCTTCCCCAGCGCCTGCGGCAAGACCAACTTCTCGATGCTGGTGCCTCCCACCGGCTTTGAAGGCTGGAAGGTCACCACCATCGGTGACGACATCGCCTGGATCAAGCCCCAGCCCGATGGCAGCCTGCGCGCCATCAACCCTGAAGCCGGTTACTTTGGTGTAGCACCTGGCACCAACACCCTCACCAACCCCAACTGCATGGCCAGCCTGGACAAGGACGTGATCTTCACGAACGTGGCCCTGACAGACGATGGCGACGTGTGGTGGGAAGGCATGGACAAGGACTCTGGCAAGCTGCCAGACCACCTGATCGACTGGCAAGGCAAGGACTGGACACCGGCCATTGCGAAGGAAACCGGTGCCAAGGCTGCCCACCCCAACGCGCGCTTTACCGTTGCCGCGACCAACAACCCAGCCCTGGACTCTGCCTGGGACGACCCAGCTGGCGTAACCATCGACGCATTCATCTTTGGCGGCCGCCGCTCCACCACCGTGCCCTTGGTCACAGAGGCTCGCAACTGGACCGAAGGCGTGTACATGGCGGCCACCATGGGCTCCGAAACCACCGCCGCAGCCTTTGGCCAGCAAGGTGTGGTGCGCCGCGATCCCTTCGCCATGCTGCCGTTCTGCGGCTACAACATGAGCGACTACTTCCAGCACTGGCTGAACATGGGCGAGAAGATCACCGCTGCCGGTGGCAAGCAACCCAAGATCTACACCACCAACTGGTTCCGCAAGGACGCTGCAGGCAAATTCGTGTGGCCTGGCTATGGCGAGAACATGCGCGTCCTGAAGTGGATGATCGACCGCATCGAAGGCCAGGCCCAAGGCCAGGAAACCATGTTTGGTGTGGCACCACAGTACGCAGAAATCAACTGGACAGGTCTGGAGTTCTCGCCCGAGCAATTCAACACCGTGACCAGCATTGACAAGGCAGCCTGGACGGAAGAACTCAAGCTGCACACCACGCACTTTGAGCAGCTCGCCTACCACCTGCCCCAGGCACTGCTGGACACCAAGGCTGCAATCGAAAAGCGTCTGGCTGCCTGATTGGCATCACCAAGCCTGCGTCTGCGCAGGCTGGCACGAGCATGAAAGCTGCCCCGGTCTTTGCAGACCGGGGCAGCTTTTTTGTTTGAGCGGTAGGCACAACTCAGATGCCACACAACCCCACAGGAACAAAAAAGCCCTGGACGGTGTGCCGTCCAGGGCTTGAAGCTGAGCAGGGTTCCGGCGCTTTTCCCGGAAACCGCCGAATGAAGAAGCCGGTTTTCAGTAGTAACGGCGGATGTCGCTGACGGTAGGCACACCCATGGCGTGGTTCAGTTCGGCCATGATGCGGGGGTCCTTCAGGGCCACTTGCCATGTGCGCTCGTCTTCAGCAGTACGGCGGCGGCTTTCAGCCCAGGCCTTTGCAGAAGCACGCAGGGTCACAGCCATACGGCGTGCGGGCATGGTCAACAGGGCCAGTGCGGCAAAAGCCACGAGCCACAGCACCATCCAGGCAGCCAGCAGATGGCCTTCGCTCCAGGTGTCGATCACCTGATGGGCCACCACCAGCAGGGCGGAGACAACGGCTGCAAGCAGCAGGGAAGCGGCACCACGGGTACCTTCAAAACGGTGAGCCACGTCCTTGATGGCGGCAGCGGCGTTTTCGGCGCGGATCACGCCTGCATGTTCGGTGGGGTAAGTGATGTGTGCAAAGCTGGTCATTTGGAAGTCCCTTTCAAACGCTTGTGGCGATATTGCCGGGCGAATGCGTGAATCTTAGGGTTAACCCTAAATTCATTCAAATTTATATTTTGAATTCTTTACATTCACTTTGATGATGAGTACGGTGTGCTTCGCCACCACTCCGTCCGTCAGCAAGATGCCTGCGCACTTGAACTTCCGATCCCTGGACTTGAACCTCCTGCGCGTGTTCGATGAGGTCATGGCGGAGCGCAGCCTGACCAAGGCAGCGCACAAGCTCTCCATCACCCAACCGGCCGTCAGTAACGCCCTGCGGCGTTTGAGGGAGGTGGTAGGGGATGAACTGCTGGTGCGCAGCGGGCAGGGTGTGGAGCCCACCCCACGGGCCCTTGCCCTGTGGCCCAGCGTGCGCGATGCGCTGGCCATGCTGCAAGAGTCTTTGGCGCCTGGCACCTTTGAGCCCGCAACGGCGACATCTACCTTTGTGTTGGCCATGGCTGACGCCACCGCCGCCACGCTGGTGCCCGCACTGGTAGAAATCATTGAAAAAGAGGCGCCGGGTATTGCCATCCGGGTGCTGCCGCTGACCACGCGGGACCCGCGCAGGTTGCTGGATGAAGAATCGGCAGACATGGCGGTTGGCTACTTTCCTGCCGCACTGGCAGACCTGACGGCACGTGCGCAGTCGGGCGGCGCAGTGGCCTATGACAGCAGGCGCCTGTACGACGGTGAATACATGTGCGTGATGCGGCAAGGCCACCCCTTGGCAACCGGGGAGTTGACGCTGGATGCCTACTGCGCCGCCCGCCACATGCTGGTGAGCTTTTCTGGCAGGCCCTATGGGTTCATTGACGAGGCGCTGGCCACACTGGGCCGCAAGCGGCATGTGGTCATCACTGTGAACCAGTTTTTCACGGCGGGGCGGGTGGTGGCAGGCTCTGACTTGCTCACGGTGTTGCCGCGGCACTTTGTGCCTGTCACGGGCATTGCCGATGCACTGGTGCAACGCGCTTTGCCATTGAGCGTGCCTGCGGTGCATGTGGACGCCATGTGGCGCCGCAGGGGGCCCCATGAAAAGGCCATGGAGTGGCTGCTCAATGCCTTGGCCCGTTCGGCGCGCCGAACCTTCCCAGAGTAAGACTTGTTCTAAGGAACTGTTCAAAGGTGCCAGAGGCTGCGCCTACACTGCCCGCATGAAGATTCAGCTGTTGTCCGACCTGCACCTGGAGGCCCATCCCCAATTCCAAGCCCAGCCTGCCCCAGACGCCGATGTGCTCGTACTGGCAGGAGACATTGGCTCATACCAGCAGGGTGGGCAGCTGACCGATGGCGACTTTGGTCTGGCCCAGTTTTCACCCTTGCCACAGTGGGGTGCATGGCCAACGCCTGTGGTCTTCGTGCCCGGCAACCATGAATACGATGCCCAGGACTTCGACGAAGCACACCTTCGCCTGCAGCGCACCTGTGACAAGCTGGGCATTGCCTGGCTGGAACGTGAAATGCTGGTGCTGAACGGTGTGCGATTTGTGGGCACGACCCTGTGGAGCGACTTTGATGCACTGGCCGACCATGAAAACGCCCAGGACCTGAGCCGCCGCCTGCGTCTGCGGGACAAGGCCTTTCGCGCCGCCAATTTTTACCTGCGCAAAACCGGGGGCACGCGTGCCGGTAAGCCCTTTCTGGCAGAGCCTATGCGCGAGCAGGCGCTGATATGCCAACAGTGGTTGCGCAGTGCGCTGACCCAACCCTTTGATGGGCCTACGGTGGCCGTTACCCACTTCGCCCCCAGCCTGCGCAGTGCGGATCCACGCTATGGTCTGGTGCCCGGCACAGCGGGCTTTTGCAATGCATTGGACGCGCTTTTGCCCCATGCCCGGCTGTGGCTGCACGGGCATTTGCATGCCCCCAGCGACTACATCGTGCAGGGCCATGACGCACAGACCCAGCAGCCCTGGCAATGCCGTGTGGTCGCCAATCCGCTGGGCTATGCCCGCAAAGGAGAGCAGGAGAGCTTCCGGAGCCAGCTTTGCATCCCCGTATGATCAGTGGGCACCCTGCGGGCGTCGCCCGTGTGGATACCGCCCCAGCGCAAGACGAAAAACATGACCCAGGTCAAGACAACAACCGGCTGCGCGCATTAGTCTGAACACATCAACCTGGAGCACACCATGAACATTCTGCTTGCTGTCGACGGCAGCGCTTTCACCAAGAAAATGCTGGCCTACCTGGCTACCCATGAAGACCTGCTGGGCCCCAACCACAGCTACACCGTGCTGACGGTGCAAGCGCCCCTGCCCACCCGTGCGCGTGCCGCTCTGGGCAAGGAAGTGGTAGACAACTACCACACCGAAGAAGCCGACAAGATCATGGCCCCGGTGGCCAAGTTCCTGGGCCGGCACGGCGTGGAACCCAAGCGCATGTTCAAGGTCGGCGCCGTGGGCGAAACCATTGCCAAGGTGGCCGATTCCGGCAAGTTCGACCTGCTGGTGATGGGGTCTCACGGTCACGGTGCCCTGGCTACCTTGGTCGTCGGCTCGGTCACAACCCAGGTGCTGGCCCATTGCAAGGTGCCCGTGCTGATCGTGCGCTGATCCGCCACCGACCGCCCCACCATCCAAGCCCCGCTCTGCGGGGCTTTTTATTTGCCAGAGCGAAGTCCCACCTTAGAAAATTACCGAACGGTATTAATAAAAACCATTTGGTTTACTTTGGAACCAATTGGTTATAGATTTCGCCTGCGCCCATCCTGGCGTTTC
The DNA here is from genome assembly GCF_037101375.1 of Acidovorax sp. DW039. NCBI lineage: Bacteria > Pseudomonadati > Pseudomonadota > Betaproteobacteria > Burkholderiales > Comamonadaceae > Acidovorax > Acidovorax sp. DW039. The sequence continues at coordinate 255,204 of NZ_AP029019.1, read as the reverse complement.
ATTTCCGTCCCTTACAGAGAGGAGCGTCCCATGAAGAAGACCTTGATTGCATTGGCACTGACGGCAGGTGCCACATGCGCAGCATTGGCACAGGACATCGTGGATACCGCCGTGAAAGCCGGCAATTTCAAAACCCTGGTTGCCGCAGTTCAGGCGGCAGGCCTGGTGGACACACTCAAGGGTCCAGGCCCCTACACGGTGTTTGCACCATCGGATGAAGCTTTTACCAAGATTCCCAAAGCCACTCTGGATGGGCTGCTGGCCGACAAGGCAGCGCTGACCAAGGTACTGACCTATCACGTTGTTCCAGGCAAGGTCATGGCCAAGGATGTGAGTGCCGGCAAGGTGAAGACCGTGCAAGGTCAGGAATTGACAGTCACCACCAGCTCGGGGGTGATGGTCAACCAGTCCAAGGTGGTAGCCACCGACGTCGCTGCCAGCAACGGGGTGATCCATGTGATCGACACCGTGCTCATGCCCCAGTAAGCACGGGGCCACTGCCAGCACCGTCCACCAAGCAAGGAGAACTCCCATGCATCCCATCATGAATCGCCGCACAGTGCTCATGGCCACTGCCCTGGGTGCAAGCACCACGCTGCTGCAGGCCTGCGGCGGGGGCGATGACGAGCCCCAGCGCAACATCGTTGAAATCGCACAGTCCAACCCCGACCTCAGCATTCTGGTAGAGGCCGTCGTGGCCGCAGGGCTGACGCAAACGCTGAGTACAGGCTCACTGACCGTTTTTGCCCCGACCAACGCCGCCTTTGCAGCCCTGCTGACCGAACTGGGCGTGACCAAGGAAGCCCTGCTGGCCAACAAGACTCTGCTGACCGCAGTGCTGAGCTACCACGTGCTGGGCAGCAAGGTGAATCGGGCCGATGTCCCTGTGGGTAAGGCCATTACGCCGCTGTCTGGCGGCTTCTTCAAGATCGAAGCCACTGGCGGCCTGAAAGTGACCGATGGACGCAATCGCATCGCCAACATCACTGCCACAGACATCCAGGCCAGCAACGGTGTAGTGCACCTGCTGGACCGCGTGCTGCTACCGGCTGACAAGGATATCGTCGCTACCGCCTCAGCCTTGCCAGACTTCAGCATTCTGGTGGAAGCGGTGGTGGCGGCTGGTCTGGTGCCCACGCTGCAAGGCAAGGGCCCGTTTACCGTGTTCGCCCCCACCAATGCCGCCTTTGCGGCACTGCTGGCCGAACTGGGCGTGACCAAGCAGGCATTGCTGGCCAATACGGCGCTGCTCACCTCCGTGCTGACCTACCACGTGGTGCCTGCGCGGGTGCTCAAGGCCGAGGTGCCTTTGAATACCGCCATTACCACCGTGCAAGGCCAGACCTTTACCGTCAACGCCAACCTTGCCATCACCGACCAGCGTGGCCGTGTGAGCAACATCGTGACCGCCGATGTATTCACCAGCAATGGCGTCATCCATGTGGTGGATAAAGTAATCCTGCCCAGGGCCTGACCATTCGGAGAAGGTCTGACACACCAAAAATCAAAAAGCCCGGCACTGCCGGGCTTTTTGATTTGCTGACCAGTGTGGCTAGCGGGCTGCCAGCCCGTCAAAACAGGTACGCACCACCAAGTCCACGATCTCGGCATCCGAGTACTGGCCGCCATCCTTCAAGAAGGTCACGACCGGATCACAGGCGCGGGCATACAGGGTGTAGAGCACCACCAGCGGTGGCAAGGTGGGGTTGATCTGGCCCTGGCTTTGGGCCTCGGTGATCCACTCGCCCACCTGGTCGCTCACCGTGACCAGACCGTTGAGGTAGTCCTTGTCGGCCATCAGCACCGCACGCAGCGTGGAATTGCGGCTGGGCAGCAACGGCATCTCATTGGTGATGAGCCGCTCCAGCGACCAGCGCACCAGTGCGCGCAACTTGTCCATGGAAGGCATCTCGGCTGGCAAACCATCAAGGTAAGCGCGCACTCTCTGCAGAATCTGCACCATGGCTGCACAGCACAGCTCTTCCTTGCTGCTGAAATGCTTGTAGAGGCTGGCCTTGGCGATGCCCACGGCATTGGCGACATCGTCCATGGTCATGGCGTCATACGCCTTTTCGCCCAGCAGACGGCAGGTGGACTGGAGGATGGCTTCCTCGCGCGCGAGGTGCATCTGCTCCTTGAAAGACACTTTGGGTTGCGGCACTGACATAGGTCGCATCTTATCCAGTACGGTAAAAAAATAAATGCACCAGTTGCATTGCAACTACGGCGTTCACGGTTTCTCTGCCTTTTGCTGTATCGCGGACGGGCGACCCTCCCGGGGCGTTTCAGCCAAAACGCTGTTGCGCCCGCGCCCTTGGATGAAAGCGACTCACCCCAACCTTGGGCGTTTCGTTGCTGTCAGGACACCAGCGTGCGGGCTGCCGTCGCCTTGAGTGCCTCGGTCAAGGCATCCAGCAGTTCTGATTCCAGATTCCAGCAGTGCCAGTACAGCTGGATGGGCAGCGACTGCCCCGGAATCAGGTCCACTAGGCTGCCGTCGGCAATCGGCCCGCGCGCCAGCAACTCGGGCATGACCCCGACACCCCAGCCCGCCGCCACGGCCCGCATCTGCCCTTCGGTGCTGGGCACAAACAGGTGGTTCAGCGCCACCCGCTTGAGCCCGAACGCCCGAGCGACGAATTCTGCGGCCATGTCGTCCTTGCGGTTGAAGGACAAGAACGACACTTCACGGAAATTGTGCGGCGTCAGCCCATGTGGCAAGTGAGTACGCGCAAACTCTGCAGAGGCCACAGCAACGTAATGCATGGCCCCCAGCGGCACCATGCGGCATCCGCGCAGCGCCTGCTTGAGCGTGGTGACGCAGCCCAGCACCTGGCCGGAACGCAGCCATTCCTGGGTGAAATCCTGGTCGTCTGCAATGATCTCCAGCGGCAGGCGCTGGCGCACCAGGTCGTGCAAGGCCCCCAGGGCCCAGGTGGCGATGCTGTCGGCGTTGATGGCGATGGAAATGCGCTCGTCCTCACGCGTGCCGCCCGGCGTGCTGGGGGCCAGCTCCTGCAGGTCACGTTCCAGGTCGGCCCGCAGCAGACGCAACTGCTTGGTGTGCTTGAGCAGCAACTGCCCGGCCGATGTGGGCTTGAGAGGCCGACTGCGCACGATGAGCACCGAGCCCACCTGCGCCTCCAGCGCCCGCAGGCGCTGCGACACAGCCGACTGGGTCACGTTCAGCCGCTGTGCAGCGCGTTCAAAACCGCCCTCTTCCACAATGGCGGCTAGGCATTCCAGGGCGGCGGGGTCGTAGGTGCTCATGGTCTCGCGGTGGCCTGCGCAGGCCGGATTCAGGCAAACAAGGGCGGTCAAACGGCAGCATCAGCATTAGTGACACTGATGATTTTGGAGTAAGTTTAATTTTGCTTTTACTCCAATGCAATGTCGCGCACACTGCGCAGTCATGAAAACCATTGTCCTCGGCGCCGGCATCATCGGCATCAGCACAGCGTGGCACCTGCTCGAACGTGGGCATGAGGTGGTCGTCGTCGATCGCCAGCCCGACGCTGCTCTTGAAACCAGCTTCGCCAACGCGGCGCAGATCTCGGTGAGCTACTGCGAGCCGTGGGCCAACCGCGAAGCGCCGCTCAAGGCGCTGAAGTGGATGTTCGACAAAGAGGCACCGCTGCTGTTTCGCCCGCAGCTCGACTGGGACCAGTGGCGCTGGGGCCTGAAGTTCCTGGCGCAGTGCAACGACACCGCGTTTGAGCGCAACGTGCAGCAAATCGTGGCGCTGGGCGCCTACAGCCACGCAGCGCTCAAGGACCTGGTAGCCAGCACCGGCATTGAATACAACCGCCTCGAACGCGGCATTGCCCACTTCTACACCGACCAGAAATCTTTTGACGCCGCAGGCCACGCCGTGGAGCTGATGCGCAAGTTTGGCGTGCAGCGCCGCCTAGTCAGCCGCGACGAGCTGCTGCAGATCGAGCCCGCCTTCAAGGCCTACGGCGACATGATCACCGGCGGCACCTACACCAGCACCGATGAAAGCGGCGACGCCCGCGTGTTCACCCAGGAGCTGGCCCGCCGCTGCGCAGCGCGCGGGGCGCAGTTCCTGTACAGGCACGATGTGCTGCGGCTGAACAAGATTGGTGATGCTATTGATTCTGTAGCTGTCATCGCACGCAACACGGGCGCTGGTGGCCAAAAAGACTTCATCCTCAAGGGCGATGCCTTTGTAGTGGCCTGCGGCTCGTACAGCGCGCCGCTGCTGCGCACCGTGGGTGTGGACTTGCCCATCTACCCCGGTAAGGGCTACAGCGCCACCTTCCCGCTGCTCAGGCCCGAAGGCGCGCCCATGGTCTCCACCATCGACGACGGCAAGAAGATTGCCATGAGCCGCCTGGGCAACGTGCTGCGCGTGGCCGGCACCATTGAGCTGGGCGGGTTTGACATGAGCCTGGACAGCCCCGTGGCCCGCGCCCGCTGCCACATGCTCTCGCGCCGCATTGCCGAAATTCTGCCCGGCGTGTGCGACACCCGCACGCCCGAAGAAGGCGGCAACCCGCAGTACTGGACCGGGCTGCGCCCCGCCACGCCTACCAACATCCCCTTCATCGGCCAGACCCGCGTGGGCAAGCTGTGGGTGAATGCAGGGCACGGCACGCTGGGCTGGACCCACGGCGCGGGCTCCGGCAAGGCCATGGCCGAGCTGCTCAGCGGCGAAGTGCCAGCGATGAATTTTGGTTTTCTGGGCGTGCAAGCGCCGCGCACCGTGCGCAGAGCCGTGGCGGCATAGCCAACCTTCGCCTAGAGATTTAGCGCCGCCGGGCGTGCTGCGCGCCATGCCCCCGCCTCGGCACACAAGCCCTGCCGCCGCTACCATCAGCGGCATGGCGAACACCACACACTACCTTTTCCTCACCACATCCACCCGCGAAAGCGGGCACCTGGGCAACACCGAATGGCTGGCCCAGCAAGCCGCCGCTGCCCTGCCCGCAGGCACGGTGCAAACCTGGCACCACCTGGCGCGCATGGAACTGCCGCCGTTTGTGGACCTGCGCCACACCGTGGGCACCTACCCCGCGCCCGAGGGGGACCTGAAAACCCTGCTGGACGCCACGCTGGCCGCCACGCACATCGTGTTTGTCTCGCCCGTGTACTGGTTCAGCATTCCGTCCCCGCTCAAAACCTACCTGGACCACTGGAGTGCCTGGATGCGCGTGCCCGGCCTGCCCTTCAAGGAACAGATGGCCGCCAAGACGCTGCAGCTCATCACCACCAGCGGCGACCGCACCAAGGCGCAGCCGATGATCGATTCGGTGGAGCTGTGCGCCAAGTTCCTGTCCATGCGCTGGGGTGGCGCTCTGTGGGGCAAGGGCGGGCCACCCGGCGCGGTGCAGGCGGATGCGCAGGCAGTGGTACAGGCCGCCCAGTTTTTGCTATCTAATTAATAGCTGCCTGCGCTTGATAGACGGGTGCAACGGGCTTTTTTATTCAAGAGCGGGTAATCTGAGCTGGAGCACCCGCCCTTCGACAAACTCAGGACAGATCTGTCCAAACCTGAAGCGCCTCAGCGGGCTCAGCGTGACCCGTTCATTGCGAACGCTCAGAGCCCCTGCCCATCCAGCACCAGCCGCGTGTTCATCCACTGCCGCAGGTCGCGCCACATGGCGCGCACCTCGGCATCGGGGGGCATGCGCAGCGCGTGTTCCAGCTCGATGGTGACCACGGGCACGCCACGGTGCAGCCCGCCATAGTGGCCGAGCGAGCCGGGGAAGACCCCGAGCTTGTCCATGCGCAGGCGGCCCAGGCGGGCGGGTGGATCGTGCGGGCCGTCAAAGTCCAGCACGCCGTAGGGCGCGTGGATGCTGACCACCAGCTGCGGGCGGAACTGGTCCATCTGCTGGTGCAGGAAGCGGGACTCCGGCTCGGACAGCGGCTCCGGCCCCGGCCAGCGGCGCGGGTCCTTGCGGGTGCGCTTTTCCCAATAGGCCGGTGCCTCCTGCGCCCAGCCCGGCGTGGGAAAGTTGCGGTTCAGGTCCACCCCGCTGGCATTCACCCGCGTGGGCTTGGGGGCGAGCAAACCGTCCGGGTTGAGCACGGGCACAAAGCGCCAATGCACCGTGGGGTGGGCTGGTGGGTGGGCTCCTTCGTGCGCCACATCTTCCGCCTCGGCCATGGCAATCCAGCGCAGGGCCAGGGTGGCAGCCGTCAGCTCATCCCCATGCATGGCGCCCACCACCAGCACTCGCAGCGGTGCGGCATCCACCGCAGCGCCACCCACCACCGCTTCACTGCTCACCGTGCCGTTGGCCACGGGCTGCAGGCGGGGGTGTGGGCGCGGCTGCGCTGTAGTCTGCCGCACATCGCGCCAGTACAGCGGGCGGCCCTGGGCAGACCGCGCCCCGCTGGCCTGCAAGCGGGTGGCAAGGCACTGGCTGCGCGTGAGGCCCGGCAGGCGCGGCAGCAACAGGTCGCAGGCAGCAGCCGCAGGGGTTTGCGCACTGGTTTGCGCATCGGTATCCGCATGGACTTCCGCATCGGTGGCACCGCCTGCCGTGGTTGCGGGTGGGGTAGCCTCAGCTGCAGGCTTCATGGGCGCGGGCTGGAGCGAATCGCCGGTTCCTGCGCCTGAAGCCTTGCCCTGCTGCGTGCCCGCCACCGGTGGGGCTTGCAGCGGCAAAGAGGCTGGCCATGGCGAAGCCACCCGGCCATACACCCCCGTTGCTACCCCCGCTGGGGCCCCTGCGGCTCCCCCGGATGCAGAGCCTGCGGCGGGCCACAGTTGCACCGGCACCCACACGGCCACCGCCAGCAGGCCCAGGCCGACAAAAACTCCCAGCGCCCCGTGCAGGGACGCGAGCCCCCTCCCCCGCACCATCAATGCAGTACCCGGTGGCTGGCCAGAAAGTCCAGCAGGGCAGCGTCAAAGGCGTCCGGGTTCTCCAGCTGCGGCCAGTGGCCTACGTGGGGCAGGCCCAGGTACTGGGCGTCGGGCATCAGCTCGGCCAGGGCCTGCAGGGCCGCGGGCGGGGTGCAATGGTCCGCCTCGCCACCCAGCAGCAGGGTAGGAATGTGCACGTTCATCCACGCACCGGCCCAGCGGTCAAACCCCTGAATGGCCTGCAGAGCCCGGCGGTAGGTGGAGGGGTGAACCTGCGACAGCGCATGCTCGGCCAGCCGTGCCCCTTCAGGCAATGCGCCCGGCCCGATGCACTGGGGCACCAGCGTTTGCGCCAGCTGCACCATGCTGCCGCCGGGCTGCTGCGCGGCGTCCAGCGCGCGCTCGCGCGGGGCCAGCCAGTCCTGCACGGCCTGGGTGTCCAGCGCGGGGCCACCAGCGCACAGCACCAGGCGGCGCACCATCTCGGCCCGGCGCACGGCCACTTCCAGGGCCAGCATGGCCCCCATGCCATGCCCCACAAGCGACACCGGGCCGCACTGCAGCGCATCGATCAGCGCCAGGCAGCTTTGCGCCAGGCTCTTGAAGGTATAGGGCTCCACCGGCGCACTGCGCCCGTAGCCGGGCATGTCCCACGCCACGGCGCGGTAGCCCGCGCCTGCCAGCATCTCCAGTTGCGGCGCAAAGGTGAGGTGGTCGCCATCTGCATCGTGCAGCAGCAGCACCGTGGGGCCGGAGCCAAGCGTGGAGAACGTGGGGAGGAAAGCCATACGGAAATGAGTGCCTGTAAGCGTGCGCCGCACAGTGCGACGGACGGCACTCCATAATAGTTCCCATCCCTCTTGTCCCTGCCCTGCGCCTTACTTTTGTGAACAGCCCCCAGCCTCGCACCACCCTGGCTCTGCCGCCCAGCTTTTCTTCCCGCGAGTTCCGCAACGCGCTGGGCATGTTTGCCACCGGGGTCACCATCGTCACCGCCCGCAACGCAGCGGGTGAGCTGGTCGGGCTCACGGCCAGCTCTTTCAACTCGGTGTCGCTGGAGCCGCCGCTGGTGCTGTGGAGCCTGTCGCACGGGGCCAGCAGCATGCCCGCCTTTGCCAACGGCTCGCACTACGCCATCCACGTGCTGGCTGCCGACCAAAAGGCCCTGGCCGAGCGCTTTGCCACCCGCGGCATCGACCGCTGGGCAGGCGTGGAACACCGCCCCGGCATCAACGGCGCCCCCCTGCTGGCTGGTGCCGCCGCCACGTTTGAGTGCTTCAACCGCAGCCAGTACAAAGAGGGCGACCACACCATTTTTGTGGGCGAGGTAGAGCATTGCGAGCACCGCGAAGGTGCCTCGCCCCTGCTGTACCACGGGGGCAAGTTTTATACCGAGCACCCGTTGTAGGGTTTGGCTGCGCCAGCTCAAACGCTATTAATTAAATAGCTGCCTGCGCTTATTTCACAAGCGCTGGCGGCTATTTTTGCTTCAAACCCTATCACTGCACCTGCACCGTGCTGCCCAGCGCTAGCCGCCCCGTGCCTGCCTGCCACTGCACGCCCGTCACCGCGCTGTCGGCATTGGCAAAGCGCACCGCATAAGCGGGCGTCGCAGCCAGGGCTGCGGCGGCATCGGGGGCGCCGATGTGCACGCGGTAGCTGCCGGGGGACAGGGTGGCGGGCAGCGTGACTTCACCAGACCACTGCAGCGGCTCGCCCGGGCTGGCCTGGCGCAAGTCGGTGCCCGCCAGGGGCAGCACCGTCGCTTCATTGGTGGCGCTGACCAGATACAACGCCAGGTTGCGCGCATTCATCGGCCGGGCCCAGCCCTGGTTGCTGAGGGCCACCTGCCAGGCCAGCGTGCCGCCGGGTGCTGCGATAGCGCTGTGTGCCACGCTCTGCAATTGCAGCCGGTAGCCCAGCTTGCGCGACAACTCGGCCATGCAGCCGCCCGCCTGCCACTGGGCGAAGAAGCCCTCGTAGTAGTCGCGGTTCAGGTAAGTCATGTGGTAGGCCGCGCCTTCGCGCAAGATGTCCTCGCAGGTCATGCGGGCCTGGGTCACTTCAGGCGGGGCGCAGGTCTCGCCCCCTGCGCTCATCACCGCGCTGGACTGCTGGGCATAGGTGCGCAGTGCGGCCGACTGGGCAGGCGTGTCGGCCCAATAGGTGCCCACATCGTCCTGGCTGGCCAGAAAGCAGTCGTTGTGCTGGCCGATGCGCGCCGCCGCTGTGGGGCTGGCGGCCAGCAGCTGGGCCAGCGTGGGGGGCGTGGGGTACCACGCGGCCAGATCGCCGGGGTAGCGCACCTGCAGCTGGCGGCTGGCGGGTACGGCGGCCAGCAGCGCATCGCGCACGGCAGCCTTGTTGGCCGGGGTGGTGAGCTTGTTGGACGAGGTATGCCACTCGCCCCACGCTCCGATAAAGCCGCCCTGCACCACGGCAATCACATCCGCATTGGCCTGCAGCACCGGCTGTAGCTGGGCAATGTGGCGCTTGACGCGCGAGAGCGTGGCGTCTTGTGCATTGAGGTAATCGGCCTCGGTCTCCGGGTAGTTGTAGGCAAAGCGCACCACGGCCTTGAGGCCCTGCTTGCGCAGGTTGGCAAAGCCCGTGTTCAGCTTGGTGAGGTAGCTGCTGGGCAAGTCCTTGGTGCGGTAGGCGCTCAGGTCGCCCGGGGTGTAGACGAGGCGCTGCCCGTCTGCCACCACGTAGTCAAGCGAGGTGGCGGTGATCTTGGAGGGATCGATGGCAAAGCGGTAAAAGCCGCGCTCGGGGTTGGGGAAGTCTGCGTCTGAGGGACTGAGGCTGACCTGCACCAGCGGGGATGTGTTCAACTGGAGCAGCGTCTTGGGCAGGGCAGCCTTCGACATGGCGGCCTTGGGTACCTCGGCCACCGCAGGCGGAGCCCCAGGCCCGCTGAAGGAGATGGTGACGCCATCGTTCTCTGCAGAGCCTCCGCAGCCTGCCAGCGCGGCACAGGCCAGGGCCACTGCGGCCCACAGTGTGGTGTTTTGCTGCTCCATAACCCCTCCGCCAATAGTTGCCGCATTGTTATCGCAACGCAGCCATCGCGCCAGAGGGCGGGCTATCCGCAATCGTGAGCAATGGCAACAGGAGGATGGGAACGGCTCACATCCGAGGGCTAGACAGCCAGTGCACACAAGCACTTCCATAGCCCGGCGATGTGTCGTTCCTACTGGAACGGATCAGCTTTGGTTCCTCAAAGAAGGGGGCTATGCAAACCCACAGAACTGTGGCTTTGGTGCGGGTTTCATTCGGAGTTAGCCTCCGCCCAGAGTTTGAAGGCCTCAAGGCGGCGCTTCATATCGCGCTTGTAGACCAGGCCCACGAAAGGCTCGATGAGTCCACGCAACATCGCAGGGCGACAGGTGAAGTTGTAGATGAAACGGACTTCTGTCTCACCGGGTCGGATTTCTTTAAAGCGCCATGTTCCACCGAAGCGTTGAATGATCCAAGGACCTTGAGTCATCTCGACTGCCGCATGTGTTGGCGGCGCAAAAGAGATGTACCTGGATGTCAACGATGAACCGGATTTGTTGCGACAGAAGGACTCCACGCCGACAGCTGCTTGAGGCTCGTTGTGGAGCAAGTAGGCTTCAGAAAGGTAGATATCCCATTCCAGGCGCCGTTCATAGTTCTGCGATAGCCAGAAAAGGCGCTCGGCAGAGCTGTTCACAACGATGGAAACGGTGACTCGCATGGGCCAAGCCTAACGTAACTGCGCCCAGGAAGGCCGCGGAACATTCATGGCACTGATTCCCATGGCAGTGGCTTGCCGCATAAGCCAGCAAGAAGATGGCGGACTACTTCCCTCTCAACTCCTCACCCCCGCTCCACCATCTGCCGCGCCTGCTCCCTGAGCTGCGGAAACACCTTGCCCACCAGCTGCAGCTGGTTCGCCATCCAGCTCTGCGCGGGCACGGCGGGCGGGGTTTGGCCGAACTGGCGCAGCACCTCGGCCACGGCAGGGGCCTGGGCCAAAGGGGGTCGTTTGCCGCGCTGGCGGGGGCCGTCCATTTCGCGCTGGGCACGTTCCAGCTCTTCGGCCAGCTCTTGCAGGGATTGCAGCAGGGCCTGGGCGGAGGCCTGGGTGGCTTCGTCCATGGGCTGGGCGGATGCGCCGCCGCGCTGCGCGCCCAGGGCCGAGAGGTAGTTGAGCTGGGTGTGCGACAGGCGCAGAAAGTTGGCCACCACCTCGGCGTTGCCGCGCACGCGCAGGGGCTCTTTGAGCATGGCGCTGTACGAGTTGGACAGGGCCGCATCGGCGTTGTGGGCGTTGCGGCGGGCCAGGCGATAGGCCAGGTGGTCGCGCTTGCCGCTTTGGTACTGCGCCAGAATTTCGCGCAGGTAGATGGCCTGCGTCTGCAGGGCTTGGGCGGCCAACTGCGGCCACTGGCGCGATTGCCAGTGCGGCAGCACCCGCCATGCAGCGGCCGCGGCAATCAGGCAGCCCACGGCGGTGTCGAGCAGCCGGGCTGAAATCACGCCCTGCCCCATGCCCATCTGGTGAAAGCTGAGCAGCAGCAAGGTGGTGACGGCGGCGGTAGCCAGCACATAGCGGGTGTGGCGCGCCCCAAAAAACACGGCCCCGCCCAGCACCAGCAGGGCAGCCTGGATGAAGTTGCCGGGGAATAACTGGATGACGGCCCAGCCCAGCGCCAAGCCGATGGCCGTGCCCTTGGCGCGCTGCATGAGGCGCGTTTGCGTGGCGGCGTATTGCGGTTGGCTCACGAACACGATGGTCAGCAAGATCCAGTAGCCATGTGGGTCGGCCGTGGCCTGCATGACGGCAAAGCCCAGCACCAGCGACAGGCTCAGGCGCACGCTGTGGCGCAGCCAGGGCGACTGGGCGTTGCACTGGGCGCGCACGCGGGCCCAGGCGTCGCGCAGGGTGCGGGGTTCGCGGTCAAACAGGCTGTGGTCTACCGCTGTGCGGGTGTTGCCGGGCTCGTCCACCGGCAGCGCCAGAGCCCCCGCAAACACCCCCGCCAGTGCGGTGAGGTTGTGGCCCAGCGCGCGCAGGGACCGCAGGGGCCGGGCCTGCATGGCAGTGGGCTCGGCGTGTGCGATCTCTTCCTGGTGGGCCAGGGCGGCTTCCATGTCTTCGATGGCGCGGGTGGTGACGCCCGAGTGCAGAGGCTCGGTCTGCTGCTGGATGGCCACCGAGAACTTGAGCGCCTGCTCGCCCAGCAGCGTGAGCACGCGCTGGCAGCGGTAGAGCACATCGCTGTGGAAGAACGACTGGGCCAGCAGGTCGTAGTGCTCGTGCGAGGAGCTGACGCGCTCGTGCACGTCTTGCGCCGCCAGGTACTGGTGCATGGCGGTTTGCAGCCACACGGGCGGCGTGCCCCGGCCCATGCGGCTGATGAGGCTTTCCTTGGTGGCGTTGAGCGCATCGACCACCCGGCCGTTGTGCAGGGCCAGCGCCATGCGGCGGCGCTCCAGGTCTTCGTCGCGCACGGGCTCCAGCAGCAGGGCCTTGAGGCGCAGGTATTCGCCCAGCATGGCGTAGAGCTTGGCCAGGCGGTAGCGCACGGGGGCGCGGGGCATCACGGCATTCCACAGCACAGACACCACGCCGTACCAGGCGGCACCGCCCAGCATGAGCGGGGTGGCCGCCATGGCGGCCTCGCGGCTGCCGCGGGCGGCCAGGGCCTCGTAGATGAACAGCACCAGCGAGCCGAAGGCAATGGCCCGGTAGCGCTCGCTGAGCGCACCCAGCAGGGTGAAGGCAAAGGCCGACAACGCCATCACAGCCATCAGCAGCCAGGGCCAGGGCACCGCCACGCACACGGCCAGCGCCACCAGCGTGAAGCAGGCCATGGCAAGCAACTGCGCACGCAGGCGGCCACGCCAGCTGTCGTCGGTCTCGGTCAGGGCACTGGCAATCACGCCCAGCAGCACGGGCATCAACTCGGTCTGCCAGTCGGCCCACCAGCCGTACAGCAGCACCACGGCCAGCGCCACAAATGCACGCGCGCCGCGTGTGAAACCTTCATGGTTGCTGGCGCGCTGCCAGCTGAGTTTCCAGGTTGTGTCCACCAAAATGCTCTCTGCTCACAAATATAGGGTTTACCCTAGTTTTCCAAGCAATTGTTAGGCCAATTGCCCCAAATTGCCCCAGCGTGGGCACAAAAAAGCCCGCGCCGCAGGCTGCGGGGCGGGCTCGGGGTGCATGCCCAGCGTTCAGCGCACCACGGGGTCTGGCAGCTCGATCTTGACTTCCAGCACTTCCAGGTTGTCCTGGCGCTCCAGGTGGACCTTGAGGTCCTCGGGGCTGATCTTGACGTATTTGGAGATCACCGCCACCAGTTCGCGCTGCAGCGCGGGCAGGTAATCGGGCTCGGAGGCGTTGCGGCCATTGCGCTCGTGCGCGAGGATGATCTGCAGCCGTTCTTTGGCCACACTGGCGGTTTTCTTTTTCTCGCCAAGCAAAAAGGAGAGGAACGAAGCCATGGCTTACTTGCTCCCGAAAAGGCGTTTGAAGAAACCGGGCTTTTCAGCCTCGATGAAGCGCATGGGCTTGTCGGTGTCGCCCAGGAAGCGGTCGATCACGTCCTTGTACGCCTCAGACACGTCCGTGCCCTGGGCATGGATGGCGGGCGTGCCCTGGTTGGATGCCTGCAGCACGACTTCCGACTCGGGAATCACGCCAATCAGCTTGATACGCAGGATGTCCTGAATGTCCTCCAGGCTCAGCATCTGGCCGTCTTCCACGCGGGCGGGGTTGTAGCGGGTGATGAGCAGGTGCTCCTTGATGGGCTCGCCGCCGTCGATGGCGCGCTTGGTCTTGCTGCCCAGCATGCCCAGGATGCGGTCGGAGTCGCGCACGCTCGATACCTCGGGGTTGGTCACCACCAGGGCTTCGTCGGCAAAGTGCATGGCCATGAGGGCACCGCTTTCGATACCGGCGGGCGAGTCGCACACGATGTACTCGAAGTCCATCGCAGCCAGGTCCTTGAGCACCTTTTCCACGCCGTCTTGCGTGAGGGCATCCTTGTCGCGCGTCTGGCTGGCGGCCAGCACGAACAGGTTGTCGCACTGCTTGTCCTTGATGAGAGCCTGGTTGAGGTTGGCCTCGCCATGGATCACGTTGATAAGGTCATACACCACGCGGCGTTCGCAGCCCATGATGAGGTCCAGATTGCGCAGGCCGACGTCGAAGTCGATCACTGCCGTCTTGTGGCCGCGCAGGGCAAGGCCGGAGGAAAAGCTGGCACTGGTGGTGGTCTTGCCCACGCCACCTTTGCCGGAGGTCACGACGACGATTTTGGCCATGTGTTGCAGATTCTCTGTGGGTTGATACGAAGGAATGAAAGCCATCAAGCCAGTGGCTCGATGATGAGTTTCTCGCCGTCCAGGCGCACCTGGGCGGGTTTGCCGGCCACGTTGTCGGGCAGGGCGGTTTCAGTGGTGCGGTAGATGCCTGCGATGGAAACCAGCTGCGGCTCCAGGCAGGTGCTGAAAATGCGGGCCTCGGTGTTGCCACGGGCCCCGGCAATGGCACGGCCACGCAGCGGTGCATAGACGTGGATGTTGCCGTCGGCAATCACCTCGGCCCCAAAGCTCACCACGGCCATCACCACCAGGTCGGCGCCGCGCGCATACACCTGCTGGCCGGAGCGCAAGGGTTTGTCCACCACCACGGTGCCCGGGCCTGCCACGGGCACTTCACGCACGACTTCCACCTCGCGGACCACTTCGCGCACCACCTCCACGGGGGCAGGTGCTTCGGCGCGGGCCGGGGGGGCATCCGGAGCGGCCGCCAGGCCTGCGGCGCGGGCGGCCTCCATCTGGGCGGGGCTGCCACCGCGCACGGCCACGGGCAGGGTGCGCTGCTCGCGCAGTTGCTCGGTGATGGCGGCGAAGTCGATGGGCTCTTCGGCATCGCGCACGGGCGAGAGGTCGATCAGCACCGGGTCCTGGTCAAAAAAACCGGGGGCGTCGGCCACACGCTCGGCCAAGTCCACAGCAAACTGGGTTGCGTCCGTGGTCTTGAGCACCACAGCCACCACCGGCAGTGAAGCACTTTTCAGGTCAAAACTGGCGCGGTTCTGCGCCGCCGTTTCAGTGGCCATGGGGCGTGAGGTTAAACGGCTGCGCCACCGGGCACAGCCAAAAAGCCCGAGTGTACTGGCAGCGTGCGGCAAAGCTGCCACAGGCGGGGCGCACGCTCACATCCCGTTTCAATGCGGCAACCCTCCTGCAGCGAGGGCATGTTGCGTGCAAGTGTCGTGCATCGCGCCGAGGGATGAAGGGACGGTGCCCGCAAACGGCCCGATGAACCTGATCCAGGGGAGCTGACCATAATCAAGCCATGACCTCTTCCACCCCCGGTGTGCGCAAGGCCCATCTCGACACGCTCTCCATCACCCTGCTGCTGGCCTGCTGCATGTTCTGGGGGTTTCAGCAAGTGCTGGTCAAGGCCACGGTGGCCGAGGTAGCGCCCGTCTTTCAGGCCTTTGTGCGCTTTGCCATGGCCACAGCCGCTGTGGCCGCATGGTGCCTGTGGCAACGTGCACGCAGCCCGGCCCGAACACACCCTGCGCACCCCATGCACCCGCCAGGCGTGGCTGGAAGCTGGCGTGCCGGGCTGCTGGCCGGGGCGCTGTTTGCGGGGGAGTTTGCCTGCATCTATGTGGGCCTGCAGTACACCACCGCCTCGCGCCTGACGGTGTTTCTGTACGCCTCGCCCTTCTGGGTGGCCCTGCTGCTGCCCCGCTTCATCCCTGGGGAGGGGCTGCGTGGCTGGCAGTGGCTGGGCCTGGCGGGGGCGTTTGTGGGGGTGGGGTTGGCGCTGGGTGACGGATTCGGGGCAGCGGCTGGAGCCGGTGGGCAGGGGGCCGTTGTCCACCCTCTGGCCTGGCTGGGCGATGTGCTGGGGCTGGCTGCGGGCTTGATGTGGGCGCTGACCACGGTGGTCATCCGCAGCACCACCCTGGCACGCGTGGCCCCTGCGCAGCAGTTGCTGTACCAGGTGGCGGTCAGCACGGCATTGCTGCCTGTGCTGTCACTCGCGCTGGGCGAGCAGTGGTCCTGGGATTTCAGCGCGTTCGCCTGGATGTCCCTGCTGGTGCAGGCGCTGGTGGGAGCTTTTGTGAGCTATCTGGCGTGGATGTGGATGCTGGCGCACTACCCGGCCACCAAGATGTCGTCTTTTGTGTTCCTGACCCCAGTGTTTGCGCTGCTGTTTGGCGCGGGCTGGCTGGGGGAGCCGGTTACGCCAGCGCTGGTGGCTGCGCTGGCGCTGGTGGCTGCGGGCATCGTGCTGGTCAACCGCAAGCCTGCCGCCGCCTGAGCATCGGGCCAAAATGCATGCTTGCGCTTTGCCAACAAGCGCAAGCAGCTATGCTTTTGATAGCAATCAGAGCTTGGGGATGCGGATGCGGCTGATCATCAGCGAGCCTGACAGCGCAAACAGCAGCACCAGCGGGTGCAGCGTGAAGCCGCCAAGCACCACACGGCCACCCCACAGGTTGGAACCTACCGCCCCTTGGGCAGCGGCCAGGGCCAGCAGGCCCACCAGCACGATGGAGGTGGGAATGGGCGTGCCCTCAAAGTATTTGACCTTGCCCGTGCCCTCCGACAGCGTCTCGGCGGTGACGTTGTAGCGCGCCAGGCGCGAGACGCCGCACGCCACAAAGTAGGCAAGTACCACGCGGTCGTACAGGCCCTGCATGCCGCAGCCGTAGGCAATGATGGCGGGCGCTACGCCGAACGAGATCACGTCGGCCAGCGAATCCAGCTCGCGCCCCATGGCCGAGCTTTTCTGCCGCCAGCGGGCAATGCGGCCGTCCAGTACGTCAAAGATCAGCGCCGCCAGCACCAGCGCCGCAGCAAAGTAGATATGGACCACATCGTGGGTGGCCAGGTACGACATGGACGAAAACAGAGCCCCCACGCCACAGACCGCGTTGCCCAGGGTGAACCAGTCGGCCAGATGGAATTCGCGGATCATGGAAAAGCGTTTGGGATGCTGGGGAGTGTTCATGGAGAAAGCGTCCGGAGCGCACAGTGGATAACGGGTCCATTATGGGCGCGCAGACAGCCAAGCCCCACGCCGCTGACATTTGCGCGACTGCTTTTACCTGCGGGTGCAGCGAGACTGTGGTGGAGATTCGAAAAAGATGAGTGAGACAAAAACCATGCAGACACCAGGGCCCACATCCTCCGGCTCCGCCCCCTCTTCACTGACTGCCGCCCCTTCAGCCCCTTCAACCCATTCTCCTGCTGCGGTCCATCCCCCATTCACCTGCGCCGCTCCCATCCGCAGCCTGCAGGATGTGCAGCGGCTCGAAACCCGCCCCCTGGCCGAGGCGCTGCCGGTGCAGAGCACCTACGACATCTTTGTGAATTCGGCGGCAGCGTTTGGCGACAAGACGGCGCTGACCTTTTTACCCACCGCCGACCCGGCAGCTGAGCCCATCCGCTGGACCTACGCCCAGTTGCTGGCGGGCATCCACCAGACGGCCAACCTGCTGCACCACCTAGGCGTGGGGCCTGAGGATGCCGTGGCCGTGCTGCTGCCCGGCTGCCTCGAATACCACCTGGCCCTGTGGGGTGGCGAGGCGGCGGGCATCGTGCAACCGCTCAACCCCATGCTCACCGACGAGAAGATCGCGGCCATGATGACCTTGGCCCGCGCCAAGGTGCTGATTGCCTACGGCGCAGAGGGCGACCTGGGCTACTGGAGCAAGGCCCTGCGCCTGCGCGCCTTGGTGCCCAGCCTGACCATGGTGCTGCGTGTCGCCCCGCACGATGAAGCACCGGAAGCCGCGCCCGCCCTGCCCGCAGGCGTGCTGGACCTGGCCGCGCGCCACCAGCACCCTGGTGACCACCTGGTGAGCGGCCGCCGCATTGTGGCCTCCGACATCGCCGCGTACTTCCATACCGGTGGCACCACCGGCGCGCCCAAGCTGGCCCGCCACAGCCACGGCGCGCAGGTGTTCACCGCCTGGGGCAGTGTGCAGATGCAGGGCATACGGCCCGAAGATGTGGGCATCAACGGCTACCCGCTGTTCCATGTGGCGGGCGTGCTGCCGGGCTCGCTGGCAGCGCTGTCGGCGGGGGTGGAAACCATCATCCCCACCACCGGCCTGTTCCGCAACCGCGAAGTGGTGGCCAACTACTGGCGGCTGGTAGAACGCTACCGCTGCACCTACCTGTCGGCCGTACCCACGGTGCTGGCGGCGCTGGCCAATGTGCCGCTGGACGGGGCCGACATCTCCACCCTGCGCTATTGCCGCACGGGTGCAGCCATCCTCGCGCCTGAGCTGGCCGCACGGTTTGAGCGGCTGTTTGGCCTGCACATCCACGAAAGCCTGGGCATGACGGAGATGGCGGGCATCTCCACCATCACCCCGCCCGGCGTGAACGCCCCCGCAGGCTGCGTAGGCTGGCGGTTGCCCTACATGCAGCTGCGCGTGGTGGCGCTCGATGCGCAGGGCAATGCCTCCGACAAGGACATGCCGCCCGGCCAGCCGGGCATGGTGCTTTTCAAAGCGCCCAACCTGTTCTCGGGCTTTCTGGACCCTGCCGACACGGCCAAGGCCTTCACGGCGGATGGCTGGTTGGCCACAGGCGACCTGGGCTTTCTGGACGACCAAGGCCGTCTGCACCTGAGTGGCCGCGCCAAGGACCTCATCATCCGCAGCGGCCACAACATCGACCCCAAGGTGATCGAAGACGCCCTGGGCGCCCACCCCGCCGTGCAACTGTGCGCCGCCGTAGGCGCGCCCGATGCCTATGCGGGCGAGCTGCCCGTGGTCTACGCCACGCTGCGGCCCGGCGTGCAGGTGACGGAAGCGGAGTTGATGGCCTTTACCGCCGAGCGCGTGGACGAAGCCGTGGCCCGCCCCCGCTGGGTGCAGGTGCTGGACACCATGCCTGTGACCAACGTGGGCAAAATCTACAAGCCCGAGCTGCGCCAACGCGCCGCCTGCCAGGCCGTGCAGGGCGCCCTGGCGGCGGCAGACCTGGCCGCCCAGGTACATGTGCAGGCCGATGGCGACAACGCCGTGCGGGTGACCGTGGAACACGCCCCTGGCGCAGACAACCCGGCCCTGCTGACCGCAGTGCGCAACCTGCTGGCCCCCCTGCCCTTGCGCATCACGGTAGCGCCCCACACTGCCCCTGCATGACCGTGCCCTGGTAGTGCACTGACACAGCGCCCGCACAGCGACCGACTTAACCACCACAACGACAGGAGACATCGCATGCACCCCTCTCAACCGATGCACCACCAGATGCCGCCAAGCACGCCCCGACGCCAATGGCTGCGCGCAGCGGTGCTGACCACGGCCGCCTGCATGGCGGCTGGCACCGGCACGGTAGCACTGGCACAGGCTTACCCCAACAAGCCCATCAAGGTGGTGGTGCCCTTCGCCCCCGGCGGGGCCACCGATGTGCTGGCCCGCGTGCTGGCCGAAAAGATGACCGTGGGCCTGGGCCAGCCCATGGTCATCGACAACAAGCCCGGCGCGGCCGGCATCATCGGCACCGACGCCGTAGCCAAGGCCGCACCCGACGGCTACACCCTGCTGCTGGCGCTGAGCAACTCCATGCTCACCAACCAGTTCCTCTACACCAAGCTGCCCTACAGCCCCGAGAAGGATATTGCGCCCGTCTACCAGATCGCGATTGCGCCGCTGGTGCTGGTGGCCCACCCCAGCGTGCCGGTGGCCACGGGGCCAGAGCTGCTCAAGTACATCGCCGCGAACAAAGGCAAAGTGGCTTATGGCTCGTATGGCACGGGGGCCTACCCGCATCTGGCCGGGGCTTACATGAGCCAGTCGCAAAACGCGGACATGAGCCATGTGGCCTACCGTGGTGAAGCCCCCATGGTGCAAGACCTGCTGGGCGGGCAGATCCAGATCGGCTTTGCCAGCGCTCTGCAGGTCAAGGCCCACATCGACGCAGGCAAGCTCAAGGCGATTGGCGTGAGCGGCGAGCGCCGCATGAGCACCCTGCCCAACGTGCCCACGCTGGCCGAGCAGGGCCTCAATGACGAGGCCTACCGCGTGGCAGGCTGGCTGGCCGTTGGTGCGCCCGCAGGCACGCCACCCGCCGTGCTGGAGCGCATTGCCACCGAGGTGCGCAAAGCCACCGAACAGCCCGACGTGGCCCAGCGCATTGCAGCCATGGGGTTTGATGTGCAAAAAAGCTCGCCCGCGCTGTTCGCTGCGGCCATGAACAAAGAGCGGCCGGTGTGGGAGCGTCTGATCAAAGCCTCAGGGGCCAAGCTGGACTGAAGCCCACCGGGCAGTTTTGAATCAAATCAGGGTCTAGGGATGTTCTGCATAACTCCCTGCGGTCTGTGATAGCGCGGCCTCGGGCAGTCCGCTGCGTTGCTTTTCTTGCCAATAGCCCCGCTATTGACTGCAAAAAGACGCCTTGCGGCCTATCCCGATCCGCACTACCACCGACTCGCGAGGGTTATGCAGGACATCCCTAGCGCTTTACTATCAAGCGCTGGCAGCTTCTTTTTTTGATAGCACCCAACCCCATGCAGCTTGTCGCGCCCAGGATGGCGGGGGTGGCAGTGGAGCAGGTGTCCGTGCTCCATGCCACACACAGCTCCAGAGGTGTGCTGCCCTGCAATGGCTGCGCCATGCGGGCCTGCAGCGCTGGGGGCTGGCCTGCCACGTCGGCGCACACCGCGATGCAATGGCCTTGCACCTCCAACTGCCAGAAGCACCACCGGGCACCACCGCAAACACCTCCGCCTTCATCGCTGAAAAACTGCAGTGCCCCCGGTGAGTCAAAGCGGAAGGAAAACGCCGTCAGCGGGTGCGAAAGGCCCATGCCCAGGGCTTTGACGTAAGCCTCTTTCAAGGACCAGTACTGAAAGAACCGCAGCGCTTGGTCGCAGGCTGGCAGGCTGCTCAGCGCCTGCTGCTCGGCCGGTGTGAGCAGCACCGGTGTGACCTCGAAAGGGGGCGTGCGGCCTTGCCAGCGCTCTGCGTCTACCCCCACGCTGCCTTGCCGGTGCAGCGCCAGCACGATCAGCTCGTCGGTATGCGACACGCTGAAGTCCAGCCCGGCAGGCAACCCTGCGGGGCCGGTCACCACCGGCTTGCCGTGCGGCGTGTGGCCAAACTGCCATTGCTCAGGCAACACGGCCGCCTGCTCTGACAGCACCGTGCGCACCAGCGCGCGGGTCACAAGGTAGCGCAGACGGTCTGCAGGGCGGCGCAGCCGCAGGTATTGCGTCTGCTCTTGGGCGTGCAGCATCCGCCAGTAACGCGGCAGCAGGGGCGATCCTGCCAGCGGTTGCAGGGCGCAGAACCACAGCGCTATCACGGCGACATCACTGCTCCGCAGCGTGGGCAATGACACGGACCGCCTGAACCCGCGACTCGATAAAGGTGCGACACGCCTCCACGGTTTCCACACCATGGACCACACGCCAGCCGTCAGGTATTTTCAGGAAGGCAGGCCACAGCGAGGTCTGCCCCTGGGCGTTGTCGAGCACCAGGAATTCACCCTGGGAGTTGTCGAGGGGATGGGTCATGAATGTCCTTTCGTCACATGGGAAAGCCGCGTGCTTCAGGCCTACATCAGGCGGCCAAGGCCTGCACGGCAGGTGCAGAGTGCAGCGACTGCAATGCCTGGGTGATCTCTGCCAGCGCGTCGTGGCGGCGCAAAGCCTGCGACAGCGCCTGGGCGCGCTCGCGGTAGGAGGTGTCTGCCAGCAGCAGGTGCACCGCATCGGCAATGGCACGGGTACTGGGCCGCCCGGTGCGCAGGTTGATGCCCGCGCCCGCCCAGGCCACGCGGGCGGCAATCTCGGGCTTTTCTTCCGTGGCACCGGCCACCACCAGCGGTATGCCCAGGCTGAGGGCATGGTTGACCGAGCCGTAGCCCCCGTTGGTGACCATGACCTGCACCTTGGGCAGCAACTCGCCATAAGGCACAAAGTCCATGATGCGCGCATTGGCCGGGGCCATGGCCGCCAGCTCGGGCGGCACGGGGCCGCCCGTGGTGGCTATCACATGCAGGTGGGGCTGGCCTGCCAGCGCCTTGAGTGTGGGCACGATGAGCTGCTGCGGATCGTCGTTGGCCAGCGTGCCCTGGGTGACCAGCACCACGGTGCGGCCATCGCTCAGCTCGGGCCACCAGGGCGGCGGCGTGAAGCCCTGCGCGGGCGGGGCCAGCAGCGGCCCCACAAACTGCACGGTAGCGGGCAGGTCGCTGCGCGGATATTCAAACGCCTGGGCGGTGAGCTGCAAGTAGAGGTCTGGCAGGGTCACCATGGCGTCGGTAAAGAACGCGGGCAGCGGGGGGCGGCCCATGCGCTGCAGCACGGCATCAAAGTGGCGCTGCACATCGCCAAACACGGTGCGCTGCAGCGTTTGCTGCATGGTGCGGCATTGCTGCCGTGCCTGCGGCGTGGTGGGTGGGGCCATGCCGGTGCCAAAGGCGGCGGTGTCGGCGCTGGACAGCGCCAGCGCAGTGATGCCCAGCGCCACCACCGGGGGCCGCTCATGCCGCGGCCCCAGCAGCAGGGGAAAGGTGCCGCAGAACATGGTGTCGGTCAGGATGGCATCGGCCGCAAAGCGCTGCAGGATGTTGCGCAGCCCCTGGTACTGGGGGCCAATGGCATCGGCAAAGAAGTGCTTCAGGCCAAAGCACAGCCGCGCCGGGCCGGGCGGCAGTTGCCGCTGCTGCGGAAACTTCTGCTCCAGCGCGCGGTGGTCGTGGTCAATCTCGGCCACCAGGGGCTCAAACACGGCCCCGGTGCGCTCCACCTGCGCCTTGAAGGCACTGGCGGTGTGAAAGCAGACCTGGTGCCCTGCGCCCACCAGATGGCGGGCCACGGCCAGCAGGGGCATGACATGGCCCGGCATGGCCGTGGCGGCAAGAAGATAGCGTGCCATAGGGTGTCTCCCGCTTCAGGACAACATGGGCTGGGACGGCGTCTGGCCAATGCCCAGGTTCTGGAAGTAGCGCTGCAGCAAAGGCCGGTCTACCGGGCGAATGGGCGAGCCCATGCGGTCCAGCCGCGCCTGCGTGGCCTGGCCGCACAGCACGGGCACCTGCCCCTGAGGGTCGTAGCCGTTGAGAATGGCAAGCAAGGCTGCGAGGTCATGGTCCTGCGTGACGGCCAGGCGCTGGTGCGCCTGCTCCAGCCACTCATCCAGCCCAGCCTTTTGCAGGGGCCTGCCAATCTGCTCGAACACCTCGCACACATCACGCACATGCAGGGGCTGGCTGCCCAGCAGGTGGTAGATCTGCCCCCAGGCGTCGCGCTGCTGCCCCAGGCGGACGATGGCGCTGGCCACGTCGTCCACAGGGGTCAGGTTCAAGGGCAGGTCCAGATCGGGGATGGTCTCCATGTCGGCATACAGCCGGGCCACGCGCCAGAAGACGTCCATCTCGTTGCAGGCGGCGTTCTGGTGGTCGCCCGTGACCGAGCCCAGCCGGTAGATGGTGACGGGCAGGCCCCGGGCCTGCGCGGCGCGGGCCAGGCAATCGGCCACCCACTTGCTCTGCGCGTAACCGCCCACCAGGCCTTCTGGCGTGGCCAGCGCTGCCCCTTCGTTGACGATGGCGGTCTCGGGGTTCATGCCGATCACGGCCAGGGTGGAGACGAAATGCAGGGCCTTGGGCCGCCCCTGCACCGTCCACTCCAGCAGGGCAATGAGGCTGTCCACATTGGCAGGCTTGAGTGTGGCGTAAGGATGCAAATAGTCCACCTGGGCCGCGCAGTGGTAGATGGCATCGCACTCGTCCTGAACCTGGCGCACGGCGGCCGTGCTCATGCCCAGATGGGGGGCGGCCAGATCACCCGTCACCACCTGGATGCGGCGGTCGTCCCACGGCACGTTCAGTTGGCGCTCGGCCAGCGTCTGCTGCAGACGCTCGCGGCCTGCGGCCTCGTCCGGGGCGCGCACATGGCAGACCACCGTGGCGGCCGTGTCCCGCAGCAGCGTGGCCAGCAGGTAGCTGCCGACAAAGCCGCTCGCGCCCGTCAGGAAGACTTTTTGCGCCGCAGCCGCCGGAGGCTGCAGCCCCTGCGGGGCGCCGATGTGATCGGGCAGCACGATCTGTGTCATGAGGTCGATGGTGGGGTTCTCCGCCTCGGCGTTTTCCAGCCATTGCGCCAGCTCGGCAATGGAGGGGCGGCTGTACAGCTCCGCAGGCGGAAAGTCCGGGTGCAGGCGGTCGCGGATCTGCATGCCCAGCTGGATGGCCAGCAGGGAATGACCGCCCAGGTCGAAGAAGTTGTCGTGCACGCCCACACGTTCGAGCTTGAGGGCCTTGCACCAGAGGTCGGCCAAGGCCTTTTCGGTGGGTGTGCGCGGGCCCACGTAGTGAATTTCATGCACGGTCATGACAGGAGCAGGCAACGCCTTGCGGTCCAGCTTGCCGCTGGGGCCCAGGGGCAGGGACTCCATGGCCACGAAGGCGCTGGGCAGCATGTAGTCCGGCAGATGCTGGGCCAGATGGGCGCGCAGGGCGGCGGTATCGATTTCGGTGCCGCCCTCCATCACGCAGTACGCCACCAGCATGCGGTCGCCGGGCGCTGCCTCACGCACCACCACGGCGGCCTGCAGCACCTGCGGGTGGCTTTGCAGCGTGGCCTCGATCTCGCCCAGCTCGATGCGCAGGCCGTGCAGTTTGACCTGATGGTCTGCGCGGCCCAGAAAGTCGATGGTGCCGTCATCACGCCACAGGGCCAGGTCGCCCGTGCGGTACATGCGGCTGCCTTCAGGACCGTGGGGGTTGGCAATGAAGCGCTCGGCCGTGAGCGCGCTGCGGTTCAGGTAGCCGCGCGCCAGCCCGTCGCCTGCGATGTACAGCTCACCCGTCACGCCGGGGGGCACGGGTTGCAGGCAGGCATCGAGCACGTACATCTGTGTGTTCCAGATGGGCTTGCCAATCGGAATGCGCGCTAGGCCGGCACAGGCCTGCGGTGTGCAGTGCCAGGCCGTGACATCCACCGCCGCCTCGGTGGGGCCGTAGAGGTTGTGCAGCTCACAGCCCAGCGTGCGGTGAAAGCTCTCCACCAGCGGCACGGGCAGCGCCTCGCCACTGCACATCACGCGGCGCAGCGATGTGCAGCGCGCGGCAGCAGGCTCCATCAGAAACACCTCCAGCATGGACGGCACAAAGTGGATGGTGGTGATGGCTTCCTGTGTGATCAGGCGGGCCAGGTAGTCGGGCTCGCGGTGACCGCCGGGGCGCGCCAGCACCAGAGTGGCCTGCGTCATGAGGGGCCAGAAGAATTCCCACACGGAAACGTCGAAGCTCGACGGCGTTTTCTGCAGCACGCGGTCATCGGCCCGCAGGCCATATTCCGCCTGCATCCAGCGCAGGCGGTTGACGATGGCCCCATGGCTCACCACCACGCCCTTTGGCCGGCCGGTGGAGCCGGAGGTGTAGATGACATAGGCAGGGTGCGATGCGTCGATGGGCACAGGCACGCGCTGGGTCTTGCTCACCTCGGGCTCCGGGCCATCCAGCAGGCAGCGGGGAATGGCGGCATCAAAGCGGTCCGTCAGGCCTGCGGTCGTCATCAGGCAGACGGGCTGGGCATCTTCCAGCATGTAGGCGAGGCGGTCCGCGGGAAAGTCGGGGTCCACAGGCAGGTAGGCGGCACCGCTCTTGAGCACCGCCACCAGCGCCACCATCAGCTCCAGTGAGCGGGGGATGGCCAGCGCCACGATGCGCTCAGGCCCTGCACCCAAGGTTGCCAGATGGTCTGCCCAGCGCTGGGCCCGGCGGTCCAGCTCAGCCCGGGTCATGGACTGGCCTTCAAAGCGCAGCGCAATCGCATCGGGTTGCTGGGCCAGGCCTGCCTCCACTAGTTCGGTCAGGTGGGCTCGGGGGTGTGGATGGGCCGTGGCGTTCCAGCCATGCAGCACCTGTTCACGCTCTGCATCGTGGAGGATGTCCAGCAGCCCCACGGCCTGACCCGGTGCCAGTGCGAGAGCGTCCAGCAGCCGGAGCAGGCGGGCCTGATGGTCTGCCAGCACCTTGCCGGTGTAGAGGGCGGGATTGGCATCAAAGTCGATCTGCAGATCCTGACCGTTGCCACGCTCGTACAAAAAGATGCCCAGGTCTTGCGCCGTGCCGTTGGAGAGGTTGCGCAGGCGCGCGGGCTGCTCGCCAAATTGGAGGTCGTAATCGAACGGCTCCACGTTGATGACGGTGGTGAAGAGCTGATGGTTGTCTGCCAGCAGGCCCAGGTCCTCGCGCAACTGCTCGTAGCGGTAGGCCTGGTGCCGCAGCAGCTGGCGCATCTGCTTGCCCACTTCACGCAGCAGGTCGGTAAACGGCAGATCGGGCCGCATGCGCAGGCGCAGGGGCAAGGCGTTGGCGGCCATGCCCGGGGTGCGGCGCATGCGATCGGTGTAGCGTGCAGTGACGGGCACGCCCACAACGAGGTCGGACACTCCTGTCACCCGGTACAGGTAGGCCGCCGTGGCTGCAATCAGGATCTGGGGCAGAGTGCCGTCGTGCTGGAGTGCGATCTCGCGCAGTGCATTGACCCGCGCTGCAGGCCAGTACACGGTGCGACGCAACAGTCCCCCCACGTTCACGCTGCGCCCTTGCGCCAGGGTGAAGGGCGCGGGCCGGTCGTGGAATTGCTCCATCCAGTACTTGCGATCGCGCAGCGCACGCTCCGATGTGCGGTAGTGGCTGTCTTCTTCCCACAGCACAGACAGCGGTGCCAGCGACGATGCCTCAGGCAACGGCTGCCCCCGCGACAGGGCGTTGTACACGTCCGCCACACGGCGGGCCATCAGACCGCCGCCATACCCATCGAGCACGATGTGGTGAGCGCGGTGGTACCAGACGTGATGGTCAGGTGCCAGGCGCAGCAACGCACACAGCCACAGCTGTCCGCTCGCCAGGTCCTGCTTCTGGGTGTAGTCGGCTGCCATCCACCGATCTGCGGCGTGGCGCGGGTCTGCTTCGCCACTGAAATCGACGACGGGGAACGAGCCGTTGAACTCCGGCTGGAGCTGCTGGCGCGGGCCCTGCGGGGTGTCGATGAAGCGCAGCCGCACGGTTTCCGCCTCCCGGCTGACGATGCGCAGCGCCGCCAGAAACAGTTCGTGCGACAGGGGGCCGTGGATATCGATGGCCTCGGCCAGGTTGAGGTTGGCATCACGCGATGCCAGCTTGGAACCAAGCCACATGCCCATCTGTGCAGAAGTCAGCGGCCGGGTTTCAGCAAGAGGAGAGAAGGTATGCATGAAGCAACTCCGTCAGTGGATGAGCAAGACAAGAAGGAACGGGAAAGCGGGAAGACGCCAGGCTTGGGCACATGAATGCACCGGTACGGGTCGCCGGGGCAAATGGTTCGCGGATGTAGCGTGCAGTTGCGTGCAGGCATGCGATGCCACCTCTGTGTCTGCAGGCACGCCTGCGTGGGGCGTGCACTGGTCTTGAGCCATGGAGCAATGGGGTTTGGAGCCGGAGAGACCGAAGCCACTTTGCCTTCCTGTGAATTGGAAGACGGCCCCCTTTGCGGTGGTACTACCCGTTGGTGTAGGTCGGAGCAGAAAGCGACAGATCGCGGCGGATGCAGCCATCGTGAGTGGCGTTGACAGCCGTCGGCATCAGAGTGCACTGAAGGTTGTCACCCGGCCCCTCAGCCTGCGAATGGGCGGACTCCACAGTCAGCCCAGGGTTGCAGGCATCAGAAAACGGCACGCTGCTCCACCTCTGCCCTGAACAGGTCGATGGAGGGCACCAGCGCATAAGGGTTGGGAGCGGGCTTGGCCTTGGGCACATCAATCCAGCAGGCAAACAGCAGCTCGCCTCCCACGCGGCGTGGGGGGGCCGCGCGGCAGGCCGAAAAGCCCAGGCGGCGCAGGATGCGCTCAATGCCCAGTGGCGACACAGTAATCAGCCGGGAGACACCGGCCTGGGCGGCCAGATCGAGCGCCGCCTGCAGCAGCACAGGCGAAGTGGGCGAATGGAACTGGGCCGCAGCCTGGGGGGTGTGCCCCCCTGAAAAGTCCATGGAAGCGAACCGCGAAAGCTCCCACACATCCGCCCCTCGGGGAATAGAGCCGCCCTCCATCAGCTCAGGAAACACATCCGCCAGCAGATAGGGCTTGTTGCACGGCAACAGTCGGCCGGTGCCGATGATCTGGCGGTTCTGATTGAAGGCAATCAGGTACTGGGTATCACTGCGATCAAACTGGTCAAACTCCAGCTGGGATTCGACCGGCAACGGCCAGCCCAGAGTCTCGACAAATACCTTGTGCCGGTATTGCCCCAATTTGATAATGACGTCCGAAGTAATGGTGTTAACGGTTCCCGAAATGATATGCATATTGAAGCACTCCCTTTGAACAAGGGAATTGCATCAGTAACGGGAGTAGCCAGTACCTACCCTTTCGGGTAGGAGTGTTGGAAGTAAGAAATTCTTCCAAATCATTACAGTTTTCCACAAATAAAACTGTTTGGCAGCAGGTTCACGCCAGAAGCCCCATCATCACGGCGCGGACCACCGCCGCAGTCTTGTTGGGAGCACCGAGCTTTGATACGCAGTTCTTGGTGTGGAATTTCACGGTATCAACGGAGATATTCAATATATTCCCGATATCCGATGCGGTTTTACCATCCGCATACCATTTCAATATCTCGATTTCTCGGGGCGTGAGCTGGGGAATATCAGAATCACGCAACTGGCGAATATATCTGCTGCCAATAATCTGGTGAGATATCTGCACCAGCCACTGCATGCGCGTCTGCTTGGCCTGCAATTCGGCGCTTTGCAAAGGCTCGCCCGTGCGGGCCAGCGTGAGCATGCCAATGACACCATTGAGGTCCAGACTGGACTGCGCCCAGCCCACGCGCAGACCGCAGCCTTGGGCTTCTTCCAGAAACTCGGGGGTGCGAGCAAACAGCGCTTCGTTCCAGACGATGGGAAGCCGACTGCGCCGGCCCTGCGCCACCGTCGGATCAATGGCCAAAAAGCCGGCTTCGCGGTAGCGCTTTTGCCACGCCACGGGGTAGTTGTTCAGCAAAATGGTCTTGGGCCGGGTCAGCGGCAACGGCATTTGCAGGCCATAGGCGCAGTACTCAAAGCCCAGGTCTTGCGCCGCCTGTTGAATGTGGCCAAACAGGCCCTGAACATCGTCCGACGTCCACGCGGAAATCTGCAGTACGTTTTGCGCCCAGATATCCATCTCCCAACCTCGCTTTTTGCTGAATCCCAATACGACAAAGCTTTACTTGGCGCGTGTTTTCTTGGTTTGCTTTGTCTGTGCGAGTCTCCTCGTCAAAATTTTAACAATGTTTTAACTATTGTAATTTTGGCGTGAAATCCATGGGGATATTGGTAGGCGAGGAATGCAACCCAAGGGAGTTGCTGATAAGTGATAACGATTGCGCTGCGGAGCTACGTATGGGCACGGCCCGGCTCGGGTTCGCACGGCCCACCCGGCAATGGAGGGCAAGGAAAATGTAACCAGCCGCTCCATACGCGGCTGTGGGCCGGACTGTGGGACGGCCTTTTTGGCCGTCTTTTCTGCAGAATTGCCTGCGAAGGCAGCTTGCTAGGCCCGACTTGCAGCAAACGCCACATACCAATCCAGACACCCCGGATTGGCCATCGCGTCCCTGTTCACCACCTTCTCGATGGGCTGGCCCAGCAGCAGCTTCTTGATGGGCAGCTCCTGCTTTTTGCCGCTGAGCGTGCGGGGCACTTCCGCCACGGCAAAGATGTCATCCGGCACAAAGCGCGGGCTTAAAGCGGTGCGCACTGCGGTGTTGATGCGGGCCCGCAATACGTCGTCCAGCACCACCCCGGCGCGCAGCACCACAAACAGGGGCATGTAGCTCTCGCGGCCCAGGTATTCCAGGTCCACGACCAGGCTGTCGAGCACCTCGGGCAAGGATTCGACTGCGCTGTAGATCTCGCTCGTGCCCATGCGCAGGCCGTGGCGGTTGATGGTGGCGTCGCTGCGGCCGTAGATGATGCAGCCGCCCGTGGCCCCGTCGATCTTGAGCCAGTCGCCATGCCGCCATACCGCGCCCATGCTCGCGGGTCCATCGCCCCCGCCGGGTTGGCGGCCGTGGCCTGCGGGGTACATGTCGAAGTAACTGGACAGGTAACGGCTTCCGTCCTTGTCGCCCCACAGGTACAGCGGCATGGACGGCAAGGGCTGCGCACAGACCAGCTCGCCCACCTCGTCGGTCACTGGCTGGCCTTCGGCATTCCAGGCTTCAACCGCTGCGCCCAGCATGCGGCATTGCATCACGCCGGGCACCTGTGGCATCTCGCGGTTTCCACCGATGAAAGCGCCGCAGAAGTCCGTGCCCCCGGAAATGTTGTTCCACCACATATCGGGTGTGCCCAGCGCCTCAAACTGCGCCGTCCCCCACTGCTGCACCTCGGGCGAGAGCGGCGAGCCCGTGGTGCCCAGCGCGCGGATGCGCGTGAGGTCGCCATAGTCACTGAGCGTGATGCCCGCCTTCATGCAGTTGGCAAAAAATGCCGCGCCCGCGCCGAAGAAGGTCACCCCCGTCTCAGCCGCAAAACGCCACAGCACGCCCCAGTCGGGGTGTTCCTTGCTGCCGCCGGGGTTGCCATCAAAGATGACGCAGGTGGTGCCCGAGAGCAGGCCGCTCATCTGCGCGTTCCACATCACCCAGCCGGTGGAGCTGTACCAGTGGTAACGCTCGCCAAAGCTGTTGGCCTCGTAGCTGCAGCCAATGTCGTTGTGCAGCACCTTGAGCTGCAGCGCCACCAGCATGCTGCCACCGTGACCGTGCACGATGGGCTTCGGTAACCCGGTGGTGCCGCTGGAATAGACGATCCACAGCGGGTGGTCGAACGGGAGCCACATCGGCTCAAATGCCGCAGTCTCTGCATCATTTCGGGCTGTAGCGCCCGTCCAATCAGCGCAACCAGCTATAGAAACCGTAGCATTTAGGTTACCCAGCAGCACCACATGCTGCACGCTGGGCAGGGCGGCGCGCAGCTCGGCCAGCACGCCAGTGCGGTCGTGGTCGCGCCCGCCGTAGGTCACACCGTCCACGCTGATGAGCACCTTGGGCTCGATCTGGCGAAAGCGGTCGAGCACCGCATGCGTGCCCATATCGGGCGCGCAAATGCTCCACACCGCGCCAATGCTCGCCGTAGCCAGAAAGGCAATCATGGCCTCGGGCACGTTGGGCAGATAGGCGGCCACACGGTCGCCGGGCTGCACGCCCTGCGCCTTCAGGTGCAGTGCCAGTGACGCGACCTGGCGGCGCAGCTCGGGCCAGGCAAGTTCACGATGGTTGCCCTTTTCGTTGCGGCTGATGATGGCGGGCAGGCCCGCCGCGTGGGCGGCATCAACATGCCGCAGCACCTGCCGCACATAGTTCACCTGCGCGCCCGGAAACCACTGCGCGCCGGGCATGGTGTTCCTGGCCAGCACGGCCGTGTGTGGGGTGGGCGACTGCAGATCGAAGTAATCCCACACGCTTTGCCAGAAGGCATCCAGCTCGGTGGTGGACCAGCGCCACAGCGCGTCGTAACTGCCAAACTCCAGGCCACGCTGAGCGCGCAGCCAGTTCTGGTACAGGCGGATCTGGGGAACGTAGGGCGGCTGCCCTGCGCCCGTCCGCAGGGGGGTATTTGTGCTTGTCTCCATGGCGACGCAGCGTACCAGCGCCCCCAGCCGCTGACCATGCCCGGCCGTCTCCGAATTGACAGCACCCCTGCGCTTGACTGCGGTATTTCTCCGGTCAGCGCACCCCTTTTGCATACACTGCACGCCCTTACCGCTGGCTACCACCTGTTACCTGCGTGGTGCCAACCTTTGCCAGACCTTGCCACGCCAGCGCGCGTGCATCGGTCTCGGGCCACGGCCCGCCATGCCGAACCTTGCTTTTCCTGCGTTGCCAGGAACGGCATGGATCACACACCACGGCGTGGGGTTCAACCCCTCCTGAAGTGCCATCTGTCCCGCGCAGCCCCTGGCGCCCTCCCGCTTGCGGGGCTTGGTGCCACTGGCGTTCTGTCGCCTTTCCATTCACCATGGAAGGCAGACCCTGGCACTTCGCTTTCTCCATTTCAAGAAAGGTGGCTCATGGAACTTTTCATATCGGCGGGCTTGATCGTCGCCATCGTGCTCTGGGGAGTCATCGCTCCAGATGCCTTGGGGGCGGTGTTTGACACCGCGTTGGCGTCCATCACGCGCAACTTTGGCTGGTTTTATCTGTGGGTGGTCCTCGGGCTGGTGGTGCTGGCCATGGTGCTGGCATTCAGCCGGTACGGCGATCTCAAGCTCGGCCAGGAAGACGACGAGCCAGAGTTCTCCATCGGTGCCTGGTTCGCCATGCTGTTTGCGGCGGGCATGGGGATTGGCCTCGTCTTCTGGGGGGTTGCCGAGCCCATCTCCCACTACGGCACACCCCCGCCCGGCATTGCGCCGCACACGCCCGAGGCGGCCAATGCCGCCATGCGCTACGCCTTTTTCCACTGGGGGCTGCACCCCTGGGCGGTGTACAGCATTGTTGCGCTGGCGATTGCGTTCTTCCAGTTCCGGCGCGGAGGCTCGGCGCTGGTGAGCACGGCGGTGGCCGCACTGCCTTGGTTGCCGCTGCGGCGTCTGGCCCCCGTGGTCAACATCCTGGCCGTGATTGCCACCGCCTTCGGGGTGGCGGCATCGCTGGGCATGGGTGCACTACAGATCAACAGCGGCCTGAACGCCACCCTGGGTATGCCGGTGGGGGAAGCCTGGCAAGTGGGCATCATCGTGGTGACGACCTTGCTGTTTCTGGCATCGGCCATTTCGGGCGTGGGGCGGGGCATCAAATGGCTGTCCGCGTTCAACCTGGGCATGGCCGCCCTGCTCGCGCTCGGGGTGTTCCTCTGGGGTCCCACGGTGGTCATCATCGACACCTTCACCAACACCCTGGGTAGCTATCTGAGCGACTTTGTCCGCATGAGCCTGCGCATGACGCCCTTCCGGGACAGCAGCTGGGTCAGCGGCTGGACGGTGTTTTACTGGGCCTGGTGGGTGAGCTGGTCGCCTTTTGTGGGGCTGTTCATCGCGCGGGTCTCACGCGGGCGCACCATTCGCGAATTCATCCTCGGCACCGTGCTGGCGCCCACGCTGGCGGCGTTCATCTGGTTCACCGTGTTCGGCGGCACGGCCCTGCACCTGGAGATCATGCAGCACATCCCGCTGGAAGCCGCCGTCAAGGCCGACGTGTCCACCGCCCTGTTCGCCATGTTCCAGTCCCTGCCCTGGGGTGGCGTGATGTCGCTGGTTGCCACCGTCCTGGTCCTGGTGTTCTTTGTCACGTCAGGAGATTCGGCCACCCTGGTGCTGGGCATGATGAGCACTGGTGGCGACGAGAACCCCTCCGCGCGGGTCAAGGTCATCTGGGGGGTGCTGGTGTCGGGCATTGCCATCAGCCTGCTTCTGGCGGGCGGGGTCAAGGCGGTTCAGACGGCCACCATTGTCTTCGCGCTGCCATTCACCGTGGTCATCCTGCTCATGGCGCTTGCGCTGTGGAGAGGCGTCAAGGCCGACTGGGAAGCCGACGACCGGCGCGACCGGGCCCTGCGAAAACGCATGCGGGCCATGGTGGAGCCGCCCGGCCAATAAGGCCCGTGGCCTCCCGTCCCTATGCACCAGATGGCCGAGGCAAATGAACTGGTGGAGACCGGGCGCGCTGTCACCGCGTCATGTCGCCAAGGCTGGTAATGGCGTAGCCCTTTTCACGCATCTGCGCGGCGGGCTGGTGGATGCCGTACTCCTCCCAGCGCTCACGGGCGTCGTCCAGATCTTGCCCGGTGACTTCACGCTTCCAGTCGGTGTTGGTGGCTTCTTCAGGAATGGGGCGGCCCTCGGGCACTGCAAGGTGGGAGAACTTGCCCTCGGCCTCGGCTCGGCGGTAGATGTCCACGCGCATGGTTTTCCTTCGCTTGAAAGTGATGAGCACCCCAAGGTAGCCAACCACCGCGCCACAGGACGTAGGAAAAGCGCGCCACTGCGAGCGTTCGGCCGTCTGTGCCATCTGCATGCAGGACAGGGCTGACAGAGCTGCAAGGCCTGGACCTACAGGCCGTTGCGCCCCTGCCGTGCGGAGCGGTTGAGCGGGGTATGGGTCAATAAGAGCCTGTTCAAAGAGCAGCCCTCAAAAGCGACCACCCAGGAGGAACGCACTCGTGCAGGCATCGCCCCCCCAGAACGCATTCACGGCGCACGACGCCTATCTTTTTCGGGAGGGAACGCACGCGCGCCTGTATCAGGGCCTGGGGTGCCACTTGCGTCGGGGCGATCATGCGGGAGCCGATGTGGCCGTGTGGGCGCCCAACGCTGCAGCGGTGTCTGTCATTGGCGACTGGAACGGATGGAACGGCGATGCCGACCCCTTGTGTCCCCGCCCCGACGACAGCGGTGTATGGGAAGGGCATGTGCCCGGCATGGCCCATGGCCACGCCTACAAATTTCGCATCATCACGAAAAGCGGTGAGTGGCTGGACAAGGCCGATCCGTTGGCGGTGTATGCCGAACAGCCCCCTGCCACCGCATCACGCGCCTGGGCGCTGGACTATGACTGGGGCGACAGCCTGTGGATGGGCAGCCGCGGGGCGCGCAACGCGCTGGATGCTCCCATGTCCATCTACGAGGTGCATGCAGGCTCCTGGCGACGGCATGACGGGAGCTTTCTGGGTTACCGCGAGCTGGCCCACGCCCTGGCGGATTACGTGGCGGAGATGGGCTTTACGCACGTGGAGCTGATGCCCATTACCGAGCACCCTTTCTACGGCTCGTGGGGCTACCAGACCACCGGTTACTTTGCCCCCACCGCCCGCTACGGAACGCCGCAGGATTTCATGTACCTTGTGGACCACCTGCACCAGCGCGGCATTGGTGTGCTGCTGGACTGGGTGCCGTCGCACTTCCCCACCGATGCGCATGGCCTGGCGAGCTTTGACGGCACGCACCTGTACGAACATGCCGACCCGCGCCAGGGCTACCACCCCGAGTGGAACTCGGCCATTTTCAACTACGGGCGGCACGAGGTGCGCAGCTTTCTCGTGTCGTCCGGCCTGTTCTGGCTGGACAAGTACCACCTGGACGGCCTGCGCGTGGACGCGGTGGCATCCATGCTGTATCTGGACTACGCGCGCCAGCAGGGCGAATGGATACCCAACCGCCACGGCGGTCGCGAGAACCTGGAGGCGATTGAGTTTTTGCGGCACCTCAACCGCGCGCTTTACCGCGACCACCCCGACACCGTGAGCATTGCAGAAGAGTCCACCGCCTGGCCCATGGTGTCGCGCCCGCTGGAAATGAACGGGCTGGGTTTTGGCATGAAGTGGAACATGGGCTGGATGCACGACAGCCTGGCCTACATGAAGGAGGACCCGGTTCACCGCCGCTACCACCATCACAAGCTCACATTTTCAATGGTGTACGCGTTCAACGAAAACTTCGTGTTGCCGCTCTCGCACGATGAGGTGGTCTACGGCAAGGGCTCGCTCATCCGCAAGATGCCGGGTGACGACTGGCAGCAGTTTGCCAACCTGCGCGCATTGCTCGGCCTGATGTGGACGCACCCTGGCAAGAAGCTGCTGTTCATGGGGGGCGAGTTTGCACAGCGCAGCGAATGGACGCACGAAGGTGAACTGGACTGGGGCAGCCTGCACTGGGGCAGGCACCGGGGGATGCAGGAACTGGTCAAGGCGCTGAACCGGGTGTACCGCGACGAGCCCGCCCTGCACCAGGTGGACTTTGCCGCCGAGGGTTTTGCGTGGGTGGAGCCCGATGACACCACCCACAGCGTGATGGCTTTTCTGCGCAAGCCCCGCGCGAACGAAAACCACGCCGCGCCCGTGCTAGTGGTGTGCAACTTCACCCCAGTGCCGCGTGAGAACTACCTGGTCGGTGTGCCCGAGGCGGGCTGGTGGCAAGAGATTCTGAACACCGACGCCACGGAATTTGGAGGCGCAGGCTGGGGCAACCTGGGTGGTGCACACACCAGCCCCGTGCGGTCGCACCACTGGACGCAATCGCTGTGCCTCACGCTGCCGCCTCTGTCCACCCTCGTGCTCAAGCCCCAGCGGCAGGCAGTCGAGTCTTCTGTGCCAGCAGCGGACGTGCCTGTTGCACTGCCACCCCAACCGCCCATCAGTGCCCCTGCCCATGCCGTCGCATAACACCACCCCCGTGCTGCTGCAGCCAGCACCCCCTGCACCTGCCGCCACCCCCGTGCTTTGGCCTGAAGACGGGCGCGTGCGCGCTGTGGTGGAGACGGTGCTGCCGGCGGTGGATGCAGGTCGCTTTGCCGTCAAGACCATTGCGGGCGAGCCCATCACCGTAACGGCCCACTGCCTTACCGACGGACACGACGCCCTGCGCGTGCTGCTGGTCTGGCGCCCCGAGGGCGACGCACAGGCCACCGAAGTGCCCATGCAAGCGGTGGGCAATGATGAATGGCAGGCCAGCTTTGTGCCCCCCACACCAGGCCGCTACCGCTACACCGTGATCGCATGGGTGGATGCATTTGATTCGTGGCGGCGCGACATGGCCCGGCGTGTGGACGCGCAGGACATCCGCATCGCCGCCCGGGTGGGTGCCATGGAGATTGCGGCGGCAGCGCTGCGTGCCACAGGCAAGGACAGTGCCGCCCTGGTGGCCTGGGCGCAGGCGCTGGAGGACAGCGCGGTATCCGCAGCCGCCATGGCGGAAGACAGCGCGGGCGAAGCCCATGTGAAAGCCCTGAAAGAACTGGCGCTGGACAGCCACTACGCCGCGCTGATGGAACGCTACCCCGACCGCCGCCTGGCCGCGCACTACCCGCAGGAGTTGCCCCTGGTGGCCGACCGGGAGCTTGCACGCTACAGCACTTGGTATGAGCTGTTCCCGCGCTCCACATCGCCCACCCCGGGGGTGCACGGCACCTTCCGTGATGTGCGGGCGCGCCTTCCTGCCATTGCCGCGATGGGCTTTGATGTGCTGTATTTCCCCCCCATCCACCCCATTGGCCGGGTGCAGCGCAAGGGGCAGAACAATGCGCTGGTCGCCAAGCCTGGCGATGTGGGCAGCCCCTGGGCCATTGGGTCGGATGAGGGCGGACACAAATCCATCCAGCCCGAGCTGGGCACGGCGGAAGACTTTCGCACCCTGGTGCAAGAGGCACGCAGCGCCGGGCTGGAGGTGGCGCTGGACATTGCCTTCCAGTGCGCGCCCGATCATCCCTATGTGAAGGAGCACCCGGACTGGTTCCGCTGGCGGCCCGATGGCACCGTGCAGTACGCCGAAAACCCGCCCAAGAAGTACCAGGACATCTATCCCTTCAACTTTGAGTGCGATGACTGGCAGGGCTTGTGGACGGAGCTGCGCAGCGTCTTCGCCCACTGGATTGGCGAGGGTGTGCGCATCTTTCGCGTGGACAACCCGCACACCAAGGCCTTTGCATTTTGGGAATGGGTGATTGCCGACATCCAGAGCGAGCACCCGGAAGTGCTCTTCCTGTCCGAAGCCTTCACGCGGCCCAAGGTGATGCATGGGCTGGCCAAGCGGGGCTTCACGCAGTCGTACACCTACTACACCTGGCGCAACACCAAGGAAGAGCTGATCGAGTACTTCACCGAGCTGGCGCATGGGCCGGGCAAAGATTATTTCCGCCCCAACGTGTGGCCCAACACGCCCGACATCCTGCACGAGCACCTGCAAGGGGGAGAGCCTGCCGTGTTCATGTCGCGCCTGGTGCTGGCGGCCACGCTGTCGGCCAGCTATGGCATCTATGGCCCGGCTTACGAGCTGATGGAGCACCTGCCCCGCGAGCCGGGGTCTGAGGAATACCTCCACTCAGAGAAGTACCAGATCCGCCACTGGGAGCTGGACCGCCCGGGCAACCTGGCCAGCTTTATGGCCCACGTCAACCGCATCCGGCGCGAGAACCCGGCCCTGCAACGCAACGAGGGGCTGCGCTTTTTGCCGTTGGACAACAACGCACTCATCGCCTACGCCAAGCGCTCTGCTGATGGGAGCAACCTGGTCGTCACGGTGGTGAACCTGGATGCGCACCACACCCAGTCGGGCTGGGTGAACCTGCCCGCGAGCTGGGTCAATGCCGAAGGGCAGGAGGCCGCCCCCTGGCAGATGCACGACCAGCTCAGCCACCAGCGTTTCATCTGGCAAGGCGACTGGCATTTTGTGCAACTGGACCCCCACCGCATGCCCGCCCATGTGTTTGTGGTGCGGCGGCGCGTGCGCAGTGAACAGGACTTTGACTACTTTGAATAAGAGCAACTCACAAAACCCAGCGCAGCGGTTGTGGCCAGGCGCTGCGTCGCAGGCAGTACGCGTGGTACGACAAGACGCGGCAACCACGCCAGAAGAGTTTTGTAAGCCGCTCTAAGCCCCAGAGGAAGTGCCGAATGAACGCTCTGCCAACCCCGCGCCACACTGCCGCCAGCACCCCGGGCGACACCGTGCCAGGCATCACGCCGGAGACACCACAGATCGACACCGCCCATGATCCGCTGTGGTATCGGGATGCGGTGATCTACCAGCTCAACGTCAAGGCGTTTTTCGACAGCAACAACGACGGGGTGGGCGACTTCAAGGGCGTGACCGCCAAGCTCGACTATGTGAAGGACCTGGGTGTCAACACGATCTGGCTGATGCCCTTCTATCCCTCGCCTCTGCGTGACGACGGCTATGACATCGCAGCCTACGAAAGCGTGCATCCGCAGTACGGCACGCTGGATGACTTCAAGGAGATGCTGGATGCAGCCCACGAGCGCGGGCTGCGGGTGATCACCGAACTGGTCATCAACCACACCTCGTCCGACCACCCGTGGTTTCAGGCGGCGCGGCGCGCACCACCGGGCTCACCGGAGCGCAACTTTTACGTGTGGAGCGACACCGACCAGCTCTACCAGGGCACGCGCATCATCTTCACCGACACCGAAACCTCCAACTGGACCTGGGACCCGGTGGCCAAGCAGTACTACTGGCACCGCTTCTTCAGCCACCAGCCGGACCTGAACTTTGACAACCCGGCCGTGCTGGAGGCGGTGTTCAAGACCATGCGCTTCTGGCTGGACCTGGGGGTGGACGGCTTCCGGCTCGATGCCATTCCCTATCTGGTGGAGCGCGACGGCACGAGCAACGAGAACCTTCCGGAGACGCACGCCGTCATCAAGAAGCTGCGCGCCGCCATTGATGCGCAGTACCAGAACCGCTTTCTGCTGGCCGAGGCCAACATGTGGCCCGAGGACGTGCGCGAGTACTTTGGCGATGGCGACGAATGCCACATGGCGTATCACTTTCCGCTGATGCCGCGCATGTACATGGCCATCGCGCAGGAGGACCGCCATCCCATCGTCGAGATCCTGCAGCAGACACCGGAGATTCCCGACGGCTGCCAATGGGCGATCTTCCTGCGCAACCACGACGAGCTGACGCTGGAGATGGTGACGAGCAAGGAGCGCGATTACATGTACAGCATGTATGCCGCCGACACGCGGGCGCGCATCAACCTGGGCATCCGGCGGCGGCTGGCACCGTTGATGGAAAACGACCTGGACCGCGTGAAGCTGATGAAGGGCATGCTGCTGTCCATGCCCGGCTCGCCCATCATTTACTACGGCGACGAGATTGGCATGGGCGACAACGTGTTTGTGGGTGACCGCAACGGCGTGCGCACCCCCATGCAGTGGAGCCCCGACCGCAACGCAGGCTTCTCACGGGCCGACCCGCAGCAGCTTTACCTGCAACCCATCATGGATGCGATGTATGGCTACGAGGCACTGAACGTGGAAACGCAGTCGCGCGACCAGAGTTCGCTGCTGAACTGGACGCGCCGCATGCTGGCCGTGCGCAAGACGAGCCACGCCTTCGGGCGCGGCAAGCGCACCTTCCTCAAGCCGGGCAACCGCAAGATCCTCGCCTACCTCAGCGAGTACGAGGACGATGTAATCCTCACCGTGTTCAACCTCTCGCGGGCAGCGCAGCCTGTGGAGCTGAACCTGGCCGCCTACAAGGGCCGCGCCCCGGTGGAAATGCTGGGGCGGGTGACCTTCCCGCCCATCGGTGACCTGCCCTACCTACTGACGCTGCCTTCTTATGGCTTTTACTGGTTCCGCCTCTCGGCCGAGGCCGAGATTCCCCCTTGGCACCAGGACGGACTGGATCTGCAGGAACGCCCGGTGCTCGTGCTGTTTGACGGCTGGACCAGCTTCTTCCGCGACCGAGTGATGCCTTGGCGCATCGGCATGGCCGAGCGCATGCGGGTGCAGTTTGAAACCGACACGCTACCCCGTTACCTGGAGCTGCAGCGCTGGTATGCGGGCAAGGGCCAGACGGTGCAGAGCGCCCGCATCGAAGACCATGCCGTGTGGGCCGAAGACGGCCACGAATGGATGCTGCCCCTGCTGACCATTGATGGCCCGCAGGACCGGGCGACCTACTTCGTGCCCCTGGCGCTGGCCTGGGAAGAAGCCGACGAGGAGCGCATGAAGCGGATCAGCCCCGGCGGGCTGGCGCGCATACGGCAGCAAGCGCAGGTGGGGGTGATGGGAGACGCCTTCCACGACGAGGCGTTCTGCAGGGCGGTGATGCGGGCCATGGGCGCGGGCCGGCAACTGCTGACGGAGCATGGCCGACTGCGTTTTCGCCCCACCTCGGCGTTTGCCGAACTGGCCCGGAACCTGGACACTCTGCCCGTCAGCCACCCCAGCGCGCACAGCAGCAACACCGTGGTCACGTTTGACGAAACGCTGTTCCTCAAGGGCTACCGGCGCCTGCGCCCGGGCATGAACCCCGAGCTGGAGGTAGGCCGCTTCCTGACCGAGGTGGTGCGCTACCCCCATTGCGTTCCCGTGGCGGGCGCGCTGGAATACACGGCACAGGACGGCACGGAATTCACCCTGGCGCTGGTGCAGGCCTACGTGTCCAACCAGGGCGACGGATGGGCTTACACACTGGGGTATCTGGAACGGTTTCTGGAGAGCATTCGCCTGGCCCCCCC
Source organism: Acidovorax sp. DW039 (assembly GCF_037101375.1). Taxonomy (NCBI): domain Bacteria; kingdom Pseudomonadati; phylum Pseudomonadota; class Betaproteobacteria; order Burkholderiales; family Comamonadaceae; genus Acidovorax; species Acidovorax sp. DW039. The sequence goes on along the minus strand of NZ_AP029019.1, from coordinate 214,388 downwards.
CGAGGCACTGCCGCTGCCTGACGGAGAAGCCACCCAGGGAGTCGCGGAAGAACATGGTGGCTATCTGGCACTGGTGGCGACGCTGGGCGAGCGTACCGCCCAGTTGCACCAGGCGCTGGCCACGGTCACGGGCGACGCAGCCTTTGATCCCGAGCCCATCACGGACCAGGACCTGCAAGGCTTTCGCCAGCGCACGCTGGCTGAAGCCGAGGAGACACTGGCGCTCCTGCAATCGCGCCTGCAAGACCTGCCCCCCGCCACGCAGGCCGATGCGCAGACTCTGCTGGGGCAGCGGATTGCACTGCGTGCATGCATTGATGCGGCGGTGCAGACAGACCAAGTGTCCCCTGGTGCAGGTGATAACCAGGCCACAGTCGGCCACACCGGCAACAGAAGCTGGGCCTGGAAGACGCGCTACCACGGTGACTTTCACCTGGGTCAGGTTCTGGTCACCGGCAACGACTTTGTGCTCATCGACTTTGAAGGCGAGCCGGGCCGCAGCTTTGAGGAACGGCGCACCAAGGGCCCCGCCTTGCGTGATGTGGCAGGCATGCTGCGCTCCTTCAACTACGCCCGCTGGGCTGCACTCAAGCACACATCGCACAGCACTGAAGAGCTGGTGCGGCTCGACGGTGCTGTGCAGCAGTGGGAGCAGGCCGCCCGCAAGGCGTTCATGAATGCCTACACGGCCCTGTCGCCCGGCGCAGCGCCCGAGGCATTGCTGCGGCTTTTCGAACTGGAAAAGGCCCTGTATGAGTTGCGCTACGAACTGGGCAACCGTGTGGACTGGGCCCAGGTGCCGCTGCAGGGCATTCTCGATCTGCTCAAGGCGTCCGCGCCCTGCTGAGCCCCACGCCTTCCTTCGACCACCCATTGAGAGATTGATCCATGGAAAACTTTGGTATTCACCTGGAACCGGCACGGGCCATGCTCTTTCAGGTGGGGGCGTTCCTGCCCCGTGTGCTGATTGCAGTGCTGGTGGTGCTGGGTGGCTGGCTGCTGGCCAAGGCCGCGCGGTTTGCCGTCACGCGGGGGCTGCGCGCCATCAACTTCAAGGTGCTTACCGAGCGCGCGGGGCTGGACGCCTTCTGGCGGCAGGGCGGCATGCAGGGCGACACCACCAGCCTGTTCGGCCTGCTGGTGTACTGGCTGGTGCTGCTGGCGGCGCTGCTGATCGCCTTCAACGGTCTGGGGCTGAGCTACGTCACCGCCCTGCTCAGTCGCGTGGTGTGGTTTCTGCCCAATGTGTTCATCGCGCTGATGGTGCTGGCCTTTGGGGCCTACTTTGCGCGCTTTGTGGGCAATACCGTCACGGCCTATGGCCAGCGCATGAAGCTGGCAGACGCCCCGCTGCTGGGCCAGCTGGCGCAGTATGCGATTGTGGTGTTTGTGGTGCTGATTGCGCTGGACCAGTTGCAGGTGGGCGGCAACATCGTGCGACAGAGCTTTCTCATCATCCTGGGCGGCATCGTGTTTGCCGTGGCCTTGGCCTTTGGGCTGGGGGGCAAGGACTGGGCAGCCGACCGCATAGAGAGCTGGTGGCCCCGCCATCGTCCTGCTCCCCCCAAACCCTCACCACCCCCACCACCATCGCACGACGGGCTTCCTCGTCCAGGCAGGAATGCACCATGAAAAAAGGGCTCCGGTGACGGAGCCCTTTTGCGTTGTGTGCTTTTGAACCCTCTAGCGCTTATGGAATAAGCGCTGGCAGCTCACATTTTTATAGCAATCGCAGAGGTTTACTTGCCTGCGGCCTTGTCACGCATGCGGTCGGCACGGGCACCTGGGTCGGGGTGGGAGGACAGCATCTGGTCCATGCCACCTTGCTTGCCGCTGAGTGCCGCCAGCTTGCGGAAAGCCGATTCCATGGCCTTCACGTTGTACTTGTGCTTTTGCATGAAAGCGAGGCCGTAGTCGTCCGACTCGGTTTCCTGGCTTTGCGAGAACTGGCTGTTGAACAGCTTCTCGCCCAGCTCGCCCAGCTCGGAGTCGGCCAGCTTGGCGGCGGTGCCGCTGGATGCCGCCACCGCCTTGCGGCCTGCAGACGCCATGTAGGCCGTGCGCATGGCGCTCATAGTGTGGGCGTGCTTGACGTGCCCGATTTCATGGCCGATCACGCCCAGCAGCTCCTGGTCGTTCATCATGTCCATCAGGCCCGCATACACGCGGATGGAGCCGTCTGCCGTGGCGTTGGCGTTGACTTCCTTGCTCAGGTACACCTTGAAGTTGAGCTTGAGGCCATCTTCATTGACGTGCTTGGCTGTCAAGCGGGCCAGACGCTGGGCGTACTTGTTGTTGGGCGGAGCCAGCTTCTCGGTGCGGTCACCGTAGGCGCGGTACTGTAGCGCCACCGACTTGAGTTCCTCGTCCGATACGGTGGCTGCCTTGAACACATCCAGCGCTGCGCCCACCTTGTTCTCCGACTTGGTGGCCCCGGTGCCGCCCGTGCTGGTGGAACCCAGCGCGGAGGAAATGGCAGACAGGCTGCTGGCTGCGCTGCCGCCGGTGCCCCCATCAGTGCTGGCGCAGCCCGTCAGCACCAGTGCGCAGGCCATGGCGATGTATGTCAATTGCTTCATGGTGTTTCCCTCTTGGAATGGATGTGAAATCGAAGGCAGGGCGTCACACGGTGGCTCTGCGGTTTGCGAATCGGGCGCACTCCCGCAGGAGCCCCGCTCGGCAAAAGCGCGATTGTTCCATGCACGTCCATGCAAGGCCTTCACCCCTACGCCCAATTGCAACGTTTCGTATCTTTAGGGGGGTGATTGAAACCTGCCCCTATTTGTAACACCCGCGCTGCTTCCCGGTGTGTGCGGACGCGTCACGTTCACTCACTTTGCGTTACATATTTCACGCTCCAGGCCTGCCGTGCACCGCCCGTTTTCGTCGGCATTCCTTGATGCAATGCAAGCCGCTCCCCGGTGCGGGCGCCCACAATGCACGGTCCACTCTTGCGCTCTCACACTTCCATGCAGATGCAAAGCGACGTACTCATCGTGGGCGCTGGCCCTGCGGGCCTGTCCCTGGCCATTTCGCTGGCGCAGGCCGGTTTTACCGCCACTGTGCTGGACCAGAATGCCCAGGCAGCGCTGCAAGACCCGGCCCCGGACGGACGGGAAATTGCCCTGACCCACCCCAGCCACGCCACGCTGCAGCGCCTGGGCAGCTGGGCTGAACTGGCCACCTCCGAGATCGGTCATATCCGGGCAGCCAAAGTGCATGACGGCCCCGTGGACATGCACAGCCCGCTGCATCTGCAAACGCAAATGCAGACGCCGCCCCACGCAGCCCCTGCAGATGCCATGCCCCTGGGCTTTATCGTGCCCAACCACGCCTTGCGCCGCAGCGCCTACGCTGTGGCGGCACGCACCCCAGGGGTGCAGATCCTGACAGGCGTGCAGGTGCAGCGCGTGGCGGCCCTGCCTACCCATGCGGAAGTGGACTTTGCAGCATCGGCCACAGCCCCCGGTAGCGAGGCCCCTGCGCTGCAGCGCCTGTGTGCGCCCCTGGTGGTGGCGGCGGACAGCCGCTTTTCCGCCACCCGCCGCCAGCTGGGCATTGGTGCGGCCATGAATGACTTTGGCCGCACCGTCATCGTGTGCCGCATGCGCCACGCACAACCCCATGCCGACACGGCCCACGAATGCTTCGGCTACGAACGCACCCTGGCGGTGCTGCCCCTGCCCGACACTGCAGACGGCCAGCACCAGTGCTCTGTGGTGGTAACCACCCGCACGGACGACGCCACCCGGCTCATGGCCCTGCCTCCAGCCAGGTTTGCGGCAGAAGTACAAGACCAGTTCCAGACCCGTCTGGGCGAAATGGCACTGGAAGGCGAGCGCCATGCCTACCCGCTGGTGGCTGTGTACGCACAGCGCTTTACCGGCCCGCGCTGCGCACTGCTGGGCGATGCAGCGGTGGGCATGCACCCCGTGACTGCCCATGGCTACAACCTGGGCCTGGCGGGGGTGGAGCGCCTGACCCAGGCGTTGACGGATGCCCGCAGGCGCGGGCAGGACCTGGGCGACCCGGGGGCGCTGGCCGCCTATGCCAGAGCCCATCATCTGCATGCCTGGCCCATCTATCAAGGCACCAATGCCATCGTGCGGCTGTATACCGACGCACGCCCCCTGCCCCGCATGCTGCGCCAGCTGGTGCTGCAAGGCGCACGCCGCCTGCCACCGCTGCAAGAGGCCATCATCGGGCAGCTCACCGGCAAAGCGCCCGCCTGGCGCAAGCCGCTGGACGGCTGGCTCCACCGGGCAGCCGCACTTACGAGGCACTGACGCAGCCTTGCCATGGAAGCCGATGCGCAGCCCCGCTGTTGCATCTGCTCACCACAAGCAGCCTGCATCGCCCGCGCCGGGGCCACTATGATCCAGCGCTGCGCCGCACTGGCGCCCACTGCACAGCGCCCATGACCTCTGCCATCAACGCCCTTTCGACCGCCTGGCCCGCCATCGCCCTGATCCTGCCCATCCTGGTGCTGGTGTCCGCCATCGTTTTTCTGGCCAAAGGTGACCGCCGCAGCTTTTCCTTTCTGCTGGCCTTGCTGGCCTGCTACGTGATGGGTGCGTTGTTGATGGAGTTCTTCGTCTTCATGGCTGCACGCATGGCCCGCGGCGGCAATGGCGCCCCCGTGCCCGTGCTGGGCACAGGCACCAAGCAGTTGCTGGAGACACTGTCCAGCCCACGCTCGATTGCAGCGCCCCCTTTGTCATTGGCCGCCGTGGCCGCGTATGCGGTACTCGCGTCGTACCTGTGGGTGGCGGTGGCCTGGGTGCTGCACCTGCGCGGTGGCAGCGGCAAACGGGGTGGCAGCAAGAAGAAGCCGGCAAAGACAGCCCGCAAGCCCGCCAAAGGCTGAAAGCTCACCGTGGCGTTGCCGACCACGGGCCTCAGCCGCACCCGCTGATTGCTATACCTTCAATAGCTGCTTGCGTTTTTTTATAAAGCGCCAGAGCCACTTTTTGCAAGCAAAGGCGACATCCGTTTTTACCGAATCTTTACGGCCCGGCAACGCTGCGGAATGACGCGCTGCATAGATTGTGTTTCCTTGATCCACCACAAGAGAGAGAGAAACACGATGAGCCACACGACGTGCACACCCCCTTCCTCCGCGGCACCTGGCCACCACGGCGGCCTTGCCCACGATCTGCGCATCCTGAACGAGCGTCGCCAGGCCCTGCGCTGGCTGGCCGTAGGCACCAGCGTGCCGTTTTCACTGTGGGGCTGCGGGGGCGGCGGCGACAGCACCACCTCGACAGACACCACTACGGGCACAGGCACGGACACCGGTAGCGGCACAGGAACCGGTACCGGGACGGGAACCGGTACGGGAACCGGCACGGGGACGGGGACCGGAACGGGTACCACCTCCACCTGCAACACCATTCCCAGCGAAACCGCTGGACCCTATCCCGGCGATGGCACCAACACCAGCAATGGCTCGGTGGCCAATGCACTGCTGCTGTCTGGCATCGTGCGCAGCGACATCCGCAGCAGCCTCACCACCAGCACCACGGCGCAGGGCATTGCGCTGACCATCCGGCTCAAGCTGGTCAACACCAGCAGCAGCTGCGCCAACCTGGCGGGCTATGCGGTGTACCTGTGGCACTGCGACCGCGACGGCAACTACTCGATGTACAGCACCGGCATCACCAACGAAAACTATCTGCGCGGCGTGCAGGTGGCCGATGCCAATGGCGAGGTGAGCTTCACCACCATCTTCCCCGGCTGCTACGACGGCCGCTACCCGCATGTGCACTTCGAGGTGTTCCCCAGCCTGGCGTCTGCCACATCGGGCAACAACGATGTCAAGACATCCCAGCTCACGTTCACAGCAGCGGCACTGTCCGAGGTGTATGCCACATCGGCCTACGCCACAAGCCGCACCAACCTGTCTCGCATCTCGCTCAGTTCTGACAACGTGTTCAGCGACGACAGCGCAGCCCGCCAGATTGCCGAAACCAGCGGCACGGTGACCACGGGCTACACCGCCGTTCTCACCGTGGGTGTGGCCGCCTGACGGCCTGGCGCTCGTCTTTCATTTCAAGGGGCCCCACGGGGCCCCTTGGTGTTTTTGGTCTTTGCCCGTGCAAATCCGCAGTGCCTTGGCAGAAACAGGCTCTACCATCGCGCCTGCAAATTTTTACAAAAAGGAAATGACATGGGATTCTTCGACTGGAAGGTCAAAAACCCCGAGGTGCTGCAGCAAGGCGGCGTGATCGGGCCTGACGAGCGCCTGCCCTGGGGGCAGACAGCGGCCATGGGGGTGCAGCACGTCATCGCCATGTTCGGCGCTACGGTGCTCGCGCCCATTCTGATGGGGTTCGACCCCAATGTGGCCATTCTCATGAGCGGCCTGGGCACGCTCATCTTCTTTCTCGTCACCGGCGGCAAGGTGCCCAGTTACCTCGGGTCCAGCTTCGCCTTCATTGGCGTGGTGATTGCCGCCACAGGCTACGCGGGCAAGGGAGCCAACGCCAACATTGGCGTGGCACTGGGCGGCATCATTGCCTGCGGCCTGGTCTACACGCTCATCGGCGCGCTGGTGCAAGCCATTGGCACGCGCTGGATCGAGCGCTGCATGCCGCCGGTGGTGACCGGCTCGGTGGTGGCGGTGATTGGCCTGAACCTGGCGGGCATTCCCATCAAGAACATGGCGGCCAGCAACTTTGACAGCTGGATGCAGGCCGCCACCTTTGTGTGCGTGGGGCTGGTGGCCGTGCTCACGCGCGGCATGGTGCAGCGCCTGCTGATTCTGGTGGGGCTGATCGTGGCCAGCATCCTCTACGCCGTGCTGACCAACGGCCTGGGGCTGGGCAAGCCCATGGACCTGACGGCTTTGGCCAATGCACCGTGGTTTGGCATGCCCAACTTTGCAGCGCCTGTGTTCACCGGCAATGCCATCTTGCTGATTGCCCCCGTGGCCATCATCCTGGTGGCAGAAAACCTGGGCCACGTGAAGGCCGTGACGGCCATGACCGGCCAGGACCTGGACCGCTACATGGGCCGCGCCTTCATCGGAGACGGCATTGCAACCATGGTCAGCGGCAGTTCGGGCGGCACGGGCGTGACCACCTACGCCGAAAACATCGGCGTGATGGCGGCTACCAAGATTTACTCCACCGCCGTGTTCCTGCTGGCGGGCGTGTTCGCCCTGGTGCTGGGCTTCTCGCCCAAGTTCGGCGCACTGATCCAGACGATTCCGCTGCCCGTGATGGGTGGCGTGTCCATCGTGGTGTTTGGCCTCATCGCCGTGGCCGGGGCCAAGATCTGGGTGGACAACCGGGTGGACTTCTCGCAGAACAAGAACCTCATCGTCGCCGCCATCACCCTCATCCTGGGCACGGGCGACTTCACGCTCAAGTTTGGTGACTTTGCCCTGGGCGGCATCGGCACCGCCACGTTCGGGGCCATCGTGCTGTACGCACTGCTCAACCGCAAAGGCTCCTGAGCGACGCCACGGGGGGCTGCCCCCCCGGCCGTGGTTCAGCGCGTCATCTGCACCACGGCCTCCACCACCGCAACCTGGTCTTCATCACGACCAGTGGCGTCTTTGGAACCATAGGCCATGCGTTCATCCACGCTCCAGGCCTGCCCGGTGGTGATGGATTTGTCGCCCGCCAGACGGCTTTCACGCACACGGCCAAAACGCGCGTCGGGATGACCGTCAATCTGGCTGTCCAGCAGCATTGCCAGCGCGGGAGTCACACCCTTGAGCACCATCACATTGCGCGGGCGCTGCTCATAACTGTCCACCGAGGCACCGGGCTCCGCCCAGGTGATGTTCTGGAAGCAGACCTCCACATCCTGCGGGTTGCCATTGCTGTCCAGATAGGCCGCGTGGCTGCGCTGCCCCTCTGCGCGCCCCTCGGGCACGCGAATGCCTGCGGCCAGAAAGGCGTTGACCAGTTCCCTACCGCACAGAGCATCCGTTCCTGCGTTGACGCGGCCGGTGGGGGCTGCGGCGTTATCGCCCGGCACGATGCCGGTGCCAGCCACAAAGCCGTCATAGGCCAGCAACCAGCCCTGCACAAAGTCGGTGGAAATGCGCTGGTAGGCGGCGTTGCGCTGCAGGTCGCGCCCGATGGCCACGGCCCCCAGAATCAGGCCAATCACGACCAGCACCACAGACAGCTCAACCAGGGTAAAGCCCTTTTGTAGCAACGATTGTTGAGTTTTGCGTTTCATGTTCTATGCATCCTTGTGCGCAGTCCTTGCGCTCCCACGCCCCACCCTGCGGGCAGCATGCCGGGGCTGCAGGCGTTCATCGCACGGGTCACGGGTCAATGTCCCAGCGCATCAGCAGCCCGGAAGTGCTGGGTCACATCGCGCGCCAACACCGCACTGGGCTCCATCATGGCTTTGGCCTGCTCCACCCGCTTGGCAGATTCCACCGTCACCGCAATGGCCAGGGCCACTGGGGGAACCGATGCACCCACCGCCACGGTACTGACCGCCACAGCCGCAGTGGCGGCGGCCATCAGACCTGCAGCGGTGCCTGCCGTGATGACGGTAAATGTCGTAGCATTGGCAAGCGCTGCCACCGCATTGGCCAGGCCCGCTGCTGCCAGCGCCACCCCTGCCGTTGCACTGGCCAGGTTGGCTCCGGCCAGCAAGGCCTCCACCTCCAGCTGGTACTTGTAGTCGCTGATGGCTCGGCGCATCGCGCTGGCCGCCACCGCCGCATTGGCATGGCTGTGGTGAATGGCGGACAAGGCCTGTCCACACTGGAGCTGACCGAACAGCGTGTCAAACGCCACGGCTGTCACCCGGTCGTCATAGGTGGCACCGGTGGGGCGATTGGCCGCTTCAAAAGTCGGGTCGGTGTTGGATGCAGTGTGGTTGTGCCCATCCATGCGATCGCCATCTCCATCGCTGTCCAGCAAGCCGGGGGCCGCAATCACGTACGCCATGGGACGGCGCTCTGCCGGGGTTGCTCTGGCGTCCCGTACGGCCAGGCCATCGACCCGGGGGAGCGACTCAGAGGCCAAAGACAGGCTCAGGCACAGGTCCGGCAGATTGGCAGCACCCAGGAATCTTTCGCTCAGGGTCTGGATATCTGCCTCGGCTGGAGGATCGGTTGCCAGGGGGCGCATGCGGTCGGCCACCACGGCCAGATCCGTGTCCATCCATTGGCTGCTCTGCGGCACGCGGTACACCCCGTAGCGCATCTGCGCAGAAGCAGCCGCCGGAATCTGCAGGGTGCGCCAGGGCAGCCACCCCACTTGGCGCGGGTTGGTGGCTGTACCGCAGTTCTCCAGCCCCGTCTCGTCAGCCGCAGGGCAAGGCAGACGGTAGTTGGCATGCACAAAACCCAGGGTGGCCTGCTGGGCCTGCACCATCACGTCACGTTCGACCGCTGCCACCTTCTGCTGGCCTGCAGTACGCCACCACGCTACAAAGGCCACACCGATCAATCCCAGCACCACCAGGGCTACGCCCATTTCCACCATGGTGAAGCCGCGCTGCCTGCGGCCAGCGATCCTTCTCAAAGCATCTCTCATGGGTTCAACCCCTTGCTGTCTGCCAGCGTGGCTGCGCTGACGGCTCGCTCCAGCTCTGCCGCGTACTCTTCCTTCAGCGTTTGGGCTCCTTCAAACTGGGCTTTGGCCTTCTCCTCAGAAATCACAGCTGAAATCACCCCTGCCGTGGCCGCCACCAGCGCGGCTGCTGAGGCTCCGACCGGAATGGCGGCCTTGGCCACCACGCCAAAACCCAAGCCCACACTGTTGGCGGCAATGGCCAGGGCGGTGGTAAACCCGGCACCCGCAATCACAATGTCCACCCCGGCCATCACTTCCTTGGCAATCGCAAACTGTGTGCTGGTCTTGCGCACGTCATACGCCATGCTGCGAAAACGCAGGAACTGGTCAGCATCGCGGTCCAGGTCATAGGCGGCGTAGGCGGCACGCGCTGCCGCATTGGCCTCGCCCAGCCGCCCCGGACAGCCGATGCGCCCCGACAGTTCAGGCAGACCCGCGGACACCACGATGTCGTCATAGTTCGCATCCTGTGCACGTCCCGGCAAGTCAAAGCCTGTGAGGTTGTCTCCCTGGAAAATACCGTCCGCTCCCGGGTGGGCCAGCGCATATGCAGCCCGCACCCCGCCCGCAGTGAGTTCGGAACCGCTGGCACCTGAAAGCGCTGAAGCCCGGCGCAGAGCAACACAAAGGTCCAGGCCATTGAGAGGGCTGCTCGCCACGGCAGGAGCCGTGGGGGGGAGCAACGGTTGGTAGCGGTCTGCAACCCGCGCCAGGTCGTTATCGCTGGGCGTGGTCGCACGGTACACGCCGTACCGCAGGTGGGCGTAGCCCTGCGGCAACCCCAGCGCACGCCAGGGCAGACGCCCCACACTGACAGCAGCACCCGCCACATCCGTGCAACTCTCCTGCCCGGCCCCCTGGATATCGGGGCACGGCAGTCGATGGTTGCGCAGCAAAAAACCCTCCAGCGAAGCCTGGGCCATGGACAGCTGCTGCTGTACAGGCTCTCCGTCTGCCACGTCTTTGCTGGCAGGCAGCAGCTGCCAGGCCGCCAGGCCCGCCACTGCACCCACGGCCAGCACCACGGCCAGCTCCACCAGGGAGAATCCTCTTTGCGGAGCTTTCATCGCATGCCCCCCTTCTCGTCGGCACGGATGAGAATCGCCTCAGCCCCCTTCCAGTTGGGAAGGAAGACCGAAATCGGGTCTTTGGCCTGGGTAATGTCCCGGATGGACTGGTACGCACTGTCTGCCTGGTTCGCAGACTCCACGGCCTTTTGGTACGTCGCTTCGGACGCCAGCGTCTCGGCGTTGCTGCCCTTCCACTTGAAGTAGATGCTGTTCTTGCCATCGGCAAACAGCGGCTTCAAGGCAGACTCCATGTCCGAGCGTCCGTCGTAGTACCGGGTCACCGTGGTGCACTTCTTGCCCTCGCTATCGCACTCCTGGGCACTGTATGACAAGTACGCCGCACTCACCGCCGCCGAGTAGGCATCCTGGAACTCCTTGTTCGCCGTCTCCAGCTGCTTTTGCGTCGCATCCATCTGGGCCTTCTTCCCTGCCAGATCAGGCGCAACGTTGGCCAGCTGAGACTGCAGCTTGTTGCGCTGGGCCACAAGATCGTCCCGCAGACGCTGCAGGGTATTCCTCCGCTCCTGCAGCTCCTTGCGCTCTGCCTCCGTCATCTGCTGTTCGAGCTGTTGGTCCACAGCGTCAATCTGCTTTCCAAAATCAGTGATCTGCAGATTCAACTTGTCGATCTGCTGGCTGATGTCCCTGACGGAACCTGCGTTGCTCAGCAAATTGTCCCGTTCCTTGATGATGGCGTCGCGACGAACCGGGTCGGTTTCCTTTTCAATCTGTTCGTTCAGGACCCTCAGATACTCGTTCATCGTTTCCTGCGGTAGTTTCTGGTCCTGATTGGCAAGCTTCTCCGCGCTTTCATAAGCCTGCTTTGCATCCTCGTAGTTGATGCGTGCAGTGGACAAGGCATCGGCCTTGCTGACGACCGTGTTCAGGTAACTTTCCAGGCTGTTCAGTGGGCGCGTTCCTTTGGGATTACCGGCTTCGTTGGAGGCTCGCACGATGGCTTGCATCTTCTGCCGGGCCGACTGGAGAGCCGATTCCTTGCTGTTGCGCAGCGATTCCTCGTTGCCCTTGGCTTTCTGCCACTCGGCGTAGGCCTGATCGCGCTTGTCTGCGGCATCCTTGCTGGCTTTCTCGGCCTCTTTCAGCGCCTCAGAAAAGTCCACGCCGGGTTTGACGGTCACGCCCGCCATCACCCCTGCTGACGCCGTCAGTGCCGTTGCCACCGCACTCAGCCCGGCGCCGTAGCCCGAAGCCACCACCGCAGCAGTCGATGCCGCCACGGAGATGGTGGCAGCTGTCACGGAAGCTATGGCGTGGGGAATCGCGGCGCAGCCCACCAAGATGGCGCAGGTTCCTACAGCCGTCGCCAATTCTGCGGTGGCTGTGGCGAGGTACCCCGCCGAAGTGACCAGCTGGGTGGCCGCAGCCACCACCTTGTAGATGGCTACCGCCGTCTTGACCACATTCACCGCGGCCAGCACGGTAGCCATTGTGGTGTTGGAAAGCTCCTGGCTTTGTACTTCCTCCACCATGTCCGTGGCCAGCGCGAGCATGTCCAGGGATGCCGTGAGGCGCGCGCAGTCCAGTGCCAGTGCGAGGTTGTCATAGCCCCGGGCCAGGACGCGGTCATCCGCAGCCGCTGATGCACTGCCCCGCTCCGGCGCCGCCAAGCCGTTGCCCTGCAAGCTGTTGGCTGTGTCAAACAAGTCCCCGGTGCCAGCCTCGTCACGCGTGCCGGGGTGGGCAATGGCAAATGCCACGGCCCGTGCAGGGGTAGACGAAAGCTGAGCGTGCGAACCCGCCAATGCGGTACCGGTCCCCGTCTTGAGCTTGCCGCACAGGTCAGGCGTCGTCACCACCGAATACTCGGCGGCGTTGCCAAACAGTGAGAACGAACCGGGGTACTTGCGCTGGCCGGTGTATTTCTCGTCATTGTTCTTGAACGCCACGGGCTTCCAGGTGTCCGTGGCCACGGCCAGGTCAACCGCGTTACGCTGCACCAGATAGCGCAGGTTGCCCACGCCAGCGTCTTTGCTGGCCCCCTCCAGCCCCAGGGTCCGGTAAGGCAGCCAACCTTTTTGCGCACCGCTACCGCAGTCCTCCAGACCATCGCGGTCCGTGTCCGGGCAGGGAAGGCGGTGGCGGGCGGCCGCAAAGCCCACCACCATGCGATCCGCCTCCATCAGCTGGGCGGCCTGGCGCTGGGCCGCATTGGATGCGTCCCGCGCCTTGAGGGCAATAAAGCCAGCCACCAGCGCGCCGGAGGCAATCAGGATGAGCAGCATCACCTCCAGCAGGCTCAGGCCCCGCTGCAGGCGACGGCTTTGTGTGTGCAGCCTGGGTTCCATATCAACCACCCAGCGACTGGTTGACCGACTGGCGCACCAGGTCGTACACCGGCAGGAGCAATGCCACGATGAGGAACAGGAACAGCGCACCTGCCAGCAGGATGACGGCAGGCTTGAGGATTTCTGCCAGCGACTTGACCAGCACCTCCAGCCGCTTGCGATATTCGGCCGCCAGATGGGTGAGCTGCACATCAAGGCTGCCCGACTCTTCGCCCACGGCAATCATGCGCACGGCCATGGCCGGAAAGCCCCCCACGCGGCGCATGCTCATGGCAATGCCGTCGCCCCGCTCCACCGACTCGCGCACCTGGATCAGGCGGCTCTGGTAGTGCTGGTCGCGCGTGGCACGGGCGAGCACGTTCAGGCAGGTGACAAAGTCCAGCCCGGCGCGCACCAGAATGGCCAGATGCTCGGTGATGTGGGCCATGCCCGAAGAAGTCATCAACACCCGCGCAATCGGCATGCGGTGCAGAGCCTCGTGCAGGCCACGGCGCACGGCAGGCACCCTGCGCACGGCCAGCACCATGCCGCACACCACCGCCAGCGTGATGGCGATGATCCAGGGGGCGTGGTGCACCAGAGCGTCCGAGAAATTCACCAGCGCCAGCGTGATGGGCGGCAGCTTGGCATGCAACTGCGCAAACAGCCGCGCCATGTTGGGCACCACGTAGTAAATCCAGAAACCCGCCACGCCAAAGATGGTGGCAAACACAAAGGCCGGGTAGATGAGCGCTGTGCGAATGTCGCGGCGAATGTTGAGCATGCGCTCCACATGGTCCGCAGCCTCGCCCAGCATGCGGTCTACCGTGCCGGACTGGTCACCGATGGCGACCAGATTGCGCACCGTTTCAGGAAAGATGTCGGGGTGGCGCGCAAAGGCCTCGGCCATGGTCACCCCGGCGTTGAGGTCTTCCTTGAGGCGCCGCGCAATGCGGCTCACGGCCCGGTTGCCCGTGGCATTGCCCTCTTCCACCAGCGTGGAGAGTGCCTCCATCGCGGGCACGCCCGCGCTGAGCATCAGGCCCAGGTCGCGCAGAAACCCGGCCAGGTCTTCCGTGCGCACATGGGCGCGGCCCAGCCGCAGCAAAAAATCGCCCGCCCCTGACAGCAGTGACGGCAGGCGCTGAAGCAGCAGCACCGTGCCCTCGGTTTCACGCTCCAGCCGCAGGCGGGCCGAATGGTCGCGCTCCACGGCCAGGCGCAGCAGGCCGCTGCGCACCTTGCCGTGCGGCAGCAGCACACGGTAGTAATAGGTCTTCACACCACTCATGTCACCGCCCTAGTGCTCACCCACGGTGCGCAGGATTTCATCCATGGTGGTTTCGCCTGCCAGCACGCGCTGGCGGGCCAGCGTCACGATAGGGCGCAGGCCCGCCGCCTCGGCCAGCTCGCGCAGCTCGCGGCGTGAGACATCGCTGGCAATCGCATCGGCCACTTCGCGGTTGATGAGCAGCAACTCGTACACGGGCAAGCGGCCGAAGAAGCCGGTGTCGCGGCAGTGGGTGCACCCTGCGCCGTAGTACACCTGGGGCACCTCGTGCCCACCCAGCCAGCGGTGCTCCTCTGCCGTAGCGTGCCGGGCCGTGCGGCAGTGGGGGCAGATGCGTCGCACCAGGCGCTGGTTGATGACAGTGATGAGGTTCTCTGCAATGGTCTCGGTGTCCACCCCCAGCAGCTTCAGGCGCGGCACCACGCCGAAGATGCCACCGACGTGCAGGGTAGAGAGCACCAGGTGACCGGTGGAGGATGCGTCCAGCGCCGCCCGGGCCGTTTCGGGGTCGCGGATTTCGCCCACGAGGATGATGTCCGGGTCATGCCGCAAGAAGTGGCGCATGGCGCTCGCAAATTCGTAGCCTGCCCGGCGGTTCACCTCGGTCTGGCAGGCCACAGGAACGCGGTACTCAATCGGGTCTTCCACCGTGAGCACGTTGCGCTCGATCAGTGGCTGCATGCGCAAGGCGGCGTGCAGCGTGGTGCTCTTGCCAGAGCCCGTGGGGCCGGTGATCAGGATCAACCCGTGCGGGCGGCTGAACACCTTTTCCATCACGGCAACGTCCTCCGGCAGAAAGCCCAGGTCCTGCAGCTTGTCCAGGTCACTGCGCTCGGGCAGCAAGCGCATCACCATGCGCTCGCCAAATTCCGAGATCAACGTGGAGACACGGATGGTGTAGGCCGCCTCCAGCACGTCGGCCGTGAAGCTGCCGTCCTGCGGCAGGCGTTGTTCACTGGCGTCCATGTCGGCTTGCAGCTTGACATAGCTCACCAGGCGGTCCAGCGATGGGGCTAGGGCAAACATGGGGCGCATCACCCCGTCAACGCGCATCAGCACCGTGCGGCTTTTGGCGGTGGGGGCGAGATGGATGTCGGTGGCGCGTTCGCGCACAGCCAGGTGCAGGATCAGCTCCAGCAGCCGTGCCGGGCTGTAAGCCCGGTCCACATCAGCCTCCAGGCGGCGGATTTCGCTCTCGATCAGGCGATCCGCAGGGTTCTCGGCAAAGTAGTAATGCTGGTGGATGGACTGCGCCACCTTCTGGAACTCACCCTGCAGAAAGCGCACACCCAGGCCCATGCGCCGCTGCACCACGGCCATCACCTCGGCAGGCTGGGCATCGCCCAGCACCACTTCCAGCACATCACCGTCGCGGCGCAGGGGCAGGAAGCCGTGCGTGAGGCAGAGGTTGCGGTTGAAGACGGACGCTACTTCGCCCTCTACTACGGGAAGCTCGCTCACTTCGACAAACGGGATGCCACGCTGCTGCGCCAGGTAGCGGGCGATTTCCTTGGGGCTGACCAGCCCCAGGTCCACCAGCAGCGAGCCCATGGGCACGCCTTCGATCTTCTGTTTTTGCAGCACGTAGTCGATCACCACGGGCGGCACGATGCGCGCCGAGATCAGGTATTCGCCCAGCGCCTGGGGCATGGGGCGGGCCGAAGGGCTGGCCAGATCAAGCGCCATGAAGCTTCTCCAAAAGCATGAAAGTCAGTTCATCGGGATGGCCGGTCACCGGCAAACCGAGGCTTTGTTGAAAGGACTGCAGCGCAGCGCGCGTGCGCGGGCCGCCCATGCCGTCGACAAACTGCGGCTCCAGCAGGCCGCGCTGGGCCAGCTTTTCCTGCATGAGGCGGGTGGCGCTGCTGGCCTGGCTTTGCCAGGCCTCGGCAATCAGGGGATTCGCCTGCCAGGTGGCCCAGGTGACCCCGGCGAGCTTTTCCGTACACACGCCACCCAGGTCTGCTGCGATCTTTTCCAAGGGCTCAGGCAGGGGCTGGCTCACGATCACGGAGCGCCCCGCCGGGGTCGCCTGCTGGCGCACGCGCTCGTAGCAAGCCAAGGGGGCTGCCGTGGCGGATTGCGCACCGGATGCAGCATGGATCGGAGCGCTGGCAGGGGCAACCGGTGCAGCAAGCACTGGGCCCTCTGCCGCCTGCGTGGCGCGGGCAGCAGACTGCACGGGGGCAGGAGACCACCATTGGGCGGCAGATACCAAGGCGGCACCGGTGAGCGCTGAAGCGCCCACCAAGGCCATCCAGCCCCAACGTCGCCCACTGCGCGAGGTCTCGGCGGGCAAACTCACGTCCTGCACCGCTGCCTGCAGCAAGTCCCGGTCAATCTCCCACTGGTTGCGGGCCGCGAGACCATACAGGCAGCGGTCCAGCACCAGATGGATCTGCCGCAGGTTGCCACCGGTAGAGCGGTGCAGCAACTGGGCTGCCGACGGGGCCAGACTGATGCGCCCGGAGCCGCCCGCTGCGTTGATGCGGAACTCGAAGTAGCGACCCACCTCGTCCTCGCGCAGGCCACGCAGGCGGGCATGCTTGATGATGCGGCTTTTGAGCTGGCGCAGCTCAGGCGCCGACAGCACAGCTTCCAGCTCAGGCTGGCCCACCAGCAAAATCTGCAGCAGCTTCTCCTGGCCTGTTTCCAGGTTGCACAGCAGGCGCACCACCTCCAGCGATTCCACTGTGAGGTTCTGCGCATCGTCAATCACCAGCAGGCAGGTCTTGCCTTCGCGGTGGCGATCCATCAGAAACGCGTTGAGCAACGCAAGGTTGCGGTCCAGGTCGGCATCGGGCTCCAGCCCAAAGTCCCGCACCACAGCGGCCAGCAATGCGCTGCCCTGCAAGAAGGTGTTGAACACCAGGGCCGAGCAGGTCTCCCCCTCTGGCAACGTGTCCAGCAGGCGCCGCACCAGCGTGCTCTTGCCCAGGCCCACCTCCCCTGTCAGCAGCACGAAGCCCTTGCGGGCTTCGATGCAATGGCGCACTTCGGCAAACTGTTCCTGCAGATGCGGGGTGAAGAAGTACGAACCAGCGTCAGGCGCAGGCGGGAAGGGGCTACGCACCAGACCCAGGGTGGTCAACAGCGGGGTGACGCCAGACATATCAGTTCCGCGCGGGGGCTTTGAAGCGGGCCAGCGCGGCCAGCAAGGTTTCCGAGCCGGGGTTGTAAGCCAGCGCATCGCTCAGCACCTGGCGGGCCTTTTCGCGCTGACCGGCGCGTGCCTCCATCGAAGCCAGATTGATGGCAGCTTCCTCGTCGCCAGGCAAACGCTCCAGCATGTCCTGGTAGCTGCGGCGGGCGGTGGGTTCATCCCCGCTTTGCAACGCGAACCAGGCCTCGGCACGCAGGCGGGTCATGGTGCCGGGCGGAATTTGCGATTGCAGGCCAGACAACTGTTCGCGCGCCGCAGCCAGATCGCCCGCCTTCATGGAAGCGAGGAACAGTGCATAGCGCTGCTCCACAGGCATCGCCGGGGCCACTGGCGCCGAAGTGACTGCCTCGGGCCTGGATGCACGCGCTGGCTTGGGTGCCGCAGCAGTGCGGGGAACAGCAGAGGCGCGGGGCGTAGAAGTCACCTTGCCCGCGCCGACATGGGTAGAGGCGTCTGAAGCGCCAGACGACACCCCTACGGATGAGCCGGTGGAAGGCGCAACCGCGCCAGGCATGGAAGTGCCAGCCGGAGCAGCACTCACGCTGGCAGCCGCGACCGTCATCGGAGCGGACGCCGAGGGGGTTGGGGCCAACTCAGCAGGCGCTGCAGGTGCAGCGGGCGGCACAGCGGCTGGCACCTGCGCAGCAGCCTGTGCCTGCGGGGTCACCATGGCAGCCAAGGGGGCAGCCGCACGGGTGCTGTGCCACACCCAACCACCTGCCGCAGCCACCGCCAGCACGGCCACCAGACCAACCGCAAAGGGAACCCAGCGCGAACGCGTGGGGCTGGAGGGTGCGAGGGCACGAAAGTCAGCCGCACCGGCGGCAGTGCCAGTGCCCTTGTCCATCTCGCGCAGGGCGTCGTGAATGAGGCTCATAGCACGCGCACCCGCAAAACGACCACCAGTTCGCGGCTGGAATGCGTGTCGGCCTGGTTGCCGAACAGCTTGCCAAAGAGCGGCACATCAGAAACCCCCGGCGCGCCACGGTCTGTGCCGCTGGTGCGCTGGTCGATCAGTCCACCGATCACCACCACGTCGCCATCACCCACGTTCAGCGTCGTGGTCAGGCCCTTATAGCTGACCACGGGCAGGGTCACGCGATTGGTGTCGTTCACTGCCACCAGTTGCAGGCTCTTCTGGTCCACATCACTCTGCATGGGGTTCACCAGCAGCTCGATACGGCCGTCTTCCCGCATAAAGGGCAACACACCCACCATGACGCCAGAGAACACGGAGTCGGTCTGCACATCCGATGTGGTGGTGGTGGCGCCACCGCCAGGGGCTGTCTGGCTGGAGCTGGTGCGGGACACATAACGGTAGCTGCTGCCCACGGACAGCAGGGCCGGGGTGCCGTTGCGCACCTGCACATTGGGATTGGAGAGCACGCGCAGGTTACCGAACGAGCGCAACGCATTGATCACAACGCCCGATGTGCTGCCCTGGTAGCCCACGCCCAGGGACTGACCGTTCTGGCTGCCAATGAACTGGCTGGGGATAGTGACCGTGCGTGAAGGAAAGGCGTGACCTGCATTGGTGAGCGTGCCCGTGCTCGAAGCCAGCGCCATGGGCGTAGCGCCAAAGTTGGCGGCCAGCTGGCCACGCAGCACAGACCAGTCCACACCAAACTCGAAGTTGTCGGACAGCTGCACATCAATCAGCTGGGCCTCGATATACACCTGCTTGCGCAGCATGCCCTGGGCTCGGGCCAGCATCTTTTCGATGGCGCGCATCTTGGACGGGCGAGCCTTCACATACAACGTACCCGTCATCTTGTTGAGCGAGTAGGCGGCATCTCCCTTCTCGCCCTCTGCCAGGTCCAGACCGGCATTCATCAGGGATGGCTGCGCTGGCTGGGCCAGAGGCACAGGATTGGTCACGCCGCCTGCGCCAGGCACGGGCTGCGGTGCCGCCGGGGGGGCGGCTACTGGCAGAGTCTGGTTGCGGCGCAGGTTGTCGCCCAGAATGGCTTTCACAGCGCCTTCCACCTCGGCATAGGGGTCAGACTTGGTGCCACCTGCCCCATTCAGCGCCAGATTGCCGCGCAGTGCGTTGGAACCCGCCGTTCCACCGCCGAACACGTTGCCGCCCGTGCTCATGTCCAGGTTGGTGGTGGTGTTGAGGAAGTCGAGGGAAAAGAACTTTTCCTCGTTGAGCGTGACGCGCAGGGTATTGCCCTTGATCTCGCCGTTCACGTCGTAAGAGCGCAGCACTTCAGAAAAGCCCTCGCGCAACGAAACGCCGCGCAGGTACATGTCCGACACCATGCCCTCGCGAATCACGGCAGGGTCCACGATCAGGTTGATCTTGGCGCTGTCAGCGAAGGCCGCGAGGATCTGGCTGATGGTGGCCTTGGACATGGCCACATTGATGAGCTTGCCTTCCAGGGGGTCGAACTTGGGCTCCACGGGCTTGAGCTCGGGCGCAGGTGTCTCACGGCGCATTTCGCGCTGGATCATTTCCTGGTTGGCCAGCAGCTTCATGGACTCCGCCGCGGCCACTTCGCGCATGCGCTGGACCGTCTCGCTCTCGGCATCTGCCAGGCTCTTGACACTGCGCGGCGGCGAGCTGGCGCAGCCTGCCAGCAGGGACAACATCAGCGCGGACAGCGCCAGCCGTTGGCCGCCCGAACGGGCTGACTTGAGGGGATTCAATGCAAACATGGTCTCTATCCTTGGGAATCTTTGTTTCAGGTCATCACGGGGCGCGGGCCCCCAGCCAACCGGCCAGCGCCTGCAATGGCTCGGCCACCACCACATCGTCTGCGTCATGCGCCACCGCCGTTCCAGGGGGCAGGCTGCAGGCGGTACCCACGCGGTGAGGGCCATCAAAGCGGTCACCATCCCCGTTGCGGTCGTCCAGTGGCAGCACGGCCAGCCAGGCGGGGTGCGATCGCACGTTGCCGCTGCAGTCCACAGCGCCCTCGCCTGCCGCGTTGCCTGTGAGCCGGGTGTGCGCTGCAGAGGGTGCGTCACCCATGGCGTTGTTCAGGGCAGTGATCAGGTCGCGTGCATCCTGGTAGTGGGCGTCTCCCGCCGCATCACCGGTGCGCTCCAGGCGCAGGGCCAGGTCTGCATCGGTGGCTGCTGTGGCACCGGCGCGGCGATAAACCGCATAGGCGGCCCGGTACCGGGCATCCGGCAACTCCATGCCCAGGCTGCGGTAAGGCACCCAGCCAGCTTCTGTCGTGTGGCACTGGCCGCCGGCATCGCCCTCCCAGCCATTACCGTCGGTATCCGGGCAAGGCAGGCGGCCATTGGCAAGCGCAAAGGCACGCAGGTTCTCGCGCAGCGTCTCGCCCATCTGCGTGGCACGCTGGCGGTCACGCACCATGGTGCTGTTGCCATAGGCTGATGTAACGGCCCAGGTCATCAGGCCGGTGATGACCAGCACCAAGGCCATCTCGACCAGGGTGAAGCCTTGCTGGCGCTGTACCTGGGACAGGGTGAGCATGAGGACGTCCATCACTTCACTTGGCGGGGCCAGTCGCCGCCGCAGGGCCCGAGGGCACGGACACGCTGGCTTGCAAGCGCTGCATTTCTGCAGACAGGGTTTGCAGGCGTGGCAGGTCTTCCTTGCGCGGGTTGGCCGCCAGGGTCTGCACTTCCTGCGCAATCTGCTGCATGCGATCGGCGCGGGCCAGGTTGTCGCGCAGGGTTTGCAGGTTCACACCGCCCACCACGTCCGTGCCCTGGTTACGCTGCAGATCGGCCAGGATGGCATCCACCTCGCGTGCCGTGGGCTGGCGGCCATTGGCGGTGAGTGCCTGTAGCCGACTCTGGATGTCTTCGATGGAGGGAGCACCTGGCTTGCCTGCCGAAGGCGGGCGCACCCCCAGCCTGGCCGCACTCGGAGGCACGGGCGAAGTAGCCCAGGGCGCATCAGCCGCGGCCCCGGAACCAGACGGCAATGCCGTGCCCGACTGCGCCCCAGGCACAGAGGGTGCAGCGGAGGGACGAACCACAGAGGCGGAAGGCCCCACCGAAGGCGGCACCAGGCTCGGCTGCACAGGTTGCTGCGCCGACTGCCACCACAGGTACCCTCCCAGCGCTGCGACCAGCACAGCGCCGGTGGCCATTCCGGTCCATACGGCTTTGCTCATGGCTTGGCTCCTGCAGCGACTGCAGCAGCGGCGCGCGGCGAAATCACTTGCTCAGCCAGCACCGGCACTGGCGCGTTGGTTGCGCGCAGAGTGCCAACGCGCAGCCCATCCACCGGGAGCTTCATGGTCTGGCGGCCATTTTTCTCAGCCACCACCAGCCGGTCTTCGCGGATGGAGCCAATCCGGCCACCATCCCCCAGGCGTTGGCCACTGCGCACGAGATGACCGTCCACCACAGCCACAGCACCGTCAGCGCTGTGCATCACCATGGTGACCTTGCGCTCTGGCAGCAGAGGGCCGTCGGTTCCGGGGGCGCCTGGCGCTGGCTGGGCGATCAGCCCCGCCGTGCTGTAGCTGGAGGCCTGATCGCCACGGGTGCGCAGGCTGTTGATGGCTTGCAGCGCCGTCATGATGCTGGCCTGCTCCTGCACGTCCTTGTCTGGCAAGGGCTTGACCTCGACCATGGGCATGCGCGAGGGCGCAGGGCGTCCCCCCACCACAGAGGTCACCCCCGCCAGCGCCCAAGCCAGCAGGCCCAGCGCCAGGGTGTTCAATAACAATGCGGCGTATTTCACGAATACGGTCTCCTCAAGTGGCCGGGCTGTTTTCAGCAATCAGGCGGTAGGAAAAAGCACCTGGCAACTGCTCCACCGGGTCCAGCGCTTCAGCGCGCCAGCCTGCAGCCTTGGTGTGGGACAGAAAGCGGCTGACCGCAGCCAGACCGCCCTGAGTGGTCACGCCATCCACGCGGAACGTGCGCTTGTAGTTGCCGAAAGGCTCCAGGCGGATGCGCTGGATGCGGATGTCCGTACCCGCGGCCTGCTTGACGAGGTGCACCATCGCCACAGGGTCGTAGGCAGCGCCGTCGCCCAGCTGGCGGGCAAATTCCGCCACGGGTGCGAAGGTGGCTGAAGGCTCGATCTTGTTGGCCTGCGTGATACGGGCCTCGATAGCCTGTGCCTGCGCAAGCTGTGTGCTGGCAGCGCGCTTTTCCTGCTCAGCCTGGCTTTGGACCAGAACCCCCAGCAGCAAAAGTCCCAGACCCACCACCGAAGTCACCCCCGCCATGGGGGCCACCAGGCTCTCGCTGAGCCATGCCAGCTTGGCCAGGGGTGATGCCTGCACACTGGAGCCTTTGAGTGAGCGCACCCACTGGGGCAGGGCCGACACCACCGGGCCGCGCTGCCCGGCCACCATCTCGGCATGCGGCAGCAGGGTGCATTCCATGCGCGCGGCATCGCCCCAGGCTGCCGCCAGGCGCTGTTCGGTAGCGATGTCTGCGCCTAGCGCACACCCCCACTGCACAGGCGCCTTGATGCCCTTGCCCAGCTCATGCCGCGCCTGCGATGCCAGCGAACGCACGGCACCCTCCAGGTCATCCGCGCTGCGACCAATGGCGCTGACGCTGGCATGGAAGACACCGCTCTCGTTCACACCCACCAGATGGGCTGTGCGGCCCAGGCGCAACACCCGGGCCTGGCCTTTTTGCAGGCCGTTGTTCAGCAGATCCCCGAGCGTCACCACGATGCAGTGGTCAGGCTGCTGACTGGCCCATTGCTGCATGCGCTGCCATGCGTCCAGCGCCACGGCGGTATACAAGGCAATGCAGCCGCCGGGCACCGAAGCCAGACGGTGCACCACGATGTGCGCTGCACCCTCCGTGAGGCCTTGCGAGCGTGCGTGCTTTTCAATCACCGGGGCCGCATAGGCGGCCTTGCCCTCATAGCGATGCACGCCGATGGGCGCTTCGTCAAAGTCGGTAACCACCACGGCGGGCGCCTTCAGGCGCGGCAAGGCAGGGATCTCCACCAGCGCACCCGGGGTGATCTCAAACCAGCCCTCGCGGGTTACCAGCAACAGTTTCTGGACATTCATGGTTTGCCTGCCAGGGGGAAATAAAGGGTGCCATTGATGGCCAGCAGCAGGCCCTTGTCGTCTGCCGCAGGGGCAGTGAAGAGACCCGCCTCACGCGAAAGCACGGCCAGCTCAAAACCGTCTGCCGCCATCAGGCGGCCACTGCCCGCACTGCCCAGCTGGGCCAGCTGGTCTTGCGCTTCCTTGCGGGTGATGGGCGCAGGCATGCGCTGGATGCGGCGCTGCGCCCATGCCGAGGGGTCAAAGCCCGCCCGGCTGGCCTGGGCCTCAATCTCGGCATTGAGCTTGGCAAAGCGCTCGCGCTGCTCCACCTTGGGCAGCAGGCTGCGGGCCATAGACAGCCGCGCATCGGCAGCAGCGGCCTCGCGCCGCTCGAACGCGAGGACACGCAGCCCCTCGCGTGCCGACCACGCGCCCGTGGCCAGCAAGGCGGTGGCTGCAGCCAGCGCTGCCAGTTTGAGAATGCGCCCGGCAGCCATGCTTATTGGTCCATCGTCCAGTGGGCCGTGAGCAGGATCACGCGGTCTTCGTCGTATTGACGGCCTGTGGCAGTCGCACCCGTCGGGTTGTCCGGCCCCACCGGGGTGCCGTCCTGACCACTCATGTTGTTGCCTGCCGTGATACCGCCCACGGTGTTGTTCGCTTCCCAGGCCGTGCCTGGTGCGTTGGCCTGGTTGCCCGATCCATCGTGCGCCTTGCGCCCCTGGATGCGGAAGCGGCCTTCGCGCGAATCCGGCTTGCCGTCAATCACCTGGTCCAGGAAGCGGGCCAGGTCGGGCGTGAGGCCACGCACCACCATCACGTTGCCCGCGCCACTGGTAGTGCCCGCCTTGTTCCACTGGAAGCACACCTGCAGCTCGGCCACGTTACCGTTCGAGTCCTGGTAGATGAAGCGGTCTTCATGCCCTTCGCCACGGCCAGGAGGGGGACGCACGCCATTGCGCTCCATCAGGGTGCGCAGCGACTGGCCTGCCAGATCGGCATCGCCGGTACCCACAGCATCCTTGGCATAGCCCTGCCCTTCGCAGATCTTCAGGCCTGTGTTGGTGAAGCTCTCTGGAATGCCGGGCTTGGACAGGCCACCCTTGCGAGCGCACACGTCCGACGCGCCTTCAATCTTGGACTCCGAACCATTGATCATGTAGGTGGGGGCCTGCTGGCAATCGCCCACCACCACGCCCGTGCGCTGGTAGTACTGGTCGTAGGCCATCTTCCACTGGTAGAGGAATTTGTTGGCGACCTTCTGGTATTCGGCGTTGCGCTGCACATCCTTGGCGATGGCAATGGCACCGATGATCAGACCGATGACGGCCAATACGATGGCCATCTCGATCAAGGTGAAGCCGCGCTGGATGCTGCGGCGCAGGTTGCGAAGTTTCATGGAAGCTCTCCTGTGATGCAGATCACTGGTTCATCTTGTAGATGCCGACCACGGTCATGACCTGGTCCTCATCGTGGTTGCGACCACTGGTGGCATCGGCGGTCTTGGCACCCATCTCGATCTGGTTGTTGGCAGCCCATTGGGCGCCGGGCCCGTTGGGTGTCCCGTTCTCCACATTCATCTGGCGGAAGCGACCTTCCTGGGCGTCGGGCTTGCCGTCGATCATCTGGTCGAGCATGCGGGCCAGGTCGGGAGTCAGGCCGGTGATGACCATCACGTTGCCGGAGCCTTCCGCCTTGCCGGGGTTGTTCCAGCGGAAGCACACCTGCACCTCTTGCGGGTTGCCGTTGGTGTCCAGATAGACATAGCGGTCTTCAAAGCCTTCAGCACGCCCCGGGGGCATGCGAACGCCCACACGGCTGAACATTTCGCGCATCTTCAGCGTGGTGGTCTCGCCCACCAGTCCGGGAGCAAATGAGCCATTGCAGATGGCGCCGGGGCCGGTCACCTCGGTCATGTTGCCGCCAGAGACGACGCCGGCTTCGCGCTTGTAGTTCTCTCCGTTGACCATGAGGCGGGGCTGGGTCTGCGAGTCACCCAGCACCACGCCAGCGCGCTGGTAGTACTGGTTGTAGGCCTGCTCCCACTGGTCTACGAACTTGTTCTTGATCTTGGTGTATTCGGCGTTGCGCTGCACATCCTTGCCGATGGCAATGGCGCCGATGATCAGACCGATGACGGCCAGAACGATGGCCAGCTCCACCAGGGTGAAGCCCTTCTGGACTTTTTTCAGGAAGGCCGCACGGCCAACGCGGCGGCTCGATGTGCGGCGCTGGCCGCTTGGCAGTGTTTCAGACATGGTGCCCTCAGGAATTTTTCAAAATGGGTGACACGGACCACGGTTCGCATGGATTTGCATGGACCTCAATGGACCTGTTACGAAGCGTAATAAGCGACCGTTAGACGATCGTTAGAGAGCGTTAGGAGTGCTGCGCATACGGCGCAATACGCTGGAAGCCAGGCTCGGCCGGGCATCATCACCTCAACGCCATTTCGGCTCTAGCGCTTATGTATATTGCGCAATAAGCTATTACTTTCATAGCAATTTCATGGAATTGATTCCTGCCGTCACGCCACAGACAGGCGCATGGAAGATCAGCTCAATGGCATGGCGCCACTCGCTCGATGACCAGAGTCAGGCGGTAAATTTCAAGCCGCTGCACGCACGGGATGCCACTGCGCCAACCAGCCCAAGGCACCACCCTCATGTGCAATGCGGCAGGCCTGGGCCCAGGCATCTGCTGCTTCTTTGCGCTGAGCCAGGGCGGTATGCGCCTGCGCCTTCAGGCGCCACAGGTCCATCAGGCAGTCCAGGTGTTCGCCGGGTGTCATGGTCTGCAGAGTGTCATCCACCAGGGCCAGTGCATCCGCATGCTGGCCACTGGCATCGAGCGCACATACGCCAAAGAGGCGGGCGGGAACCTCGTAGTTGCGGTCGCCCTGGCCGATGAGCGTGATGAGCTGCTTCACCCGCCCCAGATCGGCATGCCCCGTGAGCTGCGCCTGTGCCTGAAGGTGCTGCAGGCCCGCAATGGCCTGCCACATGGCGAGCCCCTCGTCATTGGCAATTTGCAAGGCCTGCCCGGAATGCAGTTCATGGCCTTTTGCATCACCGCCAGCCCAGCACAGCATGGCTTGGTACGCGTGGTAGATGCACAGGTCGTGACTGCTGCGGTTGGCCAGCGCCTGTTCATGGGCTCGCTGCATGGTGCCTGCGCTGGCGGGGTCTCCCATCAGCCACTGCAGCCAGCCCTGCTGCACGAGAACAAAGACCAGGATGTCCGACGGAAAGTAGCGGCGACGCTGGTGCGGCTCCAGTGAACCCCCTCGCTCCGCGCTCAGGGCAAAGTGGCTTCGCGCGGATTCGAAATTGCCCAGCGAAAACTGGCTGGTGCCCGTGATGGCCAACGAATAGAACTGTTGCTCGGGGGTGGCAGCCATCGCCTTCATGCGCAGGGCGTAAGGCAGTGCCTGGCTGTGCCCGCGAGACACGCCCACGACATAGCCCAGTGCCAGCAGCCGGTAGGCGGCTTCGGGGTGTCCTTGCAGATCGGTCATTTCCTGCAATGCGCTTTCCGCCAGGTCCAGCGCCTTGCGCGAGCCGTATCCGTACACGCCACACACAACGCTGATATGGCTGGCGCGCTGGTCGAGCCCCTCCAGTCCCTGGGCATATCCGATGCGGGCCAGGCAGTCATATGCGCCACAGGCTGCCAGTAGGTCTGCTCCCTGGCGTGCAGCCTTGGCCGCCTGACTCCAGCAGGTCCGGGCGGCATCCAGATTCCGTGTGAGTTCCCACAGGGCCGCAGCAGCGCTGTACTCTTCGCGCTCTTGCAGCCGCTGCGCCCAACGACCCGCCAGATCCTGCCGCACCTGCGCGGGCAGCGTCTCCAGCAGGAATTCCCGCAACCGGGGGTGAAAAAAGGCGTACATGCCCGCACCGCGAGACAACACGAAGCCCAGGGCCTCGGCCCTTGCAAGACCGTGTGCAGCAGCGCGCTCGCCGCACAAATCGCACAAATCGCCATAGGTGAACAACATGCCCCGCAAGGCGGCTGTCTGCAGCACCACACGGTCTTCACCCACACGGTTGAACATGGCACTGCAAAACTCACCAAAGTGCCCACTGGCGCCGCCTGCAGCAGCCATGTCGGCCAACAGGAAGAGCGGCACGCCCCGTGCATTTGCAATCATGCCCTTGAGCTCTGCTTCGCTCAGCGATGCGTACTCTGGCATCGCCCGGACCAGTGCAATGGCATTCGCGTCATCCAGGGGCGCCAGGGTGATGGCGTTACATGCACTGCCGGGAATCATCGACAGCGCGTACTCCAGAGGCAAAAGGTCTGCCGCGCCAGTCCGAACCGTCTTGATCCAGAACACGGAGGGCATTTCCTGGGCAAGGCGTTGCAGCACGTCGGCCGTAGAAGGGTCCAGCCACTGGGCGTCATCCACGATACATACCGAGGCCTGCTGCGACTGCGGCTGCAATAGCGCCTTGAGGGCGCGAACCAGATCACCGCGCAACTCCAGCGGCAAGCGCTGTCGCATGAGCAATTCGACCAATGCCTGGCGAGAAGCGGCTTCGAGAGAAATACCCAGATGCACCAGAAGACGGCTGATACGCACCTGCAGATCGCCTGTGCCCGGGATCAAAGCGCTGAGGGTGTCAAACAGGCAGCTCCACGCCACATGCTGGGCCTCGGGTCGGGCGCCAATCCACAGCACGCGCCCTCCCCGCGCATGCTGGCGCTGGGCAAACTCCCAGGCAGCGCGGGTCTTGCCCAGGCCAGGCTCACCGCACAGGGTCAGTGCCGTGGCTGTTCCGGCGGCCGCCCGGTCCCACAACTGCTGCGCCTCATCGAGGACATCCTGGCGGGCAATAAAGGCACCCGAGTAGTCCCCGCCATGGGCCGGCAAGGGCAGCGGCGGGCTGTGCCGCAGTTCATGGACATACAGCTCGAACTCGCTTTCAAACCCGCGGAAGCGGTGTTTGCCTGTGCTCTGGAATCCCAACGACCCAGCAATGTCTGCCAGGCTTTCGCAGCAGATCAGTTGCCCCGGATCAGCACGCATGACGAGGCGGCTGAGCAATGGCATGCGCCAGCCTTGCAGCTTGACAGCCTCGCCCTCACGGCGCACCAGCAACCGCCCCACGGTGATGCCCATACAAAGCGGCTGGGATGCACCGATGAGGTTCCACAAGTGGATCGCCGCCCGAAATGCCTGCCAGCGATAGCCCGCATGCAAGCTGCCCAAACCAAATGCCACAACACACCCGGTCGGGTCGTGAGCCACCACCTCACCGCCAAACATGGCGACCTCTGCCCGGAATGAATCCAGCAGTTGACCCATGGGAGAGTCCTCAAAGCCCAGATCCACGCTTTCAGCAGGAACCGCCAGTTCCACACGCAACAACGCCAGCAAGGCCACCTCGGGCGCGGAAGCTGTCGCACTGCGGCTGCTGCCCACTTCTGCGGCCGAGACTTTTTCCGAACCCTGTGAGGGTTGCTGCGCTGAGGGAGCATGGACAGAGGCCTCTTCGCCTTCCTCGTCCTCATCTTCCTGGGGAAGCGCCCGCCCCAACTGGGCTGCGGCGCTGTGACGCAGGCGCTCCAGGCTGTGGCGCTGCCATCGGAGCCATTCGCAATAGTCGTTGGAGGCGCCCTCGTCTGCACCGGCAAGCCATTCCCCCTTGGGCGCAAGAACGCAATCTGCCAGACCTTCATGCGAGCCATGCACAGACGGTACAGCCGCCAAATCCTGCAGAAGCTGTGGCTCCGTCAGCACCAAGGAGGTGTCCAGCATCAACCAGTCGCGCTGGAAGGCCAAAGCATCCTGCAAACCCAACTGCCTGAACGCGAGCAGTAGATCCGAGAGCACCACCCGCAGATTGGACCTGGCGCCCTTGGCATCGAGTTGGGGCCACAACAGATCTGCTACCGTACTGCGAGCCATAAGCCGCCCTCCATGGGCCGCCAGGAAGCCCAGCACCGCAGTGCCTTTGCGGTAGCGCAGATGCAGCGGCTCCAATTGGCCGCCGCGCCATACACCGGGCTGCCCGGAAAACACGAGCAGCGCCGGGGTCGGTGCGGTAGTCATGGAAAGGGATGGCATGGAGAGATCGTTATGAAAGATAGGTAGTGACACTGACTGCTGAGGAAGCCCAGCAGACACGCCCATGGATACTTTTCGTTTCAATTCAGGAGTGGAATTAACACTCTGAGATTTCCAGACCTTTGACAAAACGCCAAACAAAAAATGGCCATCGGGCTCAAGATCGCGTGCGGGCCCTTGTCAGACAAGGGCTTGACGGCCGCACTCGGGTTAACCCGCACACGTTGTAGGCTTTTTGTTAGCATGGCTTTTTCGCACAGGCGTGCACTTTTCTGTGCCCTCTCCTCTTCCCCCTCACCTTCCGTCTTTCTCCCATGTCACTCGCTGATCGGGTTCAGTACCCTGACTTTCTCTCGCGCATCGTTTCGGCCGAAGAGGCCGCCGCCCTGATTCCTGCCGGAGCCCACGTGGGCATGAGCGGATTCACGGGGGCCGGTTACCCGAAGGCGGTGCCGGGCGCGCTGGCACGGCGGATTCAGGAGCAGAACGCACAGGGAAAGCCGTTCAAGATCGGGCTGTGGACCGGCGCATCCACCGCTCCCGAGCTGGACGGCGCGCTGGCCCAGGTAGACGGTATCGAGATGCGCCTTCCCTACCAGTCCGATCCCACTTGCCGCAAGCAGATCAATGCAGGGCACATGCAGTACGTGGACATTCACCTGTCGCACGTGGCCCAGTTCGTCTGGTTCGGGTTTCTGGGCAAGCTGGATGTGGCCGTGGTGGAAGTCGCCGGTGTGCTCCCCGACGGGCGCCTGATTCCTTCCTCGTCCGTGGGCAACAACAAGACCTGGCTGGACCAGGCCGACAAGATCATTCTGGAGGTGAACACTTGGCACAACCCGGGTCTGGAGGGGATGCACGACATCTACTACGGCACGGACATCCCGCCCAACCGCAAGCCCATCCTGATGACCCAGCCCGACCAGCGCATTGGCGAGCCCTATCTGCGCTGCGATCCGTCCAAAGTCATTGCCGTCGTCCAGACCAACCAGCCAGACCGCAATTCCGTCTATGCCGCGCCAGATGACAACTCCAACCGCATCGCGGGGCACATCATTGATTTTCTGCAGCACGAGGTAAAGCTGGGCCGCCTGCCTGCGCATCTGCTCCCCCTGCAATCAGGGGTGGGCAACATCGCCAATGCTGTCTTGGCAGGGCTGAACGCAGGGCCCTTTGAAAACCTGACTGCCTATACCGAGGTGCTGCAGGACGGCATGCTGGACATGTTGCGCTCCGGCAAACTTTCCAGCGCTTCGGCCACCGCGCTCTCGCTCAGCCCTGCGGCCATGCAGGATTTCAATGACCGCATTGATTTCTACCGACAGCGCATCGTGCTGCGCCCGCAGGAAATCAGCAATCACCCTGAACTGATCCGCCGCATGGGTCTGATTGCGATGAACGGCATGATCGAAGCGGATATTTACGGCAACGTGAACTCCACCCACATCATGGGCTCGGCCATCATGAACGGTATCGGCGGGTCCGGCGACTTTGCACGCAATGCCTACCTGTCGATCTTCATGACACCGTCCCTGGCCAAAGATGGGGCCATTTCCTGCATCGTGCCCATGGCGTCCCATGTGGACCACACCGAGCACGACGTGCAGATTCTTGTGACCGAGCAGGGGTTGGCTGACCTGCGGGGCCACTCACCGACCCAGCGCGCAGAAATCATCATTGAAAAGTGCGCGCACCCGGACTTCCGGCCTGCTCTGCGTGACTACCTGGCGCGCGCTCGCAAAGGCGCTGTGGGTCAACACA
Source organism: Acidovorax sp. DW039 (assembly GCF_037101375.1). NCBI lineage: Bacteria > Pseudomonadati > Pseudomonadota > Betaproteobacteria > Burkholderiales > Comamonadaceae > Acidovorax > Acidovorax sp. DW039. The sequence continues at coordinate 183,237 of NZ_AP029019.1, read as the reverse complement.
CGCCGCACTTGCTGGGTGAAGCTCTGTCGTGGCATCAGCGGTATGTGGAGACAGGCTCGATGCGCTGATTACCAAGCGCCTGCAAGCAGGCTGCTTGCAGGAATCTGCAACGCTCCGTAAAATAAGGGTTTTCCCTAGGTCTTCCGTTTTCGACGCGCAGACTAGGGCTTCCTGGCCGCTCAGGCCCCTCCCCCTGTTTTTATGGACCTGCGCCGACCTCTCGCGAGGCCGGCTGCTCTGCTTGCGGATCGATCACTCATGCAACGTCGCCAATTCACCCATTCCCTGCTGGCTGCCAGCACTGGCCTTCTGTTTTCTGGCGCTTCGCGCGCTGTGGGCGTTCAGGACCCCATGGACAGCAAGACAGTTTCCATCGGCTGCTCACTGGGCCTCACCGGCCCGCTGGCCAGCTTGGCACGTGAGCTCAAACAAGGCCTGGACGCAGGCCTTGCCCAAGCGAATGCCAAGGGTGTGAACGGCCGGGAAATCAAGTTGCTGGCGCTGGACGATGGCTATGACGCCAAGCGCTCGGAAGACAACGTGCGCAAGCTGATCGCAGACGCAAACACGGTAGCGCTGATCTCGTGCATGGGCACGGCCAACAACCAGCGCATCTTGCCTCTGGTGGATGAGGCTCAGATTCCTTACGTGGCCCCCCAAAGCGGGGCCACTTCGCTGCGCAAGGCAGACCATCGCACGGTGTTCCACGTCCGCGCCAGCTACTCAGAAGAAGCCCAACGCCTGACGCAAAAGCTCTTCTCCATGGGCATTACCGATCTGGCCATCGTCTACCAGGACAACGCTTTTGGTCGCGAATTCCTGGCCGATGTGACTGCCGCCCTGAAAGCGACAGGCCAGGCCGCAGCCCCCAAGGCTTTCAAGCTCGATGCAGAGGGCAAGGGAGTGGAAGGCGTGGTGGCACAGGCGGTGGCAGCAAAGCCTATGGCCGTGCTGCTGGGCACGGCGGGTGACGTCACCGCCGTGCTGGTCAACGAATTCAAAAAGGTATCTCCCAGCACGCCTCTGGCGGCGACCAGCGTGGCACTGAGTGGTGACAACCTGCGGCAGCTCGGCAGCAAGACCGCAGGCTTGGCACTGACCATGGTGATGCCAGATGCTGGCCGCACCAGCGTCGCCCTTGTCCGTGAATACCAGAAAGCCATGCGTGCTGCAGGATTCCAGGAGTTCTCGGCTCGCAGTTTTGAAGGCTATGTGAATGCCCGCGTTCTGGTGGAAGGACTGGAACGCGCCGGCCGCGAACTTACACGCGGTAAGTTGCGCTCGGCCTTGGCAAGCCTGCGCGGTCACGATATGGGTGGGCTGCTGGTGGACTTCAGCTCCGGAGCGCCTTACGTGGCATCCAAATTTGTGGAACTGGGCATCCTGGGGGCCAATGGACGCGTGGTGGGCTAAGCCTGCCACACCCTGCCCTACATCCTGGCAGGAAGATGCACAAAAGGAGAGGCTGTCGTGCCTCTCCTTTTGCTTTTTGAGGGGTACTCACAGCACCCAGCGAGCGTCGCATTTTTTACACATCTGCAAGCGCCTTGTCCAAGGCACTGATGAGCAAACACCTTCACGCAGTGTGAGCAGTCACCTCAAAAAGTGTGAAAAGTGCGAATATGTGTATCCCTTCCGGAGCATTCCATGACTTTGCAGAAACTCTCTATTGGCCCACGCCTTGCGCTCGCGTTCGGTATCGTGATTGCCTTCACCGCGGCCATTTTGATGGTTGGCATATGGCAGCTGCAGCACATTTCTGGGGCTACCGATGAAATGATGGCCAAGGCACTGGCCAAGGAACGGCTCGCCTCCGACTGGTACCGCACCATCCACACCAGCGTGCGTCGTACCACCGCGGTGGTAAAGAGCGCCGACCCGTCCCTAGCCACGTTCTTCGCCACGGAAAATGCTGAAGCATCCAAAAACTCGTCGGAGCAGCAAAAGCAGATTGAGGCGCTGCTGGAAACTCCACAGGAGAAAGCCGCTTTTGCCAAACTGTCTCAGACACGCCAAGCCTATATTCGCGCACGGGACGCAGTGAACAAGGCCAAAGCAGACGGACAGGCCGAAGAAGCCGCACGGCTGTTTGAATCCGATTTCCGCCCCGCGGGTGCGGCCTATCTGGCGGACCTGCAAGCCCTGCTGGATCTGCAGCGCCAGGAAATCAACGAGACCGCTACAGAGATCCATGACGCCAACGCCAAAGGCCGTTCGCTGATGCTGGGATTGGGCGTCGTTGCGTTGCTCGCAGCCAGTGGGCTGGCACTGTTCATCACGCGCAGCATCACGGGCCCGCTGCACACAGCGGTACAGCTGGCAGAGCGAGTGGCGGCAGGCGATCTGGGCGACAAGGAAGGAGCCCTGCAGGACGCCCGTGACGAAGCAGCACAACTATTGCGCGCACTGCACGCCATGCAGGCGCAACTGCGCAGCACGGTGTCGCAGGTACGCCAAGGGGCTGAGAGTATTGCCATGGCGTCCAGCGAAATCGCATCCGGCAACCTTGATCTCTCAAGCCGCACCGAGGAACAGGCCAGTGCCCTGCAGCAAACGGCCGCCTCCATGGAAGAGATGACAGCCACGGTGCGCCAGAACGCAGACAACGCCAAGCAGGCCAACCAGCTGGCCCAGCAAACCAGCCATCTGGCCGAGCGAGGCGGCCAGGTGGTCGGAAACGTCGTCAACACCATGGGCGACATACACAATGCCTCCCGCAAGATTGTGGACATCATTGCAGTGATTGACGGCATTGCCTTCCAGACCAATATCCTGGCCTTGAACGCAGCCGTGGAGGCCGCCCGTGCAGGCGAGCAGGGGCGCGGCTTCGCCGTCGTGGCGGGGGAGGTGCGTACGCTGGCGCAGCGCAGTGCCTCTGCAGCCAAAGAGATCAAGGCGCTGATCGACGCTTCCGTACAGCAGGTAGACGCAGGCAACAAGCTGGTGGAAGAAGCTGGAGCGGTGATCGAACAAGTGGTGAGCGGCGTGCGCAAGGTGACACAACTGGTGTCCGAAATCAGCGCAGCCAACCAGGAGCAGACCACCGGACTGGAGCAGGTGAATCAGGCCATCGGCCAGATGGACACGGTAACGCAGCAAAACGCCGCGCTGGTGGAAGAGGCCGCTGCAGCGACGGGCTCGCTGCAAGCCCAGTCAGCCCAGCTTGTGCAGGCGGTTGCCGTATTCCGACTGGGTCAATCGGGCGCTACAGACCACCAGCTAGCGGCCTCAAGTTACCCTGCCCTGCGTTGATGCCAGTATCTGGTACATAGATATTCCATCCGGGGGAGCGGCGTGGTCTGAGCCACTCCCCTAGGCCTCAGCCCATCAAGCGGCCCGAGGCATTGAGAACCCCCAGCTCTACAAAACGGGAACCTGCAAACGGGGCCTGGGCCGGGTAATCAATGGTGAAGCCACCCAAATCCCAGTTGCGGATACTGGCCAGTGCACTGCGCAGCTTGGTGCGCGTGAGGTCTGGCCCTGCGCGCTCCAAACCTTCTGCCAGAACACGGGCATTCACATAGGCCTCCAGCGTTCCCTGGTTGAATTCCTGCACGTCCTTGGCGCGCATGGCGGTCTGGTACTCACGCACCAAAGCCATCTTGGCCCGGTTGGGGTCAGGCATCACCATGGTCAACGCAATACCGGTGCCTGACGCCCCCAGCTGCTTGAAGCTGTCTGTGGGAAGCGTCACGCTCATTCCCACCATGAGCACACCCGGCAATGTGGTCTTGATGGACCGCACCAGATCCACCGAGACGGTGCCCGCCGTGGCCAGAATCAAGGCCGCAGGCTTGGCTTGCGAAGCCTGGGCCACCACCTCTTTCAGGTTCTTGCCATCCACAGCCAAAGCAGCAGGAGCCAGCAGCTTCAGCCCCGCCTCGCCCATGAAGCGGGTGGCGTCGTCCAGCATTTCACGGCCAAAGCCGTTGTCCAGGTACACGAACCCGATGTCTTTGATGCCCATTCCGGTCACACGCTGAATCAGGCGGCGCATCTCGTCGCTGTAACTCGCGCGAACGTGAAACACGTTGCGACTGACCTTGCGTAATGAAGAAGCACCGGTCAGCGGGGCGACATAAGGAATGCCAGCGTCCTCAATCATGGGCAGGAAAGCCGCGTTGTTGGGCGTACCAACACAAGACAAAAAGGCAAACGCTTGCCCCTGCCCGATCATCTGCTGCACATTGGTAGCGCTGCGCTGCACCACGTAGCCATCATCCAGCACGCTGAATTGCAGGCTACGGCCATGAACACCGCCACGCGCATTGATCTGGGCAAAGGCCGCGTCCACTCCGGCCTTCACATCCTTACCCAGAGCAGCAAGGGGTCCCGTCAGGGCGGCTGAACATCCGATAGTGATGGTCTTGCCCGAAAGCCCACCCTCCTGAGCGTTGGCATGACCGACCCAGGCAGGCGCCGCGACCAAGGCTGCGGCACGGGGCGCAAGACTGACAAACTGGCGACGCTGCATGAAAAACAAACTCCCGAAAATGGGCTTGTGGCCTGGTGCGCAGGTCCAAGCCTCCATAGCCTGAACAATGTGAACTGCTCAGAATACTCCCGAAGCCTGACACCAAACCAAACGGCTGCATCAGGTTTACCCTATACGCAGCTCAACGCAGACCGCAAGGAATGGGTACCGGTTCACCCCGTACGCATGCACCTTAGGGCTACTTTTTTCATCGCATTCTTGAAAACGTTCCGCCATGTCCATCTGGAAAAAACCCGTCTCCGTCGAAGCACTCAACGCTGCCAGCGTGCAGTCTGCGAGTACCCACCTCGGCATTGAATTGACAGAAATAGGCGACGATTTTGTGCGGGGCCGCGTACCGGTCGACGAACGCACACGGCAGCCCTTCGGTTTGTTGCATGGTGGCGTGAGCGTGGTGCTCGCAGAGACGCTGGGTTCCCTCGGGGCCTATTACGCCTGCCCGGAGGGGCACCGTGCGGTGGGTCTGGACATCAATGCCAATCACCTTCGCTCAGCGACCAGCGGCTGGGTCACCGGTACCGCCAGGCCTGTCCACATCGGACGCACCACGCAGGTGTGGCAGATCGACATGGTCAACGAGGCGGGTGAGCTGACCTGTGTGTCACGCATCACCATGGCCATCCTCGCTCCGAAGGACTGAGTTAACGCTTGCGCTCTTTAGCATGTCCTTTGCGCGGCAATCAGCATTCCGGGCACGGGGCGCGCCAGCTCACTGCGGATGTCCAATGCCTCCACATGGCGAACCATGAAGCCGCACGCTTGCAGCAACTCCAGCACATAACTCCTGTTATGGCTATACCTTCCGGCGGCGTGGAGGTAGTAGCCGATGCGGCCCTCCTCTAAGGCTGAAGGCTCCACCCTCCACTCTTCCAGCGAGGCTACCAGCCATCCTCCGGGCATCAGCGCATGCGCAGCGCCCGCAAGGATGGGGTGCAGATCGCCAAAATAGATCAGCGTATCTGCGGCAACCACCAGATCCAGCGCAGCGGGCTGGCAGGCAGAGAGGTATTCCACGATGTCCTTGTGCTGTAGGCTATCGTAGACATGTTTGGCATGGGCTTTTTCAAGGCACTTGGCGGACAGATCCACTCCGGTCAGGGTGCTCGCATAGGGCTTCAGCACCTCTCCACACAGGCCGGTGCCACACCCTGCGTCCAGCACCCGCAGTGTGTGGCGAGGTTGCAGACCCATGGTTTGCAGCAATGCCGACAAGCACGCGGGTACACGGTAGCCGAGGTTGCCCAGCAGCTTGGACTCAAAAGTGTCAGCAAACTGATCGAAGTAGGCCTGCACATAGTCCGGTGACGCCCGGTCTTCAGACAGTGCCCCCTTGCATGCCTCCAGCAGGTGACGGGCTACGGGGTTGGTCGGTTCAGCCAGCAGCCATTGCTCATACACGCGGACCGCATCTTGCGTGCGACCCAGTTGGCTGAAAGCAATGCCCAGCATGTGCGGTTGGGTGTCCTGTGGGGGCCTCAGCACGTATTCAGCGCAGTAGCACAGTGCGGCCTCATGTTGCTCACCCGCTTGCGTGTGGGCGTCGCCCAGGTTCAGCAATGCATCCTTGAATTGAGGGTTCAGTGCCATCGCATTTGCCAATGCAGACTTGGCCTCGTTCAAGTGCCCTTGGCGCAATAAGACGGCTCCCAGGTTGTTCCACGCGACAGCATGGTGCGGTTCGGCTTCCAGAGCCCCCAGGAAGGCTGGCACCGCTTCTTCGTGCCGCCCCAACTGGACCAGCATATTGCCCAGGGTGTTATGCCAGTCGCCATGCCCCGGGGAATGAGCCAGCGAGGCCTGAACCAGAGCAAGCCCCTCTTCGCTCCGCCCCCATTGATGCAGCGTGACACCCAGAAAATGCATGGCAGTCGGATGGCCCGGCGTGCACGCCAAAATCTCGCGGTAGGCCACTTCCGCATCCTCAAGCTTTCCTGCGAGTTGGGCTTGTAGTGCTTTCGCAAGTGCAGCGGAATGGCTCGCGCTCGCAAACGCTGGGTCGGGAGAAGCGGTAGGGTGGCCTGAATGTTCCGCCTGCTGATTCACTGAATGTCTCCTGGAGCCTGTTGACGTTCTTTGCACATGTTGTGGTGCATCAGCGTATCGCGTATTGGCTTACCAACAAAAAAAGCCCGCGGGCAGAGCCTGCGGGCTTTTTGTCAGTCGCGGCGCCGGAGCGCAGCGCTGTGATTCAGTGATCAGAACTCACCACGGTCCGTATGGTAGGAACGGCTGGCGGCGATGGCTTCGTTACGAACTTCAGCGCGGGTGCGGGTACCGTGAACCTGGTTGGTGAACGCGCCATCAAAGGCTTCGCTGTCCTGGGGCATGGTGCCGTTGGCACGGGCTGCAGCCAGTTCGGCTTGCACAGCAGCGCGGGTCAGTGTGCTGGGGGCCGACTGCGTGGCAGGGTAGTTGGATGCTTCACCGAAAGCGCCTTGGGATTGCGCCTGGGCAGCCAGAGAACTGAGGGCCAGAACGGACAGGGCGGCGAGAGTGCGATAGTTCTTCTTCATGGTCATACCTTTCAGATCAACAGTCAGATGCGGGCTGGGCTTTGTCAGAGGGAGCGGAGCCTGCGTCGGTGAGCGTCAGTTGACGCGCCGCTCATCGATGGGATGAACTGTACCTAGGGTTATCACCAAGATAAACGCTCTCCCGCGGAACGAAATGTTCATAAAACTGAAACAATCAGCGGGAACTTTTGAAATTCAAACCATCTGTGAAGACGATGTAAAGAAGTGTGTCGTCACGCTACCTGCAAGCCGCAGCGCATGGCGCAACGCCACCGTCAAAAGACATGCCTGGAGTGCCTGCGCTCTTGAAGAATGCTTATCAGTTACGATGCGCAACCTCGCTCACGCATTCCCACAGACACGCGGCGTGCAACTCTCCTCCAGCAAAGGAAATGTGGTGTTTCGCTTTCTGCTCCCTGGCACGGTCCTGTTGGCGTTGATCACTCCCATGGCGGCTTCGGCAGAGCCATGGTTTACGGTATTGGGAGACCCCGCCGAGAAAAATGGCGAACTGATCGAGGTGCTCCCCGCACCCACCTCCCTGGGTGAACGTGTGCTGCTGGATTTGCGCGTGTCACGCAGCCACCAGCGCACGTCGTTCCGGGGGCAAAAGTACCGCTCCTATGAGGCCAAGATCAGTGTGGACTGCACTGCACAGAAGGCGTGGTATCTCTGGCTTTCGTACCATGCCGAGCCGCAATGGCAAGGGCCAGAGATTGCGAAAGAAAACTACGAGGAAGGTCAGGCCCCGGTCCTGTTCAAGGATGTGCCTGGTCAGCCCTACAAGCGCCTGATCAAGGCCGCCTGCAAGGCGCGCCCTGGAGCCCGATGAGCGGCCGCCCAGGGAGTAGCCTGGGCACAGAACCTCAGGCCCTCTGCCGCCGGTTTAGCGACGCAAGGCGGGGTCCCAATGCTCCACGATCTTGCCGTTGGCAATCCGGAACATGTCGAACCAGGTCGTCGAGTAGCGCTGGCTCGGGTCCTTGGAGTCCGGATACTCGCGCCCAAACGTCAGGATGACCAGATCACGTTCCGCCACGATGGAAATCAGCGGTGCCTGAATGTGCGCAGCGATGGGCTGGGGCTTCTTGATCTTGGAGAAAAACTCCACGAACGCAGCCCGCCCGCTGGCCACATTGGGGTTGTGCTGGATGTACTCGTCCGACAGGTATTTGGCTGCCAGATCCATGTGGCCGCCTTCAAACACCTCCCGCCAGAAATCAAACACCAGGCGCTTGTTCGCCGCCAGTTGCGGATCGCTGCTGGTCAATAGCGCGGCTTGCTGGGCAGCGGGCACAAAGGCCATTTCTGCCTGCGCTGCAGAAGAGGTCAGGCCGGTCAGCGCGGCCAGCAAGGCCACTGCAGGCAGGGAAGATCGAAGAGAAGCCATGGAGCAGAGTGAAGGTGGTGACAGGAGCAGGTGTGAACACGCCACCCCGGAAAAGTTCTGAACCCAGAAGCGCTTCACGTCGAAAAACCAAAGACCCCGCCAGCAAATGCAGGTGTCCCTAACCCTTGAACTCCACCCTGGTCAGTACCAAGCGGTCTTCGTAGCGAATCACCACCAGACCTCCGCCGATATCACAGACCTCGACAGGCAGCGGCAACTCTTTGCGGAAATGACCCGTGGACGTCAGGAACCACACCGCTGCCCCGTCGGGCAACGACACCTCCAGCTTCCATCCCCATTCGCTGGAGAACTGCTCGTGGGCCAATCGTGCAGGCATCCAGTCCGCAGAGGCTTGCGCCTTGGCAATCAGCGCCCCCTCTTCTTGCCACTTGCGGTATCCCAGCGCCTGACCCAACAAAAGCGCAGCTCCCAGCCAACCCAAAGCAGGCGCCTCCCAATAGAAACCCAGAGCCACCATGACGCACAGGAAGGCCACGCAAAGCCAACCGGACTTGCCAGAAAACGGATGTGCCTCGTTGACCCAGCGGGCTGAAGTGCGGTGACTGTCCATGGCAGAGGCAGAAGAAGGTTCGAGCCTTTTGGCGATCTGTTCATCGTACCCGCAGCTCTGCAGCCGTGCCAGCCCCCAGACCCGCAAGTACCCATGCTTTTTGTGTGACAGCCTTGTGCAACCCCCTACGGCGCATCACGGCATATGCACAAGGTCACCTTGCAGCAGAATGAAAGCCCTTTGAGAACACAGTCTTTTCTCACATGCGCCCCCCAGCGCCATCGAGCCAGGGGCCCCACCATCCTCCATGAGACTCTGAATGAAAACTCGTGCATCGCTCATCACCTCCCTGATCGTAGGCGCCGCAATGGCAGCAAGCAGCGCTCTGGTGCATGCGCAAAACACCATGGACGTGAAACTTCTGGGTGTCATGTTCATCGAGGCCCCACCGGGAAAAGACAAAAACCTGGTTCCCTTTGCAACCTCCGGTGACTTGGAGAAAGTGGAGGTCAACGCCATCGCCACTGCGCGCTCCGGTGTGTTTAACCAGTGGACCAACTCCTTCTTCGACAAGGGTGACGTGCGCGTCACCGCGGTGTTTCCCGACAAGACCACTCAGAGCCTGGGACAGGCAGAGATGGGAGGCTTTCCCAAATTCTCTGCAGACGCCCGTTCACGCAGCTTCAGTCTGTCCGTGAACCGGCTGCCGGACAAGACGGTGAGCGGCCTGATCTTCGAGGGCACGATGCCTCTCAGTGTGGCCAAGGGCACCAAGAAAGCAGCGCAGGCCTTCGACCCCGAACGGCCAGGCCCCGTCAAACTGGGCGACGTCGAGATCCAGCATTTCAAATTGGACGGCAAGAGCCTTCAACTCCAAGGGAACGACACGCTGCTGCGTATCAAGACACTTTCCTTCAAGCCCGCATCAGGGCAGGTGGTGCGCGCTGAGCGCGGCGGATGGTCTCGCATGAACAACGAGCATCAACAAACCTGGAATTTCGACACCGCGCTGACCCGCGGCGAACTGCAAGCGGAGTTGTACGAAGGCCTCGAGACCATCCGCCAACCCATTCGCTTTGTCATCGGGCGTCCCTGGTAGGGGTGCTTGCCGCGCTGGGTGCACAGCACCGCACACAGGCGCTTCGGTGCGGTGACAGTTTCCGCCTTCGGACAAATGAGCCCTCACTAGCTCCCGGCGCTCGATGGATAAGCGCAAGACGCTATCTATTCAGTAGCATCCTGCTTCGCGAGCCGCTCACTCTTCCAATACACATCATCCCCGCCGTCCATGCGGTTGAGCACGCGGGCCAGCACAAACATCAGGTCAGACAGGCGGTTGAGGTACTGACGGGGCGCGTCGTTCAAAGCCTCTTCGTTGCCCAGGGCCACCACCGCGCGCTCGGCACGGCGGGCCACGGTGCGGCACACATGGGCCTGGGCTGCGGCGCGGGTGCCCGCAGGCAGGATGAATTCCTGCAGGCGCGGCAAGGCTGCGTTGTGCTCAGCCAAAGCCTCGTCCAGAGTAAGCACGGCCTCGGCCTTGAGCAATTCAAAGCCAGGAATGGACAGCTCGCCGCCCAGATTGAACAACTGGTGCTGAATCTCCACCAGCAGCGTGCGCACGCCCTCGGGCAAGCGTTCGCACAGCAGCAGGCCAATGTGCGAGTTCAGCTCGTCCACATCGCCCATGGCATGAATGCGCAGGCTGTTCTTGGACACGCGCTGGTTGTTTCCCAGGCCGGTCGTGCCCGCGTCGCCCGTGCGGGTGGCAATTTCAGTGAGGCGATTTCCCATGCGATCTCTCCGACTAATTCGAATAAGAGCGGCTCACAAAACTCAGCGCAGCGGCCTTGGCCAGGCGTCTCGTCGCAGGCAGTACGCCGGGTATGACAAGACGGAACAACGACGCCGAGGAGTTACGCGCACCGCTTACACATCCTTGTGCGAATCCAGCACGAACACCATGCCCATGAAGCCTACCGACACCGTGCGCCCGCGGATGCTGGTGTACGAGGCAAGGCCCACCGAGTGGTAGTTGGACACAAACGCTGCCAAGGCCCCCACGCCCAGTGCACCGGCCAGCGGGCTACGTTCGGCCACTGCATCCTGAATGCGTTTGCGGTGCTGCTCTGCAGAGGGGTTGAGCAGCGCTGCAGCAGCCACCAGCACAGCAAGGGCAGCAGTGATCTGAAGGGCTCTGGAGGCTTTGGAAGCTTGGGGCATGGCGAAGACAGCAAGGGTTGCAAGGTGAAGGGGCCAGGGACGCAAGGCACCCAGCGGACCACCTGATTGTGCCGCGCAAGATGCAAGTCCCACCACCCTGGGGTTACTACCAAATTGATAGCTGGCCACGCTTATCCTTCAAGCGCTAGCCGGGTTTTTACCCGTGCAATCCTGTGCCCCGCTGGCACAGCTGTGCAAAGTTGCTTTTCAAGAGCGCGTCGCTTCGTTACACGCGGCCCCAAAGTGTTGGCGCAGGCAACAGCAGGCAAAAGTGCTGGTGTCGGCCTGCCGACCGCGGTGCAATGAAGGCCTGTTCAACTTTACGGAGCTCTGCATCCATGAAGACCAAGCAACGACACGCACGCCCTCTGGCCCCCTGGGCCCGTCACTTCGAAGCCAGCAGCGTCCTGCTGTTCGCAGCGTTGACTTTCGGCACCGGCGCAGTGAATGCACAGACTGGCACACAAGGCGGCAGTGCGGGCGGAGCAGGTACCTCTTCTTCCAGATCGGTGATCGGCCCCAGCAATGCGTCACCCAGTACAGCGGGACAAGCCACCTTCGGTGGCGGAGCTACCGCCCCTGCGGCCAACACAGGGCGCAGCGAAGGCAGCACACAGGCCAGCAGCGCCAGTGATGCGGCTTTCCAGCGCGCGGACAAGGATCACGATGGAATGCTGAGCCCTCAGGAGGCAGCGCTGCTGCCAGCCATTGGCAACCGCTTCCAGGCCTTGGACAAAAACAAGGACCAGATGCTGTCTCGTGAGGAATACGAAGCCGGCCTGAAATCCTGACCACGCGGGAATGCGTCTGAGAACCTGTTCAAACGCATTCCCTTTTCAAACAGCCCGGGCGGTGGTGGACGTCCGGGCTTTTTTTTGGGCGATGGGCACCGTCTGTCGCCCTTCTTTTTTCCCAAATCAATCGTGTAGCGAAGACAGAAACTGCTGCAGTTCGGGCGTCTGCGGGCTGCCAAACAGCTGGGCAGGCGTGCCTTGCTCGTGCACAAGGCCCTGGTGCATGAAGATCACGCGGTCGCTCACCTTGCGGGCAAATGCCATCTCGTGGGTGACCATCATCAGCGTCATGCCCTCTTGCGCCAACGATTCGACCACACGCAGCACCTCGCCCACCAGCTCAGGGTCCAGCGCCGAGGTGATCTCGTCGCACAGCAGCACCTGCGGCTCCATGGCCAGGGCGCGTGCAATGGCAACGCGCTGCTGCTGCCCGCCCGAGAGCTGGTCGGGCATGGCGTCAAACTTTTCGGCCAGGCCCACACGCTGGAGGAGCTTGCGCGCCTGGGCCTCCGCCTCTTGCGCGCTACGCGCTTTGACCAGCGTGGGCGCAAGCATGATGTTGCGACCCACCGAGAGGTGAGGAAAGAGGTTGAAGCTCTGGAAGATCATGCCCACCTGCTGGCGCAGCTCACGCATGGCGGCGGGGTTGTCGTGCAGCAGCTTCTTGCCGTTCACGCTCAAGGCGCCTTCCTGAAATTCCTCCAGCCCGTTCACGCAGCGCAGCAGCGTGCTCTTGCCCGAGCCACTCTTGCCGATGATGCAGATGACCTCGCCGCGCGCCACCTTCATGTCGATGCCCTTGAGCACCTCGTTGGTGCCGTAGGACTTGCGCAGCGCGGTGATATCAACGATGGGCGGCGGGCCGACGAGGATGCCGTCGTGCGGATGCGCGGGAGCAGCGGCGGCGGCAGGTGTGGCTTCAACGGCGGTTGGCATGGAGTTTCCTTTCAAGCGATTGCGCCACCAGGCTCACGGGGAAGCACAGGGCAAAGTACAGCAGCGCCACACAGGCGTAGACGAGGAAGGGCTGGAACGTAGCGTTGGAGATCATGCTGCCCGCCTTGGTCAGCTCCACAAAGCCGATAACCGAGGCCAGCGCCGTGCCCTTGATGACCTGCACCAGAAAGCCCACCGTGGGCGGCACCGCAATGCGCAGTGCCTGGGGTAGCACCACATGGCGCAGCTGCTCGCCAAAGTTGAGTGCCAGGCTTTGTGCGGCTTCCCACTGGCCCTTGGGGATGGCGGCCACACAGCCGCGCCAGATCTCTGTCAGGTAGGCGCTGGTGTAGAGCGTGAGCGCCACGGCAGCGGCCGTCCACGGCGAGGTCTTGATGCCAAAAAGCGCAATACCAAAGTACGCCAGGAACAGCTGCATGAGCAGCGGGGTGCCCTGAAACACCTGCACATACGCGCCCACAGCGCGCTCCGCACCGCGCAGCTTGGACAAGCGCGCCACCAGCAGCAGCAGGCCCACCAGGCCACCGCCGATGAAGGCAATGAGGGAGAGGGTGACCGTCCAGCGCGCCGCCATCAGCAGGTTGCGCAGGATGTCCCATAGCGAAAATTCAACCATGATAAGAACGTGTTTACCGCTTATTCGATGCCGCGTTGGCGCGCAATCGGGATGAGTGGATGTTTCGGATGCGCCGCATGGGCTCATGCCCATGCAAGCAGTCGGGGCGTCCAATCGCCCGATTTCGTGCCAACCCTTCGGGCAAGTGCCTTGCCGGGCGGTCTGCGGCGTTGCGGCGCTTGTTGATAGCCGTGCTATCAACTGCGCACCGCGCCTTGCATCCCATCCCGGCAAGGTACTTGCGCGGCGTCGAATAAGCGGTAAACACGTTCTTTACCTCCCCACCAGAAAACGTGCACCTACCCACATCAGCAGGCGGCGGGTGAGCATGGACAGCGCCAGATACACCAGCGTGGCCACGATGAAGGCCTCAAACGCACGGAAGGTGTTGCTTGAAATCAGGTTGGCGGCATAGCTCAACTCGGGCGTGGAGATTTGCCCACACACGGCAGAGCCCAGCATCACGATGATGATCTGGCTGACCATGGCGGGCCACACCTTTTGCAGCGCAGGCGGCAGCACCACGCGGCGGAAGGTCTGCCCCGGCGTAAGCGCCAGGCTGTGCGCGGCTTCGATCTGGCCACGGGGCGTGGCCTCAATGCCTGCACGGATGATCTCGGCGGAATACGCGCCCAGGTTGATCACCATGGCCAGCACTGAGGCGAACTCGGGCGAGAGCTTGAGCCCCAGCGCGGGCAGGCCAAAGAACAGGAAGAACAGCTGCACGATGAAAGGCGTGTTGCGCACCAGCTCCACATAGCTGGCCACGGCCCAGCGCAGCGGCGCAGGCCGGTGCCCCAGGTTGCGCGCCCGTGCCCAGGCACAGGCGGTGCCCAGCAGCAGGCCCAGCGCGGTGCCCACAATGGTGAGACCGATGGTCCACACCACGCCGCGCACCAGCAGCGGCCACGAGGCCAGCACGGCAGAAAAGTCCAGTTGAATCAGCATGGTGGGCAAACCCTGCGGCGCTTGTCACGCCGCAGCCCTGTGCAATGGATGGGAATCGTCGTACCGGCTTATTGCGGCAGATCGCCCGCAGGGCGGCCCAGCCACTTGTTCGACAGCTTGTCCAGATCGCCCGCCTTCTTGGCTTCGGCAATGATTTCGTTCACACGGGTGCGCAGCTTGTCCTCCCCCTTGGCCACACCGATGAAGTTGGGGCTGTCTTTGAGCAGCAGCTTGAACTCGGTCTGCAGGTTGGGGTTCTTCACCATGATGGTGCCGGCGGTAGAAGCGCTGGTGGCAATGGCCTGCGTCTGGCCCGACACAAAGGCCGAGATGCTGGCGGCATGGTCTTCAAAGCGCTTCACGTCCACGCCAGCGGGGGCCACCTTGGCCAGTTCCTGGTCTTCCATCGCGCCACGCGTCACGGCCACGGTCTTGCCCGTCAGGTCGGCAAAGCTCTTGATGTTCAGGCTCTTGCTGGCAAACACGGCCTGGAAGAACGGGGCGTAGGCGGCGGTGAAGTCGATCACCTTCTCACGCTCGGGGTTCTTGCCCAGGGTGGAGATGACCAGATCGGCCTTTTGCGTTTGCAGGTACGGAATGCGGTTGGCGCTAGTTACGGGGATCAGCTCGACCTTCACACCCAGCTTGGTGCCAATGTAGTTGGCCATCTCCACATCCAGGCCCTGGGGCTTGAGGTCGGTGCCGACAAAGCCGTAGGGCGGGTAGTCGGTGGGGATGGCGATCTTGATCTCTTTGGCCTTGAGGATGTTGTCCAGTGCGTTCTGGGCGTGGGCGGCGGGTGTCAGCAGCGCAGCACCCACACCGGCAGCGGCCAGCAGGGCCAGGGTGCGGCGGCGGGCACCCAGGCGGGCAGAAGCAGAAGAACTCAGCGAGGCGGTCATAGCAAGGCTCCTAGGTAGGCAGAACCGTCGTCCGACGGCGAGGGGGTGGAACGGGAGGGTGAACGGGTGCGGCTGCGGCGCTTGGCAGGTGCAGCCGTTGCGGCAGGCGTGTCGGGCGCAGACGGTGCCGAGGCAGCGGAGGAAGCTGACGCCACAGGAGCCACCGGCGCCAGCGCATCACGCAGGCCAGCCAGCGGATCGGTGCTGGCTTGCAGGCGCAAGGCGGCCTGCACGGTGCCGATGTGCTCGGCCATCAGCAACTCGGCGCGGGCAATGTCCCCGGCCTCCAGCGCTTCGACAATGCGCACATGGTCCTCGCAGCTCTGCGCTGCATCGTGCGATGACTGGTAGAGCATCGCAATCAGCGTGGTGCGCGCCGTGAAGTCGCGCAGCGTGTCGGCCAGCAGGGCATTGCCCAGGCATTCGGCCAGGCACACATGAAAGTCGCCCAGCAGGTAAGTGCGCAGCCCCACATCGGTGCCCGCCAGGGCAGCTTTTTCGCGTTGCAGGTGCAGCTTGAGTTGGCGCAGGGCCGCCTTGTCCGGCGCCTTGGCCTTGAGCTGGTGCAACAGGCCCAGTTCAATCACCCGGCGGGCCTCAAAGGCCTCGCGGGCTTCGTGTTCAGAGGGTTCCACCACATACCAGCCACGCCGCGCACTCACGGTGACGATGCCGCGGGTGGACAGCCGGGTCAGCGCCTCGCGCACGATGGTGCGGCTGCAGTCAAACAGCATGGCCAACTGCTGCTCGCCCAGGCGTGAGCCCGGCGCAAGCTTCTGGGCCATCACGGCTTCCATGATGCGGTTGCTGATGTCGTTGGCGGTGGTCATTGCCTGCACTTACGCAGGTTCCGTGCCAACTGGTATACAAGCTGGATGCACCACACTGGCGCACCATGGCTGTGCACACCGCCCCGCGCACCAGGGTCGCTCACCAGGGGCACCGCACGAAGTCTGGTCACACCACCGACAGGATGGATGTTTCTGCTTCAAGGTTCTTTACCCGCACGCCGGTTTTCTTTACGGCTGACACATGTGCCAATGCGTGGAGCTTCGTAGCCTCCACGCATCGCAACACATCACGTCAATTGCAAGGAAATCACCGTGTTCTTCGCCCATTCCCTACCCTCCACCACCCGCCCCCCGCTTCCCACCCGCCGCCGCGTTCTGGCGTCTGCCCTGGGGCTGGCCGGGGCCAGCAGCACGCTGGCCCTGACAGGATGTGGGGGCCTGGGCAGTGAAGCGCACCTGCGCTTCGTCAACGCCACGGTGGACTACACGCAGGCAGACTTCTACGCAGGCAGCACCCGCCTGTCCGCCTCTCTGGCCAATGGCGGCACCATCTCGTCGTGGTACTCGGTCGAGGCAGACAGCACCCAGGTCTCGCTGTACGCAGCCGGAGGCTCGTCAGCCAAGCTGTCTGAAACCCGCACGCTGGACGAAGACAGCTACACCACGCTGCTGGCCTATGGCTCGCTGGCCAACAGCCTCAAGTTCAAGTTCTTTGCCGAATCCAACAGCAGCGCAGACAGCGGCAAGACCAAGGTGCGCCTGTTTCACGCGGCAGAAAACCTGGGCGGGCTGGACCTGTACATCACCAACACCAGCAGCCTCAGTGGCCTGAGCCCCACAGCCACCGTGTCGGCCTTGGGCGAACTGAGCGACTTCGTCTCCGTCACCGCAGGCATCTACCGCGTGCGCCTGACCAGCAAGGGCGACTCCAGCAACGTGCTGTTCGATTTCACCAACCAGATCTCGCTGGGCGGCACTGCGGTTGTCACGCTGGTCGTGGTGCCACGCAGCAGCGGCTCTTACCCCAACATCAGTGCCCTGCTGGAGCAAGGCGACTCCGCCCTGCTCTCCAATGCGCTGGTGAGCTGATCCGGGGGCACGGCAGCGCAGCGGCACAGGCATCGCGCCATGGGGGTGGAGCCTTTGGCCCTGCCTCGGGCACGGGAGCGCCGCGGTACCTCTGCAGTTGGCTGAAAGCCTGCTTTCAGCACTCTGCGGACAAGCGTCCTAGAATGATTTTCATTGCCCTCCAGGAGACAAGCCCATGAACGCCCCCACCGCTGCCGCCCATCTGCTGCCCGAAATCCAACTGCGCGACGTTCCGCAAGCCCTTATTGATGCGCTGCTGGCCCGCTTCGGCGCGCAATGCTCGCTGGCCCAGGCCGTGCGCGAGCAGCACGGGCGCGACGAAGGCTCGCTGCAGGCCCCGCCGCCCAGCGCCGTGGTATTTGCGCAAAGCACGCAGGATGTGGCCGACGCCGTGAAGCTGGCTAGCCAGTACGACGTGCCCGTCATTCCTTACGGCGCGGGCTCGTCGCTCGAAGGCCATTTGCTGGCCGTGCAGGGCGGCATCAGCATCGATGTGAGCCGCATGAACCAGGTCCTCAGCATCAACGCGGAGGATCTCACCGTGACCGTGCAGCCCGGCATCACCCGCAAGCAGCTCAACGATGCCATCAAGGACACGGGCCTGTTCTTCCCCATCGACCCCGGTGCAGACGCCAGCATTGGCGGCATGTGCGCCACCCGCGCCAGCGGCACCAACGCCGTGCGCTACGGCACCATGCGCGAGAACGTGCTGGCGCTGGAAGTGGTCACCGCCAGCGGCGAAGTCATCCGCACCGGCACCCGCGCCAAAAAGAGCAGCGCGGGCTATGACCTCACGCGCCTGATGGTAGGCAGTGAAGGCACGCTGGGCATCATGACCGAAATCACCGTGCGCCTGTACCCCCTGCCCGAAGCGGTGAGCGCCGCCATCTGCTCCTTTCCCAGCATCGAAGCGGCTGTGCGCACCACCATCCAGATCATCCAGATCGGCGTGCCGATTGCCCGCGTGGAGCTGATTGACCGCCACACCGTGCGCATGGTCAACGCCCACAGCAAGCTCACGCTACGCGAGGAGCCCATGCTGCTGATGGAGTTCCACGGCTCGCCCGCCAGCGTGAAGGAACAGGCCGAGATGGTGCAAGACATTGCCAACGAATTCGGCGGCCAAGCTTTTGAATGGGCCAGCACCCCCGAAGAGCGCACACGCCTGTGGACCGCGCGGCACAACGCCTACTTTGCCGCCGTGCAAAGCCGCCCCGGCTGCCGCGCCATCAGCACCGACACCTGCGTGCCCATCAGCCGCCTGGCCGACTGCCTGCTCGAATCGGTGGATGAGGTGGAAGCCAGCGGCATCCCCTACTTCCTCGTCGGCCACGTGGGCGACGGCAACTTCCACTTCGGCTACCTCATCGACCCGAACAGCGCCGAAGAACGCACCAAAGCCGAAGCCATGAACCACACCCTGGTCGCCCGGGCCCTGAGCATGGGCGGCACCTGCACGGGCGAACACGGCGTGGGCATCCACAAGATGGGCTTTTTGCTGGACGAGACCGGTGCAGGCGCTGTGGACATGATGCGCGCCATCAAACGCGCACTGGACCCGAAGAACATCCTGAACCCTGGGAAGATTTTTGCGATGTGAGGGTTTGCAACCGCACTCTGGCGGGGAACCCTATGGGGCTGATGCCCAAGCCCCCCCCCCAACCGACAAAGCTTCAACCCGGCCCTGCGTGGCACGACATGACAGAGCCCTCGCCAACGAGTGCAGCGACCCGCCCCCCGGAAAAGCGCACTTCCCTCCTTTTGGAGGTCAATGCAATCACGGGGCTTCCCAACATCCGGGACGAACCAGCTCCTCCGGGCACATCACGATCCGCTACGATCTGAGCGGGCATGTGCCCGGAACGAGGAACCTCTGATGAGCCAAAATCTGTTGATCACCCGTACACGTCTCGTCGCCGCAATGTTGGCTGCAGCAGGCTTTACCACTGCTTGCTACGTGGTCCCGGTTGATCCGCGCACCGGCCAACCTGTTCAAACTCAAAGCCAAGCTGCACCGGCTGCTGCTGTGGCGGCACCCGTTACTTTCCCTTCTCGCCTCTACCCCGCCAATGACCTGGCGGGCCGATATGGAATGATCAATGCCACAGTGACCAACGACCTGCATGGCCGGGGCACCTTCAATGCGGTGATCAACGGAGAAGCCTTCGCAGGCGAGGCCACCCGCAAAGCAGGCTCCAGCCGTGAAGGGATCGCCAACGGCGCTGGCAACCGGGGTTCTTATCTCAGCTGTGTGTACACGTTGAACTCAGCTACACAAGGCGTGGGTCAGTGCAAGTTGTCTGACGGTGCGGTGTTCACCATGCATCTGGGCAACTGATAGCGGAAGTTCCACCACTCTCTGGTAGCCCCGCATTCGACGCATCAGCCACATGAAGTGGCTGATGCAGCGGCACCATTGAGGGAAAGAGAAAGTTATAACGCAGTGAACATCAGGTTTTTGCGGTCTTTTAGGCCTTCGTGCATCTTCTAGACCCGAGCGAATACCAATCAGCATGGCAAACACCTTCAACGGCATCGGCACAACGTTCTACGGTCAATGCGCATTTGAGCAGGACGACTCGTTTATTACGACGAAATGGTTCGTTCTAGGCATGCCCTCGCTGGTCAAGTTCGCGTGGGTTGCGGTGGCGGCATTTATTCCCCTTGGGCTGCGCGCGTTTGCCAAATGGCGGCAAGGGCACGAGTAAAGAATCTTCAGAGCTTCGACATTCGCCCCACCGCCCGAACATGCGCCTTCTTGCCTTTGTTTTTGCCCTTGCCTTCGCCTCAGGCGCTGAGGCACGAGGACCTCAGGGCCCCTTGCCCATCAGCAAGGCACGGGCTCAGCTCCTGTCACAAGGCTGGTCTCCCCTGGAGACTTTTGGCACTGATGCAGACGGAGTTCGCTGGAGCCTGCAAGGCGATGCAGGCTCCATGTACAGACATGGCTTTATCGAAGTGGAAATATGCTCGGGCACAGGTTTGAATTTCTGTTCATTCAACTATGTGCGCGGCGGCAAGTGCGTGAGCCTGCAAACACAGGGCGAATTCAAGGCGGGCGCTTACGAGCCTCATGTCGTCCGGCGCACCACCACATGCCCGGATCCGGACGATCTCCATCCCCCGACCAAGGCAAAGCCCTAGATTCGGGGTTTTTCGACCGCTAGCGCTTGATCCACCTGCGCAAGCAGCTCCTGTTTTCATAGCATCTGAACTTGTCTTTGGCATATCGTCATCGGCCCGACCATCAAAGATGGCAACTTGATGAGGCGTCGCTCTCCCACCCCGCAATGCACATGGCGCCACAATGTTGAAAGCCACCCCATCAAGCCCAACGCTGAGCGAATTCAACGTGCCCATCGTCTCACTGAGTCCTCCCACCTCCAAGGATCTTGAAGACCTCACCGCTTTCGAGTTTGCCAACCGCGCTTTTTTTGAAGCCAGCATCAACGCCAGGCCGCTGTCCTACTATGCCGCCGCAGGCATACAGGAAGCGATAGACACCGCGATCTGCGAAGCAGTGGAAGACAAGGGATACCAGTTCCTGGCGCGAAACGCTGACGGAGCCCTGGTCGCCCGCGTCAACCTCACCCGCGTGCGCCGAGAACACTTTCATGGCGCAGAGCTTGGCTACAGGGTGGCCCAATCACACACCGGCAAGGGCTACGCCACCGAGGCGGTTCGCCTTGCCTTGCACATCGCCTTTCAGACATTGAAACTGCACCGTATCGAAGCGAGCGTCAGGCCGGACAACACAGGGTCCATCCAGGTTCTGCTGCGCAACGGCTTTACGCAGTACGGTCGCTCCACAAGAAGTTTTCAACTGGCGGGCCAGTGGCACGACCTTTGCCATTTTGAGTGCCATGCGGCCTGAGAACCTTACAAAACTTCAGTGCGTGGTCTCGCCTTGTCGTACCGCTTGCCGTGCGCATCTGCAGTCTCTGGCAGTCTGCGGTGTATGTTGTCATTGATGGAACTTTGAC
This sequence comes from Acidovorax sp. DW039, assembly GCF_037101375.1. Classification (NCBI taxonomy): domain Bacteria; kingdom Pseudomonadati; phylum Pseudomonadota; class Betaproteobacteria; order Burkholderiales; family Comamonadaceae; genus Acidovorax; species Acidovorax sp. DW039. The sequence goes on along the minus strand of NZ_AP029019.1, from coordinate 162,025 downwards.
GTCTGGTATCGCATGTCTTCCTCCACACCGCTCTTTCCCTTCGTCATCTGGCAGGAGCTTTTGGCGCGCGCCCTCGCCAAGCTCGACCTCACATCCATGCCTGCGGAGATTCACGAATATCTGACGCGCAGGTTGCCCAACTCTGCGGAGACGGATTGGGAACCCCTGTCGACTTATTGGACGCGTATCAACGAGAAGCGGCTCGCCAAAGCAACCCGCGAATTCGCAGCCCCATTGGCACCAGCACAGCGCGGAAGCTGCCTTGCTGCGCTGGTGCGGTGCCAGTTCTCCGCGTCCACACTTCGATCGGATGCAAGCCTGAAGCAGCAGCGCAGGGAGCTGGATGACTGGCTGGATGCCCACTGCTCGGACAAGGCAGATATCGGAGACAGGAGACTGCTGCGGGACAAGGCGCTTGAACACCTGGAATGGGCAATATCCGATCTTGCAGAAGGCTTGCTGGATGCCGGGGTGGAACTCCGTGCTGATGACATCGAGCAGCTGGGCAATGAAGCGCTTACGTCCCACCCCTTGGTACCTGTGGACAAGCTGGTCAAAGCGATCTGCGCTCAGCCGCCAGCCATTCGCATCAGCGCAAAACGGGGTATCGCAAGGATCTGCGATCTGCTGCAATCGAGAATCGCGGAGTCAGCGGCCGCCAAAAGACGAAACGATGCGCTCCTGCTGGATTTGCGCGCTGTGATGCAGGATGAGGATGGCTGATGGCCACGCAGACATGAACACATGAGCACGCTGCGCCAGGTGGAGTGAGAGACGGCTCTTTTGGTTGCTGTGCAACGTTCCTGAGCAAGCGGCTTTTCAACTTCGTGCACGTCAAAAAAAGGGAGCAAACAATGGCAGCAGAGAAAGTCAAAGGTCCAGCGTCCTACTTTCCATCCATCGAGCAGAAGTACGGCCGGCCCATTCACTACTGGCTGGACCTGGCTAGCCAGATGCACGACAAGAAGCACATGGAAATTGTTGCGATCTTGAAGTCTGAGCATGGACTGGGGCACGGGCATGCCAACGCCATCGTGGCCCATGCGATGCATACCAAGAAAGAATGAAAATTGCGCACTCGGCGGCGGCCTATCCAGTGACGAATGGCCGCCTGCGGGGCTTGGACTGTCTACAAAGACTTCAGATCTTTTGACAGGTTGGCGGAAATCAACAGTGAGGGAGGGGTATGAGTAAAGTTTTGGTTTTTCTGGTGGTAGGAGCAGCAGCCGCTGGCGGCTGGTATGGCGCCGTGGGGGGAAAGAAAGTGACGCAAGCGCATGTGCAGTCGCTCTACCACGACTACATGTCGGCGTTTGACCGCGGTGACGGGATCGCCGTCTGCGATCTGTTCAGCGCCGATGTGCGCGGAAAGTTCAAAAGCACCTCTCGGACCATGCCGGTCAACGAGGTCGTATCCAAGGCCTCGTCCTGCGCTGCGGTGGATAACTTTCTGGCGTCGAAGGCCAAGCTGGAGCAAGCCACCGGGCGCGAACTCCATACGAATGTCGGGTACACCATCCACAACATCACGATTGCACCCGACGGCAAGTCCGCCACCGCAGAGGTGCTGCTGGAATTCCGCATTGGCACGGCAGAGGGAGCGCTGCTGGACATGCGGTCCACCCAGGTCGATGTGATCAAGAGAAACTGGGGCAAATCGCAATTCGTCCAGTCCGACGGAAGCGTGAGCTTTTTCAGGTGACGCAGATGCGGCTTTTCTCGCTCTTCTGGGGGGGCGCAGCTATGGCGGCGCGGAGTATCAAGACGCGGCGCATGGGGTTGTCGGTTGTTCTTTTGGCGGGCAGCCCCGGTGCATTTGCGCAGGACTGCTACCTGCTAACCTGCGGCAGCACCGACGCGTGCGAGGTGGCACCCGCTCGTCTGACGGCGTCGCTGCCATCCGGGCTGCAAATCGAGTCCATCCGCAGCCACACCAAGGTGGCTCTTCGCGGGGAGGCGGCCACCGCTGAATGCAAGGCGGTGGGGCAGCTTCCCCAGGGGGTTTCTGCAGACCAGGCAAGCTTGTACGGAGCCCTTCAGCTCAAGGGCAGGCTCAAGGTATCAGGCGTGCTTCGGTTCGAGCCGAATGACGGAGGAGCGCTGGAGTTTCGTCCCGCAAAGGCGTCATTCGCAGCCACAGGCAAGTTCTTCCAACAGCACTTCACGCAAATCAAGCTGGATGGGGCCGAGCCCGCCGTTCGCGTGACTCCACCGCCCAGTCTGGCTCAAGCCAACTGCTGGCAAACCCCAGCCACGGCGGAACTGTGGGACTTTGCAGTGGTGGTAGGCGACTCTTCTTCTGCCGGAACCTATGCACACAAAGCGAGAGTGACAAGCCTGGGCCGCTTCAAGCAATGCACATGGGGGAGTGAATAGCGCCCACCTGCCCTACGAGGCTTCGCCCGTGACTTCGATGCCCAATTTCATATCAAAAAGAGCCACAGGGTTATGGAAAGAGCGTAGCCAGCTCTTATTTCCATAGCAAACCACATATTTCAAGTGCGCCTGATCGCCCATACCCAGCCACTCTCCAGCACATGTCAGATCACTCGCTCTTCATCTTTTCGGTGCTGGTAGAGCTGGGTCTGCCCCTGTGGGTGATGGCCTGGTGTGTGGCGACTCCCAGCATCCGCCCGCGCGCTTTCGTGATATTGGGCGCAGTCATTCCCTTCCTTCTGGGTTATGGCTATGTCGTGCTCCAATACTTTTGGGGGCCTGCGGAACAGTTCCAATGGGCCGTGTGGGCGATGTGGAGCATGAGCCTTGCACCCTTTATTGCATGCGCTGCAGGTGGTTGGGCGCTGTCATGGCTCCCATGGCCAAGGCCTCTGATAGCCCGATGGTTGATGGGACTGGTGTCTCCGCTGGCCTTTGGGCTCTTGGTGGTCGCGGGTTTGTGATGCCAAAAAGGCAGGTTTTGAATGATCTCATCCGATGACCTCGCACTGATAGAGCGGTCTTCCAATTTCAGCGTGGGACTGCTGTCGCGTGAAGAGAAATGGAGTGACGAACGCACGCATCACGCCATGCACGACACGGTTCTATTGCCTTTGCTTGCCGCAGCCGACGAATGCTGGGCATACGGGCTGGACGAGCAGTCTGAAGTGTTTGAAGCGGCAAGAACCATCCTGCACAAAGAAGGAAGGCGACATCGCGTGGCGCTGCATGGCGACCCGATTGCAGGGCGTGAGCTTTTCTGGAATGCATATGGAGGAAAGCGGGGGACGATTGCCATCGCCATTCCGGTTGAGAAGTTCAACGCGGCCACTCTCTTTGCGCATTGCCGCAGCAGCTTTGTAGTGACCAACTACCGCAGCGGGCACAGCGCAGGAGCCATCAGCTACGCCCAACGAAAAATCCAGGACCGGGGCCATATCGTCTGCTGTCTTCCGCGTAACAACGGCTCGGAGTGGATGGAGGTGTTTGCACCCCAGCCACTAGTGTTTGAATTGTTCAAAACTGCCGCAAGCCTGCGCCGTGGCGATTGAATAAAACCCTGTGAGACACGCTGATGGATTTAGAAGGTCTCTTAGGTTTCATTTGGCTCGTGCTGCATTGGCGCATAGCGGTTTGCATGGCTGCCAGCACGGTCACAGCCATTCTGGCGGTTCAGTCATTTTCCTGGCTTACCGGATTGCAAGGCATCGTGATCAGCTTTCTGGGGCTGGGGTTCGGTGCGATGTGGCAAGTGAGGTCTGAACCGCACAGGACACAAACCGACGAGGCTCCTGACTCCCAGACGTCCACCGCAGTCGCCGGTACTGCTGCGGCCTTGGCAGGAGCAATTTGGGGGGTCTTCAGTTCAAGCTCATACCATTCGTTCCTCGCAGGCATCGCCATTTTTCTGATGGCAGCCTGGTGGTGGTCTTGGTACGCACAGTCACGCCACCGGTGGGTGAGCAGCCAGCGGGCATGGCTGTGTATAGGAATTGCTGCATGCACCTACGTCCTGGGTGCTCTTGTGGGGCTTCCAGTACTGTGACTCATTTCTGTTGCATTTACTTCAGCCCTCGCAGCCGTTGCGCACCACCATGAAACCAAGCATCTGCCTGTTCACCATAGCTGTGTCCGTAGCCGGTTTGGGGGGCTGTGCGCCACGCTGCGAAAACGAAGTTTCCGGTCAACAAAACTCTCCATCAGGGCAACGGAAGGCCGTGGTTTTTCATCGTGAATGTGGGGCCACGGTCATATCCAACACTCAGGTGTCTGTGATTCCCACTTCGGATTCCCTCCCAGATACAGCCGGTAACGTGCTCACCTTGGAGGGCACGGCAGAGCTGGATGTGAGTTGGCTCGCAGAAGACCAGCTACGCATTTCAGGTGTCAAAGGCCAGTCCATATTCCGACAGGAGCGAGCCATTGCGGACATCCAAATCGTGTACAAGTAAAGCGCAGCACAGAGCCATTGCACAACCCCAGCTCCACTGAAGACCCAACCAACTATCGTGAGGAGGTGAGCCCTATGAAAAAATTCGCCCTCAGTGCAAATCAGATCAAGCCCCTGGCGGAAGGTTTGGGCGGGTGTATTGCCACTGACCGGATCACGGTGGACGGCGCACCTGTGGGTTACATGGTGCGCGAACCTGCAGACCACCTGGATGACAGTGGCTGGTGCTTCATGGCGGGTGACGAGAGCCAGGATTACATGGACGAACCGGCACACCATGCCATTTACGACGTGAACACCATTGCCAACTACAGCCCGGACATCATTCCTTTTCTGAACGCACCTCCCTGCAGTGCGTTTGCGCGCGACCCGGACACCGGCAAACTGGTGGAAGTGCCTTACGAAGAACCGCTGGAGTGAGCAAGAACATCCAGGCGCACCCGGCCCCACACCCAGACCAGCACCAACACGGCAATGACTCAGATCGTCAAGAGACACCGTAACGAACCCTTGCACTGGGGTGCCGTGGCAGTCGTGCCAAAGGCACTGCAGACCGTCATCGATGCACATCGGGCAGAGGCAGATTGGTTGTGTGAGCCAGAGGAAGGCGGCTGGATCCGCGAGATGGATCTGGATCTGGCGTCCGGGGGCTGCGCCTATCTGGGAGAGCGGCGCGCTCCCCCTGGGGAGTTCACCATTTACTTGCAGCCTTACCGTGAGACGCTGTTCTTCAAGGAAGACTACGATGAGGTTCTGGCCTTCCTGGGATTGAACGCTTCTGAGGTGCAACTGCTGACCGGGCAGGTACAGTGGTCCAGGAAAAAGCGAGCGCAAAACCTGGGTGCAACGCCAGCTTCAACGCCGTAAATATCGCTGCACCGGCCTTTGCGCATTGGATGAGTGCGCGCTGCCCACGCTGTCGAATGTCATCCTCTCCTGATCTATACCCATGCGCCCCGTTGTACTTGAAGCCTGGAAACTGGCAGTGACTGAAACCGCAGCCCAGCGGCTGCCCGGGTTTCACCTGTACACGCGCAAGGAAGTGGGTGAGCCCAGAAACCTGATCCGATATGTGTGGAGCCCCAGGCCAGACCTGCATTGCTTCATCGTTTTCCGCCCCATAGAGTCAGAAGCTTTTGATGCATGGATCGGGGGGTCTACCGACGGTCGGTGCCCTTTTGCACGCACGCAGGAGCCAGAATCGTTCAGGGACCTGAACGCATCCACAGCCATATGCCCCACCGCGTGGATCGTTCCCCGTCACGGCAAAATCCACTGGAGCTTTTGGAATGCTCCAGACGCACTGCTCGATGACCCCACGGCGTTTGGGATGGCGTACGGAGCCCACTATGGAAAGACGCTGACGCCTGCCGAAGCACAAGTTGAAGTGGGGCCTGCTGTGGCCGAGGGCTTCCGTGAGATTGTGGAATATGGCATTCCGTATCTTCAGCGGCGCATGGCTATGGCAGAGCAGAAAGCCGATCAAGAACTGCGGCCCACCTCAGCTCAATGACCTGAGAGCCTGTTTGCGATCTTTCATCGACCTTCGAAGGAATCCCATGGCACTGGACATGTACGCCCACGGTGAACGTGAAGCCATCGGCCATCACGAAGAGTTCATCTTCTCGCTGGCCCAAGCTGATGCGAAACGCTTTCCTCACCTCCTGTCGCTGTGGGGGGCGTTTTACGACGACCCGCGCATCCCGCCCGCCCAAGCCGAAGGCCTAGTGCATGAACTGATTGATCTGCTGGCCCTGCACGGGGGGCTGGCGAACAAGGCCCTTGCCAGCCCTGTGATTCGCCTGCTGCCCTTCTTCAGCCGGGCCAGCCGTGGCGGTTGGGACATCACCACCCAGAGCGACTGAAGCCGAAGCGCTTTCTCACATCCTTTCACCATGCAGGTACATACCGTTTCGGACCATGGCGAGCGGTTCGACGTGGCCGTCTGGCAAGGCCCCAGCACAGGCCCTGTCGTGCTATTTGCAGTGGGGGCGGGCGGCCAGCCCTCGCGTTACGCCACCCTGCTGGAAACCTTGGCCTCGTCGGGCTGCACGGTCATTGCCCCCTGTTTCGAGAGACTGGCCACACCCGAGCCCACCGAGCAGGAACTCAGCCTGCGAGCGCGGCGTTTGTCACAGGCTCTGGAACTCGTCGCCCGGCCAGACATGCAGGTTCTGGGGCTGGGTCATTCCATCGGAGCGGCCACCCTGGTGGCGATGGCCGGGGGGCACATGTGGCTGCGCTGCGGCAGGCGCATCGACATTGCACGGGACGACAGAGTCATCCATCTGGCCCTTCTGGCGCCGCCCACGGGGTTCTTCAGAGCCCCTGGCGCCCTGGATGCCGTACACGTTCCCATCCATCTATGGACGGGCTCCGCAGACACCATCACCCCCATGGAACAGACGCAGTGGCTGGCGCAAGCGGTGGGTGAACTGGCCCAGGTACACCCGGTTGCAGGCGCGGGACACTTCTCCTTCATGGACCATATTCCGCCCCATGCCACAGAGCCACTGGCAGACAAGGCGACTTTTCTGCGCAGCTTTGCGGCGGAGTTGACCCAACATCTCTGGCGCTACGCACACAGTCCTGAGCCCGCCCGCCCGGCAGAGTCCCTGAACCTTCCCGCAGCGCGGTGTTAATCTTTATGCCAACACGCCTTATCCGCACTATGAACAAGACGAAAGCGTCCATTGCAGCGCTGTGCCTGACAGTGCCCATGCTGGCCATTGCAGGCCCCTACAAATGCACCGGAGCCGATGGCAAGGTCAGTTTCCAGGACCAGCCTTGCCAGGCGGGCACCACCGGGGGCGAGATCGTCATCAAAGCCCCCCAGCCCGCCGATGGCGTTCGCCCTGCACCACGCCCCTCCTCACGCACTGCAACCGACACCGCGGCCCGAGACGCTGCGGCAGCCAGAAACGACCAGATTGAGGCCCAGAACCGCGCCTCGCGCTGCAATGCAGCACGCCGGAACCTGGGCACACTCAAGGAACCACGCCCGGTGTACAGGTATGACAACAAGGGCGAGCGCCAGTACATCGACGATGCCGCCCGGCAGTCCGGCATTGCCGCTGCAGAGCGCAGCGTGGCTGAAAACTGCCGCTAGCGCTTACAAATAAAGCGCAATCAGCTATCAATTCAATAGCATTCAAATTCATTTCATCACCATGACCTGATGGGCGAGGCATCCATGAAACTCCCACACTTGCACTGCAGCACCGCTCTCCTGTCCGTCGCCATGGCCTGCAGCGTCCTCACCGGATGCGGTGCTGATGTAGCCACCACCGCAGTTACCACCACCAAGCTTCAGGCAGAACAGGCCAAGCAGGCGGCGGCTCAGGCTGAGCAGATCAAGGCAGGCTTGGCGCAGGCTGCACAGCGTGCAGAAGCTGCCGCCTCTGCCGCAGACAGCCAGTAAGCCGCTGGCTCCCGACGAAGCTGCCCCTTTGGTGCGAAAAGGGGCTGCGGGGCATATCCGTTGTCCTGCTTCAGGAATCGGCGCAGGCCCACACACGCCATGGCGTGGGCGGCTACGATGCGATCATCGTCAGGGGAGCTGTTTAACAGCTCAGATCCTGGCAGCGCACCATCCCCATGCCCAACGATCTCGTCGTCTTGCGCCCGCAGGGGCTGTATTGCCCTGCGGGTGATTTCTACATCGACCCCTGGCGGCCTGTGGACCGCTGCGTCATCACGCATGCCCATTCGGACCATGCGCGGCGTGGCTCGGGCCACTACCTTGCCCACACCGACAGTGCCGGAACCCTGCGCGCCCGCCTGGGTGAGGACATTGCGCTGCAGACGGTGGCCTACGGCGAGACCGTGGAGCACCAGGGGGTACGCATCTCTCTGCACCCGGCGGGGCATGTGCTGGGCTCGGCCCAGGTGCGGCTGGAACACGAAGGCGAGGTCTGGGTGGCCTCGGGCGACTACAAGCTCGAAGCCGACGGCACCTGCCCGGCCTTCGAGCCCGTGCGCTGCCATACCTTCATCACCGAATCCACCTTCGGCCTGCCCATTTACCGTTGGCCTGCACGCGCTGAGCTGGAGGCAGAAATCAACACCTGGTGGCAAACCAACGCCGCAGCGGGCCGCGCCAGCGTGCTGTATGGCTACGCGTTCGGCAAGGCCCAGCGCGTGCTGCGCGGGGTGGATCCCGGCATCGGCCCCATCGTGGCCCACGGGGCGGTAGAGCCGCTCAACGCCGTGTACCGGGCTGCAGGCGTGCCCCTGCCGCCCACCCTGCGCGTCACCGACCCCAGCCTGACCAAGGCCGACCTCAAGCGCGCGCTGGTGATTGCCCCACCTTCTGCCGCGGGCACGCCCTGGCTCAAACGCTTTGGCGAGCATTCGGACGCCTTTGCCAGTGGCTGGATGCTGGTGCGCGGCGCACGCCGCCGCCGCGGGGTGGACCGCGGCTTTGTAATGAGCGACCACGCCGACTGGCCCGGCCTGCAGCGCGCCATTGGGGCCACGGGGGCAGAGCGCATCATCGTCACCCACGGCAGCACGGAGGTGATGGTGCGCTGGCTGTGCGAGCAAGGCCTGGACGCCCAGGTGTTTGCCACCGAATACGGCCAGGATGACGCGACAGAGGGCGCGACCGAGGACGCTGACGCACCCGCCAGCGCGTTGACCACCGCCGCGCCCACCGCGCAGGCCGATCCCGCGGCACCGGAGGTCACGCCATGAAGGCCTTTGCCGCCCTCTTCCAGCAGCTGGACGCCACCACATCCCAAACCGCCAAGCAGGCGGCTCTGGTGGCCTATTTGCGCAGCGCTGATGCCGCCGACGCTGCCTGGGCTGTGTACTTTCTGGCGGGGGGCAAGCCGCGGCAGATGGTGCCCACGCGCCAGCTCAAGGCCCTGGCGCAAGCGGCCGCAGGCCTGCCGGAATGGCTGTTTGACGAAAGCTACGAGGCCGTGGGCGATCTGGCCGAAACCCTGGCCCTGCTACTGCCCCCGCCCACGGCCCCACAGCCCGATGTGCCCCTGGCTGCGTGGATGCAGCGCCTGCTGCCGCTGCGCGGCTTGCCACCCGACGCGCAGGCCGGGGCCTTGCGCGCACAGTGGGCAGCGCTGGTGCCTGCGCAGCGCTTTGTGTATTTCAAGCTCATCACCGGCAACTTCCGCGTGGGGGTGTCGCGCCTGCAGGTGGTGCAGGCACTGGCCCAGGTGAGTGGGGTGGATGCCAAGCGCATTGCGCACCGGTTGATGGGCTACACCCAGGTGGGCCGCCAACCGCAGGCCGCAGACTATGCCGCGCTGGTAGCACCTGCCGAGGCCGTGGACGGTGCCCCCGCTGCCGACGGAGCCGAAGGCCACCCGTACCCGTTTTTTCTGGCGCACCCGTTCAACCAGCCCGTGGTCGAGATGCCCGCCTTGCTCGGCCCGGTGCAAGACTGGCAGGTGGAGTGGAAATGGGACGGCATCCGCGCCCAGATCGTGCGCCGCGCAGGGGCTGTGTGGGTGTGGTCACGCGGCGAAGAACTGGTGACCGACCGCTTCCCTGAACTGGCCGACGCAGCCCAGCACACTTTGCCCGACGGCACGGTGATCGATGGCGAAATCCTGGTGTGGCTACCGGGCGAGCCCAGTCCACGCCCCTTTGCCGACCTGCAAAAGCGCCTGGGTCGCAAGACACTGACGCCCAAGCTGCTGCGCGAACTGCCCGTGGTGCTGGTCGCCTATGACCTGCTGGAACAGGCGGGGCAGGACATGCGCCAGGAGCCCCAGCACAGGCGGCGTGCGTTGCTGGAAACCCTGCTGCCACCGCGGCCCACCACCGCCCCCCAAGACCCAGCACCTGCGCTAACACTGCGCCTGAGCCCCGTGCTGACAGGAGCAGACTGGACCGACCTCGCCCAACAGCGCGAGGCCGCGCGCAGCCTGGGTACCGAGGGCTTCATGCTCAAACACCGCACGGCCGCCTACGGCGTGGGCCGCACCAAGGACGTGGGGGTGTGGTGGAAGTGGAAGATCGACCCCATGAGCGTGGACGCCGTGCTCATCTACGCCCAGCGCGGCCATGGGCGGCGTGCCAGCCTGTACACCGACTACACCTTTGCGGTGTGGAGCGGCCCGCAGGGCGACCCCGCCCGCCAGCTGGTGCCCTTTGCCAAAGCGTATTCGGGCCTGACGGATGCCGAGATGGCGCAGGTGGATGCCATCATCCGCAAGACCACGCGCGAAACCTTTGGCCCGGTGCGCAGCGTGGAAGCCACGCAGGTGTTTGAACTGGGCTTTGAAGGCATTGCCCGCAGCCCGCGTCACAAGAGCGGCATCGCGGTGCGGTTTCCGCGCATGCTGCGCTGGCGCAAGGACAAGCCGGTGGCCGAGGCCGACACCCTGCAGACACTGGCCATGCTGCTGCCGGAGTCTGCGCAGTGAACACCCCCACGGATGCGGCATCGGGTGCCACCACGCCAGGCACCCCTCGCACCCCTCGCACCCCTCGCACCCCTCGCACCCCTCACGCCCGGCCCGACGCCCCGTCTGGCCCCGCCGCACAGTGGCTGCAGGGCCGGGGCTGGCAAGCCTTCGCATTCCAGCAGCAGGTGTGGCAGGCCATGGGCGAAGGTCGCTCGGGCCTGCTGCACGCAACCACCGGCGCAGGCAAAACCTATGCGGTGTGGCTGGGTGCCTTGCAGCATTTTTCGGCTATTACGCCCGTGGACAGTGCGCAAACAGCTCCCAAAAAAGGAGCAAACAAAGCCCCGCCGCTCACGGTGCTGTGGATCACGCCCATGCGGGCGTTGGCCGCAGATTCGCTGCGTGCGCTGCAAGAACCCTTGGCCGCGCTGGCCCCGCACTGGACCAGTGGCCTGCGCACGGGGGATAGCACCAGCGGCGAGCGCGCGGCGCAGGACAAGCGCCTGCCCACGCTGCTGGTGACAACGCCCGAGAGCGTGTCTCTGCTACTGGCCCGTGCCGATGCGCGCGAGCGGCTGAACAGCGTGCAACTGGTGGTGGTGGACGAATGGCACGAGCTGGTGGGCAACAAGCGGGGTGTGCAGGTGCAACTGGCGCTGGCACGCCTTTCGGGCTGGAACCCGGCGCTGCAGGTGTGGGGCATGTCTGCCACGCTGGGCAATCTGCAAGAAGCGCTTGCCACGCTGATACCCGCCCTGCCAACCCGCCCACCCCGTGCACCCCGCAGGCCCAAGCCCGTGCTGGTGCAAGGCCGCATCGACAAGACGCTGCAGGTCCAGGTGCTGCTGCCCGAACGCGTGGAACGCTTTGCCTGGGCGGGGCACATGGGCCTGTCGCTGCTGCCGCAGGTGGTGCAGTCGATTGAGGCGAGTGCCTCCACGCTGGTGTTCACCAACACCCGCTCGCAGGCCGAGCGTTGGTACCAGGCCCTGCTGGAGGCCCGGCCCGACTGGGCAGGCACCCTGGCACTGCACCATGGCTCGCTCAGCGCCGAGGTGCGCAACTGGGTGGAGGCGGGCCTCAAGCAAGGCACGCTGAAGGCGGTGGTGTGCACATCCAGCCTGGACCTGGGGGTGGACTTCCTGCCGGTAGAGCAGGTGCTGCAGATCGGCTCGGCCAAAGGCGTGGCGCGGCTGGTGCAACGTGCAGGCCGCTCGGGCCACGCACCGGGGCGCACCTCCAGCATCACGCTGGTGCCCACGCACAGCCTGGAACTGGTCGAGGCCGCCGCCGCCCGCCATGCGCTGGCCGAAGGCCGCATTGAAGACCGGCACACGCCACGCGCACCGCTGGATGTGCTGGTGCAGCACCTGGTGACGGTGGCCCTGGGCGGAGGCTTCACCCCCGACGCCCTGTTGGCCGAAGTGCGCCGCGCACCGGCTTACGCAGGGCTGGCAGACAACGACTGGAACTGGGCGCTGCAGTTTGTGCGCCAGGGCGGTGCCTCGCTGGCCAACTACCCGGACTTTCACCGCGTGGTGCCCGATGAGGAGGGCGTGTGGCGCATGCCAGACGCCAGACTGGCGCGCCGACACCGCAGCAACATCGGCACTATCGTGAGCGATGCGAGCATGCAGGTGCAGTTTGTGAGCGGCGGGCGGCTGGGCTCGGTGGAAGAGAGCTTCATGGCGCGGCTCAGGCCCGGCGATGTGTTCATGTTTGCAGCCCGCCTGCTGGAGCTGGTGCGCATTCAGCAGATGACGGCCTATGTGCGCACGGCCCCCAAAGGCAGTGCTGCCCTGCCGCGCTGGAGTGGTGGGCGCATGCCCCTGTCGAACACGCTGGCCGATGCCATGCTGGTGCAGCTGGAGCGCGCCGAGCGTGGCATTTTCGACAGCCCTGAAATGCACTGCGCGCAGCCTTTGCTGGCGCTGCAGGCCGCCTGGTCGGCACTGCCCACACCCAGCCGCCTGGTGGCCGAAACATTGCAGACGCGAGAGGGCTGGCACCTGTACCTGTACCCGCTGGCCGGGCGGCTGGTACACATGGGGCTGGCGGGGCTGCTGGCCTGGCGCGCATCGCAGCAGGTGCCCAACACCTTCTCCATCGCCGTCAACGACTATGGGCTGGAGCTGCTGTCTGCCAAACCGGTGGACTGGCCCGCGCTGCTGCCGCATCTGGTGGGCGACGCCACCCACAGCACCGTGGGCAGCGGGCTTGAGCATGAGGTGCTGGCCAGCCTGAATGCCACCGAGATGGCCCGCAGACGCTTTCGGGAGATTGCGCGCATCGCCGGGCTGATCTTCCAGAGCCACCCCGGTGAGCAGCGCAGCAGCCGCCAGCTGCAGGCCTCCTCTTCCCTGTACTACGACGTGTTCGCCCAATACGACCCGGACAACCTGCTGCTGGCCCAGGCCCGGGCCGAGCTGCTGGTGCAGGAGCTGGACATGGACCGCCTGGCGCGCACACTGCAGCGCATGAAGGCGCAGACCCTGTCCGTGCACCCCTTGCAGCGCCCCACCCCGTTTGCGCTCCCCCTGATGGTGGAGCGCTTTCGCGAACGGCTCAGCACCGAGAGCCTGGGCGACCGCCTGGAGCGCATGGTGCAGGCCCTGGAACAAGCCGCGGATGACACGATGGGTACACACTTGGCAGCAACCCACGACACCACGCACTGGGATCTGGCCCGCGAAGTGCCCGACGGCCAACCCGGTCACCGTGGCCGCCGCACCAGGCGACGACACGGGTTCTGATCACCGGACGACATCCCCGGGCAAAGAGGGCGCCAAAACGGTTGCACCCGGAGTTAGCTATATTTTTGATAGCTTCCCGCGCTTATCCATCAAGCGCAAGCAGCCTATTGCATTACTTGCGCTGCAGTACGGAGCCAGCCTCACGCCCCACGTCTGCGCAACGCCCCCATCCCCAGCGCAGCGGCCAGCAGTGACATCAGCACCATCGCCCATTCGCTCAAGGTGGGAATCGATTGGGCAGCGGTTGGCGCTGCAGGCAACAGCAATGGCGCAAAAGGATCGCTGATGCTGTTGGCATTCGGATCACTATCGCCCACTCCGTTGTCCGCCACGGTGTAACTGATGCTATCGGCGGTAATGCTGCCATGGGCAAACCAGCTACTGACCGTGGCGCCTGCAGTGGCAGGGCCGTATTTGTAGGGCGTCAGTCCAGTCAGGCGGCCTGCTGGGTAGTCAATGCGCACGGACAAGTTCGTGGATGCGCAACCACTACCTGCTGCGGTAAAGCGGAATACACCCGCTGGTGCAGAAGCTCCGGCAGGAGCCGCAGCGGGAAGTGTGCTGTTGATATCCACGCTACCTACCGTGCAGCCGGGCGGAGCACCGATCTGCACGCTGGCCGTGCCCCCTCCGGGCAGTGCCAAGCCGGATTGGCTATAGACCTGCGGCACGGCAGTCACGCTGGCCGAGGCCACACTGTCCCCCACACTGCTGGAAGCCTTCACGGTAAAGGTATAGCTGGTACCGTTGGTAAGGCCGTTGATCGTGCAGCGCGTAGCCGGCGCATTCACCGTGCAGGTACCACCGGGTACACCGGTCACCGTGTAGGTTAACAACGCACTTCCACCATTGCTGGCAGGGGCAGTCCAGGTCAACAGCACAGCACGGTCTCCAGCTAAGGCTGTGAGGCCCGTGGGCGCAGTGGGCACGCTGGCCTGCGGGGTCGCCGTGACGCTGGAAGACGCAGCGCTGTCCCCCACACCGTTGGTGGCCTTGACGGTGAAGGTGTAAGCCGTTCCATTGGTCAGCCCCTCAATCGTGCAGGTGGTAGTGGTCACCTGACAGGTGCTACCGGCACTGCCACTCACGGTGTAGTACTGGATGGGGCTGCCGCCGTTGCTGGCAGGAGCCGTCCAGCTCAGCGTCATGCGACCGTTGCCCGGTGTGGCGACCAGGCCGGTCGGGGTGTCTGGTACGCTGGCCAGTGGGGTAGCCGAAGCGCTGGCCGAAGCAAGACTGTCGCCCACAGTATTGGTGGCCTTCACCGTAAAGGTGTAGACGGTTCCAGGAGTCAGTCCTTCGATGGTGCAGGTGGTGGTGGTCACCTGACAGCTTCCTCCTGGGGTGCCGCTCACGGTGTAGTGCTGGACGGGGCTGCCGCCGTTGCTGGCAGGAGCCGCCCAGCTCAGCGTCACGCGTCCATTGCCTGCGGTAGCGACAAGACCCGTCGGGGCATCAGGCACGCTGGCCAAAGGGGTGGCTGAGGCAGAGGCTGACGCCGGGCTGTCGCCCACACCGTTGGTAGCCTTGACTGTGAAGGTGTAAGCCGTGCCATTGGTCAGACCTTCGATGGTGCAAGTTGTGGAGGTCACTTGGCAGTTGCCACCGGGGTTGCCAGTCACGGTGTATTGCAGGATGGGACTTCCGCCGTCGCTGGCGGGGGCTGTCCAGCTCAGCGTCACGCGGCCATTACCCGCCGTGGCGACCAGGCCTGTCGGGGTGGACGGAGCACCGATTTGCACCATTACAAACTGCGAGCGTGCCGTGGCCGAAACGTAGCGGAAGTTGTCACTGCCTGAGCCACCGGGCTGCAGAGCCCGCACACCACACCAGTAGCCCACCTTGCCCGGCAAAACGGTGAGCGTATTGCCAGCCACCGTGCAGACATCGGGCGTCCAGGTGTCAAAACCCACGGCCAGGCTGCTGCTGGACGTAGCGCTCAGCGCAGAGGCAGAGCCAGCGCTTGGCGAGGCCAAGTCTGGGAAAGTGATTTCTTGGCCTGCGGAAATCCGGGTGGGCACGCTGCGAGACGTAGACGTGCCGTCGCCCAATTGACCAAACTGGTTGTATCCCCAACATTGGAGTGCACCGCCCGTGGTGAGCGCGCATGAGTGACTGCTACCGAGGGCGATAGTCTGCAACCCGGTGACAAGCCCTGACACCGCTACCGGCGTGCTATGGCTAGAGGTGGTCCCGTCGCCCAGTTGACCTGCGTTATTGGAGCCCCAGCACTGCGTGGCCCCCGTGATGG
This sequence comes from Acidovorax sp. DW039, assembly GCF_037101375.1. Taxonomy (NCBI): domain Bacteria; kingdom Pseudomonadati; phylum Pseudomonadota; class Betaproteobacteria; order Burkholderiales; family Comamonadaceae; genus Acidovorax; species Acidovorax sp. DW039. The sequence goes on along the minus strand of NZ_AP029019.1, from coordinate 146,260 downwards.
TTACGGCGCAGGAATGGTTCTCGCCTGCTGCCACTTGCTGAACGCCGCTGCTCAGGCCCGATACCGTGACCGGCGTGGTGCGTCTGGTCGTCGAGCCATCTCCCAATTGACCCTCAAAGTTGCCGCCCCAGCACAGGACCCCACCGGTGCCCGCCACAACACAGGTGTGGTTCTTGCCAGCAGTAATCGCCTGCACTTCGCCACCCAGACCGGCCACTGCCGCGGGGCTGGTCCGGTTGACCTGCGTGCCGTCGCCCAATTGACCAGAGAAGTTATAGCCCCAGCAGAGGACGCTGGCTGCATCTGTGAGAGCGCAAGCGTGATTCCCCCCCAGCACCACGGACTGCACCCCGCTGGAGAGGCCGGTCACCGCCGTGGGGGTGTTACGGTTGGTGGCAGAGCCATCGCCCAACTGGCCCGCGTTGTTATCACCCCAGCATTGCAAGGCTCCTGCGGTGGTGACGGCGCAGGTGAAATCACCGCCTGCGGCGATGGACTGCACCCCGCCAGACAACCCCGATACCGGGACTGGCGTTTTACTGAACGTGTTGGTGCCATCCCCGAGCTGGCCAGCACCATTGCTGCCCCAGCAAAGCACGGCGCCTGCCGAGGTCAACGCGCAGGTGTGGCGCGTGCCAGCAGCAAGCTGGATGACGCCACTGGGCAGGCTTTCAACGGCCACGGGCAAGGCTCGGTCGGTTTCGGTGCCATCGCCCAGCTGTCCATATCGGTTATCGCCCCAACAGAAAGCACCGCCAGCCACGGTCAATCCGCAAGAGTGGTTGTCGCCTGAAACAATGGGTGATGTGCTGCGGCCGAATCGTTGGACGGCCCTTGGGGCCGAACGATTTGTCGTGGAACCATCACCAAGCTGCCCGTTGCCGTTATAGCCCCAGCAGTAGATCGTTTTGCTAACCGTCAGCGCACAGGTATGCGAACTTCCCGCCGATACCGAGTCCACACCAGTACCTAATCGGGTAATCAGGGCAGGAGTGCTACTGGTGTTGGACCCGATGCCTAACTGACCGAGAGTGTTGTCACCCCAGCAGTACAACTCGGCCAGTGAGGTTCGTGCACAGGTGTGTGTCGTCCCTGCAGAGATGCGTTGCACCCCGCTACTTAAAGTAGGAACTGCCACTGGCACATTGCTGGCAGCGCTGGTGCCGTTACCCAGCTGGCCGATGTCGTTTCTGCCCCAGCAATAAACAGCTCCCGAAGTCGTGACAGCGCACGTGTATTCAGACCCTGCCACGATCTCCTGAACTCCACTGCCGAGCCCCGAGACTGGCACTGGCACACTGCTGTTGTTATGGTCCGTTCCATTGCCCAACTGGCCGTAGAAGTTCGCCCCCCAGCAATGTGCGGCGCCCGCGTTGGTCACAGCGCAGGTTTGAAAGTAACCCGCCGCAATCGACTGCACGGTGGCACCCAGGCTTGCGACAGCGACTGGTGCGTTGCTGAAGTTCAGGGTGCCATCACCCAATTGGCCGTAGGGGTTCGCACCCCAGCAGAAAACCTTGCCTGAGGTGGTCAGCGCACACGTGTGTGCATAACCCGCTGCCAGCGACTGTACAGCTTCGCTCAGGCCTTGGACGGACTTAGGTACGGAACTGAAGTTGCTATTGGTCCCATCGCCGAGTTGACCATTACCGTTATAGCCCCAGCAAGATACGGTGCCACCAGCCATCAATGCGCAGGTGTGATTTGAGCCGACGACGATTGACAAAACGCCCTGAGACAACCCGGACACCGCTATAGGCATGCTACTGGCGTTGCTGGAGCCGTTGCCCAATTGGCCACTATCGTTTTTGCCCCAGCAATAAACCGCTCCGTTCACGGTCACCCCACAGGTATGTTCAGCCCCTGAGGCAACCTGCTTTACTTCCTCACGCAACGGCAGCGCGCTGCCGAGGCCCAGCACAGGGACCGGAACAGAGCTATCGGTCAAGGAACGATTGCCCAGTTGGCCCTTGTCGTTACGCCCCCAGCAATAAAGTGCGCCTGCGGTAGTGACTGCGCAGGTGTGGCTGTAGCCCTCTGCAATCATTTGCACGGTGTTGCCCAGCCCTGGGACAGGCCCCGGCGTATTGCGGCTGCTGGTAGACCCATCGCCCAAGCCAAGAGCAGTCCCCCAGCACGACACGCCACCGCTGGTGGTCAGTGCACAGGTGTTCATGGAACCCGCTGCCACCTGCTTAACGCCACTTCCAACACCAGACACTGTCAACGGCGTCGTGCGGTTTGAACTAGTTCCATCGCCCAATTGCCCATAGGTGTTACTTCCCCAGCATTGCAGGGCATTTGCCACCGTCACTGCGCAGGTGTGGTACAGGCCCACCGCAATGTTTCGCACGCTACCCGAGAGATTTTCCACAGCCACTGGCACATCTCTTGGGCTCGTGGAGCCATTGCCGAGCTGCCCCGAACCATTGCTGCCCCAACAATAGACAGCGCCAGCCGCAGTGGCAGCGCAGGTGTGTTCCAGCCCGGCTGCAATCGACCGCACCCCGCTGCCCAGGTTCTGCACCGCCTTGGGAACATTGCTGAAGGTGGTAGAGCCATCGCCCAGTTGACCTTGAGCGTTTTGCCCCCAGCACATAGCTGCGCCCGCCGTGGTCACCGCGCAGGTGGAGTAATTGCCCGTAGCAACCTGCAAGACGCCACCCGCGAGGCCTTGAACCGCTTGGGGCACATTGCTGTTCACCATGGAACCATTGCCAAGTTGACCGATCGCGTTCTCCCCCCAGCAATAGAGCGCGCCTGCGGTGGTCAGCGCGCAGGTGTGCGATGCGCCCGTAGCAATCGACTGCACTTCGCCACTGATTCCCTGCACTGCCGTAGGAACATCGCGATTTGTCGTGGTGCCGTCCCCGAGTTGCCCTTTGGAGTTGTCTCCCCAACAGAGGACAGACCCCGATGTGGTCAAAGCACAGGTGTGCCCGACACCTAGAGCTGCTTGCTGGACGCCTTCCCCGAACAGGGTTGCTGGCGCAGGTTGCGCAAAGGCATGGTTGCTCCAACATGCAACGAAACAGGCCAGCATGGTCAACGCACAGAAATGGCAGAAGAAACGCAACAAAAGCGCGGATAGCCAAGTGCTGCGACACAAGCGTGGGGGTGTGAGGTTTAGAGAAAATTCAAGCATAGGAAATGAATGAATGCCCATGAGGCAGGCAGCAGCCTGTGGGGCGACGTCCGCGGCTGTCTTTCTATGAAGCAATCTACGTGTGTGGTTGAGGTCACCACACAGATGTTTAAAAAATGTATACGAGTGAATCGATGCCGCGCTTCACACAAAAAGACTAGGCGGTGCGACTTGACAACCACAAAAAACGCAGGGCGTCGTGGCCTCCCCACCATGCCACTCCCTTTGTGACCGCTTTCCAAGGCCTTTTGAGGAAAGCCGATCTAGTCCGCTGCACGGCCCAGGCACGCTGCATTTGTGGCAGCTATGCTCTCCTGCACAACTCCCATCATGCTCACCAACAACGCACGGATCCCAGGCGCTTGCACACTCCCCCTGCCCTGCGGCACCACACTCTGGCTGCTGCCAGGGCGTGCCGTGTGGTGGCCCGACGCCGCTTGCCTGCTCGTCGCCGATGTGCACTTTGGCAAGGCCGCCAGCTTTCGCCATGCGGGCCTGCCCGTGCCCAGCGGCACCACGGCGGACAACATCGCGCGGCTGGATGCGCTGCTGGCCGACACGGCGGCGCGCAGGCTGGTGTTTCTGGGCGATTTTCTGCATGCGCGCAGCGGCGCACAACCTGCGCTGTGGCAGCAACTGCGTGCCTGGCGCGCCCGACATGTCCAAGTGGCCATGGACCTGGTACTGGGTAACCATGACCGGCATGCCGGTACCCCCCCCCACCGATCTGGACATTGCGCTGCGTGAGGAGCCCTGGGCACCCGTTGCGTCAGCCCCTGTGCTGGCGGCGCACCACCCGCACAAGGTGGCAGGGCTCACCGTGCTGGCAGGGCACCTGCACCCGTGCGTGGTGCTGAACGGCCCTGCCCGAGACCGCGTGCGCCTGCCCTGCTTTGCATGGCAGCCAGGGCTGCTGGTGCTGCCTGCGTTTGGCGCTTTTACGGGCAGCCATGCCCAGTCGCTGCCCGAGGACGCGCGTGCTTACGCGGTGGCAGGCAACCGGGTTGTGCCGCTGTAGGCAGCAGGAGCCTGTGCAAAGGGGCGAGTTCACTGCAGCCCCGGCGCACCGCCGATTTCAAGGATGCAGTGGACTAGGGCCTCTTGCGATCAGGCACGCGGTTGCTCAGTGGTGCGGGCTGGTAGTCCGGCACAAATGCGCAGCCCTTGCCGAAGCGGGACTCAAATGCAGTGCACTGGCTGGCAATGGATGCGGCCGTGGGCTTGTCGCCTTGTTCTACCCAGCGCAGCAAAGCCGACATCAGGGTGGGGTAAGTGGGGTGGCTCAGGTAGCTGTGGCCGCTGTGGTTGGTAAAGGTCTGGACCAGATGCCCGCTGGTGCCTGCCTTGTCCATGGTGGCTTTGAACACGCTGTCCAGTTCGACAAATGCAGTCGGGTCGTGGATGCCCTTCACCGTGAGCACGGGCACAGGAATAGCACCCGTGGGGTCGGTGTCCTGGGCAAAGCGGGTCAGTGCGGTGGGGTCTGCCGGGTAGCGCAGCACGGCAGCGTTCAGCGCGGCGTCGTCGCCAGAGCCACGGTAGTACACGCCTTCATTCCCAAACGGGCTGGCGCCTGCGGTGCGGTTCTGCACCACGTCCCGGAAGTGGAAGGTGGCCCAGCTCATGTGGCTGTGTATAGAGCTGGCCGGTATACGAATCACATCGGTGATGACTTTGACCTTGCGCTGCTGCTCAGGGCTGCGGGCGGACGCAGGCTTGTCCAGTCCCAGGCATTCGTTCAAGCGGCCTTGCAGGTCGGCCTGCGTCATGTGGGCATCTGCAGGCAGGCCGATGTTGAGGGGGTAAGCAGCTTCAGTGGGCCGGGGGTGGTTGTTGCACAGATACTGGTACACCACGCGCAGGTCGGTGCGGAAGTCGTATGAACGCGAGCCTCCCGCCAGCACGCCGCTGGTGAGCAGCACGGCATCGTAGGGCCGCTTGCCGTCTGCCGTCGTGGTGAACATCTCTGCAGCACGGGCCGCTACGCTGGCCCCCCAGGACTGCCCGTGCAGGATGGTGCGCTGCGGCCGTGCCACCTGGGTCACGAAGATCTGGCGCAGGCGCTCGGTGTCTTGCGCGGCAGAGCGCACTGCCACGCCCCCCTGGCGGAAGGTGCTGCCTGCCCACGCATAGCCTGCTCTCACCATGATGGCCCAGCGCTCCAGGTCTTCAACGGCGCGCTCGGGCTTGGGCGCGCCCAGCGCCGGGCCGCCGTGGGCGTGCAGCACCAGGTGGCCGTTCCACTGGTTGGGCAGCGCGATCAGGTAATACGCTCCAGCGGAGTCCTGGCCCGAGAGGCAGCGCGCTATGGAAGCCACCGCCTTGGGGCAGGTGGTGGCCGTGGGGGTACCTTCCGGTGCATTGAACCGAGGCTGCGGGGGCGGTGCCGCACAGCCCCCCAAAGCCAACGCCAGTGCGAGGGCAGCAAAACGGTTCAGGCAAGGCGCATTCCGTGAAAAGTGGGGCACTATGGCGGCTCCTCTGTATGGGTGTGGATAGGCATCGTAAGGAGCGCCATGGGCAGCGTCAAATGCAGCCATGGACGGGCAACGCGCCCCCTGTACAGCGCAGTTTGCACTGCCGCCTCACCTCTGCCAAAAACTGCACACCCACTGCATGTAACCGTTAGCAACGTGAGCACCCTGGCGCAGGATCGCAGGCAAACTCGCTCCACCTGTTTCCAAACCACCATGCGGCTGCGCGAGGAGCGCCCCGCCGCCCACCACCATGACACACCTGCCATCACGCACCCCTGTCCTGTCCCGCTGGATCACCGCCTTGTGCCTGGGCACCGCCTTGCTCACCAGCGGGGCCTGGGCGGGCACCGCCGAGGGCGTGCGCGCCTACGACAAGGGCCAGTTCCCCCAGGCCCTCAAAGAGCTGCAACCTGCTGCACAGGCAGGCGACGCAGAAGCCCAGTTCCACATGGGATTGATGCATGACTTTGGCCGGGGTGTGCCGCTGGACCACACGAAGGCAGCGGCCTGGTACCGCAAGGCCGCAGAGCAAGGCCATGCCGATGCGCAGTACCACTTGGCCGTGTCCTACGACGATGGCGAGGGCGTGCCACAGGACTACAAGCAGGCCGTGTACTGGTACACCAAGGCGGCCAATCAAGGGCTGGCCAAGGCGCAATACAACCTGGGCGTTTCGTACGACAAGGGCGAGGGCGTGGCCAAAGACCACAAGATCGCCGCCCAGTGGTACCGCAAGGCCGCTGATCAGGGCGACTCGGATGCCCAATACAACCTGGGCGTGGCCTATGACGAAGGCGAAGGCGTAGAACAGGACCACAAGCAGGCCGTGGACTGGTACCGCAAGGCGGCTGCACAGAACCATGCACGCGCGCAGTTCAACCTGGCGGTGTCTTACGATGACGGCGAAGGGGTGGCGCAGGACAAGAAGCAGGCGGTGTACTGGTACACCAAGGCGGCTGAGCAGGGAGACTCCGATGCCCAGCAAAACCTGTCCATCATGTACGCCAAGGGCGAAGGCGTTGCGCGTGATGCGGCCAAGTCACGCTACTGGGCCCGCAAGGCCAGCGAATCCCGGGCACGCGGTAACTGACCCGCCAAAGGAACACTGAGAGCGGCGAACACAACCCAGCGAAGCGGCCCTGGCCAGGCGTTCCGTCGCTGGCAGTACACGGGGTACGACAAGACGGGACAACGACGCCAGGGGGGTTGTGTTAGCCGCTCTAAAGAAAAAGGGCCTCTTGCGAGGCCCTTTTTCTTGTGGCGGCAATTGCAGGGTTTAACCTGCCGCAACGGCCGTGGGGCGAGCCAGTCGCGCAGCCACCCCCACGCCCACCAAGGCTGCAGACACCACACTCAAGGCCAGTGTGGCGGCAGAACCCAGGAAGATGCCCGAGGTCATGCCATGGTCCAGCATGGCGCCAAAGACGGGGGCAGACAGGCAAAAGCCCAGGTCCAGGCCAGAGTACACGGTGCCGTAGACACGGCCCGTGGCGCCTGGAGGCGCAGCGCGTTTGATGAGCATGTCGCGCGAAGGGCCCGCCAGACCGGTACCCAGACCGGCCACCGACGCCACCACCACAGCCGCCATGCCGGGCAGCAGGCCCGTACCCACCAGCACCAGCAATGCAGCCGAACCCAGAAGACAGATGGAGATGACCTTCTCCAGCCGCTGCACGCGGCCCACCAGAAATCCGCCCACGACCATGCCCGCAGCACCGCACAGCATGTAGCCTGTCACCACCATGGCCGTCAGGCTCAGCGGCAGGCCATACATGGACTGCAGCGCGGGGCTGGCAAAACTCTGGATGGCGCTGAGCGCACAGGTGCTCCAGAAGAAGAACGAGAAGCACAGCCACACCGAGGGCAGCTTGAGGAAGGCCATGGGATGTTCCGCCTTGGCGGGCTGGGCACTCGCCCCCTTGGCCTGATGCGCCCACTCGCCCTTGCGGTCGTCCAGCGCATCGCGGTTGAGAACCATGATGGTCAGCACCAGCAGCGCGAACACCGCACCGCTCAAGCTGGCGGCTCGCCACGAGCCCGTGGCTGTAGCAATGCCTGCCATGAAGACTGGCGCAGTGGCCCAGCCCAGATTGCCGCTGATGCCGTGCACGGCAAACCCGTGGCCCAGGCGCTGGGGCGACACGCGCTTGTTCAGGATGGTGAAGTCCACCGGGTGGAACGGTGCGTTGCCCAGCCCTGCCAACGCCGCTGCCACCACCAGGCCTGCATAGCCCTGGGCAGTGCCTGCCACCAGGCCCGACGCAGCAAAGCTCGACAAGGCAAAGAACATGATGGGCCTTGCGCCCACGCGGTCCACCAGAAAGCCGGACAGCGCCTGCCCCACACCCGAGATCACGAAGAACACCGAGACCAGCAGCCCGAGTTCGGAGTAGCTGAACCCGAACTCCCGGATGAGCCACGGAAACAGCGGTGGCAGCAACATGTGGAAAAAGTGCGAGCTGCCATGCGCCAGCCCCACCAGACCGATGGTGCGAGCGTCCTGGCGCAGCGGCACGGCGTTGGCTGCGCCGGGGCTCGAAGTGCCTGCCTGCTCAGCAGCCCGAGAAGTTTTGCCTGTGGATGCGGTTGTCATGGGCTTGATCTTAGGCAAGCGAGGCGCGGCAGGTTTACGATAGTCGGCCAACTTCTATCGCCAACATGCCAAAGCCCTCTGCCCCCGCCGCCGATGAGGCCCCCCACCGCCGCAGGCCACGCAACGTTTCGTATGTGGATTCGATGACGCCACATCTGTTCGTGCCCACAGCCCGCAGGCCTGTGCGGGCCAAGGTGCGGCAACTGCGGGCCGACACCCGCGTGATGCCGCACAGCCACCCGTGGGCCCAGGTGGCTATCTCCACCACGGGGGTGATCCAGCTCACGGTGGATCGGGGCACCTACATCGTGCCGCCTTCGCGTGCGTTGTGGATACCGCCGGGCATGGTGCACGCCGTCACCATGGTGGAGGATGCCGAGATGCGCACGCTGTACTTCCACCAGCCACGCGGGCGTTGCGGCCCCCATGCCCTGGGCAGCGGCGCGCGGGGCCAGGATCAAACCCTGTGGAGCCAGTGCCGTGTGCTCGAAGCCTCTGATCTGCTGCGTGCCGTGGTGCGCGAAATGCCCACCCAGCCCGACGATGCGCCGCCGCCGGACACTGCCACCCTGCTGCGCGAAAAGCACCTGAGTGCGTTGATATGCGATGAGCTGGCGCGCGCAGCCACCGTGAAACTCGGAGTAGACCTGCCCCACGACAAACGCCTGCGCCACCTGTGCGAAGCCGTGCTGGCAGACCCCACACGCCACGCCACGCTGGAGGCCTGGGCCAGCGACACCGGAGCCAGCCTGCGCACCGTGGCACGGCTCTTCCGTACCGAGCTGGGCAGCACCTTCACGCAGTGGCGGCAGCAGGTCATTCTGGCCAAGGCCGTGTCACTTGCCGCGGGGCGCATGCCGGTGGGCCAGATTGCGGCAGAGCTGGGCTACAGCCCCAGTGCATTCAGCGCCATGGTGCGCAAATCCGTAGGGCAGCCGCCCGGGCAGTTTCTGGGGCAGAGGTAGATAGGCTATGAGCCTATATCTTCAGGCCAAAGGCGCGGGCAGCGGACCGGGCATGGCAAACAGGAAGCCCTGCCCCAGGTGGCAGCCCAGCGCGCGCAAGGCTTCCGCCTGCTCCTGGGTCTCGATCCCTTCGGCCACCACACTCAACCCCAGCGACCCCGCCAAAGCCACCACTGCACGCACTACCGCGGCGCTGGCGCTGCCCTCGTTCGCGGGGCTTTCGGTCAACGGTGCCACAAAGCTGCGGTCAATCTTGAGCGTGAGCAGCGGGAAGCGGTGCAGATAACCCAGAGAAGAGTAGCCCGTGCCAAAGTCGTCCAGCGCCAGCGACATGCCATGGCTGCGCAATTCATTGAGCAATTGACAGGTCCGCTCCGGGTCGTCAATCAGCGCCCCTTCGGTGATCTCAAGGCACAGTCTTGATGCGGGCAACCCCGCCCGGTGCAGCATGTCCAGCAATTGCTGGCAAAAGTGCGGGTTGCGGAAATGCCGGGGCGCCACATTCAGCCCCAGGTAGCCCGTGAAGTCCTTGCGGGCAGCGATGGTCTCGCAGGCACTGGTAAAGATGAGCCAGTCAATCGCTTCCATGCTTCCGCTGTCTTCCGCCACCTGCAGAAAGTCGGCGGGTTTGAGCAGGCCCTGCGTGGGGTGCCGCCACCGCACCAGTGCCTCATAGCCCAGCACCCGCCCATCCTGGAGCGAAACAATGGGCTGGAAATGCGGAACGAACTGGCGCTGCTTGAGGGCAGACCACAGCGCGTTTTCCAGTGTCAGCACACGCAGTGCATCGGTGTGCAGATGGGCGTCGTACAGCTCAAACCTGCGCCTGCCGTTGAGCTTAGCGCGGTACATGGCGGTATCCGCATTGCGCAGCAAATCGGTGGCTGCAGCCTCCGGCTGGTCACACAGCATGATGCCGATGCTCACCGAGGTGAAAAGGTGCTTGCCCTCCACCGGCATGGGTTCGTCCAGCACCTGCAGCATGCGTTGCGCAAGCCGCGCTGCGGCCTCCACGGTGTGGGCATCGTTGACCAGCACGGCAAACTGGTCTCCGCCCACGCGGGCAATCATGTCGGAGTCCCCCAGCGTGGACTGGAGCCGACGGCCAATCTCGCGCAGCACTTCGTCTCCGGCATGGTGGCCCATGCTTTCATTGACGAGCTTGAAGCGGTCCACGTCGATGAACATGACGGCAAACCGCCGCATGCTATGGCGCTGCAGCCGGGCCTGCAGCCAGGCCAGCCGCTCGAGCAGGTAGCTGCGGTTGGGCAGGCCGGTCAGCGCATCGTGCAGCACCTGGTGCTGCAGCTGCGCCTCCACCCGCTCCCGCACGGCAATCTGCTCTTCGAGCTGGTCGGTGCGCTCGGCCACGCGCTGCTCCAGCTCGGCATTGGCGCGGCGCAGCGATTCGGTGGTGCGGCGGCGCACCAGGCTGCTGGCGATCTGGTGCGAGACAAAGCTCAGCAACAGGCGGTCACGATCGGAGTACAGCACCTCGGGCTGATAGCTTTGCACCGCGATCACGCCGAGGGTGCGGCCATCACACACCAGCGGCACGCCCAGCCATGAATTGGCGCGCGGCCCCACGGTCTGGAACAGGCCCTGGGCAATCATCTCGTCCGCCTCGGCCCTGTTGACCAGCAGCGGCTTGCGGGTGCGCAGCACGTATTCGGTCAGCCCCCGGCCCATCCGGCGCGAGATGCCCTGCCCGCCTTGTTCATCAATGTAGTATGGGAAGTGCAGCTCCTGCCCATCTTCCGAGACCAGAGCGATGTAGCAATTGCGCGCATTGATGAGATCGCCCACGATCTCGTGCACCGCGCTGTAGAACGCATCCATCGTGCCCACATCATTGGCACACTCGGCAATCCGGTAGAGCGCGGCCTGCAACCGCTCGCCACGCTGGCGGCGCGCCACTTCGGCCAGCAGGGCCTGGTTGGCACGGGCCAGCTCTGCTGTGCCTGCCTGCACCGCCTGCTCCAGCGCCTTCTGGCTTTGCTTGCGCTGCACTGCGTTGAGCACATGGCTGGCCACAAACTCCAGCAGGGCCTGCTCTTCGGGGCCATAGCGGTTGGGCTGGTCATAGCTTTGCACCACCAGAGCCCCACGCACCTGCCCGCCCTGCCCGCCTTCACGCAGGGGTACACCCAGCCAGTCTTGCGCGTTGGCACCGCGTGCGCGCAGGGGGCCGGGCACCTGCTGGGCCAGCGCCTGCATGGAGCCCCTGCGGGGCAGGCCGTCACGCACCACGTACCACGTCAGGGCCTGGGCATAGTCGTCCATGGCGATTCGCTCGCCCGGCTGGTGAAGGTCGGGCGTCGCCTCGTCCACCATGTAGATGAATTCCAGGCTATCGGTCTCGGCGTCGTACAGCGCCATGAACAGATTGCGCGCATACATGAGCGACCCCACGATGGCATGCAGCCGGGGCAGCATGTGGGACATCTCCAGGTCGGAACTGGACAGCTCCGAGATGGCGAAGAGCGCCCTTTGCAGTCGCTCTGCCTGCTCCGCCCGATGTACCGCTGCGCGCAGGCGCTCCAGTTCACTGGAGGTAACCTCGGCGTCGTTGAGCGGGGAGCGCGTTTCGTTCATGGCGGGCAATATCCTGCACATTGTTGCGCAAGCCAGGGGCTGCGACGGGCTGCCCGCGAGGAATACCGCACGAACAAGGCCTTGGGAACAGGCCAACGTTGCGCTGACGCACCAGTCACGCGGGGCGGCAGGCACCCAAGGCGCGCGTACCGCGAAATTTGTAAAAAACTGTACTCAAAAACGCTTGGAGGCACCTTCGGGACGGCAAGGCAGCCAACCCCTCTTTACGCTACTTGGAAGCAGCTACCTTCTTGCCTGAAAAGGGAGAAGACAGCAGGCGCCAGTCCATCACAAATGCAACACTTGCTGACACACTGTGGGCGAAAACCGCCTCCACGTTGATGCGAACAACGCGACCCGTTATGTCGCCCAAGCGGAGTCTCTTGGCGCAGGGAGATGATTACTGGTCAAAAGACCCTCTAGCGCTTGCAATACCAGCGCAAGCAGCTATATTTTCAGGAGCAAAGGAATTCCATGACCCCACGCACCCTGCACAGCTACGAGCCCCGCAAGGGCCACGGCCTGCCGCACGATCCGTTCAACGCCATCGTGGGCCCCCGGCCGATTGGCTGGATCTCCAGCCGCAGCGCTCAAGGCACTGTCAACCTTGCGCCCTACAGCTTCTTCAACGCATTCAACTATGTGCCCCCCATCGTGGGCTTCGCCAGCATCGGAGCCAAAGACACCCTGCGCAACATTGAGGAGACGGGCGAATTTGTCTGCAACCTCGCCACACGCGCCTTGGCCGAGGCCATGAACCAGACCTGCGCTGCCGTGCCGCCTGAGGTGAACGAATTTGAACTGGCAGGCCTGACGCCCCTGCCCGGCACCCAGGTGCAGGTGCCCCGCGTGGCAGAGAGCCCCGTGACGCTGGAATGCCGGCGCACCCAGGTGCTGCAGCTGCAAGGAGCCGACGGCGTAGCCGTGCCCACATGGCTGGTGCTGGGCGAAGTGGTGGCTGTGCACATTGACACCGCCCTGCTCAAGGACGGGGTGTACGACACCGCCAACGCGGGCCACATCCTGCGTGCAGGCGGCCCGGCGGATTACTTCACGGTGGGGCCGGAGCAGTTGTTCAAGATGTACCGTCCCCGCTGATCAGACCGCCTGCAGCGCCGCGGCGAAGCACAGACACAGGCCAGGCCCCGGTGCTGCGAGCTATGCGCTGGCAGAGCCTTCGCCCGTCGTATCCACAGGCACGTACAGGCTGTTCTTGATGGTGTCGATCACCACATGCGTGGTCATGCGCGCAATCTGGGGAATGTCGTTCATCAGGCGCGCTGCCAACGCATCGTAGGCTTTCACGTCCCGCGCGACGATGACCATCATGATGTCGAAATTGCCGGTGACGTAGTACACCTGCTGCACCCCCGGCTCATTCTGCGACCAGCTGCGGATGCGGGGCAGCGCATCGTAGTTGTCCTTGACCTCCAGCCCGGCCAGAAAGGTCATGACCCCGCCCACGGCCTGCGGGTTGACCACCGCCACCTCGGCGCTGATCACCTTGTCGGCCCGCATGCGCCGCAAGCGCCGCTGCACGGCCGATGCCGACAGACCCACCTCCTGGGCGATGACCTCGGCGTTCATCTGGCAGTCGCGCTGCACCAGGGCCAGAATTTTGCGGTCAAAGAGGTCAAGGCTTGCGTCCATGCGCGGCATTTTAGGGGGCCATCCGGGCCACGCTTGCGCCGCGTTCTTCAGGTTCCGGTGCCCCGGTTCTGCACCAGGCCCATGGCAAACCGCCCTTCGCCTACCGACCAATCCGAGTAGTCGTTTTCGTGCATGAAGATGAAGACATCCCCCGGACTCACATCGGCGCGGCTGTGCAGCTGGCTGGCAATCGCCTCGTAGAGCGCGCGCTTCATCGCATCGCTGCGCCCACGGCGCAAGGTGATTTCCACCACCACGACATTGTCTGAGCGCACCACGCCGTTGAACGTGCGGCTGCAGGCAAAGTCACCCGGCTGGTAGCTCGCCACCATGTTGAACAGCTCATCCTCAGGCATGCCAATGCTGTGCACCAGCGCATCGTGGATGCCTTGGACGACGGCCTGGCGCACAGGTGCGGACATGTGGTGAGGGACATTGGTGCGGATGAAGGGCATGGAGATCCTTTGGCCTTGAGTTTCGTAAAAATCAAAAAGCAGAAACCCGACACCGTGTTCAGGCCGCCTGCATCACACTCGCGTCCAACAACGGAGTTCAGGCTGAATTCTGAAAAATCCATAGCGCACTGAAAAGCGATGATTGCGCTCGTTTTATGTGCATAAAAATCAAATAGATGAGCTACCGACTTCCCCCACTGGGCGCACTGCGCGCCTTTGAAGCCGCGGCCCGCCTGGGCCGCATGACGGCTGCAGCGCAAGAGTTGTGCGTGACTCCCGGTGCCATCAGCCGACAGGTTCGCCAGCTGGAGGAGCACCTGGGCGTCGCCTTGTTTGATGGCAGCAAAGTGCGCCCCACCCTGACCCCGGCGGCGCAGATACTGCAGCCCGCGCTGAGCCAGGCCTTTCGGCAAATGGCGGATGCCGTGCGGGAGGTGAGCGACCCCGCCCGCGGGCCGCTGGATGTGGCGTGCTTCAGCACCCTTGCCGTCAAGTGGCTGCTGCCGCGCCTGTTTGACTTTCAGGCGCGGTATCCCGACATCGATGTCCGCCTGCGCACCAGCGCGGCCGAGACGGGTGATGGTCCTTCCCGCTGCGATCTGGTCATCACCGCAGAAGCGGTGGCCCCCAGAACGACAGCAATGCCCGCCCCGCAAGACTCTCAGCACCTGTTCATGGAATACCTGGGCCCGGTGCTGAGCCCGGCCCTGGCACAACGAGTGGCCTCGCCGCTGCAATCCCCTGGCGATCTGCTGGCCCCCGCATGGCAGCCACTGCTGCTGCGCACCCGCACGCGGCGCAATGCATGGGCCATGTGGGCGGCAGCGGCCCAGACGAACCCGGCGCTGCAAACCCAGGCATTTCCCGGCCAGGACGGCCCGGAGTTCGAGCACTACTACTTCACCCTGGAAGCTGCCGTGCGCGGCCTGGGTGTGGCGGTTGCACCGTGGCATCTGGTGGTGGACGATGTGCAGGCGGGCAGACTGCTGGCCCCCTGGGGATTCGTGGCCTCGGGCTACCACTACGTGATGCAGCGCCGCTCTGAAGCCCCGCTGCCGCGCCTTGACACCTTCTGCGCCTGGCTGCGCCAGCAGGCCCAGGGGCATCCGCAGCCTCCCAACGGCCAAGCGCAGTTCAGCGCGTAAACGGCAGAACATGCGGCCAAACCGCGCGACAAAACCACACTGCGCACAAAGTCAGCACAGTGGCTGCTGAATTTGCCGCCTAGCCGCAAGTTTGTTGGCAATACTCATGGGCTTTTCTGAAGGGTTGTTGCAGGCCTGAAGCCCTGTTCAGCCCACCCGCAGCCAGCAGGCTTCACCCCGCGGCGCGCAGCAGCAAACCCATAACGATCTGGAGCAGGAAGATGTTCAAACGCAATGCCTTGAAATGGCTGGCAGCTGGCGGTATCGCCTTCACAGGACTGGCATCCACGGCACACGCCCAGCCAGCCACTACCGATGTGGTGCGCATTGGCACCCTGTCTGACTACGCCCCCTTTGAATACAAGGACGCCAACGGCCAGCTCAAGGGCATGGAGATTGAACTGGCCCACGCCATGTGCAAGCACATGCAGGCCAAGTGCGAGTTCGTGACCATGGACTTTGACGCCCTCATCCCCGCCCTGCGCGCCAGGAAGATCGACGCCGTGCTGGCGCAGATGTCCATCACCGAAGAGCGCAAGAAGGCGGTGGACTTCACCGACCTGTTCACCCTGGCCCCCGTGCAATGGGTGGCCAAGACGGGCTCGGGCATCACCGACAACCCCGAAACCCTGCGCGGCAAGACCGTGGGCATCTACAGCGGCAGCAACCACGAGACCTACCTGAAAAAGCGCCTGCCCACGGCCAAGTCGGGCATCCGCGTCAAGGCCTATCCCTCGCAAGACCCCATCTGGCTGGATATGGAGGCAGGCCGCGTGCAGGCCACGCTGACCGACACCACCGTGGCCTACGACTGGCTGGCCAAGACCGGCAAGGCCAAGGGCTTTGAACTGGTGGGCAAGCCGATTGATGACGTGGCAATGTTTGGCGAAGGCACGGGCATTGCCGTGCGCAAGGGCGACCCGCTGCGCGCGCGCTTCAACGCCGCCATCAAGCAAGTGCTGACCGACGGCACGTTTGCAGCAGAGAACAAGAAGGTCTTCCCTTTCAGCATCGCCCCCACCGCCAAGTAATCGACCCGTGGCACAACGGCCCGGCACACTGCCGGGCCGTTGTGCTTTTTTGTGGAGAACCCTTTGGAGTTGCTGACAGGCCCCCTGGCGGACTATGCCCTGCCGCTGCTGCAGGGCGTATGGGTCACGCTGCAGCTGGCGTTTGCTTCGCTGACGGTGGGCTTGCTGCTGGGGCTGGCCCTGGCAGCCTGCCGCTTGAGTGCACGCTCCTGGCTGCGGCGCGGGGTGGGTCTGGCCACAGCCTTGCTGCGCGGTGTGCCTGAGTTTGTGATCGTGCTGGTGTGCTACTTCGGGCTGTCCAACCTCATCAACAACCACCTGGACGGGGCCATCGAGATCAGCCCTTTTGGTGCGGGCGTGTTTGCCCTGTCGGTGGTTTTTTCGGCCTACGCCAGTGAGGTGTTTCGCGGGGCTTTTGCCGCCGTGCCCGCGGGGCAAGTTCTGGCCGCGCAGGCCCTGGGCATGCGGCCCGCACAGGTGTTCTGGGTGGTGCGCCTGCCGCAGGCCTGGCGCATTGCGCTGCCCAGCCTGGGCAACCTGTGGCAGTCGCTGCTCAAGGACACATCGCTCGTGTCCGTGGTGGGGCTGGAAGACCTGCTCAAGAAGGCCCAGATGGGAGCGCAGTTCACCCACCAGCCGTTTGTGTTTTACCTTGCTGTGGCAGCAGCCTATCTGGCCTTGCTGGCACTGTCGCACCCTGTGCAGGCCGCGCTGGAACGCCGCGCCCAGCGCGGATATGAGCCCCACCTGCAAGGGGGCACAGCATGAGCGCCGATGGCCTGACCCTGACCTCGTGGTTCGCCAATCTGCCTGCGGACTGGCTGGAGACTTGGGAGTCTGTGCAAGCTGCGTGGGACCCGATGCTGGACGGCTTGTGCGTGACTGCGGGCCTGCTGGCGGGCTCTGCACTGCTGGGCACTGCGCTGGCACTGGTGCTGGCCATCGCCACGGCCATGGGGCCGCGGCCGGTGGCAACAGCAGCCCGGCTGTATGGCGCGCTGGTGCGCGGCACGCCCCTGCTGGTGCAACTGTTTCTGGCGTACTTCGGCCTCAGCCAGTTCGAGGCCGTGCGGCAATCATCGCTGTGGTGGTTGCTGGAAGACGCCACCTGGTGCGCGCTGGCGGTGCTGTCGCTGAACCTGGCTGCCTACATGGCACAAGACCTGCGCGCGGGCCTGCTGGCCGTGCCGCTGGGCGAACGACAGGCGGCCATGGCTCTGGGCTTCACCCCCTGGCAAAGCATGCGCTGCATCGTGCTGCCGCGGGCGCTGCGCATTGCCCTGCCCGCGCTGGGCAACCAGGCCATTGCCCAGCTCAAGGCCACCGCGCTGGTCAGCACCATCACGGTGCTGGACCTCACGGGCGCAGCGCGCCAGCTCTCGGTGGCCTCGTACACCACCGACGCGCTGCTGGTGGCAGGAGCCCTTTATGCCACCCTGACCCTGGGTATCGTGGCCTGCGTGCGCTGGCTGGAGCGGCGCTGGGCGCGCAGGGCACAGGGGCTGTGAGCCCCCCCTTTCCGGCTACCTTGCGTGCATTGCAGGGCTGCCGCGCATCCCTGGCGGCGAATGCCGGATTTGTGCATTTGAGCGCCTGAAAAGCGGCCACCCCGCACAGGGCCTGTCGTACCTTTGCCGGGCTTGCCTGCGGCGGCTCATGGCACCTGCAGCCCCTTTTCCAAGCCCCATTTCGTAGCCCCCCTTTTTTCCTTTTGCAGACCTCGCTCATCATGACTTCTACGCCCACCGCAAACCCCTTGCAAACCCTGCTGGACGAGCAAGGCCTGTTCGTTCTTGACGGTGCGCTGGCCACCGAGCTGGAGCGCCGGGGTGCCGACCTGAAAGACCCGCTGTGGTCGGCCAAGCTACTGATCGAGCAGCCTGACCTGATCCGCCAGGTGCATCTGGACTACTTCCTGGCCGGGGCCGATGTGGCCACCACCTCCAGCTACCAGGCCACCTTCGAGGCCTTTGGCAAGCGCGGCTATTCCGCCGAAGAATCGGCAGACCTGATGCGCCGCTCCGTCACCCTGGCCTGCGAGGCACGCGATGCCTTCTGGGCCAACTCCGCCAACCGCCAGGGGCGCCGCAAGCCGCTGGTGGCTGCATCGGTGGGCCCCTACGGCGCGATGCTGGCCGATGGGTCGGAGTACATCGGCTACCAGGGCGTGAGCCGGGATGATCTGGCGCGCTTTCATGCACCGCGCCTGCAGGTGCTGGCCGCCGCCGGGGCCGATCTGCTGGCCTGCGAGACCCTGCCCTGCCTGGACGAAGCCCTGGCCATCGCCAGCCTTCTGCCCACGCTGGACGACGGGCGTGGCCATGCCCCTGGCGCGTGGATCAGCTTCTCGTGCAAGGACGGCGAACACAACAGCCAGGGCGAGCGCATTGCCGACTGCGCCGCTGCGCTGGATGGCCTGCCCCAGGTGTGGGCGGTGGGCGTGAACTGCACGGCACCGCAATACATCCCCTCGCTGGTGGCGCACATCCAGCGCCACACACGCACCCCCATCGTGGTGTACCCCAACTCGGGCGAAACCTACGACGCGGTGGACAAGCAATGGCGCGGTGCGGACGCATCCGCAGCACCCGCAGCCCACACCGCCCCCTGCGATGCGTTTGCCGAAGCCGCCATGCGCTGGCATGCCCAGGGCGCACGCCTGATCGGGGGCTGCTGCCGCACCAGCCCGCAGGACATTGCCGCACTCAAGCGCCAGGCACTGAGCCAAGGTGTGTTGCGCAACGTTACAGCACCTTGATTTGCATCAACCGGGCGGGCGCGGTGGCTACCTAACATGAAACTTACTGAGGAGTAAATTTCATGCCACTGCTGACCATCGACGACTTCCGGATCAAGGCATCCAACTTCAACATCACCCGCGCAGAAAACCTGCTGCGCATCATCTGCGGGGCGTTCATGTTCCCGCACGCGATGAGCAAGTTCTCATCGTTCGGGGTGCTGTCAGCAGGCACGATCGGGTTCTTTGGCAAGGCCGGGTTCCAGCCCGCCGAGCTGTGGGTGTGGATGGCCTTCTTCACCGAGGCCGCTTGCGGCATCGCCCTGGTGCTGGGCCTGTGCACCCGCTACGCTGCCCTGGGGGCCGCCGCAGCGCTGGCGATTGCGGTGTATGCGCTGCACACCACCAAGGGTTTTGGCTGGCTGTGGAACATGGGGGGCTATGAATACCCCGTGTTCTGGGCTCTGGCCTGCGTTTCAGTGGCGCTGTCAGAGTTCCGCCGTATTGCAGGGGAGCCGCAACGGTTCTGACAAACCGTGCAAAGCGCCCTCCGGCGCTTATCCATCAAAATGCCCGCCTGCGCTTATTTGAAAAGCGCAGGCAGCTATTAAATAAATAGCAAACAAAGTCAGCCGCCGCTGGGCCCCTGGTGAAACACCAGCTCCTGCACCGGCTGCCCGCCCACCAGGTGCTCGGTGATGATGCGGTCCATGTTGGCGGGGGTGACGTTGTAGTACCAGGTCCCATCGGGCTGCACACACATCACCGGGCCGCCCTTGCAGGCCGCAAAGCAGCCCACGCGGCTGCGCTTCACACGCAGTTCTCCATCATTCAAACCCGCGGCCTTGAACTTGGCACCCAGGCTATCGAACAGGTCTTGCGCCTCGCCGTTCTGCGTGCAGCGTGGGCCGGTGCAGATGAGCAAGTGGCGGCGGTAGTCGCTGATCTTGGGGCGAACGACTTCAGGGGTGGCCGCATCGGCGGGCATGGCATCGGCGGCCAGAGCCGCATTCATGTTGTCAGTGCTCATGCTTCAGCCTCTTCAGGGGCATCTTGCGCTGCGGCTTCCAGCGGGTTTTCAAGGGTGTCGCGGATGTATTCCACTGGCAGGCGGTGACGCTGGGCCAGGGCTTCGATGGTGTCGCCCGCCGCGTGGTCGGCAAACAGGTTTTCCAGCCAGCCGTTGAGCCCCGTGGAAAGCGACCGGCCTGGGCGCTCGCCCTCGCGCGTGGTGCCACCCGCCTGCACGTCGTACTTGTTGGCATAGCCGCGTGGCGTAACCATGAGGCCGTTGTGCACCACGGTATTGCTGTTGCCGATGAGCACGGTGCTGAGCATGCCAATGTCGGCATCGCTCATGTGGGCCAGTGTAGTGAACTCGATGCGCTCACGGCGGCGGTAGGCGCTCTTGACGATGGCCACGGGTGTGTCGGGGCTGCGGTGGCGCAGGAACAGGCGCTGCGCCTCCACAATCTGCCGCGTGCGGCGGCCGCTTTTGGGGTTGTAGAGGGCCACCACAAAATCGGAGTAAGCCACGGCATCCAGTCTGCGCGCAATGGTGGGCCAGGGTGTGAGCAAGTCTGACAGCGAGATGGCGCAGAAGTCATGCGTGAGCGGCGCGCCCACCAGAGCTGCGCAGCTGTTGAGGGCCGAGGCACCGGGCACCACCTCCACCACGATGCCGCCCGCTTCGGGCACACCGTTCTCGTCCACCGCGGGCGGTGTCCACCCGGCCTGGAACAGCACCTCAAACGTGGGCCCGGCCATGCCGTACACGCCTGCATCGCCCGAAGAGATGAGCGCCACCTTCTTGCCCTCGCGGGCACGGGCCAGCGCTTCAATGGCACGGTCCAGCTCCTCGGTCATGGACTTGCGGATGATCTCCTTGCCTTCAATGAGATCGGCCACCAGCTTGATGTAGGTGACGTAGCCGATGATGGTGTCGGCTTCAGCAATGGCGGCGCGGGCGCGCGCCGTCATATGCTCGGTGCTGCCGGGGCCAATGCCCACGAGCATGATTTTTCCTGCGGTCATGGGGTCAGCCCTTGTGCAGATCAAGCCGACGCTGCAGCGGAGACTGCGGGGGCTGCGCGGCGCAGCAGGCCTTCGTCAATGCAAGCCGTCAGCCAACGATTGCCTTGCAAGCGGCCTGCCAAGGCCACCAGGCCGATGGTCAGCAATGGCTCGATGGCGACCAGGCTGGTGTACGAGGCCGCAAACAGCGCCCAGTCGGCCACGGGGGCGGCATCGTTGCTGATGGACAGCCAGAAGCCCACCATCAGCGTCACGCCTGCGTAGTACACGGCGTCGAGCTTGAGCACATTAGCCACGCTGATGCCTTGCATCTTCTTGCCCAGAGTGTGGTGCACGGTGACCAACGGCACGGCCAGGCTCAGGAAGTTGACGGCCAGGTGGGCCATGTCTTGTGGCTCAAACACCAAGGCTTGCACCAGCAGGCCCAGGCCAAAGCCAAACAGCGTGGGGATGAAACCAAACAGCAGGTATACGGGCATGGCCCCCACCAGGTGCAGTTCTGACGGGCCCACGGGCAGGTGCCACGCCTGCATCAGCACGCTGAAGAAGAACGCGGCCAGCGCTGTGCGCAGCCAGGCAGTGGGGCTTTTGAGCAGGCCCAAGGCATGGGTGCCCAAGAGTGCGGTGGCGGCTACGCCAGCGTAGGCCAGCTTTTCGGGCGAGAGGATGCCGATTTCGATGTGCATGGAGATTTCCTTTCAAAAAACGGACGGGGATCAAGACGGGGATGAATCGGGATGAGGCAACGGTGCCGCCATGCGGGCGATGGACACGGTGGCGTTCTTGCCATCGGGCCCGCGAAACTTGTGCTTCTCCACCACCAGGGCGCGCAGATCGGCCCGTGCAGCCAGCAGGGCAGCGGCTTCGCTCACCGAGGGGGTGCCCATGTAGCGCTGCACGGTGGCCGACGGGTTGGGCACAGGCACAGCGGCCAGTTGCGCGGCGTTGTACCACTGCAGGGGCCAGCCATGCTGCGCGGCCAGTTGCAAAAAGGCGGCTTCGTCGGCCTTGGCTTCAATGCTCGCCAGCACCGCCACATCGGCCAGCACGCCGCCCACCAGCGCCAGGGCCTGCTGCAGGCATTGCTGCACCGTGGCCAGGGGCGTGCCCCGGTCGCAACCCAGGCCAATGGCCAAGGTGGGCACCACCAGCGCGGGGGGATGGCTTGCAAAATCAGACATGGCTCAGGCCGTGGTGGCGTCTGCAGCCTGCCCCACCGGCGGGCGGTACACCACCAGGCGCTCGGCCCAGTCGGCCCACAGGCTGCCCGGCACCTCGGCGTGGGTCACCCACAGCACGGCCTTGTGGTGATCGGGTCGCACCTGCGCAAACGCGGTGAGGCATTCCACATTGGCGGGCAGCGGCGTGGGCCGGGTCCACCAGCGCGTGCTGCCTGCCTCTTGCACCAGGGCAATAGGCTCGCCATTGACCACATGGGCCGACACGCGGGTGATGTTGATCTTGGGGGCCTGCACCTGCCAGCCCAGGTGGCGACCCAGAATGTCCACGGGAATGGTCTTGCCCACATCGGATGCGGTGGTGAGCACGGGCGTGGCACCCAGCAGGTCGGCAATGCGCTCGCTCATGGCATTGGCACCGCCCACATGGCCCGAAAGCACAGGGATGACGAACTGCCCCGCATCGTCCACCACCGTCACGCCGGGGTCTTCGTCCTTGGACTTGAGCACCGGGGCAATCAGGCGCACCACGGCACCCAGCGAGACAAAGAACACCAGCTGGTCGTAGCCCGCAAACAGGGGCGCCATCTCGTCGCGCAAAGCGCCGTCGTAGGCACGCATGGGGTTGGGCAGACCGTCAAACACCTGCGCAAACTTGGCGGCGGTGCAGATGTGAGCGTCAGGCAGATCGCGCGCCAGCTGGGCTGCCTGTGCCGCGCCGTGGCGGGTGATGGCGACAATGCAGACGCGGGCCTCCTCAGGGGGACGCGCCAGATCGGTAGGAGTAGAGGCGTTGGTCATTCTTCAGTCTCCAGTGCGGTGCTGGCGTTGGCTTCTGCGGGCAAAGGCGATGTCTTTTTGAGGCAGCCCTTGATGCGCTCACCGCGTATGCGGTGCGGGTTCTTCACGACCATGAGCGAGAGGTAACTGACCTTGGTGCCGCGCAGGGCGGGCAGATCTACGCCGTTCACGCTGCGCTCGTCCGGCGCACCGACACGCTCGATGAACTGGGTGTGGGGCAGCAAGGCGCGCTGGGTGAGCCAGTCGATCAGGTCGTCCATCAGCGGCTTGACCTTCATGAGCACCAGAGTGTCAAAGTCGGTGAGCAAACGGTCTACCGCACTCACGCCGTAGGCGGCGGGCACGATGGCAATGGTGTCGTCCTGCTCGGCCAGGGGCATGCCACGGGCGGCGCAGGCCGCCGTGAAGGCGTTGACGCCTGCAATCACCTGCACATCCATGCGCGCATCCAGTGCCTGTACGGTGCGGGCCAGGTGGCCAAAGGTGGCGTAGGTGCTGGCGTCGCCCTCCACCAGAAACAGCACGTCTTGCCCGGCTTGCAGCCAGGGCAGCACCGTCTCGGCAGCGCGCATCCAGGCACGGGCGAGCTTGTCGCCGTCGTGCGTCATAGGGAACAGCAGCGTCTGGTGCTGCGCGGGCGGTGTGAGCCCGGCGCGCTGCACGATGTCAAACGCGTAGCTGGGCGTTTTGGTGCTGCGCGCGGGGTAGGTCCACACGGCATCGGTGCGCTGCAGTTGCGCCCAGGCTGCGCGGGTGATGAGGCCAGGATCGCCGGGGCCGAGGGAGACGCCGATGAGGCGGCCCAGTGCGGGGGTGGTCTGAAGGGTGGTCTCGCTCATGCGCCCTCCCCTTGCCCAGCGGGCACCGCACTGCCCTCGCCGCGCTGCGCGCACACGATCCACACCGGGTTCTCTGCCGCCATGCGGTGCATGTGCAGGATGGGTTTGCTGCGGGCGGCCTGCAGTTGCAGCACATCCCACACCGCCCCTTGGGCTTGCAGCGCTTGCGTGGCGCTGGCCAGGTTTTCGAGCGTGACAAAGTTCATCACCAGCCAGCCGCCCGTGCGCAAACGGCGCAGGCACAGGGCAATCAGCTCTTGCAGCTCACCGCCCGAGCCGCCGATGAAAACAGCGTCCGGGTCGGGCCATGCATCGAGCCCATCAGGCGCCTTGCCATGCACCAGCGTGTGGTTGCTCACGCCAAAGGCACGGGCGTTCTGGCCCGCAATGGCGAAATCGGCCTCGTTCTTTTCGATGGCCCACACGTGACCTTGCGGACACAGGCGCGCGGCTTCGAGCCCCACCGAGCCGCTGCCCGCGCCAATGTCCCACACACGGCTGTCGGCACGCAGTTGCATGCGGGCGAGCGACACGGCGCGCACCTCTTGCTTGGTGATGAGGCCTTTGTCCGGCTGGCGCTGGTGGTAGGTGCTGTCGGCCAGGCCCATGCGCACGGGCTGGGGGCGCACCTGGCTGCGCACCAGCACCACCACGTTGGGGTCAGCAAAGGTCTGCTGCGCAGCGTCGTGGGGCGATAGTTCAGCCACCACGCGCTCGTCGGGCGTGCACAGGCGCTCGGCCACGGCCATCTGAAAATCGTCGCCCAGGCCCTCAGCCACCATCAGGCGGGCAATGCGGTCGGGCGAGTTGTCGGGGCTGGTAAGCACCAGCAGGCGGTCGTGCTGGCGCAGGCTTTGCGCCAGGGCATACAGGCCGTGGCCAGGCTCGGCACCCACGTGCCATTCGCCTGCGTCCTTGCTGTGCACGGACACAATGCGCGCGTCCTGCCAGGCCAGGCCCAGGCGGGCGCAGGCCAGCTGCACGGTCGATAGATTGGGCAGCACCTCCACCGCCTCAATGCACAGGCGCGATGCAAGGTAGCTGGCAATGCCATGGCACAGCGGGTCGCCCGTGGCCAGCACCACGCTGGTCTGGCCTGCTTCACGCGCGGCAGCAATCCAGCCGGGCACGGCGCTGAGCTGGCCCGTCAAATCGCGGCGCTGGGCGTGGGGGGCAATGTCGTCGTCCAGCAGGGCCAGCGTGCGGCTGCCGCCCACCACCACATCGGCACGGCGCAGCAGGGCCAGGGCGGTGGGGCTCAGGCTGGCAGCGCCATCGTCCAGCACGCCGATCACTCGGCAAGGTTGAGGGTCGGTCATGTCGATGGGAAAAGAGTTGAATCGGCTTCGGCCATCTTCTGGCCGTCAAAGTCGCACACCAGCACCTGCAGACGGAACTTGCCGCCGTAGCGGTCAGGGGCCATCAGGGTGCGCACCACGGCCTGGGCCAGCGCTTCATGAAAGGCCGTGGCCAGGCCCAGGGCCTGCATGCGCTCGGCAGCAAAGCGGGCGGTTTCGGCAGCGGCAATCTCGGCGCATACCTCGGGCGGGGCGCCAATGCTGGCGGCCAGCTGGGCGAGCAGCTCGGTGTCCACTTCGGCGCGGTTGGCGTGGGTGATGGTTTCGCCCTGGGCGATTTTGGTCAGCTTGCCCACCATGCCGCCAATGACGACTTCGGTCAGCCCCTGGGCCACGGCTTCATCGAGCGCATAGCGCAGGAAGTCGCCCATCTGCACAAAGCAGGCAGGGGGCAGCGCGGCGCGCTCTTTCATCGCAAACTGCTCGGTGCGCCCGCCTGTGGTGAGCACCACCACGCCGTGGCCCAGCGTGGCCGCCACCTGCACGCCCTGCACCACGCTGGCGCGGTAGGCCGAGGTGGAATACGGCTTGACGATGCCGGTGGTACCCAGGATGGAGATGCCCCCCAGAATGCCCAGGCGGGCGTTGAGCGTCTTGCGCGCCATCTCCACGCCCTGGGGTACGGAGATGGTCACTTCGAGCCCCGCATGGGCCAGCAGCGGTGCCCCTGCAGCGCGCACGTTGTCTTCAATGTTGCGGCGGGGCACGGGGTTGATGGCCGGACCGCCCACTTCCAGACCCAGCCCGGCCATGGTGACCGTGCCCACACCAAAACCGCCACACAGGCGCACCACACCGGCCTCGCCGGGCAGCACGCGCACATCGGCGGTGAGGTGGGCCTTGTCGGTGCAATCGGGGTCGTCGCCTGCGTCCTTGATGACCATGGCGTGGGCCGTGGCCGGTACATCGGGAGTGCTGACATCGCAGCGGCCGTCGTTCACCGCAAAGCGCACCGTATCGCCGTTGGGCAACAGGCAATCCACCACCTCAGGTACCGCGCCGTGCACCAGGCCCAACACGGCCGCACGCGCAGCGGCTGCAGAGCAGGCCCCGGTGGTGAAGCCGGTGCGGGTGCCACGGCGAACGGTTTTTTCCATCATGGCCGCAGTGCCTTCACGCGTGCAGGCCCGTTTGCGCCAACGGTGCAGTCTGTGCGGCCTGCGTGGCGGCCTGCGCCACCAGCGCCTTCTGGCGCGACTCCGCCAGGGCCAGCAAAGCGTGCAATGCAGCCACCACCAGCGTAGAGCCGCCCTTGCGGCCGCGGATCACGATCCAGGGCACTTCGCTTTGCGCGGCAATCAGGTCCTTGGATTCCGCGGCAGACACAAAGCCCACCGGCATGCCCACGACGAGTGCCGGGCGCACGCCCTCCTCTGCAATCAGGCGAGCCAGCTCGATGAGCGCCGTGGGTGCGTTGCCAATGCCGACGATGGCACCCTGCAGCAAGCCCAGGCGGTGGGCTTTGCGCATGGCCTGCACGGCACGGGTAGTGTCCTGCTGCTGGGCCAGCAGCACTACGTCCGCGTCCGAGATGAACTGGTGGGTGTGCATGCCAAAGTGCGCCAGACGCGGAATGGACAGGCCCGAGCAGATCATTTCCACATCGGCCACTACCGGCGTGCCGCCGCGCAGCATGGCGGTGATGCCAGCGTGCACGGCCTGCGGGTGAAAGTCCGTGAGGCCGTTGAAGTCGAAGTCCGCATTCGCGTGGATCATGCGGCGCACGATGGGCCACTGCTCTGCGGTGTAGCTGTGCGCCTGGACCTCTGCGTCAATGATGGCAAAGCTGTCGTGCTCGATGGCCTGACCCGCACGCGTGAGCTGTTCGGTGACCGTGTTGATGGTGCTCATGCCGCTTGCCCCTCGGCATGGACGGGGTGGTGGACAGCATGGACATGCCCATGTTCGTGGTCATGCCCGTGATGGTGGGCGGGGCTATGGTCGTGTGCATGGTCATGCGCAGGCCCATGGCTGTGCACATGCACCACCGCCTCTGTGGCCGGTGCGTGGGCATGCGTATGTTCGTGGCTGTGCCCATGGCCCAGGTCATGGGCAATCTCGCGGTACTTGCAGCCATCGCAGGGCAGCTTGGCATCGGCCACGCCCGCGCGCAGGTCGGCCACGCGCTGCTCCAGCAGGGCAAAGATTTCTTTTTCAAACCCGAAGTACGAAGACTGGGCAAACCGCACCTGCGGGTACTGCTGGCGCAGGTGATCCACCTGGCGGGCAATGCGCTGCATGAGCGTGCCGGTGAACAGGTAGTACGGCAACACCACCACCTGCTTCATGCCCAGCATCACCTGCCGCTGCACAGCGCGCTCCAGGCGCGGCCAGGTGATGCCGGTGAAGGCCAGGTCCACCAGTTCGTGGTCCGTCTCCTCCATCAGCCAGCGAGCCATCTTGGCGACATCGCCATTGGCCTGGCGGTCAGACGAGCCGCGCCCCAGCAGCACAACGCCGGTGGTGGTGGGGTCAGGCATGTCCAGCTCGCTCATGCACTTGCGCAGGTTGCGGCGCAGCACATCCAGGATGGGGTCGCATGCGGTGAGGTGCGGGCCATACAGAAATTCGGTGCCGGGGCAGTGTTCACGGGCATGCTCAATGGCCTCGGGAATCTCCATCTTCACGTGGCCTGCCGCGTTCAGGATGAGCGGCAGCACCAGCACGCGGCGGGCGTTGCGTGCGGCGTGCAGCAAGCCGTCGTGCAGGCTGGGGGGCGCAAACTCGATGAAGCACACCTCGATATTCCAGCTGGGCTGGCGTGTGCGCCACTGGGCCACAAAGCGGTGGATTTCGTCATTGCCCTCGGGCTCGCGCGAGCCGTGGCCGATGAGCAGGATGGTGTCTTCGTGGCGTGCGCCGTGGTGTGTACCGAGGGGCGTGGCTGGGGTTTGCATCAGGAAGTCTCCGTGGGCGTGGCAGGCACACTGGCCTTGCGAAAGCGGTGGGTGAAGCTGGCGTCGTACAGCTTGGACTTGGCGAGCGTGGGCCAGTGGCGCGCACCCAGGTTGGGGCTGGCAATCACCATGGCCTGGCTGACCACCTTGGCGTCGCGGCAGCGCTGGCGGATGTCGGCCAGCGTGCCGCGGATGATGAGTTCCTCACCCGGCCAGCTGGCCTTGTGCACCACGAGCATGGGGGCGTCATCAGCCCAGCCCGCGGTGCGCAATTGCTCCTGCACCTTGTGCAGCAGGGTGATGGACAGAAAGATGCACAGCGTGCAGTGGTGGCGCGCCAGTTCGGCCAGCGACTCACCTTCGGGCATGGGCGTGCGGCCTTCCACGCGGGTGAAGATCACGCTCTGCGTGACTTCGGGCAGCGTGAAACTCTCCACCGCGGCTGCCGCAGATGCCATGGCCGAGGACACGCCAGGCACCACCCGCACAGGCACCCCCGCGGCATCGAGCGGCTGCACCACTTCAATCAGCGCGCCATACAAGGCAGGGTCGCCCGTCTGAAGGCGGATGACCACGGCGTGCTGCTGTGCCTGGGCGATAAGCCATGCGGCCATCTGCTCCAGCGTCATGTCCTTGCTGTCAGCAATGGTGCAGCCAGGTGGGGCCCAGCGGGTCACGGCCTCGTTGACCAGCGAACCTGCAAACAGGATGGCTCCTGCGCGCTCAATCAGGGAACGGCCCTTGACGGTGATGAGCTCCGGATCGCCCGGGCCCGCGCCCACAAACCAGACGGTACCGACCGTCATGGCTGGCGCCAGCCCCAGCTGCCCATGGATACGCCATGACCCGCCAAATGCTGCGCCGCTGGCTCCATCGCCAGCACAAAGAAATTCAACATGAAAACGACCCGGACTGACCCAGACCCCTGCCTCCCCGCAGGTTCTGTGAAATGGGTGGGCACGTGGCTCACCCGCTTGTCGGCCGGTCTCCGGGCTGGCGAGATGTTCCTGCGAATCCTTCCCAGGCTCTCGGAACCCAGTGGACATGTGACGCAGGCTGAAGGCATGCAGCCTTCTCTCGCTTACCGTTGCGGGGGCAGCTCAGGTTAAGGGCGACTCGTGGTGCGCCGCGCTCTCCTGATTCCCGTTTAACTGTGCCGTTGCAATAACGGCACGAGCACCAACGGGGGCGAGTATAGGGCCTGCAGGGAAAGGGTCAACGCAAAGTCAAATGGGCACAAAGACCGCTCTGGGGTGTTCGCCCCCAGCTTTCCAGTGCAGACCAAAGCCGCTGCACGCCATCCACGCCCGCTGTCTGCAGGCCATGGTCGGCTCCTGGCACCCGCAGCGCGCAATAGGGTGCATGGCGGTGTGAAGCCTGCTGCGCGAATTGTTCGTAGGCGGTGGGAGGCACCAGCTCATCGGCATCACCCCATGCTTGCAGCAAGGGCCACGGGCCCTGCAGCAACGGCTGCTGCACGGGCCACTGCCAGAGATCCCGCCAGTAGCGCAGGCTGCGCCCCTGTAGCACCTGCGAGTCCGGCCGCGGGCCTGCCTGGGCGCGGGCGAGTGCTTCCCAGTCCGCCAGATGGCCCATGCGCTCGGCCTGCATCTGACCAGCGTCGCGCGGGTCCAGCCCACTGCTGGCAATCATGACCACCCCGGCGGGTGCTGGGGCGACTGCCTCAGCCAGGGAGGGAAGCAGCTCTGCACCCTCTGAGATGCCCACCAGCAACCAGGGCACAGAGGGCGCTTCTGCAGCGTGCGCCTGGATGAGCTGGCGCAGCGCCACACGGGCGTGTGCACTCCACCATGCCAGGCTGTCAGAGGCGACAAAGGACCGGGAACATTGGTGGGATGGTGTTGCATCGGCCGGATGCACGCCGGGCTTGTGTAGCACCGTCACCTGCGCATGCAAAAGCCCTCGAAAGTAGCGGTCTGCCACCGCCCCCATGCCCGCGCAGCCCGAGCCGGGAATGACCACCACGCGATAACGCAGCGGGGGAACCACCGGCCCGCGCTGCAGGGCCCACACGGTCTGGCCCTGTGCTCCGGGCAGTTGAGCGGCTGCAAAACGGCTGGGGGCTTCCGAGGCTCTGTCTGCAGGGCAATCCAGCATATTCATCCGCTGGCCGGTGGCGGGTGAAGAACATCCCGACAGCACTGCGGGCACAGCAGAAACAGCCAACAAAAAGGCCAGCACGAGGCTGGCCTGGACAACGCCGGAGCGATGCGGGCAGGTCATGCCACCGCCATCCTCACTTGAGGATAAGCACCTGCTCAGGCTGTTGGGGCACTGGCATGGGCTGGGGCTGCCCGCCACCTGCGGGATAGGGCATGGGCTGCGCGGGACGCACGCCACGCGAGAGGTGTGCGTCGGTGTAACCCAGCTGGGTAGCCAGCTGCACGTACACGTCCTGCGCCAGACTTTGCGAGGTTTCGCGGATGACCTTGGCGCGGTTGGGCGGGGCAATGTCGCCGCGGGTGGACAGGATCTTGGTGTCGTTGCCTTCACCTTGGGCAGAGAACGCCGCCTTGATCTCGTAGGTCTTGGTGTTGATCAGCGAGAAGTCGGCCAGCAGCTGCAGGCCGTACTGGCGCGTGGCGTTGCTGGTGCCCTGGATGGGGTGCAACGCATCAGTGAAGTCGATGCTGGAGACCACGCCAAACAGCACGTAGTCCGCACCGTTGAATTCACCCCTCTTGATACGGGCAATCACGTCGGTGACCTGGGGCTGCGCCTTGGGCGTGGCCATTTTGCCGCCCTGCACCTGGTTCAGCACCTGCTCGGCCTTGGAGGCCTGGGGCGCACCCGCATCAAAGCCCTTGCCCTGCACCAGGCGGAAGTAGGTGCCCTGCAGCAGCGCACCCTTGATGTCGTTGGTGTAGCCGCCCAACTCACGCTGTTCGATGTAGCTGTAGCTGCCCGCCACATACGTGCCGCTGGCCTGCTCGGAGGCCTGCACCGACTGGCTGCCAGAGTAGGAGCCGCCGCCGCCGTACATGCCGTGGCTGTGACTGCCGCCCTGGCTGCTGCGCGCACTCATCTGGGCGCTGCGCTGGTAGGTGCCCGCCACAAAATACTCGGACACGCGCTGTGCGTAGGCCAGGTCTGTCACGGCGATCTTAGGGGCCGTGTTCTGCTGGGCCTGGGCAGCGGGGACCCAGGCCAGCGTGGTGGCAGCAATCACGGCCAGGGCCGTGTGCAAGGTGGTTCTGCGTTGCATGATGTGCTCCGTCACTTCTTGCTGGTCTTGCGAATTTCTTTTTCGTCCTGCCATTCGATCGTGCCTTCCTGCACGTCGAACATCTTCAGCGTGAACTTGTAGAACACGTCCTTGGTGGTGTTGTTCTGCTTGACGATGCTGGTCAGCTCGCCTTCGAGCTGGTACTTTGCAGCCGTCATCTGGCCAACCTTGGCGGTGGTGTTCTGCTTGTACAGGCCGCTCTGGTTCTGGCGCTGCAGCTCGTCCACGCCCTGCTGCATCTCGTTGATGGAGCGGGTAAAGCGCACCTTGCCCGACTTGACCAGTGCGGTCTGGATGGAGTTCATGACGTTGGTGGTGTCGATGTACTCGCTGGTCTTGTTCTTGACGGTGGAGATGGTGACGGTAGGACGGCCCTGGAAGATGCCGGTTTCCAGCAGGCTGCCCACCATCTTCTCGGCAATCATTTGCAGGTCGGTAGAACCGAATTCATTGGTCACGAGCTCGACGGCCTTGGCATCGCCATAGTTCACCTGGCGGTCAAAGCGCACGGTAGGAGAGGACAGGTTCTGGCAGGCAGACAGGGCCAGAGTGCTGGCTACGAAAGCAGTGATGAGCGCAGTGCGCTGGAAGGTACGTTGCATGGTGATCTCCAAAATTCGAGTGAAACAGGCCTCAGCGTGTCTCAGCGGGGTTCCACATTCATTTCAAGGCGCAGGTCCACAGCAGCGCTGGTGGGTGCCACACTCTTGACGGTCTGCTGGCCCAGGCCCAGCACCGTGAGTTGCTTCCACGATTCGCCATCGCCCACCTGATTGCCCACGTTGTCCAGCCACTTGAAGCGGTAGAACATGGTGCGATCGCTGCGGCCGGTGTTCTGCAGGTCTGCCTGCACGGTCAGGATGTCGTTCTTGCGCACCAGACGCATTTCGGTGATGGCGATGTTGTTGGCTTCGCCGCGCAACGCCACCTTGGACGCCACCATGGGGGGTGTTGCGGGGTCGTGCTGCTGTGCTGCGGCTGCGCCGACGAAAGTCAGGGCAGCGATGCTGACGGCGGCCCAGAGGTTGCGGTGGCTCATGGAATGAATCTCCTGTAAGCAGATAGATGGGTGAGGTTCAGAGCTTTTTCAGCCGCTGTTATTTGGCTGCGGGAGTGGTGGCCGTGGCCTTCACCGCAGGCTTGGTATTGGTTGCCGCAGTACGGCTGCGGGTTGGGGTGGAAGCGCGGGATGCTTCCTTGCCCTGCTGGGCTGGTGCTGCGGCCTCGGCAGGCACAGAGCCCACAGGGGCGAGCTTGCCCACGCTGGCCACTTCACCCATCAACACCGTGTTTTCGTAAAGACGCAGGGGCACCAGAGCGTACTGGCCATCGATCTTCACGGGGTCGGGCAGTGCACGGCCATTCACCGTCACCACGTGTTCGCCTGGGGGCAGGTAGCCACGGGCAATGTAGACACGGCCGGGCAGCATGCGCCACATGCGGTCATCAGCCACTTCGGTCGCTGCCGAAGCCACGGCACCGATCAGGCCACCCACCAGACCACCGCGCTTTTGCAACTCGTTCTGCACCATGCCCTTGGCAACCGCACGGGTCACGCCACGCAGCACCATGCCGGGCATCTCGTCCTTGAGGGCGCGGCGGGCCATCACGTTCACGTCCACCACCTTTTCCATTTTCAGGTTGGTTCCTGCCGCCGACAGCGTGGTCAGCAGAGGATCGTTGGAGGGCTCGATGATGGGATAGGAAATGCTGGCTGTGACCATGCCCCGCGAGGTGGGCACGGGAATGGTGAACGCCTTGGGCTTGCGTGCGGGGGCATCACCGGCCTCCACGATGAACAGCACATCGGTCATGCGCTGGCGGCGTTTCCAGGTGAAGCTGGTGCGGCTGTCCAGGCCGCGCAGGCCCTCTTCCAGCGCAGGGGTGTCGGGCTTGAGCTCAATGGCCTTGCGATAGCCGGGGGCGGCCAGGCCGGGTTCGTTGAGCATCTCGTACATAAAGCCTGCGAGATAGTGGCTCAGCGCATTGGAGTAACCGTTCTTGAGGGCCAGCACTTCGGGGTCGTTGAGGGTCTCCACGGGGTAACCGTTCAGCTCCTTGCCGCCTGCAGCCGCGCCCTTGTCCTTGGCTTCCTGCTCGGCAGCCAGCGTTTCCTTGGAGCGGAACTCGGCAATGATGGCCTCGCGCTCGTGTGTGCGCTTGATGTCGACCCGGGCGTTTTCCAGGTCACCCACCGCAACGCGGTTCAGCGCCAGGCGGGTGGTGAGCCAGACCTTTTCATAGTCCTGGCCTTCGTAGTTCTTGAGTCGCTCGCTGATCAGCGCAGCACCCACGGTACCCATCAGTTTGCTGGGATCGGTCTTGGCCGTTTCTTCCCATTCCTTGACCTTGGTGTCCGCCTTCAGAAACGCTTCGGTACTGTCCTGATAGCGGCGGTCCATGCGCAACAGCTCGCCGCGCTCCAGGTTGTAGAGCAAAGCGGCACGGTCATCATCGCTCTTGGCCGATGCCTCCAGCTGCTGCAGCGCTGCAGGGATACCCCCCGTACGGCCCGCAGTCTGCATGCTGGTGGCCAGCTTGTCGTGGCTCTGCATGCTGGCACAGCCAGTGAGGGCCGCGCTCAGTGTCAGCACCCACAGCAGGCGCGGGCGGAAGTTGGCAAGTGTTGTCATTGTTTTTTCCTTGGAGAACGGTAATCGGGACATCCGGAAGCACTGCAGCACCCACGCCTGTGTCCTGGCAGCCGTGCCGCAAGGCAGGCATGCGCCATCGCATAAGCAATCGCCAGACAAGGCAGGGGTGCAACACGCTCCGAAACAGAGCGCCAGACACGGTGAGGACTGAGGTCACCACGCGCCCCCTCCCGGTGCGCAGCGGTGTCAGCCAGCTCCCTCAGGCTGTGAGATTTCTGGAAATTCTGTTGGCAGATGTAGCCACCGGGCAATGTAGCAAAAGCTTGTATCTTTTCTGTAACCAAGGCGGCGGCTGTGCAGCCCCGCAACACCTGTGCTGACATGGCTCAGTCCTCATCCCTGCTGGCTGTGGCCCGGCATGCGGTACATCCACACAATGCGACCGCCAGGTGTGCGCAGCTGGGCATGGGGCAGCATCCCGGGCACGGCAAACTCCAGACTCACCAGCCAGGCGCCTCGGGCCATCTCGGCCTGGGCCTTGGTGGCCGCGCGGGCCATGCTCTCAGGCCGCTGGAAGAGATACACCATCTGGTAGCCGCTCCAGTCGGTCTTCCACATGTCGGCTCGCCGCACGCGGGCCC
The DNA here is from genome assembly GCF_037101375.1 of Acidovorax sp. DW039. Lineage (NCBI taxonomy): Bacteria > Pseudomonadati > Pseudomonadota > Betaproteobacteria > Burkholderiales > Comamonadaceae > Acidovorax > Acidovorax sp. DW039. The sequence goes on along the minus strand of NZ_AP029019.1, from coordinate 111,878 downwards.
AGGGGCAACGCAGGGCACACGCCACACGCAAAGGCCAGCTCCATTCAATGCCTTCCAGCGCGGCCTGGGGATAGGCAGCGCGCAAGGCCAGCAGGCCATCGCCCAAGCCACAGCCTGCGTCGAGCACCCGGGCAGCGGGGGCCAGCGGAGCCTGCGCGGGCAGGGCCTTCAGGGCATGGCGCGGGGTCGGGAACACCGGGGCATCGCGCCAGGCGTTGAGCGGGTAGACCAGCAGCAGCAGCCCCAGCGGAACCAGCCAGGCCCAGGCAGGCAACGCCACGCCGCCCGCCAGGGCCAGCGAGAGCGGAAACCCCGCCGCAATCAGGCTTCGCCGCCACCAGGTCTTGCCCCACAGGCTGGCGGCTGTGCCCAGCAGGCACGGCAACAGCAGCGCCCACAGCACGGGCACGATGGGCTGCAGACTGATGAACAGCAACCAGGCCGCAGCCCACGTCAGCAGCGCGGGTAACGGCCAGGGCAGGCGCAGTGTCATGCCAGCACTCCTGCCGCCAGCGAGCAGGCACCAGCCCACCCGCACGAACGTGCAGACAAGGTGGGACGATGCGTAAAAAGGAGGTTCATGACCGGGCTTGTGGGAAGCAGCCGGGCATGTGTTGATTAGCCCTTCTGCAGCGCAGCAGTGTAGGCGGGTTGGCTGCGTTTGCCAGCCGCTTCAAGCCCTTGCAAAGGCCCGGTGCGTGGCAAATGTCACAGTCACCGGGCTGTGTGTGTCAACGGGCAGAGAAACTATCCCCGCAGGCGCTCGATCAGTCCGTTCAGTTCATCGATGGAGCCAAACTGGATGGCCAGCTCGCCCATGTCCTCCATGCGCCCTGCCCGCTTCACGCGCTTTTTCACGCGCACTTCCACGGCGGCCATCAGCAGGTCGGAGAGTTCCTCCTCCACACGCTTCATGTCGCGCGACTTTTCCTTCTTGGGCTTTTGCGGCACCAGACTGAACTCGGCACCGATCTTCTTGACCAGGCTTTCCGCCTCGCGCACCGAGAGCTTCTTGGCAGCAATCTGGTTGCCTGCGGTGATCTGCGCAGCACGGTCCAGCGCCAGCAGGGCACGGGCGTGGCCCATGTCGATGTCGCCTGCCATCAGCATGGTCTGCACGGGCTCGGCCAGATTGAGCAGGCGCAGCAGGTTGCTGGCCGCACTGCGCGAGCGCCCCACGGCCTGCGCGGCCTGCTCGTGCGTGAGTCCGAACTCGCGGATCAGGCGCTGCAGGCCCTGCGCTTCTTCCAGCGGATTCAGGTCTTCGCGCTGGATGTTTTCGATCAGCGCCATGGCCGCAGCGGCTTCGTTGGGCACCTCGCGCACCAGCACCGGCACCTCGGTCAGACCTGCCAGGCGGGAGGCGCGGAAACGCCGCTCACCCGCGATGATTTCGTACTTGCCCGCGTTCTCTCCGTCCGCCAGACGACGGACCAGAATCGGCTGCATGATGCCCTGCGCCTTGATGGATTCGGCCAGCTCATACAGCGCGCCTTCATCCATGCGCGTGCGGGGCTGGTAGACGCCAGGGACGAGTTCAGTCAGCGGCAGGGTGCTGGGCAAACCCGCCTGAACAGCCTGGGCCTGCTCGACCTTTTCTTCGACTTTGGGGCCCAGCAGGGCTTCCAGGCCACGGCCCAGGCCCTTGGGTTTTTTGGTAACCATTGCAGAAACTTTCTCAAACGATATTCAGGTGCGGCGCTGGCGGCGGAGGCGACCTCGCCACAGGCGCAGCCACACGCCCAGCGCCACCAGCAACAGCACGATGGCCAATGCGATCTGCCCCAGTGCGCCCACCACCACGGCGCTGCTGGGCAGGAACCACGACAGGATGGTCAGCGGCATTTCAACCCACGCGGAATCAAGCCTGCGTGGAGCAGGCGCGGGCGCATCTGCCACAGCGGTTGCGGCGGACTTGCGCCAGAAGGCGAGCTTCACGCCCCCTCCCCCGCCAGCGTGCGCAGCCAGCCATGCCCCTCGGCCCACTCACCCAGGCCGGATTCGGCATTGATGTGCCCGCGCTCACCGTAGTCCACAAACTTCGTACCCCAGGCCTCGCCCAGGGCCTGCACGCGCTCGTAGCTGCAGTAGGGATCGTTGCGGCTGCCCACCAGCAGGGCTGGGAACGGCAGCGGCTGGCGCGCAATGGGGGCCCAGCCGTGGATCATGCCGGCGATGTCGGGCCGCTCCACGTCACCCGGGGCCACCAGGAGCGCACCGCGCACCTTGGCAGCGTGGCGCGTGTGGGCCGCCCACCAGGCCGTCAGGACGCAGCCCAGGCTGTGCGCCACCAGCAGCACCGGGCCATCGGCATCGGCCACGGTTTCTTCCAGGCGGGCAGACCAGTCGCCGCGCAGCGGGCGCATCCAGTCATGCTGCTCCACACGCTGGTAGCCGTGCAGGCGTTCCCAGTGGGTTTGCCAGTGGTCCGGCCCGGAGTTTTGCCAGCCAGGCAGCAGCAGGGTGTTGGAAGGCTTGATTGCTACCATTTTTATAGCTGCCTGCGCTTTATTCTTTTGACTTGGAGGCCTTTTTTGCTTTATCAGCAGAGGCCGCAGACGCTGTGGCCGCACCCCCGCCAATGCCCATGCGCTTGACGCGATCAACCATCTCGCGGGCAAAGTCCACAAACGCATGGCTGCCCTTGGCGGCGGGGTCAAACACCACCCCGGGCAAACCGTAGCTGGGTGCTTCGGCCAGGCGCACATTGCGGGGGATGACGGTGTTGAACACCTTGTCGCCAAAGTGGTCCTTGAGCTGCTCGCTCACCTGCTGCTGCAGCGTGATGCGCGGGTCAAACATCACCCGCAGCAGGCCGATGACCTGCAGGTCGGGATTGAGGTTGGCGTGCACCTGCTTGATGGTGTTGACCAGATCGGTCAGGCCTTCCAGCGCAAAGTATTCACACTGCATGGGCACGATGACGCCATGGGCGCTGCACAGGCCGTTGAGGGTGAGCATGGAAAGCGATGGCGGGCAATCGATGAGCACAAAGTCGAAGTCGGCGTCCGCCTCGGCCAGCGCGGCTTTCAGGCGACGCTCGCGCTGCTCCAGCGCGACCAGTTCCACCTCGGCACCGGCCAGTTCGCGGTTGGCACCCAGCACGTGGTAGCCGCACTGCTCCGACAACACCGCGGCTTCGCTCACCGAGGCGGACTCCAGCAGCACGTCGTACACCGACAGCTCCAGCTGGCGCTTGTCCACACCCGATCCCATGGTCGCATTGCCCTGGGGGTCCAGGTCCACCATCAGCACCCGCTGGCCAATCTTGGCCAACCCGGCAGCCAGGTTGACGGTGGTGGTGGTCTTGCCAACGCCACCCTTTTGGTTGGCAATGCAGAAAATCTTAGCCATGTGGTTGAGCCTGAATTACTTGGAGATGGCCAGCTTGATGCCGAAACCGATGAGAAAAACGCCTGCCAGCTTTTCCAGCACGCGGCCGATGCGGGGATTGGCGCGCATGCGCTCGGCCAGAAAGTGGGTGAGCAGGACCACCGTCAACCCATAGGCAAAGGTCAGCGCGGCAATGGTGGCAGCCATCACACCAAAGGTGATGAGCCCTTGATGGCGTGCAGGGTCCACAAACAGTGGGAAGAACGCCATGTAGAAAACAATGGCCTTGGGATTGAGCAGCGTGATGAGGCTGGCCTGGCGGAAGTAATGGCGCGGCTCAATGTTCAGCACGGGCTTGGCACCGGGTTTGGCGGTGAGCATCTTGAACCCCAGCCAGGCCAGGTAAGCCGCCCCTATCCACTGCACGGCCGCAAAAGCTGCGGGGTAGGTGGCCAGCAGTGCGGCCACGCCTGCGACGGCAGCCCACATCAGCACCTGATCCCCAGCGATCACGCCCAGGGTGGCAGCCAGGCCGCCGCGAATGCCACCCTTGGTGGTGGAGGTGATGAGCGCCAGATTGCCAGGGCCCGGAATGGCCAGGAACAACACGATGGCGGCCACAAAAGCGCCGTAGTCTGCGATGCCGAACATGATCTATCCCGGTGTGCTGACGGGTGCGCAGGAGACGCCCCCAAGAGGAGCCGAGTTTACGCGAACGCCCTGCCCCGGTTGCTCAAGCTTCGTACACAGAAGTTACGCAGGCTTCATCCAGATGATGCAGCGCTCCGCATCCAGGCTGGGCACCTGTAATGGTTCCACGTGAAACACTGATACGTCCGCAGGCAAGGCCACTATCTCGTCCGCCGGGTGCTTACCCTTCATCGCCAACCATGTGCCGTGGACGGGGGCCAGGGCAGCACGCGACCAGGTGACGAAATCCGGCAGCGAGGCAAAGGCGCGGCAGCTCACCACATCAAACGGCTGTTTCAACGTTTCCACCCGCGCATGCAAGCCATGCAGGTTGGGCAGCTTGAGGGTGACCGCCGCCTGCTGGATGAAGGCTGCCTTTTTGCCCACCGTGTCCACACAGCTCACGTCCACCTGGGGGCAGCAAATGGCAAACACCACACCGGGCAGACCACCACCCGAGCCCACGTCCAGCAAGCGCACGCCCGCCTGTACCGCACCGCTGGCTTGCAGCTGAGCCACATGGCGGCGCAGGGGTTGCACTGCGGCCAGGCTGTCGAGCAGATGGTGGGTCAGCATCTCGTGCGGGTCACGCACCGCCGTCAGGTTGTAGACCTTGTTCCACTTCTGCAGCAGGGCCAGAAAATCCATCAGCCCCGCCACTTGCGGGGCAGACAGTTCCAGCCCCAGTGCTGCGAGGCCAGACTCCAGCCGCGGCTGGATATCCACAGGAAGCACCGCGCTCATGCTGCCACTTCGCCTTCTGCCTTGGCTTCAGCCAGAGCAAAGCCTTTGAAGCCGCCCTTCTTCAGGTGGACCATCAGCAGCGAGATGGCTGCCGGAGTCACTCCCGATATACGCGATGCCTGGCCCAAAGTTTCAGGGCGGTGCTTCTGCAGCTTCTGGCGCACCTCAATCGACAGGGCAGCCACCTGCATGTAGTCCAGGTCTTCCGGCAAGCGCAGTTTTTCGTAATACGCGGCACGCTCCACCTCGTCCTTCTGCCGATCGATGTAGCCAGCGTACTTGGCGGCAATCTCTACCTGCTCGATCACCGACTCACTCAACTCACCCAAGGTTTCACGTGAAACATCGGCGTTGATGTATTTGCCGCCATCCATGCCCACCAGGTTGGCGTAAGACACATTGGGGCGGCGCAGCAGATCGAACAGGTTGTACTCGTGCTCAATGCTCTTGCCCAGCACGCGCTCTGATTCAGCGGCAGGCAGGTTGCGCGGATTCACCCAGGTCGCCTTCAGACGCTCTGTTTCACGTGAAACAGCATCACGCTTGCGGCTGAAGCTGTCCCAGCGCGCATCGTCCACCAAGCCCATCTTGCGCCCCACTTCGGTCAGGCGCATATCGGCATTGTCTTCGCGCAGTTGCAGGCGGAACTCCGCCCGGCTGGTGAACATACGGTAGGGCTCAGTCACGCCCTTGGTGATGAGGTCGTCCACCAGCACGCCCAGGTAGGCCTCGTCGCGTGCAGGCAGCCAGGGCGCATCGCCCCGGCACTGCAGAGCGGCATTGATACCCGCAAACAGGCCTTGCGCCGCTGCTTCCTCGTAGCCCGTGGTGCCATTGATCTGCCCGGCAAAGAACAGGCCCTGGATCTGCCGCGTCTCAAAGCTGCTCTTGAGCGAGCGGGGGTCAAAGTAGTCATACTCGATGGCGTAGCCGGGGCGCAGGATATGGGCGTTTTCCAGGCCCTTCATGCTGCGCACCAGGTCGTACTGGATGTCGAACGGCAGGCTGGTGCTGATGCCGTTGGGGTAGTACTCGTGCGTGGTCAGGCCTTCGGGCTCCAGAAAAATCTGGTGGCTGTCCTTGTCGGCAAAGCGGTTGATCTTGTCTTCCACGCTCGGGCAATAGCGCGGGCCCACGCCTTCGATCTTGCCGGTGAACATGGGGCTGCGGTCAAAGCCGCTGCGGATGATCTCGTGCGTGCGTTCGTTGGTGTGGGTAATCCAGCAGGGCATCTGCTGCGGGTGCATCCGCGTGTTGCCCATGAAGCTGAAGACCGGCACCGCGCCCTCGTTCACACCGCCGGGCATGCCGTCGCCAGGCTGCTCCTCGCACTGGCTGAAGTCGATGGTGCGCCCATCAATGCGCGGGGGCGTTCCGGTCTTGAGGCGGCCTTGGGGCAGCTTCAGTTCCTTCAGGCGCGCACTCAGCGACACGGCGGGCGGGTCTCCGGCCCGGCCGGCGGAATAGTTGTTCAGGCCGACGTGGATCTTTCCGTCCAGGAACGTGCCCGCCGTCAGCACCACTGTGCGGCTGCGGAAGCGGATGCCCACCTGCGTCACTGCACCCACCACCCGGTCGCCTTCCACCATCAGGTCGTCCACCGCCTGCTGGAACAGCCACAGGTTGGGCTGGTTCTCCAGTATGCGGCGTATGGCGGCCTTGTACAGAATGCGGTCGGCCTGCGCCCGCGTGGCGCGCACAGCCGGGCCCTTGCTGCTGTTGAGAATACGGAACTGAATACCGCCCTCGTCCGTGGCCAGCGCCATGGCGCCGCCCAGGGCATCCACCTCTTTGACCAGATGGCCCTTGCCAATGCCACCAATGCTGGGGTTGCAGCTCATCTGCCCCAGCGTTTCGATGTTGTGGGTCAGCAGCAAGGTCTTGCTGCCCATGCGGGCAGCAGCCAAGGCGGCCTCGGTGCCAGCATGGCCACCGCCTACAACGATCACGTCAAATTCCTGGGGGTACAACATGGGAGCGCTCCGGGGCCGGTGCTGCGGCCCGATATAAAACACCCGCGGCATGGAAGGCCCAGGCCCAGCCTCGCAAGGTCTGGGCGCGCAGGTCTTCTGCGGGTAACCCCCGATTTTCCCATTTTGTGGCGTTCGTGTCTGTGCCCTGCCCTGTCGCAAGGCCTTCCACGGGTGGAAACCACCCCCTAGCCTCAACTCGGGATGGATACGGCATGGACTGTTTCACGTGAAACAAGCCGCCCCGCGCAGGAATCCTGCCACCGCGCTGTGCTTCAATGGCATCCATGCCAAACACTCCCATCCTCATCTTCGCGGGCAGCACCCGCCAGCAGTCGTTCAACCGCAAACTGGCCCATGCCGCTGCCGCCATCGCACGCAGCGCAGGTGCCGCCGTCACGCTGCTGGAGCTGTCTGACTTTGACATTCCGCTCTACAACGCCGACCTGGAAGCCCAGGGCACGCCCGCCGATGTGGTGCGCCTCAAGGAAATTCTGTTCAACCACCCGGGCTGGGTCATCTGCTCGCCCGAGTACAACGGCAGCTACACCGCGCTGCTCAAAAACACGCTGGACTGGGCGTCCAGCCCCGTCAAGGGCGATGCCACCTGGCAGGACGGAACCCGCTCCTTCCGCGGCAAGGTGGTGGGCATGCTCAGCGCATCGCCCGGCGCCCTGGGTGGTCTGCGTTCCCAAAGCCATCTGGGCCCCCTGCTCACCAACCTGGGTTGCTGGCTGGCACCTACAGCCTTTGCTCTGGGGTCGGCTGGCAGTGCGTTTGATGATGCAGGCCAGCTGGTGCAGCAAGCCCATGCAGACCGCGTGCGCGCCGTGGTGGACCAGGTGCTGTGGGCGAGTCAGCGCCTGACTGCAGTAACGCCGTAGCACCACCCTCCAACGGTCCGGCTGGACAAAGCCTCGGGGCTATAAATGGGTTGCGTAGCTCTGCATGCCTGCTAGCATGGTTGATGGCGGCCGGAGGGGCCGCATACCTTCACCAACACAAAAAATGCAACGGCAACTCTGGATTGCACTGTTCACAGTGCTGGGGGGCGTATCACACGCCCTGGCTGAAACAGGCGTCTTGACAGTCAATACCAGCTTCGGCAGTGTTTCTGCCGCACTGATGTCCGGGGCCGCAGCGGTCCCCACAACCTCATGGTATGTGCTGCTAGCGGCAGCTCTCGTGATCGTGCTGGCCACGCGCAAGCAACTGCTGCGGCTTCGCAGCACAGCTCCGCTGGCACTGGCCGCGCTCATCGCCACCATCTTCGCGACCACTTATTGGTACGGAGACGCCCAGGCGGCTGGCGCACTCAATCTCCCTTCGCCGCAGCTCTTCTCCGCAGACGGTGCTCAGCAGACACTGCAACTGGGCAATCTGACAGGCCAGCCAGTCACGATCCAGGACATCCGCGTGCAGGGCCGCTTCACCCAAACCAATGGCTGCAGCAGCATATTGTCCAGCGGAGCCCAGTGCCCGATCACTGTGGCCTACCGCCCCGACATCTGCCAGACGTGCAGTAGCGACACCTGCATCAACGGCGCATGCCAGGGCCCCACGTGCACAGACGGCCAGCGTAACGGAACCGAGACTGACGTGGACTGCGGCGGCGTTTGTGGTGCGTGCAGCATCGGTAAGGTCTGCGCCGCATCGGTGGATTGCCAGAGCGGTGTCTGCGGCGCCGGCATCTGCCAGCCTGCCACCTGCACCGACGGCATCAAGAACGGCAGCGAAACCGACGTGGACTGCGGCGGCATTTGTGGTGCGTGCAGCACCGGCAAGGTCTGCGCCGCATCGGCGGATTGCCAGAGCGGTGTCTGCGGCGCCGGCATCTGCCAGCCTGCCACCTGCACCGACGGCATCAAGAACGGCAGCGAAACCGACGTGGACTGCGGCGGCGTTTGTGGTGCATGCAGCACCGGCAAGGTCTGCGCCGCATCGGCGGATTGCCAGAGCGGTGTCTGCGGCGCCGGCATCTGCCAGCCTGCCACCTGCACCGACGGCATCAAGAACGGCAGCGAAACCGACGTGGACTGCGGCGGCATTTGTGGTGCGTGCAGCACCGGCAAGATCTGCGCTGCATCGGCGGATTGCCAGAGCGGTGTCTGCAACGCTGGTGTCTGCCAGTGAACACAACACATCCTCGGGGCAGCGACCAGCAGGGGTGCCGCCGCCCCGCAGACTGCATCGCACAATAGCCCGTCCATCAACCTATCGGCAATTCCGAATGAAACCCGCTTTCTTGCGCCAGACCACACTGACCTGCGCACTTGTCATGGCCAGCGCAGCCCCGGGCATCGCGCATTCCGAACCCATGTCCCGGGAACAGGGGGCCGCGATTCTCCAAGAATTGCGGGCCATCCGCCAATTGCTCGAGCAGCAGCCCAAGGCCGCACCCGCAGCGGCCCCTGCGCCAGCACCCACAGTTGTACGGGTGGACCTATCCCAGGAGGCCCACACGCTCGGTGCAACAAACGCTCCCGTCACCCTGGTGATGTTCACCGACCACGAGTGCCCATTCTGCAAGAGGTTCCTACAGGAATCGCTGCCCCGCTTGCGGCAGGAATACATCGACACTGGCAAGCTGAGACTCATTCTGCGTGACCTGCCACTGGACATGCATCCCAACGCACAGAAGGCCGCCGAAATCGCCCGCTGCGCCGCTGAACAGGGCAAGCACTGGCCGCTGCTGGAAGCATTCGCATCGGTATCAGAGCCCCTGGCACCGTCCGCGATGGCAAGCCTGATCAAGAGCAGGGGCCTGGACACCGGCCGCATCGACGCCTGCGTAGCCGACGGGCGCTATACCGCCAAGGTCAAAGCCTCGGTAGCTGAAGCGCGCCGCCTGGGCTTCAACGGCACCCCGACCTTCGTGCTGGGCGCCACAACCCCTGGCGCTCTGGAAGGGGAAAAAATGGTAGGCATCCAGCCGTATGAATCGCTGAAGCGCCGGCTAGACGAACAGCTAGCCAAGGCGCGGCCCAAGTCCTGACCTCGGGAGGCCCGTTGTCAATTTGCCGTCCCAGCTGCGGGGCCTGCTGCACCGCACCCTCCATCAGTTCGCCCATCCCCGGCATGCCCGGGGGCAAGCCTGCAGGGGTGCGGTGCATCCAGCTGGGAGATGATGCGCGCTGCCGTATCTTCGGCCAGCCCGAACGCCCGGCCGTTTGCGCCGGATTGGCGCCATCAGTGGAGATGTGTGGTAACAGCGCGGATCAGGCCTTGGCGTACCTGGCGCAGCTGGAGCGGCTGACGCAGCCAAGCGGGGCAGACGAGAGCGTAGGGGCTTAGCGCCTCCCGTGAAATGCGCTGGCCGGCCAAAGTTCTCGGGGAAATTTTTCTAGCAAAAAAGGCCTGCAACGCTTGTCTTTATTGCGCAAACAGCTATTACAACGATAGCAATTGCACCATGGTGTCACAACACGGCTACCTGGGCCGTCTGGGTTATGTGTAACACCGGAAGCCCGAGCGTTCTTCCGCTTGTCACCACCGCCCATCTGGAAGCCGCAATGATCCCCCCTAGCCCAGCCACTCCTGCCACTACAGACCCCTTCACCACCCTGCGCCCCCGCCTGTTCGGGCTGGCGTATCGCATGCTGGGGGTGCGTGCTGATGCCGAGGACGTGTTGCAGGATGCCTGGCTGCGGTGGAGCCGACAAGACACTGAAGCCCTGCAATCCGCCGAGGCATGGCTGGTCACTGTGGTCACGCGCCTGAGCATTGACCGGCTGCGCGCCCTGAAGGCCGAGCGTGAAGCCTACGTGGGCTGGTGGCTGCCCGAGCCACTGGTCTCCCCCGCCCCTGCCGAGGCAGCCCACCACCACACGCCAGAAGCCGCCGCTGAACTGGCAGACGAACTCTCCGTTGCTTTTCTCTACGCCCTGGAGCGCCTCGCCCCGCAAGAGAGAGCGGCCTTTTTGCTGCGCCAGGTGTTTGACTACGACTACCCCGACATCGCTACCCAACTAGGTAAAACCGAGGCGGCCTGCCGCCAGCTGGTGCACCGTGCCAGCGAGCGCGTGCTGCAAGACCGCCCCCGCTTTGCTGTGCCGCGCGATGTGCACCAGCGCCTGCTGCAGCGCTTTGTGCAGGCAGCCCACAGTGGCGATCGCCAGACCATCGAAGCCCTGCTGAGCGAGGACGCACAGCTCATCGGCGACGGAGGCGGCAAGGTGCCGTCCTTCCCCAAACCCCTGCTGGGGCCGTTTCGCATTGCCAACCTCTACTGGGCCATGTTCCGCCGCCTGGGGGCGCAGGTGGTGTACCGGGTGGTGCTCATCAACGGCGAACCGGGGCTGCTGCGCTATGTAAACGGGCAGCTCGAATCCGCGCAGGCGGTGGTGACCGACGGCGAACGCATCGTGGCCATCTATGCCGTGCGCAACCCGGACAAGCTCTGCGGCATTGCCAACACGCTGGACTGATGGCTGGTGACTGATGGGGTAGGCGTTGAGGCCCGCGTGGGCCCACGCTGTCACAAGCACGGCAGGTGCTGCGTCTTAGGGGTATGAACAGGCCGCTCGGTCCGGTTCATAACCCTTTGCCCTTCAAACCAAACGCACCCAACCCAAGGACACGACATGACCACCAACACCACCCACACCGCCCGCCTGCCCTACCACCAGCTCTCGTCCAAGGCCTTCATGGGCCTGGTGACCGTTTCAGACACCATCAAGAAGGGCCCGCTGGGCCTGCGCCTGGCCGAGCTGGTGTTCCTGCGCGTGTCGCAGATCAAGGGCTGCGCCTACTGCATGGATATGCACTGGCATATGCTCGTCAAAGAAGGCATGGAGCCGCGCCACCTGAACGCCGTGACAGGCTGGCGCGAGGCGCCGTTCTTCACCTCCCGCGAACGCGCCGCCCTGCGCTGGGCCGAGATTCTGACCGCCACGCCGCACAGCGACGCCAGCGACGAAGAGTTTGCCCAGCTGCAGGCCGTGTTCAGCGATGCAGAAATCTCCGACCTGGGCTTTGCCGTTGCCATCATCAACGCATGGAACCTGATCAACGCAGGCATGCGCGCGCCAATTCCGCAGACCCCTGTGGTGTGAATTCAAGCCTCACAGGCTGCCAGCGCTTATCCAGCAAGCGCAGGCAGCTATCATTTTTGATGAATCAGGGGCACACCCCACGCAGCGCTGTGTAGCCTGCCTGACAGCCAGGCTGCTGCAGGCAGCCTACAGTGTCTCCACCCACCTTACGGAGACAACCCCATGCATTCCACCCCCTCGCTGAAGGACAGCGTCCACCCTGAAGAATGGCAACTGCGCTGCGACCTGGCCGCCTGCTACCGGCTGGTGGCGCTGTACGGCTGGAGCGATCTGGTCTTCACGCACATCAGCGCCAAGCTGCCCGAATCGGTATCGGGCGCGGGGCAACACCACTTCCTCATCAACCCCTACGGGCTGATGTTTGACGAGATCACCGCGTCCAGCCTGGTGAAGGTAGACATGCAGTGCAACAAGCTGCACGACACCCCCTTCCCGGTGAACCCTGCAGGCTTTGTGATCCACAGCGCCGTGCACGAGGCCCGGCCCGAGGTGGGCTGCGTGCTGCACACCCACACCCGCGCAGGCGTGGCCGTCAGCGCCCAGCAATGCGGTGTGCTGCCCATCAGCCAGCAAAGCACTTTTGTGCTGGGCTCGCTGGCATACCACGCCTACGAAGGGGTGGCCTTCCGCGACGAAGAAAAGCCCCGCCTGCAGGCGGATCTGGGGCAAGCCAACTTCCTCATGCTGCGCAACCACGGCCTGCTCACCTGCGGCAAGACGATTGCCGATGCCTTTTTGTCGATGTACACCTTTGAGAACACCTGCCGCATCCAGATTGATGCGCAGGCAGGCGGTGCGCTGGTCGAGGTGAACCCGCAGATCGTCAGCGGCGTTGCCCAGGCCATGCGTGTGCAGACGGGCGGAATGGGGGGCGCATTCACCTGGCCCGCCCTGCTGCGCAAGGTGCAGCGCGAGGCACCGGGCTACGATGCGTAAGAAGCTGTTCAAAAGCCTTCCGCAAAACACCGCACCGCAATGCCCTGCGGGCTGCACAAAGCACGGCGCCGCCTTACGATGGCGGCCTTCCTTCACAACACATAGGAGTCATGGATGAAGCTGTATTACTCCCCCGGTGCCTGCTCGTTGTCTCCCCACATCGTGCTGCATGAGTCTGGCCTGAACTTCCAGGCCGTTCTGGCCAGCACCAAGACCCACAAGCTGCAGGACGGCACGGACTTCTACACCATCAACGAACTGGGCTACGTGCCCGTGCTGGAGCTGGACAACGGCGAGCGCCTGCGCGAAGGCCCGGCCATCGTCCAGTACGTCGCCGACCAGGTGCCCGGCAAGAATCTGGCACCCGCCAACGGCACCATGGCACGCTACCGCCTGCAGGAATGGCTGACCTTCATCGGCACCGAACTGCACAAGGGCCACAGCCCGCTGTTCGCCCCCGGCACGCCCGAAGAGTACAAGCCCCTGGTGCGCGAGCGCCTGCAAAGCCGCTTTGCCTGGGTCGACAAGCAACTGGCCAATAACACCTATCTGCTGGGCGAATTCAGCGTGGCAGATGCCTACCTGTACACCGTCTCGCGCTGGGGTCAGTTTGTGGGCGTGGACACCTCGGGTCTGGCCCATCTGCAGGCCTTCAAGCTACGCATGGAAGCGCGCCCCGGCGTGCAGGCTGCCCTCAAGGCAGAAGGCCTGCTCAAGTAAAGCAAAGCTGTTTGGCAACTCCGAACAAAGGCGCGGGGTCCGACAAGGGCCCGCGCCTTTTTGCTGCACATTCGCCAGGGGCCACCATTCACGGGCCACACAGAAGTCCCCGCAGTTCCACGTGAAACGCACCAGCAGCCGGGCCCGTTCAGAATGCACCGGTTAGCACAAAAACAGAGCCCTTGTTGATGCATCCGGCCTGCACGTTTTGCGCAGCGGTATTACGCTGTGGGGGTTATTCATTGTGTGCACTCTTTTTCACAGAAAGCGTTCATGACTTCCCTGTTTGAACCCACCCGCGCAGGCGATATCGCCATGGCCAACCGCATTGCCATGGCCCCTCTCACCCGCAATCGTTCGCCCGAAGCCATTCCCACCGAACTCACGGCCACCTACTACGCGCAGCGGGCCAGCGCGGGCCTCATCATCTCTGAGGCCACGGCCATCAGCCCCCAAGGCCAGGGCTATGCAGATGTGCCCGGCCTGTATGGCACAGAGCAGCTCGATGGCTGGAAAAAAGTCACCCGCGCCGTGCACGATGCAGGCGGCAAGATCGTGGTGCAGCTGTGGCACGTGGGCCGCATCTCGCACACCTCGCTGCAGCCCGGCAATGCCCGCCCCGTGGCCCCCTCAGCCATCCGCGCGCATGCCAAGACCGTGCTGCTCAAGGATGGCGTGGCCACCTTTACCGACACCTCAGAGCCCCGCGCGCTGGAACCCGAGGAACTGCCCGGCATCGTGCAGGACTACCGTCACGCAGCGCGCAACGCCATCTCTGCCGGCTTTGACGGGGTGGAGATCCACGCAGCCAACGGCTACCTGATCGACCAGTTCCTCAAGAACGGAGCCAACCAGCGCACGGACGACTACGGTGGCAGCATCAAGAACCGCGCTCGCCTGCTGCTGGAAGTGACCCGCGCCATCGTGGAAGAAATCGGGGCGGGACGCACCGGCATCCGCCTGTCTCCCGTCACGCCCGCCAACGACATCGTGGACGACAACCCCCAGCCCCTCTTCGAATACGTGGTGCGCGAGCTGGGCAAGCTGGGGCTGGCCTATGTGCATGTGATCGAAGGGGCCACCGGCGGCCCCCGCGAGCTGCCTGACCGCCCCTTTGACTACCCCGCCCTGCGCAAGGCCTACCGCGATGCCGGTGGCAAGGGTGCCTGGATGGTGAACAACGCCTACGACCGCGCACTGGCCGAATCCGCCATTGCCGACGGGGCCGACATCGTGGCCTTTGGTCGCCCCTTCATCGCCAACCCTGACCTGGTGCAGCGCCTGCAGCAGAACGCGCCGCTCAACGAAATCCACCGTGAAACCCTGTACGGTGGCGGAGCCAAGGGCTACACCGACTACCCCACGCTGGCGGGTTGAGCATCCCGCCTCGGGCTCCCAGGCACCAGGGTGCGGGGGGCCCGGATGGCGATGCGGGTAAAGAGCCGGTCGTAGGCCGGGTCGCGCGGGCGGCCGTGGGTGAGCGGGTTGGCATTGCTGGCAAAGGCCGCGTCCACCATGGACCAGTCTTCCGTGCCCAGGTAGGCCTGCGCCGCGGGCAGCACCACGGTTTCTTCCAGCCGCATGTGCTCCAGGTAGAAGTCGATGTAGCGGCCCAGGGCGTGCACAAAGCGGTCACGCCGCCCCTCTCCCATCAACTCCCAGCCCAGCAGCAGGTGCTGCAGCTCCCGCACCATGGCCTCGCCCGTGGCGTGCTCACTGTCCAGCCGCGCAATCAGCTCGGCCACATGGGGCGCGCAGCGGGCCACGCGGGGGAACAGCCACTCTGTCTCCTTGGGGTGGTGCTGCCGCTCAGGGAACTCGTCGATGTAGAAAAGCATGGCCCGCGCCATGTCAAAAAACCGCGCAGGATGATCGCCGGGCCCTTCGTCTACCAAACCCCTGAGCGATTGCAGCACTGCGGCGAGGGAGGCATGTTCTTCTCGGATGATCTGCAGACTGACGGGAGGCATGGGCGCACAAGGGAAATCGCAAGAGCCACAGAGCGTGCCATGACAGCGGCCTGCACAAAGTGACGCAGGTCAAGAAACCCGCACCCTGCGCACCAAAGAAAAAGCCCCCGTGATGGGGGCTTGTATTAGAACCTGTTCAAAATCTTTTGGGGATCGCATTGGAGTGCAATCGGGATGAGTGGATGCTTCGGATGCGCCGCATGGGCTCATGCCCATGCAAGCAGCCGGGGCGTTCAATCGCCCGATTTCACTCCAACCCTTCGGGCAAGTGTCTTGCCGGGTGCCCGACCAGGGGCGGTCTGCGTTGTTGCATCGCTTGCCAATAGCACGGGCTATTGGCCGCGCGCTGCGCCTAGCAGCCCATCCCCTGGCCGGGCGCCCGGCAAGACACTTGTGCGACCCCAAAAAGATCTTGAACAGGTTCTTACAGGTCTCAGGGACCGGATCAGCAGTCTGCGTAATCAGCCCAGCAATGCCCGGGGCGCAGAGCGTGGGCCTGACAGCTCGCCGCGAGAGGTTGCGGCCACCGCAGGGGTTGCCGTGGCGTGGTGATGCATCATGGCTTCGGACAGGCGGAACTGCTCCACCACCTGCGACAGGCGAGCCGCCTGTTCGCGCAGCGACTCGGCCGCGGCTGCAGATTCCTCCACCAGCGCCGCGTTCTGCTGTGTCATGCGGTCAATCTCGCCCACCGACTGGTTCACCGCGCCAATGCCTGCCGACTGCTCGGAGGCCGCCGCCGTGATCTCGCCAATGATGTCGCCCACGCGCTGAACGCTGCTCACGATTTCCTTCATGGCCGAGCCAGCGTCTTCCACGTGGCGCACGCCGCCATCGACGGCGGCCACGCTGCTCTGGATCAGCGTCTTGATGTCGCTGGCCGCTGCAGCGCTGCGCTGGGCCAGGCTGCGCACTTCGCTGGCCACCACGGCAAAGCCACGACCCTGCTCGCCCGCGCGGGCGGCTTCCACCGCCGCGTTCAGCGCCAGGATGTTGGTCTGGAAGGCAATGGAGTCGATCAGGCCAATGATGTCCCCGATCTTGCGGCTGGAGGCCGAGATCTCATGCATGCTGGACACCGCCTGCTCCACCACCGAGCCCCCGCGCGTGGCCGTGGTGCTGGCCGACACCGCCAGCTGGTTCGCCATTTGCGAGGAAGAAGCCGTCTGCTGCACCGTGGCCGTGATCTGCGACAGCGAACTCACTGCCGCCTGTGCGTTGCTGGCGGTCTGCTCGGTGCGGTGCGACAAGTCCTGGTTGCCGGTGGCGATTTCCTGGCTGGCGGTGGCAATGTTGCCGCTGGCATCGCGCACCTGCGCCACCAGCGAACCCAGGCCCTGCTGCATGTCGCCCAGGGCGCGCAGCAGGTCGGCCACTTCATCACGCCCTTCGGCGCGGATGGCTTGCGAAAGGTCACCGCCTGCAATAGCCTTGGCGGCGCGCTGGGCTTCATCCAGCGGTTTGCAGATGGAATGCATGTTCAGCAAGGTCAGGGGCACCACCACCACCACGGTGATCAGCACGGCCAGTGCAAACAGCCACTTGGTCTGGGTGGAGACGCTCTTCTGGTCAGCCACCGACTTGTCCACCTTGGTGCGCAGAACCTCTTCCAGGTTCTTCATCAACTTGTCGGCTTCGGCAAACTCACCCACGGCCTTGCCACTCATGCGGTTGGCAATGGTGGCCGTGTCATAGCCCCCGGCCTCCAGCTGGCGTGCCACATGGGCAAAGGCTTCCTTGTAGCTGTCCAGGCGTTTGATGATGTCCCGCACCACGGCGTTGTCCACATCCTCCTCGCCCTCCAGGAAACGCGAGGCCACTGACTTGGCTTTGTCCAGGCTCTCCAGCCACTTGGTGTGCGCGGCCTTCACCACCTCAGGCTTTTCATAGCCAATGATCATGTCCTTTTCAAACTGCCGGATCGACCCCATGGTGGCGTGCAGCTGGGCCATGTACGTCACCTCCTGGAACGAGGTGTGCATGAAGTCTTCGCTCATCGAATAAATGCGGAACATGCCCAGCATGCCCGCCCCACCCAGCAGCCCCAGCAAGCTCAACACCACGGCGATGGCCCCCAGCATTCGGAACCGGATAGTGAACAGCCGCATGAGCGAAAAAAGATTCATGATTGACATTCCTCAAGATGGAGACGCACCGCCAGAAATACCTAGGTATTCCGCAATTTTTTAGTTTACTTTTCTGAAACTATTTGTTGCAGTTTGCCAGATTTGGATGCTTTCCTTCGGGGTTTATCACATGCGCCACCGTTTGAGTAGAAGGGCATTTGCCATCACGCTCACGGAACTGAGGGCCATGGCTGCCCCCGCCACCACGGGACTGAGGTAGCCCAGGGCCGCCAGCGGGATGCCCGCCACGTTGTACGCAAAGGCCCAGAACAGGTTTTGCCGGATCTTGAGCACCGTGCGATGGGAGATGTCCAGCGCCGCGGCCACCAGCCGCGGGTCCCCCCGCATCAGGGTGATGCCTGCGGCGTGCATGGCCACATCGGTGCCGTTGCCCATGGCCATGCCCACATCGGCGGCGGCCAGTGCGGGGGCATCGTTCACGCCGTCGCCTGCCATCGCCACAATGTGGCGCTGTGCCCCGGCCCCGTGCCCAGCTGTTACATCTGAGCCGTTGCCCTGCTGCAACAAGCGCACCTGCGCGGCCTTGTCCGCAGGCAGCACCTCAGCCATTACGTCACCCGCATCCGGGTCCAGCCCCAGCCGCCGCGCCATGGCACAGGCTGCGCCCCGGTTGTCCCCAGAGATCATCACCGTGCGAATGCCCCGCGCCTTCAGTGCTGCCAGCGCCTCGCGTGCGCCGGGCTTGGGTTCGTCACCAAAGGCCAGCAAGGCCCGCACCTGCAGGCCCTGCTGGGAATCCAGCGTGTGGGCAGCCACGGCAGACACGGTGTACCCCTCGGCCTGCAAAGCCTGCGCACGCTCGGCCAGCGGGGCAGGCAAGGCTGCATCAAGCTCCTGCATCCAGCGCAAGCTGCCAATGTGCCAGGGCTGGCCCTGCACCCTGCCTTCTGTGCCCCGTCCCGGCACCGCACGCACCGCTGCCACCTGGTCAGCCCCTACGGGTGGCACCGCGCGCTCTGCCGCTGCTGCCACCACCGCACGGGCCAGGGGGTGTTCACTGCCTGCCTGCACAGCTGCCACGGCGGCCAGAATGCCCACCGCGTCTGCATCGTCCGCCAGATCCAGGGCCACCAGCCGGGGCTGGCCTACGGTCAGCGTGCCCGTCTTGTCAAAGGCCACGGTGTCCACCTTGTGGGCCACTTCCAGCGCCTGCACATCCTTGATGAGGATGCCGTGCTGCGCCGCTACGCCCGTGCCCGCCATGATGGCCGCAGGCGTGGCCAGCCCCAGCGCGCAAGGGCAGGCAATCACCAGCACCGCCACGGCATGCACCAGGGCCGCTTCCACCCCGGCGCCGCTCCACAGCCAACCCAGCAAGGTGACCAGGGCCAATGCCAGCACCACAGGCACAAACACGGCAGAAACCTTGTCCACCAGCCGCTGCAGCGGGGCCTTGGCGGCCTGTGCGTCCTCCACCAGCCGGATGATTTGGGCCAGCACGGTTTCAGACCCCACGGCCAGCACCTGCATCACGATGCGCCCTTCCCCGTTGATGGACCCGCCCGTCAGCCGTCCGCCCACCTCACGGGCCACAGGCAAGGGCTCGCCCGTCAGCATGGATTCGTCCACCTGCGTCTGCCCCTCGGTGATCACCCCGTCGGCAGGGATGCGCTCGCCGGGGCGCACCACCAGCCGGTCACCCACCAGCACCTCCGCCACGGGCACATCCACTTCGCCAGTCTTACCCAACAGATGCACCACATCCGGCCGCAAGGCATGCAGCGCGCGGATCGCCGCCGTGGTCTGCCGCTTGGCGCGGGCCTCCAGCCACTTGCCCAGCAGGACCAGCGTGACTACCACCGCCGAGGCCTCAAAGTACAGATGCGGCACATGCCCGGGGTGATCGGCAGGAGCCGTCAGCCACAGCCACATCGACAAGCCCCAGCCCGCGCTGGTGCCCACCGCCACCAGCAAGTCCATGTTGCCGCTCAGCGCCCTGGCTGCCGCCCAGCCCGCCTTGTAAAAGCGTGCGCCCAGGATGAACTGCACCGGCGTGGCCAACAGAAACTGCGCCCAGGCGGGCAACATCCAGTGCATGCCCAACAGATCCCCCAACATGGGCAGCACCAGCGGGGCCGACAACGCCAGCCCCACCGCCACGGGCCCAAACCCGGCCCAGGGCGAGGCGTCCTCAGCCCCATCCCCCACATCGGCAGTGCGCGGCTCGTAGCCCGCATTGCGCACGGCGCGGCGCAACTGTGCGTCCATGGCCGATGCCTCAGCAGCCACAAAGGAGACCCGGGCCGACTCGGTAGCCAGGTTCACCGTGGCATCTTGCACGCCGGGCACCTTGCGCAGCGCCCGCTCCACGCGGCCCACGCAGCTCGCGCAGGTCATGCCGCCAATGCCCAGGTCCAGCGACAGAGCGGCTTCGGCCACGGCTGGAGAAACAGAGGGTGAGCGGAGGGATGGGGTGGGGTTGGAGGTCGTCATGGGCAAGACAGTAATCCTTGACGCCATGTGAAGGTCAAGGCTTGTTCACCATCCAACCCTTTTTTCCACTTTTTTGACCAGGGCAAAACATCTGCTTGACCCTGCCACCATGTGAAGGTTCATGATGGAGCCCAGACCGGTTCACCATCGCTCGAAACCCATTCACCTTCCAACAGGAGCACACCATGTCCAACGCGCCCACCACCCAAACCTTCCAGGTCCAAGGCATGACCTGCGGCCACTGCGAACGTGCCGTCACGCAGGCCATCCAGCAGGTGGACCCTGCTGCCACCGTGCAGATCGACCGCGCCAGCGGCCAGGTGCAAGTGCAGACCACCGCCGCGCGCGAGCCCTTGGCTGCCGCCATTGCCGAAGAAGGCTACCAAGTCGCCGCATGACAGCCCCCACCGCACGGCAGGCCCCCACGGCGCGGTCCGCCTGGCCCGTGCCCATTGGCGAGGCCGCGCGCCGCGCTGGCGTGTCGGCCCGCATGGTGCGCCACTACGAATCGCTGGGCCTGCTGCCCCCCGTGGCGCGCACCGACAGCGGCTACCGCCAGTACACCGAGGCCGATGTGCACACCCTGCACTTCATCCGCCGCGCGCGCGACCTGGGCTTTTCCATGGAGGAAATCGCCACCCTGGTAGCCCTGTGGCAAGACCGCAGCCGCACCAGCGCCCAGGTCAAGCACATTGCACAAACCCACATCGCCCAGCTCACCGAACGCATCGCACAAATGCAGGCCATGCAGCGCACCCTGCAAACCCTGGTGGGCTGCTGCCACGGCGACGACCGGCCCGACTGCCCCATCCTGGACGACCTGGCGGGAAGCGGAAGCGGAGGTAGGCTGCAGCCAACGCATGAAGGAAAAGCGAGCAAGGTTTAGCTTGCTACTGAATTTGTAGCTTCCTGCGCTCTGCATACGGGCGCAAAAGCCCAATTTCATTGATAGGCAACGCTGTCGTCAGCGCTTCATCCACCTGTGCCACCATGTACCGCTTTGCTCATGTACAGGAGGAGGAGACCATGCGCAACACCGTTCATCACCCCGTTGGCAGCCCTTTTCACAACGGCGCTACCCAGCCCCTTGACCGGGCCACCCCATCCGGCATCGCCCGGCGCCACATGGCGCTGGTGATGGCCGCAGCCGCCCTTGGCTGCTACGTCTTGCCAGCCACTGCGGCAGACTCCGCCACCTGGCCGCCCACACCCACGGTGATCGGTCACCGCGGCGCCTCCGCCCTCAGGCCGGAGCACACGCTGGCTGCCTACCAAAAAGCCATTGACGATGGTGCAGACCTGATCGAGCCGGATCTGGTCATCACGCAGGACGGGGTGCTGGTCGCCCGGCACGAGAACGCGATCGCCATCCTCAACCCCGATGGCAGCGTGCGTGAGGCCACCACCGACGTGGTGGACCGGCCCGAGTTTGCGGCCCGCAAGACCACCAAGACGATTGACGGCACCGCCATCACCGGCTGGTTTGTAGAGGACTTCACCCTGACCGAGCTCAAGACGCTGCGTGCGCGCGAGCGCATCCCGGCCATCCGCCCCGCCAACGTGGCCTACAACGGGCAGTTCGAGGTGCCCACGCTGCAGGAAGTGATCGACCTGGCCAAGTCGCAATCAGCAGCCAAGGGGCGCACCATTGGCGTCATCCCCGAGACCAAGCACCCCAGCTTCTTCCAGTCCATCGGCAAACCGCTGGAGCCCGCCCTGCTGGCCGTGCTGGAGAAAAACGGCTGGAACCACAAAGACGCGCCGGTGTATGTGCAGTCTTTCGAGGTGGCCAATCTCAAGGCACTGCGCCAGCAAAGTTCGGTGCGCCTGGTGCAGTTGCTGTCACCCAATGGCCGCCCTTATGACTTTGTGGCAGCAGGCAACACCCGCACCTATGCCGACATGGCCACTGCCGAGGGGTTGAAGGAAATGGCCACCTATGCCAACGTGGTGGGCGCACACAAAGACTTGGTCATCCGCCCCAAGGACGGTGTGCTGGGCACCCCCACCGCGCTGGTGAAAGAGGCCCACGCCCTGAACCTGGCGGTTCACATCTGGACCCTGCGCCCTGAAAACGCCTTTTTGCCTGCATCGCACAAAAAGTCGCCCGCCACAGACCCCACCGCGCGTGGCGACAGCGTGGGCGAGATCCAGACCTTTCTGCGGGCCGGGGTGGATGGCTTTTTTACCGACGACCCCGCCGTGGGCCGGGAAGCCGTGCAAGGCCTGAACCTGCGCAAGTAACGCGATGCGTGCATCCGGCGCGGATGCACGCATTGCCCAGAGCGCTACGGCTCAAAAGGGTGCCGAATCGGGATCGGTATCCACAGGCGCAGTGGCCGGGCCTGTCACCACCCCGCCGCCAGACTTGCGCACGGGCGTGGCAGGCACGGCACGCTGGGCCGGGGCCGCTGGCGCCGCGCCCACTGCGGATGCATTGGCAGGCCCTGCGGCGGCAATGGCCTCAGCCGCACTGGCCACGCCGCTTTCTGCCTCGCCGCCCAGGGCTTCGATCAGATCGGGAATCAGCTTGACCAGCTCGCCCGTGGCAATAGCCACGTCGGTGTCAAAGCCGCCATCGTCGGCCTTGGTGCCTTCAAACACGGTGTCCAGAAACGACAGCTTGCGCACCTGCAGCCCCTCGGTGAGCATGAAGGAGACGCGGTCGTCCCAGGTCAGCGCCAGCTTGGTGGGCAACTTGCCTTGCTGGATGTGCTGCTGCACTTCTTCAATGTCGAGCGGGTGGCGTGCGTAGCGCACCACGGCCTTGGCTTCATCGGCGCTCTTGAGCTCGCACTCGCGGTCGATGCTGAAGCCCACGGGCGGCTCCTGGGTGGCGAGCCAGTGCGCCATCGCCGCTTGCGGGCTGGTCTGGGTGTTGAGCAGCGAGACCGACAGGCCCGGCAGCGAATCCACCAGCAGGCTCACCACCTCGTCGGCGCGGCCCTGGGCCGAGGTGTCCAGCACCAGCAGGCGCGCATCGGTGTCAATCCACACCCACAGGCTGCCCTGTTTGGTGAAAGCCATGGGCAGCAAGTCCAGCTTGGCCTCGTCCTTGAGTTCCTTGCTTTCCTTCTTGCCGGGCTTGCGACCGGTTTCCTGCTCGATGCGGGCGGCTTTTTCCTTGACCTTGCGGTTGAGCACCGAGCCGGGCAGCACCTTGGTCTCGACCATGAAGCGCAAGATCCACTGCCCCCCGACCGACTCCACCAGCGCGCCATGCGCCTCGCCCCGGGGCGCAATCCAGCCCAGCGACTTTTCCTGGGTGGCGCCGCATTCCGTGAAAGGCGTCTTGGCCAGCGCTTCTTCCACCTGCGTCAAATCAGCCTGCCAGCCAGGAGCAATGCGGTACACGATCAAGTTCTTGAACACGGAAATCCTTCGTTTCGTTGTGTCTGAGGTGGGTGATTGTCGGTGCAGCCAAGGCATGCGCCGGGCCGTCAGCGCTCAGGGGTTGCAACACAGCGCAACGACCCTGTGGAGAAAGCTGTGGAGCAGGTTGTGGACAACATCCACGCCACGCCCTGTAAAGCTATCAAAAACATAGCTATTTACGCTTTATCCGTGAGCGCTAGCAGCGTTTTTGACAATTACTGCACCTCACTGTGGCAGCAGCGCGGCTGCGCGCGCTGCACCACTTGTTGGCACAACTTTACACAGGCTTCAAGCGCACTCACCTGCGCGAAACACAGGCGGCGCACACTGCCACGCAACTGCTGCAACGGTCGTTGCGGTGGACTGATTCCCTCCCCGTGAAAGGAACGAGACCATGACACAGGCATTCTCTACCCGCCGCCTTCTGGCTACGGCTGCACTGGCCGCCCTGGCCCTGCCCACCCTGGCCCAGACCCCACCTCCTCCCGCAGCGCCCGCTGCCCGCACAGCCAACGCCGATGCCCCCGGCCGCGGTGCCCGCGATGGCCGTGACGGCGACATGCAAAAGCGCCACCAGGAACACATGGCCAAGCGCCAGGCTGCGCTGAAGGAAAAGCTCAAGCTCACTGCCGCACAGGAAGGTGCCTGGACGGAATTCACCACCGCCATGCAGCCCCCTGCCCGCCCTGCGCGCCCCGACCCCAAGGAACTGGACAAACTCACCACCCCTGAGCGCATCGACCGCATGCGCACCCTGCGTGCCCAGCACACCGCCGAGGCCGACCGCCGGGATGAGGCCGTGAAAAAGTTCTACGCCAGCCTGAGCCCGGAGCAACAAAAGACCTTTGATGCCGAGATGCCCCGCGGCCCAGGCATGCATGGAAGACCCGGCATGCACGGTGGCCCTGGTGGCCACGACCACGGCAAGCGCGGCGGCCCCCAAGGGCGCCCCACTCCGGACGGTGAAGGTTCACCCCGCTGAGAGCAGGTTCAGCCAGCGTTCTTCATTTCTTCATATCAGCAGGCAGAGCCCACACACTGCCTGCATCTCTGCTCTAAAGCCCGCCTCCGCAAGGACGGCGGGCTTTTTTGATGGCAAAAACCTGACTCTGTGGATAACCCTGTGCTTTTTTTCAGAGCAACTGGTGCGTTATCCACAGAAAAATGGAATCGGCCAAAGTTGTTGTCTGCCAGCGCGCAGATCCATACAGAATCGCGCACATGGTTTTTTGTCGCGCAAGTGCTTGTGAACATTGAGAAAAATACGGTTGTCCACAAAAACAGGCTTGCTCTATTACTACTGCTATTCTTCAACAATACTATTAAAGAACAACTGATCAACATCCAGAACACCCCCGCCGCAGGTTTGTGGAAACTGGATGTGCTGTGCCCTCTGCAGCCATGGCTTCGGGATATCGGAGTGCATCGGGCCACGGCTTTCGGTGTCTGGCGCAGATGGGCCCGCGTTGCGCCCATTACCTGCCGCACGATCCGCATGCCTCAGCGGGAGCGGCAGTCTTCAAGGGGAGCCCAAGGGGATGGACGCAGCTCACGTGACTTCTGCACAGGGCTCCATGCCATCAAAGACCTGCCGCCGGTACGCGGTTGGACCTGACGCTCTCAGCACCTGTTCAAGGGCTCCACAGAGCCCCAGGTCCTGCGCAAGGCTCTTTTTAAACGCGTTCTTTCCCCGCACTGCACGGCTGCGACCTGTTTTCAGGGGGAGCATCTGAGCGTGTTGCCACTGCACGCTCAGACTCCCATGCCCCTGGGTTCCGTCTGTTTGCTATTAAAAAGTGAGCTGCTTGCACTTATTCCGCTTGCGGTAGCGGTCATTTTTGGCAGAAATGCGCTGCTCTGCATAAAACTGGGGATAGTTGTGGCACAAGTGCCTGCTTATCCACACCAAAACACGTTCTGCCGTTTTTGTCCCCGTTGGCGTGACAGCACAAACAGGGCTTGGCACACAGGGTTTGGTAGCATGCAAGTGCTTGACAGCATTGAGAAAATTCCGCTTGTCCACAGAAAAGGGCTGCCTCTACTACTACGACTATGTTTTTATAAGGAAATTAAAGAGAAGACAGAAGAACAACTTCCTGAAATCCGGGGCGGGTCAGGAAGGGGACTCAAAAACGCGTTGAGCGGGTCGGATCGCAGAAAAGCGCAATGTGGGCTGGAGCACACTCCAAAACCTGCTCCCGCACGGAAAACGGTTGGGCCGACCTATGCCCTCAGGAGTTAATGCCCTTCAGACGGCTTAAGAGGCCTGATAAGGGCTTTGAAAGGCGTTGGTAGTGGGGGGTGAGCACAAAAGGGAAACGCCGCGCACAGAGGCTCTGAAGCGTTCCTGGGCAAGGACGAACCTTCAACCCGGTGGCTTGATATGGCGGTTAGCGCTGCTGCAGCGCATCGGCCGCATGGGCTTTGCGCTCAGGTGGGGTGGATGGAGCGGGGAGCATCCTGTGCAAAAAGCCGTCCAGCTCCTCAGCAGGCAGGGCCTTGCTGAAGAAGTAGCCCTGGTACAGCTCGCAGCCTGCGTGTGCCAGCAGATCGCGTTGTTCTGCCGTTTCCACCCCCTCGGCAATCACTTCCAGTCCCAGGCTGCGGGACAGGCCGATGATGGTGTCCACAATGGCGGCGTCGTTCGGGTCGGTCAGCAGGTCGCGCACAAAGCTCTGGTCGATCTTAAGCTGGTCCAGCGGCATGCGCTTGAGGTAGCTCAGGGACGAGTAGCCGGTGCCAAAGTCGTCCAGCGAGAACCCCACGCCGTAGGCACGCAGCGCTGTCATGGTGGCAATGGTGGCCTCCATGTCCTCCACCAGCACGCTTTCGGTCAGCTCCAGCTTGAGCTGGCCCGAAGGCGCCCCGGTGATGGCCAGCACCCGGGCCACGTCTTCTACAAAGCTGGGGCTGCGGAACTGGCTGGAGCTGACGTTGACGGCCATCGTCAGGTCGCGGCGCAGCGGGTCTGCCTGCCAGTCGGCCAGCAGCTTGCAGGCGTGGTGCAGCACCCAGCGGCCCAGCGGCAGGATGAGGCCGGTTTCCTCAGCCAGCGGAATGAAGTCGGACGGCGGCACCATGCCCCGGCGAGGGTGCTTCCAGCGCAGCAGGGCTTCCACGCCCGCCACACTGCCGGTGCGCTCGTCTGCCTGGCGCATCTGGGGCTGGTAATGCAGCAAAAACTCGTCCTGCGCCAGGGCCACCCGCAGGTCGGCTTCCAGCGCGGCGCGGGCTGTCACCACGGCCTGCATCTGCGGATCAAAAAAGCGTAGCGTGTTGCGCCCTGCCGTCTTGGCCTGGTACATGGCCAGGTCGGCCTGTTTGAGCAATTCGCCCACGGTGGTGGATTCCGTGCCCGTGAAAGGCGCAATGCCGATGCTGGGCGTGCTGCGGTACTGGTAGCCCTGCAACGGGTAGGGCACCGATAGCATGGACAGGATCTTCTCTCCCACACTGCGCGCATGCAGCACTAGGTCGTCGCCGCTGGGGCTCAGTTCTTCCAGCATCACCACAAACTCGTCGCCGCCCAGGCGGGCCACGGTGTCCACATTGCGCACGCAGTGCGTCAGGCGCGTGGCTACCTGCTGCAGCAGCAGATCGCCCTGGTCGTGGCCCAGGGTGTCGTTGAGCTGTTTGAAGTTGTCCAGATCGATGAACAGCAGCGCCCCACCCTGCTGATGGCGCCGTGCGGCGGCCAGCGCGTGGTGCATGCGGTCCATCAGCAGCATGCGGTTGGGCAGGCTGGTCAGCGGGTCGTAGAAGGCCAGGCGCTGGATTTCCCGCTCGGTGGCCTTGCGCTGGGTGATGTCGGTGTTGATGGCGAGGATGGACTGGGGCCGTCCGTCGTCGCCCCGCACCAGCGTCCACCGCCCCTCCACTTCGATGGTGCGGCCGTCGCGGTGCTTTTGCACCAGCTCGCCCGTCCACTCGCCATGCTCCACCGTGGCCTGGGTGGCGCGCAGGAAAGGGGCCGGGTCGTCGTACAGCAAAGTGTCCACCGCCTGGCCCAGCACCTGCAGGCGTGTCCAGCCGTACATGCGCTCGGCACTCTTGTTCCAGTAGATGATGCGGTGGTCCAGATCCCGCACCAGGATGGCATCCTGGGCCTTGTCCAGCAGCGAGGCCTGGTGCCGGATGCGGGCATCGGCGGTCTGGCGTTCAATTTCTGCCGAGGCGCGTGCCGCGAAGATCTGCAGGGTGGAGGTGACAAAGTCCAGGTCGGTCAGTGGCTCGCGGAACAGCACGAAGATGGCGCCGATCACCTCCCCATCCATGTTGCACAGCTGTTGCCCCGCAAACGCGCGCGCCTGCATGCCGCTGCCCAGGGGGGAGCCGGGGTACTGCTCCAGCATGTGATCGGGCACCACGTACTGGCGCTGGGTGAGCAGCCGCATGCTGGGCGTGCCCTCCAGCGGCAGGTCGAACGCAGGCTGGACCACGCCGTCCACCACCGTGCCCATGTTGATGGCGCGGGGCTGCCCACCGGCTTCCGGGGCGGCCAGCCGTATCAGGCTGCCGGCCTGTGCGCCCAGGGCTTCGGCCATGTTGCGGGCCAGCTGCACAAAAAATTCGGTGCCGGTGCTGACCGACACGGCCGCCGCCACCTTGGTGACCGACTCCAGCATGCGCCGCTGCGCCTGGTGCGCCCGCAGGCTGGTGATGCCAAAGGCCAGATCGTTGGCCAGCTCCTGCAGCAGCTCGGCTTCTTCGTTACTGATGTGCAGAATCTCCGGGGCGTACAGGTACAGCAGGCCAAAGGTGCGGTCCCGCTCGCGCAGCGGCAGGCAGATCACCCCGTGAAAGCCATGGTCCAGCATGCGCTGGGTCCAGTCACCAAAATCAGGGCTCTGGCGAATGTCCTGCACGATCACCGGCTCGCCACTGCGCACCGCACGCCCGGCGGGGCCTTGGCCGTAGGGGCTGTCCGGGTCCCAGCTCACCTGGAGTTTTTCCAGATATTCGCGGCTGTGCCCCGCGTGGGCCATCTGCTCAATGGTTCGCTGGGCGTCGTCCCGTGCAAAGCCGACCCAGCCCATGCGGTAGCCTCCAATGTCCACCGCGATCTGGCAGATGGATTGCAGCAGTGCTTCTTCCGAGGTGGCGCGCACCAGCGTCTCGTTGCACGCACTGAGCAGCCGCTGGGCCCGGCCCATGCGCGCAATCTCGCGCTCGGCCCGGCGGCGCTCGGTGATGTCAATCGCCAGGACCTGCCGGGCTTCCACCCCGTTGAAGCTGATGCTGCCCGCGGTGATCTCGACCTCGAACACGCCACCATCCTTGCGCACCTGACGTGTGACGACTGGCACCAGTCGGCGCTGGGGATTGGTGGTCTGCACCGAGGCCATCACCCTGGCTCGCTCGCGCTCGGGCCACAAGTCCAGCAGGTTCATCTGCAGCAGCTCGGCCTCGGTGTAGCCGTACAGCGCCAGCATGGCCTGGTTGACGGCCAGCAGCCTGAAGGTGGACCGCTCGTACACCCACATCGGATGCGGGTGCTCGTCAAACATCAGCCGGTATTGCTGGGCAGAGGCCTGGAGCTGACTGGCCACATGGCGCAGCTGTACCGTCGTGCCCAGCGATTCGGTCAGGATCTCCAGCCGGTCCACATCCGAGCGCGAGAACGCATCGGTCTGGTCCGATGTGACCTTGAGCGCCCCCACGATCTGGTTTCCGGCCCGCAGTGGTGCTGCCATGACCGAGCGCACGCCCCAGCGATGGGGCATGGACGCCATGTCCCACCCGGCGGCTTCGGTGTCGTTGCACCACACGGTGCGCCCTTGGCGCAAGGCTGGCCACAACAAGCTGTCGTGTACGGAAAGCAGGCTGCCTTCGGGCCGCACCATATCGCCCACAGACGCCTTGGCCACCAGTTGCTCGGCTTCCAGCAGCTCGATCATGGCGCCGCGTGCGCCCGTCTGGCGCTGCACTGTCAGTGCCACCAGTTTCAGCGCATCGGGCAGGGCCATGTCCAGCGACGATATCTGCTGCTGCACCTGCAGCAGATCGGCATGGTGCTGCGCGTTGCGCTGTGCCTGCAACTCCGCCTGGTGCTGTGCGGACACGTCCTGCAACGCACCTTCCACCCGCACCGTTTGCCCGCGCTCGTCGCGCACGGCCTGCCCGGCAATGCGCACCCAGGCCACCTTGCCGCTGGGGGCCGAGACTTCTGCCACCTCGTCCAGCGGCTGCCCCAGGTACATGCAGGCCTGCAGTGCAGCCCGTATGCGATCGCTGTGCTGGCGGGTGAAAACGGCGACGAGCTGTTCCAGCGGCGCCCCTGCAGCGGGCAAGTCCAGCCGCCGTGCCAGTTCTGGCGACAGGGTCAGGGTCTGGTCGGGCAGGTCTACCGCCCAGCCGCCCAGCCGCGCTGTGCGGCTGGCAGCCTCCAGCACACGGGTTTGCGAACGCAAGGCCGCATGCATTTGCTCGCGCTCGTTCAGCATCTGCTGCAGCACATGCCTTTGGCGGCGCAGCTCCAGCTGGTCCATGGTCTGGTGCGCCAGCATGCGCAGTGCCTGCAGTTCGTTGTCTGTGATCTGGCGGCTGCGCGTGTCCATCACGGCCAGCGTGCCCAGGGCGTGCCCCTCCGCCGTGACCAGCGGAATGCAGGCATACCAGCGCACATGCGGTGGGCCCACCACCATCGGGTTGGTCGCAAAGACCGGGTGCGTGGTGGCATCCTCCACCACCATGGGTTCGCCAGGGCTGCGCAATGCATGGTGGCAAAACGCGAGGGAGCGCTGCGTTTGCCGCACCGGAATGCCGACCGAGGCCTTGAACCATTGCCTGTCGGCATCCAGAAAGTTCACCACCGCCATGGGGGTGTTGCACAGGCGGCTGGCCAGCAGCGCAAGCTGATCAAAACACTCTTCGTGGGGTGTGTCCAGAATGGAGTAGGAATGCAGCGCCTTGAGCCGCTGCGCCTCGACCTGCTCCCGTTCTGCCACAGGGTCGCTCACACCGTCCCCCTGTGCGGGCAACTGCGGCGCGTTGGCAGATGTCTGTGATGCGAGGTCACCGGCATGGAGTGCAAAAACGGGAAGAAGTGGCGGAAGCTGGCCCTGTGAATCCGTCCCCAAGGCCAGCCGCGGCCAATGCTACACCCAGCAAATGCTCACTGCGGTGCAGCAATCCATACGGTTAGTGCAAATGCCTATGCCGATTTGTAAAGAGCCCGGCGTGCGCGCACGGCTGCAGCCAGCTCTTGCAGCACGGGCACTGTCTGGGCCATGCTGATGCAGGCATCGGTCACCGACACGCCATGGCGTAGGGGCTGGCCGGGCACGATGTCCTGGCGGCCTTCGTTCAGGTGGCTTTCAATCATCAGACCGGTGATGCGCTGGTCTCCCGCTGCAATCTGGCCTGCCACATCCTGCGCCACGTTGATCTGGCGCTGGTGCTGCTTGCTGCTGTTGGCGTGGCTCACGTCGATCATCACCTGCTCGCGCAGGCCTGCGGCCTTGAGCATGGCGCAGGCGGCGTCCACATCGGCCGCGCTGTAGTTGGGCTGCTTGCCTCCGCGCAGAATCACGTGGCAATCCTGGTTGCCGCGGGTTTCAAAAATCGCGGCCTGGCCCATCTTGGTCATGCCCATGAAGGCGTGCGATGCCTGTGCGGCCTGAATGGCGTCGCTCGCCACCTTCACGCCGCCGTCGGTGCCGTTCTTGAAGCCTACGGGGCAGCTCAGGCCGCTGGCCAGTTGGCGGTGGCTCTGGCTTTCGGTGGTGCGTGCGCCAATCGCGCCCCAGCTCACCAGGTCGCTGATGAACTGCGGCGAGAGCAAATCCAGAAACTCGGTGCCGACCGGCAGGCCTGCGGCTAGCACGTCCAGCAGCAGCTTGCGCGCCAGCTCCAGCCCTTCGTTGATGGCAAAGCTGCCGTCCAGGTGCGGGTCGTTGATGTAGCCCTTCCAGCCCACCGTGGTGCGGGGCTTTTCAAAGTACACCCGCATCACCACCAGCAGGTCGTCCTGCAGGGCATCGGCCTGCACTTTCAGGGCGTGGGCATATTCCATGGCCTGGGCATGGTCGTGAATGGAGCAGGGCCCCACCACCACGATCAGCCGGTCGTCATGCCCATGCAGCACGCGCGAGATGGCGGCGCGGCTCGATTCCACCAGCGACAGCGCTGCGTCGGTCGGCGGCAGCCACTCTTGCAGCAGCGCAGGTGTGATGAGCGGGCGCACGGCCTTGATGCGCGTGTCATCAATGCGCGTGGTGTCGTGGGTGGATACGGGGGTAGCGGAGCGGTGTGCGTGGGTCATGGTGGCGATATTGTCACCGCAGCCTGGGTGTGCCCATCAGCCCCCCTGCTTCACGTCCCCAGGCTCAGGGCCTGCGAAACGATGGGTTCTGGCGTGACCAGTATTTCGACTCGATATGGTCCATGCGCACTTCGCCGCCAGTGGAGGGCGCATGCACAAAGCGGCCTTCGCCCACGTAGATGCCTGCGTGTGATGGGGCTCGCCCGCGGCCAAACACCACCAGGTCGCCGGTGCGCAGTTCGCTGTCGTCAATGCGCTGGCCCCAGTTGCTGAGCTGGGCCACGGTGCGTGGGGGGGGTGTGCCCACTTCGTGGCGGTACACGTAGCCAATCAGCCCGCTGCAGTCAAAGCCCGAATCGGGGGTGTTGCCACCATAGCGGTAGGGTGTGCCCACCAGGCCGAGGGCGTGGATGGCAATGCTGTGGGCTTGCTCGTCCGTGAGGGTGGAGCGCACCGTGCGCGGGGTGGGGGGCTGGCTGCCATCCCCCATGCCGGGGCCCTGCACCACGCGCGGCGTGCCGCAACCGACCAGCAGCGCTGCCGCTGCCACCACCATGAAACCTTGAAGTGCTCGCATGGCGCGCAAGGTTAACGGATGCAGGCTGCTGCACGCTGAATGGGGTTCAATCCGTTGTGGCCACCGTGGGGGTATGGGCTGGACAGGTGAAGCAATTTATGGATGGAAATAGCCGCTAGCGCTTATAGGGTAAGCGCAAGCAGCTATTGTTTTTGTAGTGGATGGATACCACCCACACATCACGCGTTGGATGCCACCCTGGCAGCGTCGGTTGCAGCGCCTGTTTCAGCACGGTGGGTATCCACGCCCTGCCCTGCCAGGCCTGCGCGCTGTGCCAGGCGGTTGGCTACGCTCACGATGGCCTGGACCGAGGCGGTCACGATGTTGTGGCTCATGCCTGCGCCGAAGGTGGCACCGCTTGCGCCTTCCATCGCCGCTTCCACAATGGCCAGGGCCTGCGCATGGGCACCTGTGCCGGTGGCGCGTTCCTCGTAGTGGTCCACACGCAAGGGCAGGCCCAGCGCATCCACTGCCGCGGCAATGGGGCCGTTGCCTTGTCCGCGCAGGGTTTGCCGTGTGCCGCCCATGGTCACGTCCAGCTCAATGCCCTGGCCGTCTTCGTCCAGCCGGTGGCCGTGGCACACCACCAGTGGTGCGGGGGTGCCAGTTGCCGAAGGATGAGCGGGCAGGTAGGTCTGCTGGAACAGCGCCCACAAGGCACCGCCGTCCACTTCGGATTCGCTCGCGTCTGTGTGGCGCTGCACCACGGCGCTGAACTCCACCTGCATGCGCCGGGGCATCACCACGCCGTGCTCGCGCTCCAGCAAAAAGGCGATGCCGCCCTTGCCGGACTGGCTGTTGACGCGGATCACGCTGTCGTAGGTGCGGCCCAGGTCGGCAGGGTCGATGGGCAGGTAAGGCACTTCCCAGGCTGCGTCTGCGCTTTGTGCGGCAAAGCCCTTCTTGATCGCATCCTGGTGCGAGCCTGAAAACGCGGTGAACACCAGATCGCCTGCGTAGGGGTGGCGGGGGTGCAGGGGGATGCCGGTGCATTCCTCGGCCACACGGGCCACCGCGGTGATGTCGGAGAAATCGAGTTGCGGGTGCACGCCCTGCGTGTACATGTTCAGCGCCATGGTCACGATGTCCATGTTGCCGCAACGCTCGCCGTTGCCAAACAGGCAGCCCTCCACGCGCTGCGCACCGGCCATCACGGCCAGCTCGGCGGCGGCTACGCCGGTGCCCCGGTCGTTGTGGGTGTGGACCGACAGCACGATGTGCTCGCGCGGGCTCAGGTTGCGGTCCATCCACTCGATCTGGTCGGCAAACACGTTGGGCGTGGCGTTCTCCACCGTGGTGGGCAGGTTGATGATGATGGGGCGGCCTGTGCCTGCACCCCAGGCGGCAATGGCCGTCTGGCAGGCCTTGAGCGAGACATGCAGCTCGGTGGCGCTGAAGGTTTCGGGCGAGTACTGCAGCGTCCACTGCGTTTGCGGCTGCTGGTCTGTGAGCTGCTTGAGGTAGCCCACGTGGTGGCTGATGAACTGCAGGATCTGCGACACGTTCATGCCAAACACAATGCGCCGCCAGGCCGGGGCGGTGGCGTTGTACAGGTGCACGATGGCGCGGGGGGCGCCCTGCACGGCCTCTACGGTGCGGGCGATCAGGTCCTCCCGCGACTGGGTCATGACCATGATGGTCACGTCATCGGGGATGAGGTTCTCGTCGATGAGGCGGCGCACAAAGTCAAAGTCGGTCTGCGATGCGGCAGGAAAGCCGACCTCGATCTCCTTGAAGCCGATGCGCACCAGCTCCATGAACAGCTTCATCTTGCGCTCGCCGTTCATGGGCTCGAACAGCGCCTGGTTGCCGTCGCGCAGATCGGTGGAGAGCCAGCGCGGGGCGCGGGTGATGGTGCGGCTGGGCCACTGGCGGTCGGGCAAGGCAACGGCGGCCATGGGGTGGTACTTGGTGGCGGGCTTGGCAATCATGAAAGGCTCCACATCGGTGGTGCCGGGCTGCTCAGGCGCGCATGGGCTGGTGTTGGCGCGGTATGGGGCAGCAGTCCCCGGCACAGGTCATCAGGACAAAAACGGATGACGTCCCCTGCAGCCCCTTGCGCGCTGGCACAAGGGCTGGTGTGGGGGCCGGGGTCAGGGGGATGTCGGGTGGGTTCAGCGGCTGCGCAGATCGGCAGCCGGGTATGCGAACGCGAGCAGACCCCGGCCAAGCACTAGTAGGCTTAGCGATAGTGGGGATAGGCGCAGGCTGCGTTGCATAGGACTGAAATGCTAGCACAGCCCTCGCAGCAGCGCACAACGGCCTTGCATGAAAGCTCGGATTTTGAAGCGCTTGCGGCCTGCAGCACCCGTCCATAAAGCGCAGCCAGCTATTGATTTGATAGTAGGTTGGCTGTTGTGCGTTATGGCGCGTACCGGGCACGCACGGCCCGTTGGTAGACGCGGTTCCACACAAACAGGTATACGGCCACCCAAGCCGCTGCCAGTGCCAGCCCGACCTGCGCTGGCTGAGCCCACGCAAACCGCAAAGCCCAATAGGCATCGGCAAAGCCCATCAGTGCAAAGGTGATGAGGCCTGCCCATGCGCCTTCTGCGCGCCACGCGGCCACGGAGACGACAGAGTGCGCTGCCAGCGCCAGCAGGCTCATCAGCGCGTGCAGTGCCAGTGCTGCCATGGGGCGCTGCTGCAGCCAGCCTGCCAGGCCCGGCAGGGTGGGCGGCCCGGGCAGCCGGGCACCGAGCGCAGTGTGCACGGCCCAGGCGGTAAACCATGCGCGGCTTTGCAGCCGCTGCAAGGTGGATGCAGCGAGCGATGCCGATGGGCCCGCGTGCCCCGCAAATGCGTGGTGCAGCACCTTGTCCTGCCACCACGACGAGGCCCCGGCCCTGCCCCGCTGCGACTTCTCTGCCTGGGCTTGCAGCGCTGTCCGTGCTGACCGCGCCACCTGGGCCCGCAAGTCTTCTGGCACATGCTGCAGGGCCTGCGCACTGTCTCGCACCGCCTGCACGCATACCGCCAGGGTGCGCCATGCGGGGGGCACCTGCGCCAGCCGCCAGCCCGCTTCGTGCACCCAGTCCATGCAGGCTTCCTCGCTGAGCATGGCGTGCGGTATCTCCTCCAGCGCCTTCTCGCCCTGGCGCAGGGCTGCCGCATAGCGTTCGGGCGTCATCAGCCGCTTGGGCACAAAGGCCACCGCCGCTTCGTCTGCGCGCAGTGCGGCGTCCACCATGGCGTGGGTGATGCGTGCACGCGGAATATGGGCCAGGGTGCGGGGGTGGCTTTGCAGTTGCGTAATCAGTTGCTCATCGGGCACGTCCGCAAACTGCGCGTGCACCAGCGCGGTCAGCCAGCGGGTGTCTTCGTCAGGTGTCCAGGGCGGCGTGTAGGGCGACTGCAGCGACAGCACCGTAGAGGCTTCCAGCGCGGCCTGCTGCGTCAGCCCCAGTGCGCGGTAGGCACTGGCCAGCACGTAGTGGGCGTGCTCAGGCCAGCGTGTGTGGGGCAGGCCGCAGCGCGCATCCTCCAGCGCCTGTGCGGGCTGGCCTTCCCACAGGTGGGCCCAGGCGCGCTGCACATGCCATGCGCTGCCATGGCGTGGCTGGCCTGATGGGCCTTGCCTGCGGGCGCGGGCCAGGTCTTTGTCGATGAGCTGTGTGGCCACCTGCACGGCCACGTCCTGCGGCACCAGGTGGAACATGTCCGGCCGGTCTTCCAGCGCGGCCACGCACACCGGCACGGTACGCAAGGCCAGCGGAATGTCCTGCAGCGACAGCCCGTTGGCGCGGGCTGATGCGAGGCACAAGTCCGGGGTCAGCAACGGCGGGGGCACGTAGCGGATCAGCCGACCATAGTCATGCCGCACGGCACGCTCTGCCAGCGCCGGGGTCACGCGTTGGGGCGGGATATCGCACAGGTTGTAGATGTCTGCCTGCAGCGCTGCGTCTTCCACCGCCGGGGTGCGCAGCCAGTGCGGCACCCGGTTCAGGGGCGCACCAGCACGCACGGCGCGTTCTGCCTGCGCGGGGCTCAGCAGGCAGCCCCACACGGCATCCAGGCTGTCGGCATCCCATGCGTCCGTGGGCAGGGGCACCTGGCTGCAGCGCTCGTCCACCGCATCCCATACGGGGTCGCCCGCATACAGTTCGCGGGCCAGCAGCAGGGCATCACGGGTCATGCAGACGGGTGGAATCTGCACCGCGCGCTGCACGCTGCTGCGCACCAGGGCTTCGAGCCTCTGGGGTGTTTGCAGGGCCGGGGGCACATCGGTGAGCATGGCCGGGTCCTGCTGCAGGGCCGTGTCCACCATGGCCTCGTCCCGCCACTCCACAGGGACGCCCGCCAGGGCATCGGGTTGCTGCTGCACGGCGTGCAGCCATTCTTCGCGCGTTTGGGGCTCGGGGGGCTCAGCGGCTTCGCTGTCATGGGTGGGGCTGAAGCGATGGCTGTGGTGTGCGGCGCCTTCTGTGGCTACAGACTCTCCCCTGTCTGCTCCCTCTGCAGTGATCCGGGCCGCAAGCTGTGCGGCGCGCAATGCGTCCACGCTGGGCGCGGCCATCAGCCACAGCTCCCACCAGGCATCGCCATCCCCGGTATCTGCGTGCGGGTACAGGCTGAGCCACAGGCCATTGGCTTCGGGCAAATGCACCTGCGGATTGGTGGTGGCCTGTGGGGGCAGAGGCTGGCGCAGTGGCAGCCACCACGCCGCCATGGGCAAGCCGTGGCAGTGTGGCGGGGCTGCGTGTTCGGGGTCGGGGTCTGCGGGGCCCCACTCGGCCTCCAGATGCTGCAGCAAGGTCTGCCGATTTTCGTCGGCGCTGCGCTGGTGCTGCGAGCCCAGAAACTCGTAGACACCGTTGTGCGCCTCGCCAATGTAGGCGCGCATCACCCGCCGCAGCGCGGTGGCGCGGCACCGGTCCAGCGCCTCCTGGTCGCCCTCTTCCACATCACAGCAAGGGTCCGCATCGGTGTCTTCAATCACCTGGCCTTCTTGCGGTGCCAGCCCCTGGGCCAGCTGGTGTAGGCGGCTTTCTGCTTCGGCCACTACAGCGCGGGCCAGTTCGGGAATGTGGTCTGGCGATGCCATGCCCTCCAGATGCTGCTCAGGCCGCACATCAAAGAAGGGCGTGGGGGCCTCGCAGTGCAGGTGGGGAGGGCTGTGCCACAGCGTCTGGCCCTGGCTGCCGTACAGCGTGACGTGTCCGTTGCCGTACAGCGCGCGCCACACCACCTGGCCTTCACGGTCCATCCAGGCCAGCTGGCCATCGGTGGTGATGAAGGGCACCAGGGCCGTGTCGGGCTGGGTGTTCGGAATCCACCCCTCGTGGTCGGTCAGCGGCTCCAGCAGGCCTTGGGGCGCAGGCACAAAACGGCCCTGGGTGTGCAGCAAGCCCCACGCATGGGTGGATGGCGCAGCGGCAGGCTGCAGTGCGGGGCTTTCCTCCGCCAGCCGGGCCACGGCGCATTCCATTTCGGCGCGAAAGTCGGTGGCGTAGGCCAGCGCAGGGGCCGGCACATGCCTGCTGTGGCTGTCCAGAAACCGGGATCCGTTGTAGCTGTCGGCCACCACCCCGCACACCATGTGGTGCGACAGGTGCTGCCCGCCCTGCACGGCCACCTTGCCGCGGGTGTTGAGGTAACCGCGCTCGCCGTCATCACCGGCAAAAAAGGCCAGTCCTTCGCTGTTGAACGGATCAATGCGCGCATACCGGGGCGTCAGCACCCATTCGCCTTCTGGGTTGATCAGGCCCCAGCGTTCGCCGTCTTCCGACGCGGCCGTCACGGCCTGCTCGTCAAACGGGTGGGCCTGCGCAAAGCGCGGCGCAATCATCCAGTGGCCGCGGTGGTCCACATACCCCAGCAGGCTGTGGCGGCTGGTGCCCTGCGGCTGTGCTTGCTTTGCCAATGCCAGCCCCACCGGTCCAAAGGTGTCCAGCCTGGCAAAGTGCGCATCGCCGGTGAATTGCCCCAGCCTGTCCACAATGCGCCAGGTGTGGGCCGCGGTGCGCACACCGGCCAGGCCATTGCGCATGGGGCGTGCATCTTCAAACTGCGGTGGCACCACCTCTTGGGCCAGCAGGTTCACATAGCCCCAGCGCCCTTCGCGGCAGAAGCGGGCCAGGCCGTCTTCGGTAAAGCCGCGTGCGTTGTCCAGTGTGGGGGCGATGAGCCATTGCCCCTCGCCGTTGATGTAGCCCCAGCGGCCATCGGTGGCCTGCGCTGCGCTGATGAATCCGCCGTGGCGATCGTCCTCAAACTCCACCACATGCTGCAGCGGGGGCTCGGGCATCACTGCATGGTTGGCATGCACGATCAGCAACACGCACTCCTGTCTGTCCGCGCTCAGCGGCAGGCGGGCCAGGCAGGGGGTTGCCGGTGCGGTGTGTGTCATGTGCGGGTGATCCTCCGGGCGGCATCGTAGCCACGACGCCCGCTGGCCGTGGTAACCATTTGCACCCGTCGCGCGCAGCCGACAGGGCCTGCAGAAATCACAGTCAAAACCGCCTGCAGCGCTTATTCAACAAGCGCAAGCAGCTATCAATCCAATAGCAGACTCAGTTGCTGTGGACAACTGCCGTGGCCTTGCCGGGAGACCGATGGAGCTGCCTGCGCATGGCGGGCCAGCAACTGTGGCAGTGCCTTGCGCGTGGTGCGCTGTATGGCCTGCAGCAACGCAAAGCCCGGCTGCGCCACATGCCACTGCCGGGCCAGGTCTTGCTGCATGCGCGCCAGCAAGGCGGCGGCCATTTCTGCATCGGCCAGGGCCCGGTGGGCGCGGCCTGCGCGCGGCAGGCCCAGGTGGTCTACCAGCGGTCCCAGCTTGTGGGTTGGGGCCTCCGGGTAGATGCGGCGTGACAGCAGCACCGTGCAGGCAAAGGCATGGGGCGCGGGCACATCGGCCAGCGCCAGCTCGGCCTGCCAGAACTTGCTGTCAAAGCCCGCGTTGTGCGCCACCATGGGGGCGCTGCCCACAAACCGGGCAGCTTCGCGCATCACCGTTGCGGCATCGGGCGCTGCCTGCACCATGGCGTTGGTAATGCCCGTCAGCTCGGTGATGAAGGCAGGAATCCACGCCCCGGTTTTCATCAGGCTCTGAAACCGGTCCACCACCTGCCCACCCTCCAGCAGCACGATGGCCACCTCGGTGGCACGCGCGCCCTGGCTGGGCGACATGCCGGTGGTTTCAAAGTCGATGACGGCGATGGGGGGCGATGAGGGCATGCGGGGTGGCGAGGGCCAAGGGAGCCGTCGAATTGTCGCAGCCCAGGGCCACGCTGGCAGGCCTGGCTGCACCGACCGCAAAACTCAAGGCACCGTCATCTCGCGGTGCTCGCCCATGCCCCGCGGCTGCTGGCCCGTCACAGCGGCCTTGGCCATCTTGAAGAGCTGCATCATCTTGCTTTCCTTCACATCCCAGTACTCGGCATGGCGAATGCGCACGCTCAGCAGTGCCAGATCGGTGTCGGTAGACCCGCCTGGAAACCACGCCTGCGCCATGGGTGACCACAGGGCGTCCTTCAGGGCCTGGTCTTCCACAAAGCGAGCCTGGCCTGACAGTGACACATAGCTGTCCTTGCCCGGGTCTGCGTAAGCCACGTTCACCTCGCCATCCGTCAGCAGTCGCTCGTACAGCTCACCCGAGCGCGAGATGAAGAAGTACAGCTCGGCGTTGTCATCCAGATGCTTGTTCTGCGTGGTCAGCGGGTGGGCGTGCAGCATGCCCGTGGCTGTGCGGTGCGTCAGCATCCCGAAGCGGATGTCCTTGATGAGCGTCCACAGGTTGTTGTAAGCGGCGGAATCGTGGTGCATCGCATGGGTCTCCGTGTTTGATACCAATGGATGCAAATGTAGGCAGCGCAAAACACCTGCAGCGTCGGCAGGCGGCGCGCCTGCCTGTGGGGTGATGTCTGACATGGGGGCAGGTACCGCGGCCATGCCCCAGGGCTTGGAACAGGTTCGTGATGATGGAGGCAGAGCTCTGCAGCGCCACCCTGCTACGGCCGAGCGCTCACGCCTTCTTCAAAAACTCCGACTTCAGCAGCATGCTGCCCAGGTCGGTCTTGCAGTCCACGTTGTGGCCGTCGGCGCCATCGACCAGGCGGATGCCCTTGATCTTGGTACCCTTCTTGAGGGTGGAGGACGAGCCTTTGACCTTGAGGTCTTTCACCAGGATCACTGCGTCGCCATCGGCCAGCGGGTTGCCATTCGCATCACGTACAGCGTCGCGCACGATGCCGTCGCCTGCATCTGCATCTGCGTCAGTGTCTGCCGTCTCGGCCACTTGCGGCCATTCAAAGGCGCAGTCGGGGCAGACGTAGTTGGTGCCATCGGGGTAGGTGTTTTCCAGGCCGCATTGGGGGCAGGCAGGTACGGTGTGGGGCATGGGGGGCTTTCTGGTTGTTGTGGTGAAAAGGGGTGGGCGACTTTACAGCGCTCACAGCGCTGCGCGTTGCTCCAGCGCAAACGGCGGCAGCCCTTTGAGCAGGCGCTGGCCGTAGCTGGTGCGCGTCAGGCGCTTGTCGTAGCAGTACACATGGGCCTGGTCTTCTTCGGTGCGGATGGCGCGGCCT
Organism: Acidovorax sp. DW039; assembly: GCF_037101375.1. Lineage (NCBI taxonomy): Bacteria > Pseudomonadati > Pseudomonadota > Betaproteobacteria > Burkholderiales > Comamonadaceae > Acidovorax > Acidovorax sp. DW039. The sequence goes on along the minus strand of NZ_AP029019.1, from coordinate 71,138 downwards.
ACCCATTGCGCCAGCCGAATGGCGGTGGCGGGCACCACCAACTCGCTGAAGGGGTCGCGCCCCACGGCGCGCAGCCATTCGGCGCGGGCCTCGCCCACGGGGTCGTCGGGCGGGGCAAAGGGCAGCTTGGTGATGAAGACCGATTCGCACAGCCGCCCCGGTAAATCCAGCCCCTCGCCGAACGACTGCATGCCGAAGATGACAGAGGGCTCGCCGTTCTCCACCCGCTCGCGGTGGCGCTTGAGCAGCAACGTGCGGGGCAGCGCGTTTTGCACCAGCACCACGCTGCGCATGGCGGTGGGCAGCGCATCCACGGCCTGGCGCATCTGCTCGCGTGAGGTGAACAGCACCAGCGCACCGTATTCCACCCGGGCAATGTCGTGCAGCAGTGCATCGACCATCTCGGTGGTGAACTGCGCGGCGTTCTTGGGGTCGGCACGCGTCTCGGCGGCAATCAGCGTGCCCTGTGCTGCGTAGTTGAAGGGGCTGGGCACTTCCAGCGTGGTGGCTGCCTCATCACCATGCAGGCCTGCCTCGCGCAAGAAGAAATCAAAGTGCCCGCAGCTCGTGAGCGTGGCCGATGTCAGCACAGCCCCGCGCACCGCATTCCACAGGTGGTTGCGCAGCGCGGTGCCCGGCAGGATGGGGCTGGCGTGCGCCTTGACCACGATGAAGTCGCCATCCATCTCCAGCGTGAACCACTTTGCAGCGGGTACGGCACCTTCGGGCGCATCCTGTAGCAGCAGTTGCGCAGTGGCGTGCAGCTCTTCCAGGCGCGGGGCCAGCATGCCGATTTGCGCGTACAGCGTAGACAGGCGCTTGGCCTCGTCGGGCTTGTCGCGCATCTCGGCGCGCAGGGCCTTGCTAATGGCGCGCAGGGCCTCCAGAAAGCCGTCTGCACTGGCGGCCAGCAGGCCCAGGGGTGCGATGAGTTGCTCGGGCAATTCGCCGCGCGGCACCCGCACCCGCGCTGGGCCCCAGGCGCTCGGCTGGCTCTTGAGCTGCTCGCCATACACATCCATCACGATGCGCGCCAGGTCCTGCAGCGTTTGCCGCAGTTGCGCCGCGTGCTTGGGGATGTCGGCAATCTCCTCCACCTCCAGCAGCGCACCAATGCGCAGGCCGCGGCTGGAAAGGCGCTCGATCCAGGTGATGCGCGACAGGTCCATGCTGCAGGCAAATTGCTGCAGCGCCGTGGTGGGCAGGTGGTGGGCTTCGTCCAGTACCAGCAGGCAGTTGTCCAGCTCGGGCAGCACGCGTGCGCCCAGGGACGACAGCAGCAAATCATGGTTGGCCACAATCACCTGCGCACCCACCAGCTCCTTGCGCTTGTCGTAGTAGGTGCACTGGCTGAAGGCCGGGCAGTGCTTGCCCGTGCACGATGCGCCCTCGGCCGCCACGGGGCTCCACACCTCCGGCTCGGGCGGTGTTTCCAGGCTGTCGCGGTCGCCATCCCACACGCCTTTGGACAGCGTTTGCGCCATGGCGCTGTAGAACTGGATGCGCGCCTCGGTCTCCTGCCGGGGGCGCTTGGCGCGGGCGGCGGCCTCCTCTTCGGCAAACAGGTCGTCCTCCACCTCGTCGGCTTCGGTGTGGCCTGCCAGACGGTCGAGCTTGAGCTTGCACACATAGCGGCCGCGCCCTTTGGCCAGCGCAAATTTGAAGGGCTGCGGCATGCGCGCCGCCAGCGCGGGCAGATCCTTGTTGACCAGCTGCTCCTGCAGCGCCACGGTGGCGGTAGAGATCAACACCCGCGTGCCCCGCGCCAGCGCCAGCGCAATGGCGGGCGCGCAATAGGCCAGCGACTTGCCCACACCCGTACCCGCCTGAATGACGGCGATCGAGCGCGTGGGGGCGGGCTCGCCCCCTTCTTCATCCACCTTGCCCAGCGTGGCCCGGCTGAAGGTGCGCGCCACCTGCTCGGCCATCAGCCGCTGCCCGGCCCGGCTGCGAAACCCTTCGGTGGCGTTGACCACCGCATCAAACGACTGCAGGGCCTGCGCGGCCCACTCTGTAGAAGACATAACCACCTGCTGTGAGGGGGAGAGTGTGGCATGGCCTGCGGCATTGCACTGTATGCATGCCCAGGTTTTTTGTCGGGCGCTGGGGGCCCACGCCCGTTCCGCTTCATTTTGGATCGGCCGTGCAGGCCCGATTTTGCTCTGTTTTTGATAGCTGCTTGCGCTTGTGGGGCGGGCGCTGGCGGCATTTTTGTCTTATCCATTGGAAACGCACCGGGGAGCGCAAACGCGAGCCTGCAGAAGCGGCAAAAAACCATGAAAAACCGCAGAGAGCTGTTGCGCGCACAACGGCGCGGGCACGAGATGGATTTGCTAGGCCTTGGCAACCTGGCCCAGCGAGGCCGTTGACTGGGGCCGAATTTTGTGCAAGGAGACTAGATCCTCGCAAAAAGCCCTCTTTCTCATACTTTTGGATCCCACTTTGGATTACTAAAAATTATCAAAACTGGCATCGAAAAAATCTCAAAACCTGTTTTTAGAAAATATTTAAATCCATTGATTATTTGAAATTAATATTTTCTTATTCATTTGTGTTTATTGATGTTTTAAGATTTTATCTCTGCTTTTCTTTTGGATGTATTTTTCTTGGTTTTTTTAAAACTGATGAAAAGGCAGAAAATTGGCAAATTGAGAGGATTTTGGTTTCAATCTTTTATTCATTTTGAAACCAGTAGAGATTCATTGGGATTTGAGTGGAGGTGAACGTGGGTAACGTCAAGATGTTGGTATTTGCTTTCCATTTAAGTCAACTGAGGCGTTGAATGAATGTGTTTTCTGGGATATCAGAAATATTTTTCTACATTCCATAAAAATACAAATCAATCAAAAATACTCATGTTTGATTGAATATGCAGCACCACCCAACGCCATTTATCCTCTTCCCACAGGCTGTATCCCATGCACCTGCGGAAAAGCCTCGCGCATGCTGGTGATAAATGCTTTCAGCCGCGCTGGGCGCCAGCTGCTGCGGGGGTAGATGAGGTAGATCGGCAGCGGTGGTGCCTGCCATTGGGGTGCCAGGTGCACCAGACGGCCTTCGGCAATGTCGTCAGCCACGGCCCAGGCCGATGCGATGCCTGCGCCCACCCCTGCAAGGGCTGCGTTGCGCAGGGCTTGCAGGTTGTCGGTGCCCAGGCGGGGTGTGATGACAAAGCGCTGCGTGTCACCGCTGTGGCAGTGGGTCAGCGCCACTTCATCGGTATAGAACGTGCGCAGCGCCAGCCACGGCAGTTGGGCCAAGGCCCGGGGTTGTGCGGGGTCGGCTGAAGGGGCCGCCACGGCGGGCTGCGCCAGTGCGGGGGCCGCCACCACAATGCGTGGCACCTCTGCCAGTGCGATGGCGACCAGGTTGGGCTCGTCCACACGCCCCACGCGGATGGCGCAGTCAATGCCCTCGGCAATGAAATCGGGCAGCCGGTCGTTCAGCAGCCAGTCCACTGTCACCTCGGGGTGCGTTTTCATGAATTGCACCAGCGGAGGCACAAGCTGTTCCTGCCCGAAGATGCTGGGCACCAGCACCCGCAGGTGGCCCCGCAACGCGGCCTGCCGCCCGCGCAGGTCGGCGTCCATGGCCTGCCAGCGTTCCAGCAGCGACTTGGCTTGCTGGTAGGCGTTGTCGCCGTCTTCCGTCAGTTTCATGGCGTGGGTGGAGCGCTGCAGCAGTTGCACGCCCCAATAGGCCTCCAGCTGGCGCAGGCGGCGGCTGACGGTGGGTTGGGTGGTGCCCAGTTGCCGGGCTGCGGCAGACAGGCTGCCCGCCTCCACGATGCGCACCAGCGTGTGCAGCAACTCCAGGCGGTCGAGTGCAGGTTCCAGAAGCTTTGTCATACGCTCAGCGTATAACAAATCTGCTTTTCAGGCATCTACCGCGCTGGGTCATGCGTTTGCAGAATCACCGCATTGTGTTTTTGAACTTGGGGTGACCGCCATGTCTGCTTCTTCCACTTCAGCGCCTGCGGCTTTAGCGCCTTCTCAGGCAACGTCCCTGTCCCACCCGGGTCTGCCGCCCTCTTTGGTGGTGTTGCTGGCGACGGGGGCGGGGCTGGGGGCGGCCACGCTGTACTTCAGCCAGCCGCTGCTGGGCCTGATGGCCGATGGGCTGGGCAGCACGGCCACGCAGGTGGGGGTGGTGCCCACGCTGACCCAACTGGGTTATGCGCTGGGCATTTTGCTGCTGGCCCCGTTGGGCGACCGGCTGGATCGCCGCATGCTGATCGGTGCCAAGGCTGCGGGCCTGGCCTTGGCGCTGGGCCTGTGCGCTCTGGCCCCTGGTGTGCACGCCTTGTGGGTGGCGGCCTTGGTGGCAGGCGTGCTGGCCACACTGGCGCAAGACATCGTGCCCGCCGCAGCTACGCTGGCACCGGATGCGCAACGGGGACGCGTGGTGGGCCAGGTGATGACGGGCCTGCTGCTGGGCATTCTGCTGTCCCGGGTGTTCAGCGGGCTGGTGGGCCAGTGGGCGGGCTGGCGCGCCGTGTATGTGCTGGGTGCGCTGCTGGTGGCCGCCATTGGCGCGGTGTGTGTGCGGGGCCTGCCGCGCATGGCCCCGGTGACTGCGCTGGGCTACGGTGCCTTGATGGCGTCGCTGTGGTCTCTGTGGCGCAAGCACCGCGATCTGCGCCTGGCGGTGTGGACGCAGGGTTTGATTTCCGTGGCGTTCAGCGCCTTCTGGTCCACGCTGGCCATCGTGCTGCAGCAGCGTTTTGGCATGGGCAGCGCCATGGCCGGGGCGTTTGGGCTGGCGGGCGTGGTGGGCGCTCTGGGTGCGCCGTGGGCGGGCCGCTGGTCTGACCGTTGGGGCCCCCTGCGCGTGGTGCGTGCTGGGGCCGCCACGGTGGCACTGTCGTTTGTGCTGCTGGCGCTAGGCGAGCCCTTGCCCATGGCCTGGCAACTGGGCTTGATGGTGCTGGTCACGGTGACGTTTGACTTTGGCGTGCAGGTAGCGCTGGTGGGCCACCAGACGCTGGTGTACCGGCTGGAGCCTGCCGCCCGCAGCCGCCTCAATGCCCTGCTGCTCACCGGCATGTTCATTGGCATGGCGCTGGGCTCCGCCGTGGGCAGCCAAGCCTTGGCGCACTGGGGGGGCCTGGGGGTGGCGGGGCTGTGTGCGGCGGCATCGGCAGGCGCATGGTTGCTGCGGGTGGCATCGAGGGGTTGAGGAGTCACAGGCCTGCAATCGAAGCGGGCCTGTGCCTACACGGGGCGATGGGTTAGTGGCCTAAGTTGGGCGCTGATTTGATCCGAGGTTTTTTCCATGACACCACCCGACCATCGCCCTGACGAAGACAAGATCCCTTCCGCCCCCGTGCCTGCGCGCAAGGAACGCCGGGTGAGCACCACCCACCCGCCCCAGCAGCCCGGCAGTGGGCCGGAAGACCTGGATGCCCCCGAAGGCCGCCTGCCCCACGAGCGAGACGAGGCCACGGGCATGACCGGCGGCATCCCATCGCGCGAGGTGCGCCAGGCGTATGAGGACGTGACCCACGGTTTGCAGGACACCGACAAGGGGCCTCCGATGGACCGTGCCTATCAGAAGCAGAAAAAATAGCCGCTGCTTCCACACCGGCAGTGCATTGAATTGCTATCGGTTTTGTAGCTGCCTGCGCTTGCTGTGCGGGCGCTAGAGGGTAATTTGCCTTAAGAGCGGCTTTTGCTCACGTCCCCCAGGCCACCGGTCCGCGCGCGATCACCGAACACATTACCCCCGCTCGCGCAGCGCCCGCTCAATGCGGTCGCGCCGCACCGTGGTTTTGGGCACCTTGAACGGGAACCACAGGCGCACATCTTCTTCCAGCCCAATGCCGTGCATGTAGTTGTAGATAGCCTTCTTCAGGCCCGCGCCCAGCGCGTCATGGTCTACCCCTGTCGGGTCGATGAAGGCCACATCGTTCTTTGCAAAGTCGCCCGGTGGTAGCGGGGCCAGCGTCACTCCGTATTCCTCGGGGTGCTGGCCCACGGGCGAATGCACGGTGCAGGCAAAGCGGTGGAAGAAGCCGCTTTGAATGCAACCGTTGGCAAACAACTGGCGCACGTACTCCAGAGCATCTACCGTGTCTTGCACCGTCTGCGTCGGAAAGCCGTACATCAGGTAGGCATGCACCAGGATGCCGACATCGCTGAAGGCCTTGGTCACGCGGGCCACCTGGTCTACCGACACGCCTTTTTTCATCAGGTTCAGCAACCGGTCAGACGCGACTTCGAGTCCGCCCGAGATGGCGATGCAGCCACTGTCGGCCAGCAGCTCGGCCAGTTCGGGGGTGAAGGTCTTTTCAAACCGCACATTGCCCCACCAACTGATGCCGGTGCCCCGCGCAATCAGCTCGGTGGCCAGGGCCTTGAGCGCCTTGGGCGGTGCGGCCTCGTCCACAAAATGAAAACCCGTCTGCCCCGTTTCGCGCACGATCTGCTCGATGCGGTCGGCCAGCACACTCGCGCTCGCGCCCTCGTAGCGACTGATGTAGTCCAGGCTCACGTCGCAAAAGCTGCACTTTTTCCAGTAGCAGCCGTGCGCCACCGTGAGCTTGTTCCAGCGCCCGTCGCTCCACAGCCGGTGCATGGGGTTGAGCATGTCCAGCAGCGACAGGTAGCGGTCCAGTGGCAGGCCGTCCCAGGTGGGGGTGCCCACCTCGGCAAAGGCAATGTCGGCCTCCATCATGTTGATGTACTGCACCTGCCCGTTGTTGCGCACAAAGGTGCGCACCAGCCGCTGCCGCCCGCGCTCGCCGCGCAGGTGCTCCAGCAGTGCCAGCAGCGGGCGCTCGCCCGCGTCCAGCGTGACGAAATCAAAGTGGTCAAACACGCGCGGCTCAGCCAGCTCGCGCAGTTCGGTGTTCACAAAGCCGCCGCCCAGCACCGTGGTGATGTGCGGATGGCGCGCCTTGATGCTTTGCGCAATCCGAAAGGCCGCGTACACCGAGCCCGGGAAGGGCACCGACAGCAGCACCACCGTGGGTTGGTGCCGGGCAATGGCCTCGTGCGTAAGCTGCTCCAGCAGCTCATCCACCAGCGTGGGCGGGGCAGCGAGTGCGTTGGCCAGCGGGTCAAACGTGGGCTGGCTGCCCGCCAGCGATTCTGCGTAGCGCACAAACTCAAAGCGCTCGTCCACCGCATCGCGCAGCACATCGGCCAGATCGTTCAAGTACAGCGTGGCCAGGTGCTTGGCCTTGTCCGTCAGGCCCAAAGCGCCAAACGCCCAGCCCAGCGGGTCGCCGCCCTCGTCGTCCACGTACACATCCAGCGACTCAAAGCGCGGCCCCTCGGGCAGGTAATGGCGGCCCACGATGCGGTGCGCCAGCGTGCTGTCGCGCCCCTGCAAAAAGGCAATGGCCGGGCCAATGGTGGCGAGGTAGCGGTCCTTCTGCTCCACAAACGATTGCACCGCAGCGCTGCGCTTTTTGGGCGGCAACGCATCCACCTTGTCGGCAATGGCGCGCAGGCCCTCCGGCGAGAGCAGGCGCAGCACCAGGGCCAGCGCCAGGTCCTCCTGCACAGCATCCACCCCGCGCGAACGCAGGAACCCCGTGAGGTAGGCAGTGGAAGGGTAAGGCGTGTTCAGCTGCGTCATCGGGGGGATGACGGAGAGCACGCGCTGGCGGGGAACGTTGGCTGAAGCGGCGGCAGACATGGGGGTGGGAGCGGGCTGGCAGGAGGCGATGCGATGTCGCCGCCGGAATCGGGTGGGTGTCCGATTATCCCGGCTGAGCGTAATCCTGCTGAAGGGCCCCGCTCTTACAAATTTTTCAGGTTCAAAGAGGCCTGGTCAGGCATTGCGGGTTGTACTGGTGCCTGCGTCGCCGCTTTGTGCGCATGGCGGCGTGCTTGTTTCACCTGGTACATGGTTTGGTCTGCGAGGCGTAAAGCTTCCTCTACGCCCAGGTTCTGGTCAGGCGTGATGGTGGTCATGCCGACGCTGGCTCCGGCATAGTCCAACGATGCTCCCTGAAGGTTGAACCGTCCCTGCGTGGCCTGAACAATGCGCTGGCCCAACACTTCCTGCCCCGTGTGCGCCAAACCGTGCGTATGTAGTCCCAGGCTGATAACTACAAATTCATCGCCACCCAGTCGCGCTGCCATGTCTTCTATGCGCAGTGCGCTGCGGAGCCTCTGCGCTATGGCGAGCAAAAATTGGTCACCCACATCATGACCATAGGTGTCGTTGATGGCCTTGAATCCATCCAGATCGATGAACGCGATTTGCACACCTCTTTGCATGCGCTGGCCCTGTGCCAACATGCGCTCCAGCGCAGCCATCAGGGCGCGACGGTTGGGCAATCCGGTAAGCTGGTCGGTGGTAGCGGCGGCAGCCAGTTGGGCATTGGCGTACACCAGCTCTTGAATGAGCTTTTCACGCTCCACCTGCTGACCAATCAGGAAGGCGAACAGCGTAAGGATGCGGTCCGTCTGCGGCATACGGGGACGGGCATGCCTGCTGGCTGCGCACAAGGTGCCATACAGCGTGCCGTCGCTCATGTGCACGGCCTTGGTCACATAGGTGTGGATGCCGAGGTCCCGAGCAGCTCCCGAGTCGCCCCAGCTGCTTGGTACGTCATCGGTGAAGGTGCGTCCTTCGTCCAATGCCCGTTTGCACAATGTGTCGTTCCACGGAACAGCCAAGCCTTCGCGGATCTGCAGGTCGCCCGCATTGCGGGCATACCGCACATGCTGAATCCCCTGCATCTGGTCGACGGATGTCAGGTAGGTGGATTCCAGGCCCGTCACAGCCTCCAGCATCTCCAGAAGTGGCCGTGTCAGTTCCTCCACGGATCGAGCGGTGGTGACAGACTCTGAAAGTCGGGCGAGGAGCTCAGTCATACGTCTAGGAATGGTGTGCTTTGGGGGTACCTCATGGAGCCCATGGCAGCAAACTGCATGTTGTTCAGCTCTTGTAGTCGGGCTGTGGAGTGACCAAGTAATTGGTCTTCACCCGCACATAGTGCTCGGCCGAGTACTTCAGGTAGGCAATCTCCGCCTCCGTCAAAGCCCGCTGGCGCACCGCCGGGCGGCCGATGTAGAGGTAGCCGCTTTCCAGCACCTTGCCGGGCGAAACCAGGCTGCCTGCGCCCAGCATCACGCGGTCTTCGATCACGGCGTCGTCCATCACGATGGAGCCCATGCCGATGAGGCATTCATTGCCGATGCGGCAGCCGTGCAGGATGACCGAGTGGCCTACCGTCACGTAGTCACCAATCACCAGCGGCGAGCCCTCGGGCTTGGCGGCGTTGCGGTGCGATACGTGGCCCATGGTCAGGTCCTGCACGTTGCTGCAGCGGCCCACGGTGATGCGGTTCACGTCGCCGCGCAGCACGGCGTTGCACCACACCGAGCTGTCATCGCCCAGCTGCACATCGCCAATCACCTGCGCGCTGGAATGCACAAACACGTTGGAGCCCAGCACGGGCGCTGTATCGAGGTAGGGAGACAGGGGCATGGGGAGACCTGGGCGGGGATGAAAACCCGCAAGCGTAGTGCAAAACGACGCCTGGATCAGGCCTGGAAGGGGCCCTTGCAACGGGTTCTCAGCCTGCAGGCACTGCATACAGCCCCAGAAACATGTCCACCGCATCCGCCAGCACCTGCTGCTGTTGCGCTGGGGTCAGCGGTGGCTGGCCCATGGCCAGCTGGGGCCAGAAGGCGAAGGCCTTGACCATACCCTGCAGTTGCTGGGCGGCGTAGGGCACGTCCATGCTGGGGCGCAGGCGGCCACCTTGCTGGGCAGCATGCAGCCAGCGGGGCAGGCCTTCTTCCTTGGCAGCCAGCTTGGTGGCGATGGCGCGGGCGCGCTCGGGGGTGTGCATCATGTCGGCCATGGCCACGCGGCTCAGGTCGATGAAGCTCGCGTCGTTGAGCAGCCGCATCTTGTGCCCCAGCAGCGCCAGCAACTGGGGGCGCAGGGGCTGGGTGGCCTCGTACTGCTGTTCTTCGGGCGACTGGCTGCGCTCCCACATCAGCAGCAAGATAGCCTCGAACAGGTCTTCCTTGCTGGGGAAGTGGTTGTAGACGGTGCGTTTGGAGACCTCGGCCGCAGCGGCCACGCGGTCCATGCTGGTGCCATTGAAGCCGTGTTGCCTGAACTCTCCGATGGCCGCTTGCAGGATGGCGTCGCGCTTGCGATCGGTCAGGCGCGTGGGAGAAGGCTGGTCACTCATGGGGCAATTTTACACTGACCAGTTTACTTTTCTGAAAACAGGACTACACTGTACGGTGCATATTTCCACGGAGTTCGCCCATGCCCCGTCGCACCCCCCGGGTCTGGCACGCAGCCACCGTTGTCATCGGAGTCCTTGTCATGGCCACTGTCACCTCGTCCTGCAGCACCTTTCCTGCCACCGCGCAAAGCCAGAGTTCGATGCGTGAGGACGGCAAGTTCCGCAACGCCAAGCCGCGCCAGTCACTGGGCGTGGGCAAGACGCTGAAGGTGATGTGGAGCTTTGCCACCGGCAAAGATGCCGAAACGGTGCCCACCGCCCCCATCCCCGTGCACGCCATCTTGCGCACCGACTTGCTGGCTGCGCCCGATGGCAGCCTGTGGCGGCTGGGGCATTCGACCATGCTGCTCAAGGTGGGCGGGCAGTTCTGGCTGACGGACCCGGTGTTTTCCGAGCGCGCGTCGCCGTTCCAGTTCATCGGGCCCAAGCGCTTCCATGCCCCGCCCATCAGCATTGATGAACTGCCACCGATCGAAGGCGTGGTGCTCTCGCACGACCATTACGACCACCTGGACTACGGTGCCATCCAGAAGCTGGCACCCAAGGTGGCGCACTTCATCACCCCGCTGGGCGTGGGTGACCGGCTCATCGAATGGGGCGTGCCTGCGGCCAAGGTGCAGCAGCTGGACTGGTGGCAGAGCACCACCGTGGGCGCACTGGAGCTGACGGCCACGCCCGCCCAGCATTTCTCGGGCCGCGGCCTGGGCGACAGCGACCGCACGCTGTGGGCATCGTGGGTGCTGCGCACCACGGGCCAGGGCAGTGCAGAAGGTGGCGCTGCGGGCGAAGGGTTGCGCATTTTCTTCAGCGGTGACACGGGCTATTTCGATGGTTTCAAGGCCATTGGCGAGCGCTTTGGCCCGTTTGACCTGACCATGGTGGAGACCGGTGCCTACAACGCTGACTGGCCTGATGTGCACATGCAGCCCGAGCAAAGCCTGCAGGCCCATCTGGACCTGAAGGGCCGCTACCTCATGCCCATCCACAACGGCACGTTTGACCTGTCGATGCACCCTTGGACCGAGCCTTTTGAGCGCATCACCGCGCTGGCTGAGGCGGCCCAGGTCCCGCTGGTGGCTCCCGTGATGGGCGAGCGCATTGACCTGCACAAGCCCGCCCTGTCGCGGCACTGGTGGCGCACCGTGCAAGCCACCCAGACCAGTGAGGGGCTGGCCCCTGCCTCCACGCCTGCGCTGCAGGGTGCGTCAGCCAGCCGGTAGGGCGTTGGCAAGATCTGGACGTGAGCGGTTCACGCTGAACGCTTCGGCAGGGACAGCACCGCGTTTTCTCTGCGCCGCGCAGGGTTGCATCCAGCTCAACCCGAACGGATATTTCAAGTTCAACGTGGCTCGTTCCGTTCATTGCTTCGGTGGCCCTATCCTTGGCGGATTGGAGCCACCGCATGACCACCCACCCCGCTTCTTCGCCCGACCCCACCCCGCCCTCGTACTTTGACCCCGCCCTTGCCGCAGCCGCCGAGCACGCAGCGGCGCTGCTGGAGCAGGCCGATGCCCTGATCGTGGCTGCAGGCGCAGGCATGGGGGTGGATTCGGGCCTGCCGGACTTTCGGGGCAATGACGGTTTCTGGCGGGCCTACCCTGCCCTGGCCCAGGCGCGGCTGGACTTTGCCTCCATCGCCTCGCCTGCCGCTTTTCGTGCCGCACCGGATCTGGCCTGGGGCTTTTACGGCCACCGGCTGGCGCTGTACCGCCGCACGGTGCCGCACGCAGGCTTTGCCCATTTGCTGCGCTGGGGTGCGCGCATGCACCATGGCCTGGGCGTGTTCACCAGCAATGTGGACGGGCAGTTCCAGATCGCAGGCTACCCCGCCGACGCGGTGCATGAATGCCACGGCTCCATCCACCACCTGCAGTGCCTGGAAGGCTGCAGCGACGCCATCTGGCCCGCCGATGACTTTGTGCCCGATGTGGACGAAGCCACCTGCCGCCTGCGCAACGCGCCGCCGCGCTGCCCCCACTGCGGCGCACTGGCCCGGCCCAACATCCTGATGTTCAACGACTGGGACTGGGTGGAAGCCCGCACCGCAGCCCAGCGCGCACGCCAGCAGCGCTGGCTGCAGGGTGCGCGCCGCCCGGTGGTGATCGAGCTGGGCGCGGGCACGGCCATACCGTCGGTGCGCCACTTTGGGCACAGCGTGCTGCGCGACCACGGCGGCCGCCTCATCCGCATCAATCCGCGCGAATGCGATGTGCCCACGCGCAGCGATGTAGGACTGCGCATGGGGGCTGCCCAAGGCCTGGCGCTGGTGGAACAGGCCCTGAGTGGGGCGCTGTAGGCCCTGGCCTGGGGGCATCACCATCCGTTCAGGCTGAGCCTGTCGAAGCCGCGTGCTGCGTTTGTGCAGGGTCCGCTTCATTGCTGTGGTGTGGATGGTGGGTGCATCACTGCCTGGCTCTACCCCGCGCCGCCAGCGCCCCCACCACACGCGCCGCAGCGCGAATTTCCTCGTCGCCATAGCCCGCGTAGCCCAGCAGCCAGCCGCGCCGGGGCGAGGTGATGGCGTAGCGCGAGAGCGGGGCCAGCATCACGCCCGCCGCCTGGGCGCTGCGGGCCAGGGGCTCGTCATCGCTGCCAGTTGGCGCTTCGTGCAGCAGGTGCATGCCGCGGTCGCTGGGGGCCAATTGCCAGTGGCCGTCGCTGGCGTCGGCCAGGGTGTCGATCAGCCATTGCTGGCGGTGCTGGCACAGCTCGCGCATGCGGCGCAGGTGGCGCAGCAGGTGCCCCTCGGCAATGAAGCGCGCCAGCACGGCCTGGGCATCGCCGGGCGCATGCCGGTCGGTGATGGCGCGTGCCATGGCAAAGGCATCGACCAGCGCGGGCGGCACCACCACAAAGCCCAGGCGCAGGCCGGGGTGCAGCGTCTTGCTGAAAGTGCCCACGTACAGCACCCGTTCAGACCCCGGCAGGCTGCACAGTGCAGGCACACGCTGGGCAGCGTTGCCGTACTGGAACTCGCCGTCGTAGTCGTCTTCCACCACCCAGGCATCGTGCTCGCGCGCCCATTGCAACAAGGCTTGGCGGCGCGGCAGCTCCATGCGCACCCCGGTGGGGAACTGGTGCGTGGGCGTGACCACGGCCATGCGCGCAGCGGGCCACTGCGCCGCGCCCTGCGCAATGCACAGCCCGCTTTCATCCAGCGGCACGGGCCGGGCCAGCGCACCGTGGCCCAGCAGGCTGGCGCGGATGCCGGGGTAGCCGGGGTCTTCCACCAGCACCTCATCGCCCACATCCAGCAGCAGGCGGGCAATCAGGTCAATGCCCTGCTGCGAGCCCGAGCACACCACCACCTGCGCCGCATCGCAGCGAATACCACGCGATGCCCACACCCACTGGGCCACCGCCTGGCGCAGGTCGGGGTCGCCCGCAGGGTCCAGGTACTGGGCGCGGGCGGTGCGCTGTGCCTGCGTGGCCTGGCGGGCCAACCGGTCCCACACCGCAAACGGAAACGTCGCCACCTCGGGTGCACCAATGCGAAACGCCCGCGCAGGCACCAGCGGGGGCCGCCAGCGCGCCGCCGTGTCGGCCACCAGTTGCCCGCGCCGCGACAGGCCCCTGGGCGGTGCCACCAACGCCTGCGTGCCTGCTGGGGTGCCCGCCCTTGCGTTGCCCGCAGGGCGCTGCGCCAGGGCCTGCGCCACATAGGTGCCATCACCCACGCGGGCCTCCACATAGCCCTCGGCCAGCAGGCGCTGCACGGCCCACAGCACGGTGTTGCGCGACACACCCAGCAGCCCCGCCTGCTCGCGCGATGGGGGCAGCCGCGTGCCTGCGGGCCAGCGCCCTTGCTCGATGGCGCTGCGCAACTGCGCATACACCTGCTGGCGCAAGGTGGCGGTCGGATGCGTGGCACTGTGCGGCGGATTGGCTCTGGCAACGGGCACGAATTGGCTCCTTGGGAAAGTGCTGTGGCACCTAAACTGAAGAACCATTGTAAAAACCACTGCCGGAGCCCACCCATGGCCGCATCGCACACCGCCACCGTCATCTGGACCCGTGGCACCGACGATTTCCTCGACAAGCGCTACCACCGCAGCCACCAATGGCAGTTTGATGGCGGTGCCACGGTGGCGGCGTCGTCGTCGCCCCATGTGGTGCCGCTGCCATATTCGGATGCCGCGGCGGTAGACCCCGAAGAGGCTTACATCGCCGCCTTGTCGAGCTGCCACATGCTGTGGTTTCTGGACCTGGCCAGCCGCGCAGGCTGGCGCGTGAACCGCTACACCGATGCCGCCGTGGGCACCATGGCCCCCGATGCGCAGGGCCGCCTCATCGTCAGCCATGTGCAGCTGCGCCCGGTCACGGTGTTCGACGCTGCCCACGCGCCCACCGAAGCGGCCCTGACCGAGCTGCACCACCGTGCCCACGAGGCCTGCTTTCTGGCCAACTCCGTCAAAACGCACATCGACTGCAGCCCTGTGCTGGAAGTGGATGGAACCGCAGAGGGAGCCTGACATGGCCAACGCCAACCGCCAGTTTCAGGTGAACGACCCGGCCACGCTGCAGGCCCTGGTGCGTGCGCAGCCCCTGGCCACGCTGGTGGTGGCGCAGGCCGGGGCGCTGCACGCCAACCATATCCCGCTGTACCTTGACCCGACCCAGGGCCCCCACGGCACGCTGCTGGGCCATGTGGCCGGCGCCAACGCCCTGTGGCCCCTGCTGCCGCAGCAGGCGGTGGCGGTGTTCCATGGGCCGCAGGCGTATATCTCACCGTCGTGGTACCCGTCTAAGGCCATCGACGGCAAGCAGGTGCCCACCTGGAACTACGCCGCCGTGCACGCCCACGGCACGCTGCGCGTGCTGGAGGGCGAAGGCCCGCTGCGCGACATGCTGCACGCCCTGAGCGACCAGCACGAGGCCCATCGCCCCCACCCCTGGCGCGTAGACGACGCCCCGCCCGATTACTTAGAAAAAATGCAGCGCGCCATTGTGGGCGTGGCGCTGGAGGTGCAGCGCTGGGAAGGCCTCTGGAAGGTAAGCCAGAACCGTACCGACGAAGACCGCGCAGGCGTGGTGCAAGGCCTGCTGGCCGAAGGTACCCCCGCCGCTGAAGAGATGGCGGCGCTGGTGCTGGGGCGGTTGATGGGGTGAGGCACGGCTTGGGGATGCTTTTTGCTATCTGATTGATAGCTGCTTGCGCCTGATGGATAAGCGCTACAGGCCATTTTGGTTTGCAAGCTGGCCTGTGCGATCACTCCCAGCCATCGCACTTCAACCCTCCAGTACCTCCACCCGCAGAGTCACCACCGGCCCTGCCACTGCGGGGTGCGCAGCCAGCGCGTGCACGGCCAGGTCGATGGTGGCCTGGGCCACGGCGTCGGTCAGCACCAGCACCTGTGCTTGTGCCTCGGGGCTGCTGCCTGCGGGCAGGGTTTTTTCACAGGCCAGCTCCACACGCTGCACCGGCACATGCTGCGTGGCCAGCCATGCGCCCACGGCCTCCACCTGCTGCGCGGTGTGCACCGGCACGCGCAGGTAGTGGCGGGTGTGCACGGCGGCGCGGGGCAGCACGGCCAGGCGCTCGTCCACCGCGTGGGCATGAAAGCCCTGGTGCGGCACGCGCTGCGCGGCGGTGGTGCCCTCCAGCCGGGCCATGTCCACCAAGTCGGCAATTACGGCCGATGCGGTTTGCTCTGAGCCCGCTCCCGCGCCGTAAAACATCGTCACGCCTGCCGCGTCGCCCTTCACCATCACCGCATTCATCGAGCCGTTCACCTGCGCCAGCAAGTGCGTGGCGGGCACCAGCGCGGGTTGCACGCGCAGCTCCACGCCTTCACCTTGCCGGTGCCGCGCCACACCCAGCAGCTTGATGCGGTAGCCCAGCTGCTCGGCGCAGGCTACGTCCAGCCCCTGCAGGCGGGTGATACCCTCCACCTGCGCATCGGCAAAGCGCACCGGCATACCAAACGCATTGGCCGCCAGCAGCGTGATCTTGTGGGCTGCGTCGATGCCTTCAATGTCAAACGTCGGGTCTGCCTCGGCATAGCCCAGCGCCTGCGCTTGCGCCAGCGCCTCGGCAAAGCCCAGGCCCTCGTCGCGCATCTTGCTCAGGATGAAATTGGTGGTGCCGTTGATGATGCCCGCCACCCACTCGATGCGGTTGGCCGTCAGCCCCTCGCGCAGCGCCTTGATGATGGGGATGCTTACGGCCACCGCACCCTCATACGCCACGGCCACGCCGTGCTGGCGGGCTGCGGCAAAGATCTCGTTGCCATGCTCGGCCAGCAGCGCCTTGTTGGCCGTGACCACATGCTTGCCCGCTCGGATGGCGGCCAGCACCCATTCACGCGCGGGGCCGGTGCCGCCTGCGGCCTCCACCAGCACATCCACATCGGGGTGGGTGGCTACCTGCATGGGGTCGTTGGTGAGGGCCACATCCTTACCCACCACGCTCATGGCGCGGGCCAGGCTGCGGGCACACACCACCACCAGCTTGATGCCCCGGCCTGCCCGTGCGGCAACCAGCGCCTGGTTGCGTGCCAGCACGCGGAAGGTGCCCGCCCCCACGGTGCCAATGCCAATCATGCCCACGCGCAGCGGGCGTGTGGCCAGCGCACTGGCGGGGCTGGACTGGGGCTCAAGGCTCTGGACGGGATCGCGGTACATCGGCTTCTCCAAACATCAAACGAACGAACAAACACGACTTGCGCAAATCGGAGTTCGACAGCCGGATCGCCTTGGGGCAAACCGCCTGCTTGAGCCCTGTTTTGCGCAAGGCATAAAAAAACCCAGCTGCCAGAGCTGGGTTTCGTGCATTCGTCTTGGGGAGAAGAGAGAGCGATCACCAGGTGGCTGCCGAAACGGCCACCTGCGCTGCGCTCAGGTGGCCGCGGTGGTAATGGTGATCATCATTCGTGCACCCATCGCCCGCGTAAACGCAGGCAGCATCATGCCCATGCACGCAAAGGCTGCGGCAGAGGTGATGGCTGTGGAACGGGTGAGCGACATAAGGGCGCAGTGTAGCGCACGCCTGCGCGCAAGGCCATCGCGCAACGCGCAGGCGGGCATGCCCGCTGCCGTGGGGTGCGGCATATGCTCTTTTATTGATAGCTGCTTGCGCTTGATTGACGGGCGCTACAAGCGTATTTGCTAAAAAATTCAGCGTAGCGGTTTTGGCTAGGCGCTGCGTTGCAGTCGGTACGCGTAGTACGCCAAGACGCGGCGCGGCAATTACGCCAGAAGCGTTTGCCAGCCGCTCTAAGAACCTGTTCAAGATCTTTTTGGGGTCGCACAAGTGTCTTGCCGGGATGGGCTGCTAGGCGCAGCGCGCAGCCAATAGCCCGTGCTATTGGCAAGCGGTGCAACAACGCAGACCGCCCGGCAAGCCACTTGCCCGAAGGGTTGGAGTGAAATCGGGCGATTGGAAGCCCCGGCTGCTTGCATGGGCACGAGCCCATGCTGCGCATCCGTTGTATCCACTCATCCCGATTGCACTCCAATGCGATCCCCAAAAAGATTTTGAACAGGTTCTAAGCCACCAGCTCAGCCTGCAGCGTGATCTCAGGCACCGCAGCCAGCGCCTTTGACAGTGGGCAATCGGCCTTGGCCTGGGCTGCCAGCTTCTGAAACGCCTCGTCGTCCATGCCCGGCACCTTGGCCTTGAGCGTGAGCGCAATGCGGTCAATCACAAACCCCTCGCCCTGCTTGCTTAGCCGCACACTGGCGGTGGTGTCCAGCGCCTCGGTGTTCACCCCGGCCTTTTCTGCCGCAAAGGCAAACGCCATGGTGAAGCAGGCCGCATGGGCCGCACCCACGATCTCTTCCGGATTGGTGCCCTTGCGGTCATCACCAAACCGGCTGGCAAAGCCATAGGGATACTTGCTCAGCGCCCCGCTCTCGGTGCTGACCTGACCTTGCCCGGCCTTACCGGTACCTTCCCAGTGAACGCTGGCTTTCTTTTCAGACATGTGCGTGCTCCTTTGCTGCGGTGGTTACCAAAGCCAGCATGGGAGCACAGGCAGATATCGCTAGTTGTGGGACATGGCCGCGTTGGGCTCGTCCACTCTTGCTCACGGCGCATGCCGCATTCAGGCTGGCGCATCCCAATGGCTGCCGTATTTCGCAGCCCTTCTACAGGCTGCGTTCAGCGTACCCAGGGGGCATGTTGTCCTCCTGCAGCCCGGCCCGTCGCACCATCGCAATCGCATCAAACGGGCACCGCACCGCGCACAGGGCACAACCCGTGCAGCCCGGCGCATCGTGCAGCACCGACTGCTTGGGCCCCCAGCGGCTGCCGCCCTGCACTTGTAGCGACAACACATGCGGCGGGCACGCCGCCACGCACCAGCCGCAGCCTGTGCAGCGGGCGGGGTCAATGGTGGGCAGGGCTTTGGCGGGCATGGCGATCCAGCGGGATGGTGGCCATGTTCCCGCCCCGGCGTAGCGCCGTCAACCGCCGCGACGCCCGTAGGCGCAATACCCTGGCTTGGGGCTCTTCTTTTGCGGGTGCAGGCGGCAGGTTTCGGGCCGTTGGTCATACACCGTGCACAGCCGCGTTTTGGGATCGAGAAAGTTGCAATCCCCACTGGCTCGCCGCGCCATGGTGAACACCACGTTCTTGTGGTTGAAGTGGTCAATCAGCCGCGCCTTCTGCAACCGCTTGGCAATGTGCCGGGGCTCTTCGTGCTCCGCCTCAAACGCATCCACCAGCCCCAGCCGCACCAAGTCAGAAAGCTGCACCTCCAGCGGCATGGTGCAGCAGTTGGCCGCACAGGTCTCGCACAGGCCTGCGCGGTAGCGGGACCAGGTGTCTAGGCGGTCAACGTCGACGATGGAGATGGGGGAGCGCATGGGTAAACGTCTACAGCCAGTGGTTTGTGTGAGGACTAAGAAAAGCTGGCGCGATATGTGATGGGATCCAGGTCACAGTGCTGGTCCAGTGCGCCTTTCAGAGAGAACAACTTTGGAGTCTGCCGATAATCAAACAGCCGACACAGCGTGAAGTCAGGACCTGCGTCTCTGGAGAAATGCAATTCGTTCTTGGATACGAAAAACGGTGTGTCTTTGCCAAACGCCGTAGTTTTCACTTCGATGAATCGCTCGCGACCATTCGCATCGAAAGACAGGATGTCGTAGCCAAGGCCATCCCCCTTTGTTTGCGAAACGTGCTCTACCCGTTCAGCCAGATCGAGCTTGCCGATACGAGCCAGTCGCCATTGCTCGTAACGGAAAACGAACTCTTCGCCAGCCTGACCTAGCGAGCGATTGCGGGATTCGATCGCTAGGTAGTCGCGCTTGATGGGTAGATTGCCGTAGCGCGGGCTTGATTCGCCGACATGGTGGCGCTT
The DNA here is from genome assembly GCF_037101375.1 of Acidovorax sp. DW039. Lineage (NCBI taxonomy): Bacteria > Pseudomonadati > Pseudomonadota > Betaproteobacteria > Burkholderiales > Comamonadaceae > Acidovorax > Acidovorax sp. DW039. The sequence continues at coordinate 51,608 of NZ_AP029019.1, read as the reverse complement.
TTGCGGTGCATCGGTTTCAACCTTTGAAAAATCCACAATTTCATGGGATATCGCGGGCTGGTGCGCTGCCGCAAGTGCCAGTGAATCTAATGCGGAGAATTGGTCAACTTGCCGCTCCACTACTTCACGCAGCAGACGTTGGTAATTGGCTCGTGGTTGATACCCACGCAGGTACGGGCAGCCCAGATGGATGAGCACCGCACTGATATTGCAGTGCTTGAATTCAATCGAACCGGCAGAGCGACCATTGAGCTTTTCAAGCAAGGCGCGACGGTGCGCAGCCTTGCTGTAGGTCTGACCAGCCAGTTCAAGACTGAGCATCTTGAGGTAGTCGGCGACAACTGCTTCTACCTCGGCATGAGACCAGTCCACGATCGGTTCAACCGAGTCGGCTGACTATGTTGTAGGTTCTCACTGAACCTGCAAACCTTGAGCCTTGCGAGCCAATGGCATTTGCACATTCAGTAGGAACGGCTCTAGGAATCATTCTCATAAACCCGCAAAAATCCTACACGGTTACGGACCCAGCTCAGTTGCTGAGAGTTCGTGCTGAAACCTTTCATGTACTGGCTAGTTAGACCTCGGCTCGTCTTCGCGACTGCGCGATGCCGCTTTTGTGCGGACGATCTGGCCGATCAACTCCTGCTACTGCGCCTCGCTTTCAAGGATAGTAATCATATCGCCCTGAGATAAACGAGCCTCTTTGGCAACATCTTCCTGGCTCAGGATGTTTTACAAAACCGACCGTGCTTAGTGAGAAAAATGAACATCCATCTTTACACATGGTGTAAAGATGGGATTGACTAATGGTGCTGTTTTTGTCTAGACTCGTTCCTATGGAAGTGGAGTTCGACGATGACAACCTAGACCGCCTCGAGACCGACCCGCAGTTCACTGCTGGCTTCTCGCAGGAGATCGTTCGGTCGTACCGAAAACGGATGCAGCAGATTCGAGCGTTTCGAGATGAGCGTGATTTCATGGCCTTGAAGTCGTTGCACTTCGAGAAGCTAAGAGGGGATCGTCAGGGACAGCATTCAGTGCGGCTTAACTTGCAGTGGCGCTTGGTCTTTGAAATCCGTGGAGATAAGCCTTGCAAGGTCATCGGCATCGTCGAAATCGTTGACTACCACTAGAAGTTTTGGAGAGCCTATGAACGCACGAGTACCCGCCGAAGTGTTCCCGCCAGGCGAGTTCCTGCGAGAGGAACTCGAGGCGCGGGACTGGAGCCAGCAGGAGCTGGCAGACATCTTGGATCGACCGCCACGGCTCGTGAGCGAGCTCATAGCAGGCAAGCGAGCTATCACGCCGGAAACAGCCAAAGGTCTCGCGGAGGCCTTTGGCACGTCGCCGGAATATTGGATGAGCCTGGAGAGCCAGTACCAGCTTTCCAAGGTGACGGTGCCCAACGACAAAGTAGCGCGAAAAGCTCGCCTGTACACCCAGTTCCCGGTGCGCGAAATGCTGCGCCGCGGATGGGTACGGGCCAGCGAGAGCATTGAAGTCCTGGAACAGCGTTTTTGTGAGTTCTTCGAAATCGCGGATGTCACTGCGACTCCTCAGCTGAGCCACGCCGCGAAGAAGACGCATGCCATGGCAGATACCACACCACTGCAGCTCGCATGGCTGTTTCGGGTGCGCGCCATCGCAATTCAACAAGTTGTGCCGACGTATTCGAAGGCAAAGTTGTTGTCAGCTATCGAGAAGCTAAGGGCGCTGACTCTCGCTCCTGAAGAAGTTCGCAATGTCCCGGGCATCCTTGCAGAAGCCGGTGTTCGGCTGGTCCTTGTCGAGTCGTTGGCCGGGTCGAAGATGGACGGTGCTTGCTTCTGGCTGGACAGCAATAAGCCAGTAGTTGGCATGACTCTGCGGTTTGATCGTATCGACAACTTCTGGTTTGTACTTCGTCACGAGCTTGAGCATGTTCTGCGCGAGGATGGCAAGGCAGAGAACCGCGCGGTCATCGACACCGACGTTGGGCACTCGAAAGCCGACCTGCCCGAGTGTGAGCGCTTAGCCAACGCCGCAGGAGCCGACTTCTGTGTCCCGAAGGCCGAGCTTGATGACTTCGTTGCGCGAGTGCAGCCCTACTTCTCTGAAGAAAGAGTTCTTCGGTTTGCCCAACGCATTCAGGTCCATCCGGGGCTGGTGGTCGGCCAGCTACAGCGTCGACTCGACCGCCACGACTTCCTGCGCAAGCACCAAGTGAAGGTACGTGCATTCGTACTGCCCTCGGCTGACGTTGACGGCTGGGGATCGTTCACCGAGTAACTACCGCCATTGGAGATTCACATGTCCGCGTATGGAAATCAGGTTAAGGCATATATTGAGCGCTATCAGTCCGAGGTCGGAGGCGACGGCTTGCTCGATCCTCATGCTGTCGCAGAGTGGGCGTACAGAAACGGCCTGCACAAGCCAAGCGTGCGCACTGTGGTCGATGCGATTGCTTCAGACGTCTCACAGTATTTCCGTGAAGAGTACCGCACCGATGAAAACGGGCAGCGTTATCGGGCCAAGCATGCGGTGCGATTCAAGAAAGGCGACCGCACGATGTCACTGTGGGCGGACATGGACGACGAGAAAGCGCCTCGGTCACATTTCGTCAAATCGTTCGGACAACGACGGCAGCAAATCGTCGGCGACTGTTTCCAGCTCAAAACCGATGTGGATGTCTACAACGGCAAAAACCAGGACAAAGACCCGATTCAGGTTCCCCTGAATTTCACCCTTGACGTTGAGGAGCTGCAGCTCCCGCTTAAAGGCAAGAAGGCGGCTTGAAGACGTTTCAACGATTTTGCTCTGACCTGCACACATGGAGGAAAAGACATGCCGATTGCCGAAGCGATCCGGACTCAGCATCTGTTGACTTTCAACTACGACGGGTACACGCGCACAGTCGAGCCACACACGTATGGCACTGACCGGAAAGGGAACCGCGCTCTACGGGCCTATCAGGTGGGGGGCGGTAGTGAGTCCGGTGAGGGTATAGGTTGGAAAATTTTCCATGGGCGCGACATGAAGGGCCTCGCGGTACTTCCCCATTCTTTTCAAGGACCGCGCCCCGGCTACAAGCGCGCGGACCAACTGTTTGCGCGCATCGAAGCGCAACTTTGAAGCGATGTATTAGGCGCGCGGCAGTGCTGGCGCGCTCCCGATGGAGCTCAAATACTCAAGCCTCCACAGTCGTCATCTCCACGATCTTGGCAAACTCTTCCAAGACCTCTGGGAAGTGGGTCTGCATGTACCGCAGCACGCGCGCGTTGTCTACGAGCTTGACGATGTAGCCACGGGCAATCATCAAGTTCAGCATGTCCTCGCTGTGAGATTGCTCCGCCAGCTTGTATTGCCCCAGCAGATTAGTCATCTCATTTTCCATCCGCGCGACTTGCTCTTGTGACATGCCTGAGTTGCGAACCGTCTTCTTGCCGCCGACAAGCATTTCTTCGGGTGTCGCTGCAAGCATCGCGCGGGCGTAGCTTGCGGTCACCGTGTTGGCGGCCACCATGAGTTCCGCACATTCGACCTGGCGAGTGGGCTTCATGCGTCGCAACACCCCGGTGACTTCTGTCGAGAATTGGTGATCTTTCAGGATCTTGGCCACCTCATTACAAATCCCGTCGAGTAGGCTGCGCTTCTTTTGCAGCAAACTCACATCAATGCATAAACCCTTGGCGAGCTTCGCAGCAGAAATACCCCGGTCCATGGCGCGGCGGATCATGATGTGCTCTTGGATGGTCGACAGGCGGTTTAGCTGGTTGTTGTACGTGAAAGACTCGTCGTCGGTAGAGACCAAACAAGGAATCTCATTGAGCTCCAGCTCTTTCATGGCCATTAAACGCAAATGTCCGTCTAGGATGAGATGCCGTGAGGTCTTGCGGTCGACCGCAGTGACAACTAGGGGTTCAATGAGACCAATCTCGGCGATGGATTCTTTGATCTGCCGGAACTTGTGCGTCCCTGTGATCTTCTGGTCGAGCTTGACCGACGGAAGAAGTCGGTCGACCTCAATCATGAGCGGTTTGGGCAGGAATCCAAGGGTTGTGGATGTCATATAGAGCCTCCACTGCGGGAAACGCGTTCGGCGAGGTACTTGGGCAAGGTGTCCAGCCCTTCCAATCGAAGGATGTTGACCAGATTCTCGTCGCCCAGCATCTTTCTCAGTGCGCCGTATACAAAGAAGAGTCGTTGCTGGACGAGAGACGATTTGCGGATCATGATGCGCTGGCGCTCAACCTCTGTCTTGTAGGCGCGCACCAAGCTAGACGAGGTGATGTCGACAGGCTTTCGAGGTGTGGAACGTGCGATGGAGCGTCCTAGAAACTGGCGCCGCTCCACCAGCTTCTTCGCATACATCAGCTGCGGGCCACGCAACTCGCCAGATTCGTAGGCTTCTTGCATTGCCATCTGCACTGCCTTGTCGTCGTTGCCGGCACCGACGATGAGAATGGCTACGGTAATCGGCATCTTGCCGCGCTCGACGGCAACCAGCAATCGCTCCTCCCCCTTGTCGACCAACTCAAGAATGTGTCTCACATAGGACTCGTGCAGGTTGGTTTTGCGTGCGATGTCTTGGGCAGAATGGCCTTTATCGCGTAGCAACGTGATGCCGCGTAGCAGTTCCAGGGGTTGATGTCGTCTCCGCGCGACGTTCTCCGCAAGGCTCATGACGAATGCATCCTCGTCGGAGACCATGACCACAAGGGCTGGAATGCGCTTCTCCCCCAGTTGTTGGAATGCCTTGAATCGCCCTTCACCACACACCAGTACATAGCGCTCTGCACCGTCCTCGCTTGGACGCGGTGTAACTGTTACAGGCTTCTTTAGGCCAACTGCTTCGATGTTTTCCACAATAGCGCTGAATTTGCGCTGGTCACGATCGCGCGGATTTAGGATCTCAATGCGGTCCATCGGGATCATGCGCAGTTCGGGCAGAGAAAGCGGCTCGGTCATGCCGCTCTCCGTAGCCGCGTCCGTGCTGCCATTCCGTAGAAGTAGTCCAGATTGTCGAATCTATAGTTCTCCAGTTCCACTGGATTGTGTTCTCCCAAACTAATGCGGGGATTACCGAAGTCCAGCCTTGGCCACAAGTAGTAATCCAGAGCAGACTGGTTGGAAAGATCCAGACGTACCGCAACTGCGAGATCGGGGGCAAGCCCCGTGTCGAACCGCATCTTCCAGAACAATTGCCCAGATTCGCGGCGCTGACAACGAGCCAGAACGATAGAGACGCTGAACTCCTCATTGATATACAGGAGATCGGTGAGTGGATCGCGTCGTACGCTACCGCCCAACGCCGCCATCTTCTCCTCGGTTTGCACGACGATGGCCGGATGCATCCGGCGCAGATGCCGGTTGATTTCGACATATTGAAAATCGCGCGATGGGACGAAACCAACAAGTTTGTAAGCACGTACCAAGCTGCCGAAGCGATGGGCGTAGACCGAAGAGGATGGCATGCCCTCAGTCGAATTGATGATGAGCCCAGACAGCGCTTGGTGGTGCTGAAAGAGGTTGCGAAGTCGCTCGATCAACTCCTCGTCTGAATAGCGGCGTGAGCGTGCGCGGATGATGCCTTGCGCGGTGTAGAAGTCCTGCTTGGCGACGATGGCAGGGAAGGCGTCTTCCTTACGAATCCACATATCCGAAGGATTGACAACTCTCAGCTTGCGCAGCTTGAAGGACACCCGGTTGTAGACGTTGCTGCCGATGTACTTCTCGTTGATGAGGACCTCGTGAACGGTGGCTCTGTTCCATTCGCGACCCAGATCTGTGCGGATGGCCGAGCCGTTCAATCGCGAGGCGATCTCCGTTTCAGACAAGCCGTCATTGACGAACCAACGGTAGATACTTTGAACGACCTGCACCTCTTCCTGGGGGCCAGGAATCAACACGACCCTGTCGGTTTGCAAGCTTTTGTGCTCACCACGTGCCAATTCAGCTTTGCTCGTCCCCGTCTGATCAACTAGTAGTCGACGCAATCCAAAGCCCGCAGGTCCTCCTTGTCGGTAACCTAACTCGATCAGCCGGCACTGGCCTGCAAACACTTTCGTTGACAACTCCCGGCTGTACTCGCCAGCCATGGTTCGCTTCACGCCCTTGACGATGGTTGAGATGGGCGAGCCATCATTCTCAAACTGCTCCGCGCAGTAGACCACTTGGATACCTGCCCGCTTGCACCGATATTCGTAGTACGCGCTCTCATCCGCATCTTGGAAGCGTCCCCAACGGCTAACGTCGTAGACGAGCACCATGGAGAAGTCCGCCGCACCCGATTCCACGTCCTCAATGAGCTGTTGCAAGGCGAGCCGCCCGGTAATCCGAAGCCCGCTCTTACCTTCGTCGGCATAGGTTTTCACCACCTCAATCCCGCGTTGCTGGGCGTACTCCCGAATGCGAGCGACTTGGTTATATGTGGAGTATTGCTGGTGCTCAGTCGACATCCGCACGTACTCCGCCGCGCGGAAGTTCGATTGCTCATTTTGTGGCAATGGAAGTTCGCCCTTATCCATCGTGCAGCTCCTCAACAGACTCGTGGTGCTGCGCCACGAGGTCATCGGCTACCTGGAAACATCTCCCTGGTCAGCAACGGCAACACCACACTACCAGCGTCATCATCTGTTGGCGATGAAGTCCTCTCTTTGCAATCACACGTCTCCGAATTTATTCAAGGTGCCAAACTGATTTTGACAATCCATTCATGTTGTCCTGCCAACGTAGCTGGGGCGATTGCGATGAGTTTGAAGATGCCTAGTACGGGCAAGGCTTGTGGTGACGCGTCACTGTTTGCAATTGGGGACGCGTGCAAAGCAGGGGAGCGCCGAGCATTGCGTTGCTTCTGCTGTTGCCGATTGGCCGCGGTGTATTCGGGGTGTGATTCACGGTAGCGGCGCCAGTAATCTGGATGATCCCTGCGCCAACTAGACTGAGCCTGAGCCTGGTTCTCGTGATAGTCATCGTCGGTCTTGCGCTTTGTCTTTTGCCACAAGCGTTTGCGTGACTGTTGGCACTCTGCTTTCGCGCAGTACAACTGGCGAGGGGTTTGGGGTCGGGGTTCAAACGACTCCCCGCACGCGTTGCACCAGCGCTTTTCCATGGTGAACCTCCAGTCAGAACAGGAAGGGAGATTTAATTTCAGGATGGATGCTTTGAGTGTTAATTTCCAGGGAGGACTGGCCGTCTAGTGGGTGGGCTGCCACTTCTAAGCTGAAATCAACGCTCTAGGGCATGCTGCTAATGCCTGTTATCGACCAGCGGAGTGGACTCTTCATGGGTGATTGAAAAGGGCCGCAGCGAAGTCCTGAGCCCTATCCAATTTCCCCCGGGATATCTAGCTCCTGCGAACTAGCTTTTTCCGGTAGCTTGACCCGACGGGGCCATTGGGCAGCAATCGGTGAACTGTTGATACAAGTGCGTCACCTTGTCCATTCGGCGTTGAGATCCCATGAGCATGGCAAGCATTCGGTAAGCCATGTGCATGAGCCCACTGGAGACTCGAATGAGATTCAGTGCCATCTCCACCGGAAATCCCTCACGCACACGGCGAAGCGGGTGAATCCCGCTGTGGACATACGAGTTCAAGGCGTGTCGTGAATACTCGTTGAACTCCGCCAGATGCGCAGTCAACCCTGCCGGGGCTGCTTTCAACACCTTTGAGAGCATCTCATTAGCACTCGGGAGATTTTTGGCTGCAAGCTCGGCTTCCGGAGTCAGTTCCCTGCCTAGCTTTTCGACCTGGGCGGGAGTTGCCGCGAAGAGGAGCCATGAGGCCCTCAGCAGAGCCTCATATTGAAGGCGCAGAACTCCGCATGCTGAGCTCGGAGCGTCAATGGAAAATGCAGTTCTTACTACCCTGGAATGCTCAATGCACAGGTGGCATGCGCTCAATGCCAACTGGTTTTGTTCGGACTCAATTGCCAAGACCACACCTGTCGAGGGAAAGCAGGCAAGTATGGCGTCCTCGAACTCGTCGGACCGATCTGCGAGCGTCAGTACGGGATCGTCGCAAAGAGAGTCTTGCGGAGCGGAATAATAGCCAGTCAAAGCACAGTCTCCAGCGATGTTTAGTCGATCTGGAAACGTTCTTTGAGGCGTGCCACGGTATGTACCCATTTGGGTGAGGTGGGCCTTGCAACGGTGTTCTGGTTCCCGAAGAAGCCCTTTTCTTTGATCGCGTTGGCGACTGGCACAGTCTTTATCCACTTCACAGGCACCATGTACTCCGCGTTTTCCGGACTTTCCGCGTACTTGGTTCGGGTGGCGATGACGGCATCGGTGTCTATGATTTTTTTGGTTTGCCCTTTCTCATCAATCGTGAATTCATCTATGGGTACCCTAGGACCTGTCACCTCTCCGACTCCGACATATCCTGTGCCGGGGATGTTCACCCAGACACGATTTCCGGGAGACAACATCTGTAGTGTGTTGCTGTACCAGGTCCCACCTCCACCCGCAATAAACCCATATTTATGAGCCTCTTCCCACTCGCGACTTTCTCCCGCGTAGGAAACGTAGTATTCCCCGTTCCAATGACTGTTGGCCGGGGCATCGGATGAGTCGGATGCGTCTTCTGTAGGATCACGAAGCCAAGCGCGCGTGAGGTACTCGCGATCACCATCTTTGAACATCCGAAAGAAAACAGCATTGATATTGATGCCGTGGTGGCCCGCAAGGTACCCCACGATCCGTTCGGTGCTGTCATCTAAAGCACTGGCGACAATGATTAGCTCGTGCTCGGTGTTTAGCTCATCAAGCATTTCTTTCAAGCCGAACCGTTTGCAAAACGCCTGATCAAGGCTCATGCCTTTGTCGCTGGGGCGGTACTTTTCGACGTAGTTGCCCCATATGGATGCGATCTGATCGCTCTGCAGGCCAATGACCCAAGAACCGTAGTCCAGCACTTGGGCCACTACGTCGCGCGGTGTCATGTCGCGCTTGAGTTCAATGATTGCGAGGTTTCCGGCCCGGTCAATTGCTAAAAGATCGACATACTTCCCATAGTTGGTCTGTACTTGCCGGCCTATAACCATGAGATGGGGCGCAACCACTGCGATGTTCGCCTCAATCAGGTCTTCTAGCTTCTTCTCGTTAGCCATGGGCTGATGCAGCACAGCTTGCAACCCCTGATCAACTCGCCAAACACCAAGTTCAACAGGCATGTTCCGCTCTCCTTTTGTTGGCAATTATGGGACCCCGTAGATGCCCAGTGCAGCCCAGCGCTGACAGTACGCGGCTGCATTTCTTATGCATGCGAGCACGGTCAACTTCAGAAACCATATGCACTTGACCACAGAGCTCACAGCGAGGTGACCACACGTTCCACCTCTAGCTGACCGACCAGACTAGCGCTCGATGCCAGCCGCAGCTACGAAAGCATCGCAATGACACCTGCACTCCACCAAGCTTCAGATTCACTGCGAGGCAACTTTGCATAGACGAAGTGCGCTACGCCTCGAAGCTGAGTACGAGGCAGGAGCATGCTTCTCTCCGGTTTTGTCCGGGTCAGTTTAAAGTCCTAATCAGGCTGGGAGTTGCCGCTGGCAGGCGGCGCGTGAGTGTCAACAAAGTGCGGCGGATTCAACCGGTCGATGCAACACACTAACCACCGCCTAGGCGCAAGGAGTGTTGCAGATGAAACAGCGACCAAGAATCTACTACTCAGATACCCAGAAGGCGCTGATGTGGGAGCGCTGGAAGCAGGGCTGGACGCTGCATGAGATCGGCAAGCTCTTTGATCGCGCCCACTCGTCTATCTACCGAATAATCGCTGAAACAGGTGGATTCCGACCTCCTGAGCGATCACGCGCAGCGATTACATTGACGTTGGCAGAGCGCGAGGAGATCTCGCGGGCGATGGTGTCAGGCGATTCGATTCGCTCTATCGCAACTCGGCTAGGGCGATCACCATCGACCATTAGTCGAGAGATCAAGCGCAATGGCGACTGCGATGGCTACCGTGCGACCAGGCTCACGCTGCGCAGCCATCCGCTGACGCTCCAACGTGCGCGACTCCGGCGTTACGCCACGGCCACCAAGCTGGCCAAAGTGCCTAACAGCGTGCCGATTCGCTGCTGCGGAACCGTGGCCCTGCGTCAGAGTCTGCCTACTGCCATGGGCGTCCTCTTCATCAGCCTGGAAGACGAAACCGGAGCAGAACAGGTCATTGTGTGGGCCATCGTGCGCGATGAATATCGCGACGTCTTCGGACGGTCCAGTTGCCTTTTCGTCATGAGCGCTGGCAGCGCAGAGGCGACTCGTGCAATCTCACAACGTGCAGCGATCCTCGCTATTTGAAGTTGCGGCTCTTCACAGGTTTATCTCCGACGGGACCACAGTCGGAAAAGTAGCCTATCCCATATATGACGAAGTGTGGTCTTTGGAAACATACGGGGGATTGCAACAAAGTCGGTGAAGCACAGATTGGCTGTGCGAAAGACTGTCTTGCGTCAGCCATACGGCATCGCCGCCTCCTACTGGCCTTGCATGGATGGAAAGTGCGAAGCCCAATTTCTTCGCCAATCGCAAGCACTCATTAACATACAATTTCCTGAAATACCACCTATCGTACTCGTCCAGTGAAATAATTGCCAGCCTCATCGTGGCAACGGAACTGTTCCTTATTCCTCGGTCGCAAACAATATTAATTATTTCTAAATACTCTTCGCGAAGAAACTTGCTTGAAGATAATTGCCTGATGATAAAATGATTGTCAAGGTCCGGGCGAATATTGCTAAACATCGCCAAACTGAATTCTGTCTTGCCAAAATATGGTGTGCAGCAGTTTAGCGCTATCGTGGCGAGCACGAAGTATACGTACGACGGAACATCATTTTGTATCGCATCATGTGGTGAGCCAAATTTAGGCAGATTATCTAACGATGCCCATAAAACTGCAAGGCACCAACCGGTGGCCATTCCGAAGAAAGCAACTGCCAGACTCGCCGCAGAGCGCTGTCGGAATCTTGAGCGATCCACAAGCACTAGCGACATACCCGCGAACACCGCAATCGTTGCCATCGCGCCCGGCGTTAAGTCAGGCACACTGCCAATCATGACTATTGCCAACGCGTAGATCATCACCGAGAAATGTGCGTTGCCAGTGATTCCGAAGAGAAAGTGCAGCGGCAAGGCCGCGACCATAACGCCTGCGGGCGACGATGTAACGCACACCCCAACGAAAAGAAAAAACTCATAAACAACGATAAACCATGGTAATAGCGCTAGAAGCCAGCCAGCAGGTTGGAACGTGGACTTCTGAAAAAAAAAGGATTGCATATATGCATTGGCGCAACTGACATCCTTCGCAAAAAAACCGCTATTCAGCTTGTGAAAAAAGCCAAAAAAATAAACTAAGGCGAGCAAATATCCAATGGTTTTTTGCTGCGCCGTCTGACTTAGTGGCGACGTGGCCAACTCGCCAACGCAAATGGCAAGCAACCCAAGCACCAACATAAGGTGATTGGAAAGACGCCAGCGATGGCCGGCGCAATAGATCGCCCCAACTGTCGAGAGCGCAATGATGCTCAAAATATTGGGCGAGATCAGGACCCACACGCTGGAGATTGCTGTCAGAAAATGTACAAACGGCTTTGTCTTGCTGCCCAGGGAAAGTCCGAGCGCGGGCATAAAATCTACAGAATACGCGTCGCTTCCATCATTCGCATAGTAGTAGACTTCATGGAACAGCAAAGTCGCCGCGCATACCTGAGCGATATTCATCTTTTTGACGTGCTCTGGTGAACCTAGAGGTTAACCTCATGTGATCGCGAAGCGGGTGGGCGGCCACCTCTGGCAGATTTGAAGTTGAAGATCTGCACCAGTCTGCCGTCCGCCGGCCCCGATCCAAACCCCGGTGACTCAGCATGAAAGCATCGACTATCAAATGCAATTAGCCGATTGAATTTCATATCTGGGGCAGCAATAATGTCCCATTGGGAAAATTCGGTTGAATCGCGTAACAATTCAGCCTTCATCGATTGCTGCACCTGTGAGAAATGGTGAATATTCAGCCTTCTATGTTTGAGCAAGTATGTCCCAACTCGGGTTGATTCAAGTGGAGGCGAGCTCAAATACACGACGCCAACCCATTCGCCATCATTGTGAGAATGAACCCATCCAGGGTGCGGGTTCTGCTCCGTCCTGAGTTGGAATTCGCCGCATCCGGAATATCCCCAAAATTGCCGCAGGCGAGACACGGCTTCAACGTCCGGGACCACACCGAGTATTTCCCCGATTCGAACGAGACTGGAGATCGCTGAAGGATGCGGCAACGCCGACGTCAGTCCGTCAGTAGAGTTGTATATCGATCGCTCATAAGCGCAAGTTTTGGCGAAATCGACAATACCGCCGACGTCAGCATAGAAGTCATCTACGACCAGTATGCGGGGTAGATTCTCGCCGATCTCGTCGTTCATCAATCTTTCCAGTTAGGGCCTGCCATAAGGTCACTGATGCGGGTTTGAAGCCAATCTGGAAGCGGTCCTTTCTCTCGATAGATATCTTTCATTACCGTAACGAATGTCGGCTTGTCAATATCAAATCCCAATGCCTTCGATTTTTCGACGAGCTCGTCAAGAGACAACTCGGACGCTGAGTCAGCAAACAAGAACATGTCGACAAGGCGACGAACTTCGATATATTTGGTATTCATGAAGGAACTATTTCACTCCCAGTGACGGTCGTTCGGCAAAGCGTGACCAATTAATGGATTAACTCAGGAGACGTTATGTATTCCAAGCGCCAAGGGAGTTCCATTCGTAGATACCCGAGTTCCTCGCCGACATCTCTGAAAGGGATATTGCTGTGGGCCAGGCGGCGAGCTGAGCGAAAGACTTCCAGACAGGAGTGGGCGCCCGCGGACGTCACCGCCCATGCTGAGCGCTGTCGCTGTCTAGGGAGTGCTTCTGTGGTACGCGAACAAGACGTAAAAATTCAGCGGGTGTGCGGCGGCATCATCAGACAGCGAAGCTAGCTGCCAGATCGGTCGGGGAGAGCTTGACCCTTGCCGCCCCTGGATGACAGGGATGTGCTGAGGACCGGTCGCATGACGCGCAGAGCTGATCGACCGAGAACGCTGCGAAGCAGCCCTTCGACATGGCGCAAGCCGATCGTCTGGTTGATCTATATCGATGTCAGTAGTCCCCCTCGGAACCCGAGAGACATCATGAATATGGATCGCCTTTCCAGGGCCAATTCTGCCGATCCACTAACTAAAACCCTGTTGTGCAAGTCAACTGGATAAATTCCTGCTGCGCATCAATACCGAACTCATGATGTAGAAATAGACGGCAGGTCTATGTCAATTTAGACGGGGCCCCACACGGCTCAGGTCGGTTAACCCAGCCTGAGCGAAGTCGGTTTAGTTTCGCGGTATTTCTCGCCCTACGTTGAGAAACGAGGGTCTGCTACCTGGATTGCTTTCAGCGCGCATTCCCAACAAGCTTTGGTGAGCACTCTCTTGAGCCAAACCGTGTCCACCAATTCTTCGCGCAACCTGCGCCCCCCATTCATTCCAAGGTGTCGTTCACAACCACCATGGTGCGAGGGGACAAAGTGCACCTCCTCCCACAACTCTCCGGCTTCAAAGTGGGACAACGGGTCTTCTTTGCAATGCGAGACGGCGAGATCCGGATCCACCCCAAGCCCGTCAGAGTCGTTGGTGGGAGATTACTTTCCAGCCGTGTGCGCCATGCTGTGCGATCACTTGCCATGTGGGGCCCCAGAAAGCGTGTTCAGTGAGCGCTGGCATGTAGCCTCAACGCTCACCGGCCCGCTGTTGGCAAGAACTCCACGCCAGTACGCCGCACCAGCTCACGGTAGCTGATGGGCGCTGACACTCGCTCACCCTCCCGGTTCTCTTGCCAGTGGGCCCAGCTGCGACCAGTCGTGGCGTCGTACACGAGCTTGAAGAGGTAACGCGGAACGCGCACTCGTCCTTCTCCAATCGTAGGAGCATTGGGCTCAAACACCGGCCCCGTGATCACATACACATCGCCGCTCGCACGCAAAACGTATTTGCGGGTGTCCTGTTCAATCTTGGCCCAGGAACCACCGTTTTGTTGTGCGTTCTGGGGAACCATGTTTGCCAAAGAAAAACTCTGCGCCATGGAGGTAGGCGTGGCCATATCGCCAGCCGGTGCCATGTGCCCTCTCGAATATCCAGAATGCTTGTAGTCGCTGAGCTCGGCACGCTCCGCCGCAGGCAAACGTGCATCCGCAAAGAACTTGTCTGCTCTTCGTTCGTGCGCATCTTCAAGGCTCTTACGGTTGAGCCTCTGAGCCACATAGACGGGCGTCTTGGTCTCCCCACTGTGTAGGACCGCAAACGCTGCGTAGCAAAGCTCACGGAGTGCAGCTCTCTTGGGCACAACCGGTGGGCGACCGTCTGCAAAAAACTGACGGCATTCAGAAAAGCTCGTGGGGTGCGGAACCGTCAGCGGTGCTTGATCACTGAAGTGGCCACGGGCCAGAGCGGGAAACGAAACAGACAATGCCAGCGCAAGGACAAGCACTGGTCGGCAAACAGAAATATTCACAGGGTCTCGGGTTTCAAAGGGGCGCTGATTTGACCACCTTCCCAATTTGAAACGGGTGGATACACTGGTACGGACGGGGGTGAAAAGCGAGTGCATCCGTATGACAAGTGACCAAGTCTTGAGCAAAGGCGCTTTGAGAGCGGGCGAGCAGCTGGGCTTGACCCATGCCGAACTCGCCCAAGTGCTGCACCTTGATGCACAAGCGATCTCCGCCATGGAAGCAGGCGTCGAACTTCTCCGGGCAGACACACCTGCTGGCCAACGGGCCATTACACTGATCAAACTGCACCAAGCGTTGGCGGCCAACGTGGGTTTGGACGAACAGGCCGGAAAACGGTGGATGGCCTCGCACAACACAGCACTTGCAGGAACCCCAGCCTCGCTCATGCAGACCGAAGAAGGCATGAGGGCTGTCCTGGCATACCTGCAGAGCATGGAAGCTCCTCAAGGGGCTTGGCAGCTGTGAACAGCACCGGCTCTTCTCCCTACCTCCCAGCTTCCCCACCACGCAGTGCCGACGTGGTGTTGTACCTAGACCTGGATGGTGTGGTGCACCACGAGAAAGTGCTGTGGCATCCCAGCAAAGGGATCTTCATGAGCCCATACGAAGCAGCGGGGCACGTCTTGTTTGAATGGGTGCCGATTCTGGAGGCCGCCCTTGAGCCCTACCCAGAGGTGGCTTTGGTGCTCAGCAGTACCTGGTGTATCCGGCCAGGCTACAGCGCAACCCTCAAGCGGCTTCCATCCTCCTTGCGCACCCGCTTCATTGGCGGGACGTACCACAAGCGGGTGCATGGCGTAGACCCATGGAACCAGTCCATGTTCCGAAACATGTCACGGGGCGTGCAGGTGCAAGAGGATGCACGGCGCAGGAAACCACGGCAGTGGCTTGCTCTGGATGACGACGTGGAGGACTGGCCAGATGCATCAAGGCAGAATCTGATCGCTTGCGAGGGGAGAACAGGGCTGTCAGATCCGAAGGTTCAGAGAGAACTCAGAGAAAAGCTGCAGCGTTGTCATGCGGCGTTGGCTAAACAATAACGCTCCGGCGGGTCGACTTAAGTCACGACGGGCTGAAACTTAGCCCGTCATCCCTGCTGCAAATCCTGGGGGGCAGCTTCGCATACGAGGAGCCACTGCTTGGCCCATAGCATGCGCATGTTATCTACCAAGCGCATGTACAAGCCCCGGTAACGGGTCTTGCGAATCAGCATCGCCTCCCCGTTCACAGCAGCAACACAATCAGGTCCAAAAACGATAGTTAAGTTGCTTGTCAAACGACCTGCGCTACAGCTCAGAGCAACTGGCGGACCTTCTCATTCAATCGCTCTGCGGCCGTGGCGGTGAGTCCCGTTTTTCCATCCACCAAGAACAGCGATTTGCAAAATGGCCGGAACAACCATGAGCGGTCATCCAAGGCCAGCCAAGGTAGATAGGACAAGTCGTTTGCTTTGAGCCAGGCGTGACACTCGGCCTCCCGCTCGTAGCTCACAAGGGTAGAAGGAACATCAACCAGAGTATTGAAGCGTGGTGTGTCACCTATCACTCTGGCAGCGATGTCCGTAGAAAACCGCTCACGCAGTTGATCTAGCGGCTTTTGCAGCCGCCAGGTGCTGGTAATCACTACCTGCCACTCGGGCATTTTCCGGAGGGCGTCCTCCAGAACCGGTAGGCAACAGAAATGCTTGGACTCGTGGCAATGTTCGGGATGCAAGACCCCATCAAAGTCTAGAAACAGAATGGCCATAGTGATACCTCTGAAGGCATCCTAGAAGACGGAAAGCTCATGGGCAAGAAATGAGCAAGCTGTGCGTGATCTTCAACCCGTGGTGCGCGGCTTGCTGGGGTGCGGTTCTTTTGCCTCACCCCAGTGAAATCGGGCTTGGGCCTCATCACCCTCAAGGACTCGACAGCATTTACGTATGTCCTCGTTCGTTGCCATGGTAGTGCGTGCAGAGTTTCTATGTGGCGGTATCCCTGCTCAGTGGTCCACGCTTGAAACTTCTAGTCTGCTCTGCGCGGTGCAGGGCAATTTTTAGAGGTAGTACCCATGTCAAATCGCAAGCCAACACCTATCACGCGCGAAGCAGCGTCGAGAATCATGAAGAAAGAATCGGAGGCCAATGATGGTAAGACGCCAGCGAATTCGTTTTCGACGCGAGTAGACGCCCATCTTCAAAAGCAAGAGGCTGCGGCAAAGCGCAAACGCTTGGACTAGACATGGTGAACGGCGCTGCGCGAAGAGCGCAGCCTGATTCTGAAAAGCCTGCTCATACCTGCTTCTTATCTGGTTCTGTGCGTCTTTCCATGCAGGGGCAGCCCCAACCGTAGATGAAAGGACGAGGTCGCAGAGAAAAGTCAGAAGGCGGGCTACCCCAAATCTGTCCCTAAGCATGTCTCGTTTAGACGTTGACGATACCGCCATCAGGACTGCACTCACTGCTTGCGGAGGCATCGCCACTTCCTTCGAGCGCGCCCACTTTTTAAGTCGCTCGTGACTTACAGCGCTACCGCGATATTTCGCTCCACAGCGCAGTAAGGCGGTGCTCAACTCCCCAAGGTTTCGGCAGTCTGCGAATGAGCAGACGTCACGGAGCCAATGCCCGATGGGGCGGGCAGTATGGTCAAGCAGCTGCATCACGGAAGACCGAATCTCCGTACCTGGCTTCGCTTCAGCTTCAACCAGTTCGTATTCCAGCCTTGCAAGCGCCATCAAGGGAATCTCTATCGCTGCGACTGCTTGTATGGCCAGCTTGGGATTTAGATCAATCCATGCTTTAAGTGATTGACCGATCAACGGAACAAGGTGGGTTTCGGCTGCAGCGGTCTGCCCTGAGCGCATTAGGTTCTCGATGTAGAAAGCATGTTCATCACACGCCATCATCCAATGGCAGAGTTGTACAAGAGGGTCAGCGAGCTGTCGGCTACCGCTTGCTCGCAGGCCTCCAAGAAAGAGCTCCCAAGGAGAGCTTGGTGTTGAAATGGTGTACTCCGAATCATCGAGTGACCTTTCAATTTCGGCTTTCGGAAGCACCTTGAAGAGTGGTGCAAATTCCGTAAGGACTAGCCTCCTCAGTCCTGGCGAAAGCGTGTGCTCTTTTCTTGCCACATAGGCGAGCTTGCGCATTAAAGAAACCTGCCCCGGCGCTTCCTTGCGGAGCCAATCAATAATCCCAGCGCCAGTCGTCACCCGAAGGAGCGTTTCAGGCCCTAGCGCGAGCGACGAGGACATGCTCACTGGCAATCCCCCAAAAAGGGAAAGGGGCCGCTCCAACTTCAGTTGCGGGTGGCTGAGGAGCGCCAGTTCTGGCGATTTGGGACGGCGTCGCTTCGTCGGGGTGGCTCCTGGGGTTGTGGTCGCCAATTCCTCTGCTTGGTACTTGGGCGCTGAATCTCGCACAGTCTTCTCATTCATCGCGCGAATGTAGCAGTGCCGGTGTATTCCACCAGACGCTGAATACTAAATGCCGGAAGTTCGATCTTGGAGGTTACGCAGTCATCTGCGTAGCAGCCTGAAGCCATCGCATGACTGAATCGTGAGCCCGCCGCTGAGCACTAGCGCAACCGACTCAAGGGTCTAGGATTTCTCCGAACCTAAGGCCAGCCTTCTCTGAAAAGCTAACCTGTTGAACAGCGGCTTAATTGCTAGGCAGCCGAAGACAAAAATTTGGAGCCAGTGCAATCTGCGGCATCGCTCAAACGGCGTCACCGTCTGAAATTGTCCATACCCAATCTGGACAGCCCGGGTATTCCCTGCGTTCCTGTGGTTGTGCGCCTAGACGTTTGAAGAGCTGTTCGTATGCCTTCGAGTACTTGCGTTCACTGAAGACTATTTTCTCCACACCGAACTCTCGGCAAACTGCCGTAGCGAAACCACGCGCGAGGGCTTCGCCGAAGCCCTTACCCACGAGATCCTTTTCAACGGCAAAGTGTCCAACAATTGCGGTTCTGCTGCTGCGATTAAGTCGCCACTCGTGTATGTAGGCAATTGGCAGTCCACCGTTGATACGGATATACAGGTCGGGACACTCAGCGCCTGGGCCTAGAAGCGTCCCTATGCCTTTTTGCTCTTGATAACGACACGCGTACTCAAGCAGTTTGTGCTCTAACGCTTGTCGGATCGCTTCATCGTCCAAAACCTTTGGTTCAGGTGCTGCTTTTTGCCAAGGAAATTTCATTAGGTTTTCTCCGCATCTCTCCGACTGCACTCGCCTCGTCTGCATTCCTGACGCCATCGGCTTGCGCTTCGCTATGGCACCTCCCTCGCAACTGGCTGGGGGCCCATCTCCATGAGGTGTAACAGTCTGAAATATTTTAGTGTATAGTCTACTGGTTTTTTGCAATCTGTTGACATTCTTGAGAATTCATAGGGACGATAAGCATGAATGGCTGGAAGTTGTGTCTTGCATTATTTTTTTCGTTGACTCTATCCGCCTGTACTACGGTAAATTTTTCTTCTAAAGAAGCGGAAGCTGACGCAAAGCAGTTCAAAGCTCCATCGGAAAATAAATCTGGAATTTATGTGTACAGGGATGGAGTTATAGGTGCAGCTCGTGCTAGACAAGTCTGGGTTGAGGAAGAGTGTATTGGTACGGTTTCTGGAAAAACTTTTATCTACAAAGAAATTCCCGGAGGCCAAGAATACAAAATATCGACATCGACGGCTATTGGAAAAAACTCAATAACCCTTAAAGTATTGCCAGGCAAAAATTACTTCGTTAGGCAATATTTGATTATTGCGCCGATATCTGGAATGACGTACTTGGAAGAAAAAGGGGAAGTTGAAGCTATCGAAGCCATTAAGGAACTTCGGTTACGCCCGAATCAGTGTGATTAGTCAATGGCTAGCATTGACTCCGGACCAAAAAATTAGCAACTGCTTATGTGGTTTTCACGCCTGCGAGCCATGAAATACCTTTCAAACCTTCACGTCGGTAGAGGGTTTGTCTGCAGTTGCCTACAGTGCGACTCGCTACAGGCTCAATTCCGTCTGAGGCAAGCGCTGCAATGACGGCGCGAGGTGAGCGGCCCAAGGACTTCGCCAGATCTACCGCAAATACATAGGTTTCGTGAAACGTAGCCAACGCTCGCACGTTAACGCCTTGAGCCTGTCGCCGACCGCAGGTGTAAATCTCGGTTTCCAGGAGGCCGAGGTTCACCAGTGCATATGCCACCTCCTGCTTCACACCCAGTCGGACAGCGACGTCGGGGATGGACAAGATGGAGCTCGTCTGGCCGCCATATCTTTCGAGCAGTTGATCACGATGGAACAGAAGCCCTGCCAAGCCAACTGAATCGGTGTGATGGCCGATGGGTTGGAAGACTTGAGCTTCGACATCACTTAATAAAGCACAGACTCGCCGCTCATCCAGGGGCCCATAGCGCAACACTTGATCCAATGAAGTTGCCCACGACGGTATCGAGTCGTAGCTGATCAATTCGTTGAGCCTGTCGGTCCACGTTTTGACCCAATGCCTTGGAATAAGCCACGGTCCACCATGCAAGGCCGACTTCTTGGCGTCAGTACAAAGATACGGCAACAACCTGCTTAACCGTTGACGTTTCAATCCCAAAACCGAAGATGCTTCCTCCAGGCAGATGTCTTCGGTTGCAACGCTGGCCAAGGTCTGGATATCTGACTGACGAATCATCACAAACTTGCGTCCGGCTGCTGTGGTTCGCCGTGTCGACTGCAGCTCGTTCTGCTCTATCAGTTCCAGAATCCGCCGTTTGGATAGACCAGTCTGCGAAGCGGCCGCTGAGATCGGTACCCAGTTCAACCTTGACCACAGAGAATCAGGCATCCGAAGGTTTCGTCGTCCCATCGCGCCGGACCAGTGACCCGCGATGTAGTCCTCGAATGCCGTGCGCACCCAGTCAAACTTGGGATCCTTGAAGGCCCCGTACAGCGCTCGGTAGAACCCACCAAAGACACCAGGCAATCGTCCTGAGTTCGCTTGGCCCGCAGCCAGTTTGCTTTGGCGATCCAGCATGTGGTGAAGCCCAGCAGGCCATGACGCCAAGATTTCTGCCGCGACAGTGCTCACCGTCCAGGAGATGTTGAGAGCTTCTGCTGTAGCAATTTTCTGCGGCGCCCGGGCATGTTGGGAAGAGCCGTAAACGCCAAGCAATCGGACCAATCTGCTGCATTGCAGCGGGGATAGCCTCTTGAGTTCCGGTATTTCCGTTTCCGGAAGGCCTAGTACCAGCTGTTCCATGGATTGACTCAATCGAACAACTGCTTGGGGCGCGGCACTCGATGGAGCGTCACAGAGATTGGCGTTGCATCGGCAGCGTGTCATGGATGGCCGGCACCACGTGACTGGGACGCCGCATTGGTGGCAAACGTCCACGAGCCAGCTTCCGCAGGTGGTGCACGCGTCGGCAAAAAGCAGCTCCCACCCTACACGCCCAAAGCCATGATCGCCCAGGCATCGCGGACACCAGCGCGCTCTGCGATGGAGCCACACGGCTGTGTCTTGCATACAGATCCATCGCAAAAAAGGCTGCGTGGCGGTGGTGTCGTCCTCAGTTCCATACATGTCCTCCTGCTCAATCGCGCTGAACGGCAGCATGTTCGAATCAGCCAGCCTCATGCGATAGCTGTTCGGGCCCTCGGTCTCTAGCGGGGATGGACGCAACAGTAAGCAGCTCATAAGTTGCTTGATCAATGTGCTGATGATCAGGTCTGAGCAAGAGGAATGGTGAGCCTGCCACGGCCCATGCTGTTTTTGAGGGCGGGTGACGATCCGTGCCCATAGTGGCTTGCGAAGTAATACCCCGCCCGGATTACATCGGCCATTTCCAAAAGCTTGAATAGACGCATCGGGGGATCAATACATCTATCCGAGGCCAGGCGATGGACCCTACTGATAGATTCACGGAACGAAAGCCCGACCTGCACGGACCACCTCGTTTCCCAACTCAGCGCTCCTTGCGTTGCTATGTCGGTAAGCGATCGGCCACAGAAGCAATGCAGGAGCTCAGTTCGATCCCAAGAAAGCTTGCGTTTGCACTGATCGCATTTCTCCAGAAGACGCACGCCGTGCTTCTCGCACGCGACGTATGCCTTCAGTTCCCATTCACCGCGAGACCACGGCTCCTCGTATAGACAGTGTGGACACACGTTGCGGGCACTGATACGCATCTCAGACAAAGGTAGCTGGTCTTCCCCGAGGTAGAAGAGAGACGCTTTACCACTGGTCTTCGGCTCCGGCGTCAATCGACCACGGAGCTTCTGACTTAGCTCATGGTCTCGGTTTTCAACGAGACTCACAAACCACTGCGCGAGTGCAAGAGCATTGCCAACGTACAGACGTGGATATGCATTCACTAACGCCGCCTTGTACATGTAGGCGCGTAGGCTTTCTGTTGCTTCCAGTGGTGGTGTCAGCAACAGGTTGGGGAGGCTGCTCTCCATTATTTATTCCGCTTTCCTGAACCGGTTGCAGCTCTTGCGCGCTGGCTGAGTGTGTAGGCAGTGGGGTCATCCCAGATAGAGAATGGCTCGTTTGCTTGGTCCAGCCGTCGCGGTGTGTTGGCCGGGTTGAATGGATTGAGTGCATCAGGAACATCCGCCCAAACCTGGACCTTGAATGCGTGTTGCAGTGCGTTGTAGTCCACAGTGGGGTGCGGATTACGAGCCGATGCAATCACCAATTCATCAATGATTTTGACTACGTAGTCGATCAAGCCATTGGTGGCAAAGTGAAAGCGCATTGCCACCTCGGAATCGCTCAAATCCAGCCCCTCTTGGTAGGGCATGAGTGACTGCAGGTGTTGAAGAACGCTTCTGAAGGTGAGTTGTTCTTCGGCTGTAGCGAATCCGAACTCCGCAAGATGTATGGGAGAAGAGAATCGACGCCTGAGTTGTTCATTGGAATTCAGCGCAGAAATTGCCCGTGGCAAACCAAAGAGCACGACAGGTACACCGCATTCGTTGATGAGGTTCTTCAGCCAGTCGGTCACTCGCCGGTACTCAGGGCGCTTGCTGTCGCAGAAATGATGGAATTCATCAATCAGTAACAGCTGAATCTCGCACTCTTTCACGAAATGGATGATGCGCTGGGTTTTCACGGCAGCGGAACCACGGGCAGCGGCCGTGTCGCCCAGAGCTACAAGCACTGCTTCCGTGAACGAACGCACTGTGGGGGACTCGGGCGCCACCACCCTCAGCACGGGGATGATCGTTTTGCGAGGAGTGGATTGGCGTGGGAACTGCTGCACGTAGTATCGAAGGACAGTTGACTTTCCGCAGCCGCTCTGGCCATAGATCAGCAGCGCCCCTGGAACCTTGGCGAGCGTCCATCTTTCATGCGCTAACGCAATAGCTCGCACTGCCTTGGTAAAGCTGTCGTGTTCAATGATGCGATCACGTACCGTGAACACGTAGTGGGTCTGGTTCTTGGACCTTGCAGTACCTGTAAGCCCAAGCATGCGGAGCTCAGCAAGTTTGCTCATGCCATCTCCAGGCTTTGGGTACTGATGTTGAATTTGGGGAGCAACGTAGACTGAGCCAGGACTGGAAGCGGTGGAGCTTTCTCCAGTATCAGAGGCTGGAGCGCCTGATCCATGGCCTCGCTTGCGCGGGCTGCGGTTGCGCCATCGCTGTCCTGCATCGAGAAGGCCGCAGCTTTTTTGCGCTTTGCAGTTTTGTGGCTGCGTAGTGCATCGGCGATCATTTGCTGGATCTCTGCTTTGGCTTCACGCAGCTGTTGCTGGGTCCATTCATCGCCAAACCGCTTGACCACCTGCCGCCGCACGAGCAGGTGAGAGTGACGGTTCAGACCTTCGCAGTACTCTTGGTCATTCGCTGGGACACGGATGTATTCATCTGTGCTGGGCATCAGTACGTCGACGTACGAAATGTCGTGTTCATAGACCCGGATCTGGACCACAAGCTTTTCGCGCGAACGCTCAAGAAGCGAGCCTAGGATGGGAGAGTTGTAGCGAACATGGTCGTACTCAACCCCATAGTGAAACAGTGTCCGAGTAGCGATTTGACCGACCATCAAATCGAGCTGTCTCGGGTATGCCGGCAAATCAAAGGCTCGTTTTCCTTCGAGTTCTTGCCAGACAAATAAAGGTGTTTTGCCCTGCAAGCCTTTATGAGGCGTGCAGTGGTAGACATCCACAATCCACTTCACGAGGATGTGTGTTACGGTGTCGATGTCTAACGCCGCTGCTTGTTCGGATGGGTAATCTCGCCTTTCGTCCACACAGTTGAAAACAGTGCCGGGCATCTGATGAAAGAGGCTCTCGTTCAGCGTTCTGAAAGTCCGCTCCACTGCTCCCTTCAGTTCTGGGTGCGCGGCCGGACAGTACTGAATTTCGATTCCCGCTTCCAGTCCAAAGAGATCGACCGCATCCGAGTGAAGCTCCATGCCGTTGTCCACCACGACTTTTCCGGGCAGTCCGCGCGCGGGCCAAGGGTTCTTGATCCCCTTGACGGATCCGACCAGCTCATCCTTGGGGCGGATTGCCATGCGCAACGCATACAGAACCGAATATGCGGACGGTGCATGAAAGCTGATGTAGAAGCCCATGACCATGCGGCTCATGCGATCAATCACCAAGGTCAGCCACGGACGACCTAGGACCATTCGTGTGATGCGGCAAACCACCAGCACATCCAAGGGCGTATGGTCGATCTCCCATCGCTCCAAAATGTCCTTGACCTTCAGCGCCCCTGTGACAACGCGCAGCTCCCGCTCCGTGTAGGAGCCGCCCTCCCTAGCCCTGTCCACTACAGCCCGGTATAGCGTGTTAAGCCATCGGTATATCGTGGCTCTGGACGGCGGCTTGAGCTGTTGATCTGGCGCCAGACTGCGGTTCATCCGCACAAAGCGATCTGCTACACCGTCCGCCACTGCCTTGCCGGGCATCCGCTGTCTGGTCAAAAAGACTTCGTTCACCGTTTCTTCAAAAACGCTGAACTGAACAGGATCCGTCTTGAAGTGGTTGCGGCAGCGGCGGTCTACTAATTTTGAAAAGCAACGGGTCGCTCGAAACGCAGTCCACCAACGCCATAGCGAAGACCAACTTGGAGGCGCTTTGTCTCCCTGTTCTGAGGCGATGACCTGTATTGCTCTGGTTAGGCGTTCCGGGTTGCAGACAAAACCTTTAGGCGTCTCCATCATGAGCTGCTGCGCTCGGTTCAGGTATTCGAGCTTGCGCTTAACTTCGGTTTGTTCGTCGGGTTTGAGCGATCGTAGATCCTGGGGTGTAGCGAGGTAGATCAGCTCTTTGGTCGGCCCCAGTGAAGTTTCGTCCACCACCCAGGTCGCATCGGACCAGCGTCGATACACCTCTTGTTCCGTCAAGACTTCGATGTCGCCAGAGTCTTCGTGTTCGAATTGCAATTTGCAGGTAGCCGTACGCTTGAGAAGCGTCCAGATTTTCGTGTCCTGTAGGAATCGAAGGCCCTTTCTAAAGGAGAAACGCACCATCGCCGGCCTCCTTGTTCAGTGCGGTCCATACCTTGCTCGCTGGAGTGAGCTGCAGCTCCAGATTTGTTCGCAGTTGGCCGCGCGCGATGAGCGCAAGCACCATTTGTTCGTCGCCCAAAAGTACCGATAGCTCTGCCGTCGTGTACAGCCGGTGGTTGTTCAGGCCATTCACGGCCGAATGCACGCTCGTGTCAATCCGGACGGCTTTCGTGGCCTTCCATAGCTCTTCTAGATTGGTGTGTAGCGGCTCCCGGCGAATTTGGTCCTCGCTGAGAATTCGATAGGTGCGTCCTTGCTGGGCGAACCGAAGGGCGATCAGTTCGAGCTTTCGTTTGATCTTGGTGCGCGAAAGATCAACTTTGCGCTTTACTTCGATCAACACTTGGCTTCCGTCAATGAGGCGCAATAGGAAATCCGGATAGCAAATACAGGCATTTCCGAATTCGTTGTAGTACGTCTCTTCGCTGGGCTGTTCCTGGTAAGACTCAATGAGCGGATGCATCTCGAATTGCAGAACTGCGTCCCGCTCCAGCGGCGACTCCCAGTGGACTTGCTTTTGTAGCTTTCTGCTGGGGAACTTACCCCGGATGCCGCGCCCGCTGCGGGTTATGACTCTTCTTGCTCTCATGTTTTCTTTGAAGAATGGCAAGGCCTGCCCCTGCGAAAAGTGAGGGGCAAATGCCTTTGAGATGAGTGAACTGGAATGCGAACCGCCGCCTTTCTGTGGACGTAGGCCGTGGGTTCGCAAAGTGTCAGGTGACGGCGAAGGCCGTCTCAAGTCATGGGTTTGCAGTCATGTTTTCACTCCACTGCGCCTCAGGGGCGCACACTTAGCCACCGCCGCTGTGCGGCAGACGAAGTTGGGCTTTTTGGGGTAGTGGGAGAGCAGTACGTAGGCGCGAGCTGGCCCGCAGCGCTCGCGCTTGACAGCGCGTCTGTACGTTTAGACAATGCAGACAAGCAGAACCATTTGCTTGCACGTCAAAACGCCCCGCTACCGCGTCAACGGTTTCGGGGCGTTGTGCTTTCCCAGCTGGCAGTTACGGCGACATGCTGGGCTCCTTGAGAGAGATTGATTGTTTCATCATTGCGGGGAAGGCAGCCTTGGGCTGCCGAGAAATGAATTTATGACTGTTCGGACTGGCTGTCTGCCAAGTCGGTCATAGGTGGGGTGTGAGCAAACCGAAGTTCATCGGCATTGCCAAGCAGACCGGGTTTTAGACCCAGTAAAACTGCGATTTCGTGACTTTGACCTCGAACGGCAGCCTTGCGTCCGGCAAGGATTTGGTAGGTTAATTGGGCGGAAACACCGCGCACACGTGCCCACTCGCTCACGCTGATCCCACGTTTCTTGAACTCAGCGCGGACGTCAGCAACGGTACAAACTGGTACGATTTGCGTCATGACGGGTCAAAAAGTTTCGAAAACGGGCAAGAATGTTCTGAATTCAGGATATCATAGCGAACCGCCCGGCTGCGTCAACTCCCAATCGTTCGGGAGCCGGCTGAGAGAAGAGCGAGAGCGGCTGGGGCTAAGTCAGACGCAATTTGCCGACGTCGGTGGTGTTGCCCGTACCACTCAGCACATCTATGAAACCGACATCCGTGCCCCCGACGTGGCTTACCTGGAAAAGCTGCGCGGAATTGGTGTTGATGTGTCGTATTTGGTCATCGGCTCGCGGCAGGCCGCTGCCGGCGGCGACACATTGACGGTCAGCTACCCAGCGCTGCTGAACATCTATCGGATCGTGGATGAGTTCTGCGTAGACGAAGATGGCGCGCCTATGCCACTGGAAGTTCGAGCTCGCTTCTTTCAACTATTGTGTGTGTCGCTAAAGGACAAAAGCGGTCAAGACCAGAGCCTGGATTCCTTGCGTAGTGAGCTGCGCAGGCTGACGGGTACTTGATGATGGCAGTTGTTTCTAAATTGAAGGATACGGCCAAAAATTTTCTTAAAGCGCGTGATCGCTTTTGGTCCGGCGTCTGGTGGACAGAATGGCAGATTCGGCGCAATGAGAGAAAGCTGGCAGAGGCTTTGGAGGATTTCGGTGAGGACTCAATGCCTGTGCGTCAGCTCACCGAGCGACATCGCAAGCTGGTAAAGGGCGCTAGGTACTGGAGACCTTCCGATCCTGTTGTCATTCGCGTCCTTGAGGCTAGCGAACGGGCCGGGGCATCCAGGTCTGACCTTCGAGTTCTGGCTCTTAATCGAGATGCCGTTCGGGTCAACGATCAGGTGCAGGTTCGTCGAGGTTGGGGCTATACGCTTCTCGCGATGTCTGCTCTGGGGATTTTTCTGGCAATTTGGCTGATGCTGATGGCCCAAGTCGCCTCCTCACCTGCTAGATGGGAGATAAAGGCCGCCATCGCAGGGGGGGTGACGCTCTTCTTTTGGCTGATTTGGCCGGGATGGGGCTTGTATACGACTCGAGCGCTTGATGCTGCAGCGAGCGCAGGCGAAACCGTTGAGCGCATTGGGGGGCTGCACAACGTCGAGAGTGCTACTGTCATTTCAATGCAAGAGCAGCGTCAGCATCCACGTTAGCTCTGCACCGATTCTCACCAACGCGGTCTCTTCACAAACGGATGGTGCAGATGAACCCTGCCTTGTGATACGCGCCCTGCCCGACACAGTTCGGTTTGCAAGCAGGACTCAATGGCTTCGCCGAGTGCGGTTATCTAATACGCCTGCCGCGTCTGGTAACCCGATCAAAGGTAAACACATGCTCCTGGGGTGATTCCACGCAGCAGCCAAATAGCCGACGCCGTTCGTGTCCCTCCCCGTAACGCAACTCAACCGCAGCTGAGCACTCGGGACAAGTGGCTGTGTACCGAACCAAACCGATCACGCGTTCGTCTCCCGCCCTGAAGCTTTCCAGTTGAGCGGGAGCTTCCTTCCAACTGACCAGCAGTTCTGACGCCGGAGCAATTCGGTCTGAAAGCAGCCACCAGCCATCGCGGATTGCTTTTCCCAAAATCCAACTGATCAAAATCGCCAATACGGCAAAAGCCAGATCTGAAGTTGCCAATGGCCGGTGGACAAAAAGGTGCAACCATCCAACTCCTGCCAGTGACAGTACGCACAGCGCGGGCAAGAGGATGGTGCTCCCAAATGCCAAGCCTCGAACTGATTTGATCTTGAACGATCCTTTGCCAAGCAGTGGCTTAGCGATGAAAGAGCACTTCACTAAGCCTGCTTCAGCGTACTCGTACTTGATCTGTTGTTTGTCGGTATCTGAAAGGACTTCAACCAGTTGATCATCGGGTTGCCCCTCTGCAGCGTCATCATTATTTTCGAGTGAGTAGACCTCCAGAAACCATCGCGCACGATGCCGACCACCGGGAGACAGTTTCTTTAGTCGAAGCGCATGGCGGAAACCTCGTCCCTCAAAGAAGGCTTCGACGCTTGATCGGCGACTTTCGAGATAACGAGTCAAGTTAGCGTTTTTGACCTTGGTCGAGGACGCTTCATAGTCTTCCTGCTCCGGCATATCGGAAGCCTCGGTGAGCTCCTGTGCATCGAATTCAGGCGGCTGTCCCCCCTTGGAATTGGCACTCAGGGTGATGGATTCGCTCACCAATGCGCGCACAAGCTTCGATGCCGTGGCTTCATCGCGCTGTACGTCCAGCCAGTCGCGCATACACAGCAACAGATCGCGAAAAGTGGGCTGGGTCAACCCGTTGGCAACCGGTTCAGGGCTGGTTGGCAGGGATTCGGATCGCAACACTTGGTTTTCCTTCACTCAACTCTTGGAATCCCTATGTTGTCACTATTCGCATTGCACGAATCCAATCGTTTCGTTCATGTGAGCGAGGTCGAGCGTGGCTTGGCCTGTGATTGCCGATGTGCTGTTTGCGGTGAGCCGGTTATTGCCCGGCAGGGCGAACTCAGGGAGCACCACTTTGCGCACAGCTCGAACGCCGAACCCTGCGCTTCTAGCTACGAATCAGATCTGCACCGCTTTGCCAAGAGAGTAATCGTCGAAGCCCGAGGGTTGGTCGTCCCAGTGACTCCCGCTGCATCTCAAGCGCTGGGATACGGCGGACGGTTAGATCCATCTATCCTGTTGGCATGCACTGACATCGAGGAGGAAGTTGCTGTTGGAGAGCTCCGCCCCGACTTGTTGGCGGCGACGGTTGCAGGGGTGACGGTGGCCATTGAAGTCGCCTACTCGTCCTTTTGCAGTGTAGACAAGTGCCTAGCCTATGAGCAACTAAAACTACCTGCTTTGGAGATTGATCTCCGTGCGTTCACCCACACCGCCTTTGATGTCGCCAAAGTCAAACATGCCATCTTGGAGGATGTCGGGGGAAAAGCGTGGCTCTGGCCCATGAACATTGAGGCCGAGCAGCCGGTAGATGCGTCTGCTGAGAACGCCCCTACGCAACGCTTCCTTCCGGAGGAAATCGTGACGATCCATGGACGTTGGATATCGGTAAAAGAGCTGCCCAGTGGAGATATCGCCATCAAAGCAGTGCGATATGACCCAGATGTCGTCTCTGTTGTGCGAACCGTCGCACGCGCGCATTTTGGTCGTTATCGCGAGGCTTACCATAGCTGGGTCATTCCACGCTTCAGGGCGCAGGCAGCGCGGTTGCAATTGCGTTCTATTGCCTCAGCCGACCTGTGCTGAGCGTTGCTTGAAGCGGTAGGCGTAGTGTGCACCGGAGCTCCGCACCGCGGATAGCATAAAAACTCTTATGTTTTCCAGAAGCTCACTTATCATGACAACATGACCAGTGAATCATGGCTCGTCGCATGGATCGGTAAAACCGACCATGAAGCCGCGGAAGGCCTGCTTGGCAAAGACGTAGGACCCATAGCGAGTTCCCTCATAGGGACGGTGCGGTACAGCCGCGTCTATCTGCTCACCAATTACGATTTTTCCCGCAGTAAGCGCTATTGCGATTGGTTGGAAAAGACGGCTGGATATGCATCAACCCAAGTAGACCTTTATCAGGTAGACCTTGAGAGTCCAATCGACTACGGAGCGATCTACGAGTCGGTCTCGGCGAACCTGAAGGGCGCTGGGTTACCGCGTGACGATGTAGAGCTCACCTTCCATCTCAGCCCGGGCACGCCCGCAATGGCTGCGATCTGGATCATCCTCGCCAAGACACGTTTTCCCGCAAAGCTGATACAGACCTCTCGCGAGAGGGGGCTAGAGCCAGTCAATTTCTTTTTTGATCTGGCCAGCGACTTTCTGCCCGAATATCTTCAGCGCACTGGCGAACGAATCATCCGTTTGACTCAGGGGGCTAAGGAAGTCGCGCCGGAGTTTGAAAGGATCATTCACAGTAGCGCAGCAGTTCGGCAGCAGATTGATTTAGCCCGCCGAGTTGCCGTTCTCGATGTACCAGTCCTTGTCCTTGGAGAGACCGGGACAGGGAAAGAGCTTTTTGCCGAAGCCATCCACGCGGCAAGTCCCCGGGCAGAGCATGTGTTCGTGGCGGTTAACTGCGGAGCCATGTCCCCGGAATTGGCAAGCTCGGAGCTGTTTGGTCACAAGCGCGGTGCTTTCACCGGTGCCGTCGCCGAGCGCAAAGGCCACTTTCAAGAAGCCAGCGGGGGCACGCTCTTTCTAGATGAAATTGGTGATTTGCCTGCTGATACCCAAGTGCGGCTGCTTCGTGTCCTTCAGACTGGCGAGGTCACGCCCCTTGGTTCGTCAAAACCAATCAAGGTGAATGTTCGGATCATCGCGGCGACACACCGCGATCTGTCAGCCGATGTCGCGACAGGGCGTTTCCGGGAGGACCTGTTTCATCGCTTGGCCGTCGGTATTCTTCGTTTACCTCCACTGCGCCACCGCGATCATGATGTAGAGATCTTGATCGACCACTTCTTGGAGCAAATCAATGCTGATGCTCGTGGAAGACCTGAGGCGCAAGATAAAAGACTTTCTAAAAACGCAAGAAAAGTTCTTCTTGCATACCCTTGGCCTGGTAATGTGCGCGAGCTTTATCACACCCTCGTACGAGCATCTATCTGGTCACTAGGGGCGGAAATCAGCGACGAGGATGTGAATTCAGCGCTGCTTCGGATCGAGCGCAAGAGCGATGGTGTTCTAGGCCGTCCACTCATGCAAGGTTTTGATTTGAAAGGACTTTTGGATGAGGTAGCTCGAGATTACATCGCTAGAGCGCTCAAGCAATCAGGGGACAGGAAGTCTGTAGCGGCCGAGCTGCTTGGATTCCCGACATATCAAACTTTGGGAAACTGGATGAAGCGCCTCGGCGTTGATTCCGCGGAATAGGGAGGCTGGCACGGCTTTCGCGAACAGAGGCGGTATGCCCGACGCAAAAACCCGTCAGATGTGGATGCAGGATCTTCGATCGCTGAACTTCGAGCCGCTGCGCGCGGTGTACCCCGAGCTCGCCAACATGGGCGGGTACGCAGAGCACTACGCGCACACCGACCCAGAGAGCGCGCTGGTCAAGCTGCGCAACTTCGCCGAGCGCTTGGTCGATCGGGTCTACGACAAGCTAAAGCTGCAGCGCGTACCGCAGTCCAACCTCGTGGATCTGCTCCACAACGCGAGCTTCCGCGAGGTGGCTCAGCCTCTGGTTCTCGATAAGCTGCACCTTTTGCGGCGTCTCGGCAACCGCGGCGCACACGGGGAAGACGTGGAGGCGGCTGACGCTGTTCGCTGCGTGCACGAGGCTTGGCAACTTGCGCGCTGGCTGCATGTGAGCTTCTTGGGCGGGCAGGTCAATGACTTTGTCGAGTTCAAGCAGCCCCCCGTAGAGGGCATCGACAGTAAGGCTGAAATTAAGCGTAGGGCCAAAGCGCTGGCTGAGGAGAACAACCTCAAGGAGCAGCGCCTTCGGCAAGCGCTGGAGGAGCTTGCCGCCCTGCGTGCTGCGGACCGAGCCTCCACCCCAGCTACGCAACTGGCGGCACCACCGACCGAGCTGGAGCTGCTGCAGGCAGGCCAAGCATCCGCCGCCGCCGCTAACCAACTGAAGTTCAGCGAGGACAACACCCGCAAGTGGCTGATCGACCGCGATCTGCGGATGGCCGGGTGGGACGTGCCAGCTGCCACGGCGTCTAGCGATTCCGTTGGCCAAGAGGTTGAGGTTCCGCATCAGCCCACCCCAACCGGCAAGGGCTACTGCGACTACGTGCTGTGGGACGACAACGGCAAGCCGCTCGCCGTCGTGGAGGCCAAGAAGACCCAGGTCGATGCACGTGCAGGGCAGGAGCAGGCCAGGCTGTACGCAGACGCGCTGGAGAATGTGCACGGCCAGCGGCCTATGATCTTCTACACCAACGGCCACGACATCTGGGTGTGGGATGACGCCGGTGGCTATCCGCCACGCTCGGTCTTCGGCTTCTTCTCCAAGGACACCCTGCAGTACCGCGTCGGCTTCCAGCGCCGCGAAAAGTTGGACCTGCTGACCAACGTTCGCCCGGACGCCAGCATCGCCGGCCGTCTGTACCAGATCGAGAGCATCACCCGGGTTGCCGAGCGCTTCTCGCAGCGCCATCGCCGCGCCCTAGTGGTTCAGGCCACCGGCACGGGCAAGACGCGTGTGGCCATTGCCTTGGCCAAGCTGCTCATCGACGCCCGCTGGGTGAAGCGCGTGCTGTTCCTGTGTGACCGCAAGGAACTGCGCAAGCAGGCCAAGAACGCCTTCAACGACTTCGTTCAGGAGCCCATCTACGTGATCGGCCAGGCCAACGATGTCGGCAAGATGGATGCGCGGATCTACATCGGCATCTACCAAGGCCTGATCAACGACTACGAGGCCTTCGATGTCGGCTTCTTCGACCTGATCATCGCGGACGAATCACACCGCTCGATCTACAACCTCTACGGCGACCTGTTCAAGTACTTCGACGCTATCCAGGTTGGCCTGACTGCCACGCCCGTGGAGATGGTCAGCCGCAGCACCTGTCGGCTCTTTGGCTGCGACTATAAGCTGCCAACCGCCAACTACCCGCTGGAGCAGGCCATTGCCGACCGCAACCTGGTGCCGTTCCGCGTCGTCGCACACACCACGAGGTTTCTGCGCGATGGCATCAAGGCCGCGCACCTGACCGACCAGCAGATCGCCCAGCTGGAAGACCAGGGCATCGATCCGAACACCCTGGACTTCGACGCCCAGGAGATCGACGCGGCCGTGTTCAACAAGGACACCAACCGCGTCATCCTGCGCAACCTGATGGACAACGGCCTGCGCGACGCCGACGGCCAACTGCCCGGCAAGACCATCGTCTTTGCCCGCAACATCGACCATGCCCGCCTGATGGCGGCGCTGTTCGACGAGATGTACCCGCAGTTCGCCGGCAAGTTCTGCCGCGTCATCCACTCCAAGGAGCCGCGGGCCGAAGACCTGATCGACCAGTTCAAGGAGCCCAAGGGCGACTTGCGCATCGCCATCTCGGTGGACATGCTGGACACCGGCATCGATGTGCCCGAGGTGGTCAACCTCGTCTTCGCTAAGCCGGTCAAGAGCAAGGTCAAGTTCTGGCAGATGATCGGCCGAGGCACGCGCCTCTGCAAAGATCTGTTCGGGCCGAGCAAGGACAAGAGCGAGTTCCTGATCTTTGATCACTGGGGCAACTTCGCCTTCCACGACCTGAACGCGGACGAGGTCGAGCCCAACATCCCCAAGCCGCTAACCCAGCGCCGCTATGAGGCCCGCATCGAGTTGGCAGCCCTGGCGCTTGCGCGGTCAGACCTGCAGGCCTTCGACCACCTGGCCCAACAACTGCAGCAAGACGCCGCCGCGCTGCCCGATGGCACCATTGCCGTCCGCGAGAACTGGCAGGCCTTGCAGCAGGCCCGCGATGCCAAGCTCGTCCACCAGTTCGCCCCCGTCACCCGCCAACTGCTGACGGACACCGTGGCGCCCCTGATGAGCGCGCTGGACGTGCGCGGCCAGGGCGATGCCCTGCGCTGGGACCTGCTGCTGTCCAAAGCCCAGGCTGCCGCCATTGCCGAACCCGGAAAGCCTAACCCGCAACGCGAGGAGATCCTGGAATGGCTGGATCGGCTGCCGCCGCACCTGAACCCGGTGCGCGCCAAGGCCAACGAACTCAAGGCCCTGCGCTCCGACGCCTTCTGGCAGCAGCCCACCTTCCGCCAGCTCGATGCCATGCGCGAGGCACTGCGCGGCATCATGGACCTGGCCGAGGCGCCAGTACGGCCGCCTCCCACGCCCACCACGGTGTTGGACGTGCGTGAAGACGAAGCCGAGTACCGGGTTGAACACCGCTCCACCAATGTCAAGTCGGTCGACTTCATCATCTACCGAAAGGCGGTGCAGGCCGCGCTGGAGCCGCTGTTCGCCACCGACCCCGTGCTGCAGAAGGTGCGCCGAGGTGAGCCCATCACGCCGGAAGAGCTGGATCAGCTCAACAGCCTTCTGCACACCCGAAACCCGAACGTGAACCTGACCACGCTGCGCGAGTTTTATCCCGATACCGCGGTGCCGCTGGCCCACATCCTGCGGGCCATCGTGGGTCTGGACCATGAGGCGGTGGACGCCCAGTTCACCACCTTCGCCCAGAGCCATGCGCTGACCAGCCAGCAGCTGCGCTTCCTGGCCATGCTGAAGGACCACATCCGCCAGTTCGGCGCCATCGCTGTGGCGCAACTGTTCGACGCCCCGTTCAACACCCTCCATGCCGAGGGCCTGGGCGGCGTCTTCCCCAATCCAACCCAACTCGATGAGCTGGTGGCGCTGGTGCGCGGCTTTGGTGAGCCGCTTCAACCGCCCGCCACCAACTGACCTTTCGCCCAACAAGCAGGACACACCATGATCACAGGGCCCCTCAAGAGCCGCATCGACAGCCTCTGGACCGACTTCTGGACCGGCGGCATCACCAACCCGCTGACGGTGATCGAGCAGATCACCTTCCTGATGTACAGCCGCCTGCTGGACATGAAGGAGCGTGCCGATGAGAAGCGAGCCTCGCTCACCAACCAACCCTTTGCCCGGCGCTTTGGTGAGGATGAGCAGGACTGCCGCTGGGAAACCTGGCGCCACTATGGCAGCGAGAAGATGCTGCCCCATGTGCGCGACCGCGTGTTCCCGCACTTCCGCCGCCTGGCTGAGCGCAGCACCGGCGCCAACAGCATGTTTGCCTCCTTCATGAAGGACGCGCAGCTGATGATCCAGAAGGAGACCCTGCTGACCAAGGCCGTGGCGGCCGTGGGCGACCTGCCCCTGGAGCGGGGTGACACCAAGGGCGACCTCTACGAGTACCTGCTCAGCAAGCTCACCACCGCCGGCATCAACGGCCAGTTCCGCACGCCGCGGCACATCATCCGCCTGATGGTGGAGCTGATGCAGCCCCAGCCCACTGATCGCATCTGCGACCCCTCCTGCGGCACCGCCGGCTTCTTGGTCGAGGCTTACGACTACCTGCTGCGTGAGCACACCAGCGAGGCAGGCAAGCATGTGGAGCTGGTTGACGGCGAGGAGCACATCACCTACAGCGGTGACTTGCTCGCCCAGCAGGGCTATCGTGCGCATGTGGACAGCAACATGTTCCACGCCTACGACTTCGACGCCACCATGCTGCGCATCGCCAGCATGAACCTGGTGATGCACGGCGTGGCCGAACCCGATGTGCACTACCAGGACACGCTGAGCCAGAGCTTCGAAGAGCGCCACCCCAAGGGCTCCAAGGGCGCCTTCGACCTCGTCCTGGCCAACCCACCGTTCAAAGGCAGCTTGGACGAGCAGGACGTGGCACCGGACCTGCTGCGCGTGGTCAAGACCAAGAAAACCGAGCTGCTCTTCATAGCGCTCATCCTGCGCATGCTCAAGGTCGGCGGCCGCAGCGCCACCATCGTGCCGGACGGCGTGCTGTTCGGCTCCAGCAAGGCCCATGTGCAGCTGCGCCAGCACCTCATCGAAAACAACCAGCTGGAGGCGGTGATCTCGCTGCCCTCCGGTGTGTTCAAGCCCTACGCAGGCGTCTCCACCGCGATCATCATCTTTGCCAAGGGTGGCAAAACGGAGAACGTGTTCTTCTACGACGTGCAGTCGGATGGCTTCACTCTGGATGACAAACGACTGCCTGAGCCCGATGGCACAAGTGACTTGCCGGATGTGCTGGCTAGGTACAGGCAGTGGTGCGAAGGAACAGGCAACTTCGGCGACCGCACCGCGCAGGCTTTTGAGGTGCCGCCCGAAGAGATACGTGCTCAGGGTTTCGACCTTTCCATCAATCGATACAAGGAGCAGTTGATCAGGCCCAAGAACCACGTCCGGCCGGGAGACATCCTTGAATCGTTGCGCGCGCTCGAAGTGCAGATCATGAACGACATCAGCGAAATCACGGAGCTGATGAAGTGATGCGACGGCACTACCGGCTTGATGCGCTGTGTGACATTCGCAGTGGAGGCACCCCACCTAGGTCTTCAAGCGCCAACTATGGCGGCGACTTCCCGTGGGCCAAGATTGACGATCTGAACGTCGAGAGCGGGGTCGTATCGTCCACAAAAGAGTACATCACCGAGATCGGCCTGCAGTCGATCCGTGGTCGTCTTTTTGAGCCAGGCACGCTGCTGTTTGCGATGTATGGCTCTGTCGGAAAGATGGCGTGGGCAGGAGTGCGCCTAGCAACAAACCAAGCCATTCTGGGCATATCGGTTTTGGAGCCTCAGAAGCTGGCACCAAGTTATCTCAAGCACTGGCTCGCCTCAAAGCAGGCAGACTTTGATCGAGACGCAAACGGCGTCACACAAAAGAATCTCTCGGCAGGCTACGTCAGGGACCTTGAGATTGAGCTTCCGCCCATCGAAGAGCAGAAACGCATCGCCACCATCCTAGACAAGGCCGACAGCCTGCGCCGCAAGCGCCAGGAGGCGATTCGCCTGGCGGATGAGCTTCTGAGGGCGACGTACCTGGATGTGGCGCAGCGCAATCCGACCAGAGCGCCGTTGGAGTCCTTGCTTGCTGACGTGCAAAACGCTGCTCGTACCGGCCCGTTTGGCAGCCAGTTGCTGGTATCCGAGTTCACGGAATCCGGTATCCCCGTTCTTGGCATAGACAACGTCGTCTCGAATGCGTTCACATGGGCCGCACCTCGGTTCATCTCCGCCGACAAGTACGCGGAGCTTGAGCGCTACACGGTCAGGCCAGGCGATGTGATGGTCACCATCATGGGAACCACCGGTCGAGTCGCCATTGCACCCGATGATCTGCCGACCTGCATCAGTACCAAGCACCTCTGCACGCTCACGCTTGACCGAAAGAAGATGCTCCCGACGTATCTCTGGGCCTGCCTGCGCTGGGACCCTGAAGTCCGCGCCCAGACTCGCCGTGAGGCCAAGGGCGCCATCATGGAAGGTTGGAACATGGGCATCGTCAAGGGTCTGCTGGTCAATGTGCCGCCTGTGGACGTGCAACTGAAGTTCGAAGAGATTGCGGGCGCCGTCAAGCGCATGAGTTCAGCGCAAGCCCTTGCAGCAAAGGGAACTGACGAACTGATGGCCTCACTGTCCGCGAAGTACCTTGAGCCGAAGTCCTAAACAACGCCTGCCCACGGAACCATGTCATCGCTGATCAAGTCGCTATCGCTCAAGAACTTCAAGGGATTCTCGGAGGAGGTCCGTATCGAGCTGCGCCCCATCACCTTGCTGTTTGGCGCGAACAGCGCTGGCAAGAGCAGCTTGCTACAAGCCCTGCAGTTAGTGCGAGAGATCCTGGAGCGAGGCGACCCCAATGTTGATCGGACGCGGCAGGGTGGAGACACCATCGACCTCGGTGGCTTCCGCAACTTCGTGCACAAACGCGATCTCACTCGCGAGGTCACGATCTGTGTGGAGATGGAACTTGGCGACGAGGCCATCCCTGAGTTCTTCGAGGACGCGATCGAAGATCGCTCAGATGTCGATGCCGAGGTTTGGCGCTTCCATGAAACGCTGGACTTGATCCGCAATCAAGTCCAGCGCGTGGCGGTCCAATTGAAACTCAGCTGGAGTGAGTTTCAGCAGCGGGCCGTCGTGAGCGGATACCAAGTCGACTTCAACGGCACGTGGTGTGTGGAGGTCAAAACTGATTCCGGCGGCGGCAGACCTCAACTCCGTCTGAACGCCGGCCACCCGATCTTCCTTGCCGACGAAGTCGAAGGCGACGCGTTGTTCAGTGAACTTGCGGCATGGTTCCGTCCCGGTCTACCAGGAAATTTTTTCCGCGCTGAGCTCGGCATGAGCACAGACGATTTCGAGGAAAGTGAGGTTGAGGAACCGATTCCCAATTCGGTGCTGCTGGCCGCGTTGGAGGTCGTTCGTGGCTCATATGCCGACAGCCCCAATCCTGGCTACGCGACCTGGCTACGAGATTTCCAATCCGCGCTCCCGTCCCTGGACAAGCCAATACTGATACCGGCAGGCCGACCGGAGACTGCTTCGAATGTGTTCGTCTTACAGGAGTTCTCGGCCTTCATGTCCTGGCTTCTCATCGGACCTGCACGGCTCTTGCGGGACCAGCTGCGCAAGTCGCGCTACCTTGGACCGTTGCGCCGCATTCCACCGCGCGACTTTGACGTAGCACTCAGCAAGACTGAGGCCGCTTGGTCGGACGGCATGGCGGCATGGCAGGCGCTAATGGCCGACCAGGGAGGCTTGGCAAACGCCTGTGGCACCTGGATGAGTGACGCGCAGAAGCTAGCCACCGGATACACCGTCGAGCGCAAGGTCGTAAGGGAGTTCGACGTTTCGGGTTCGAAGCCCAAGCCCTTGGGTAGGGAGCGGCAGCGCCTGGCGCTGGTAGATGCAGACGGACAGCGGCATCTCCCGCAGGACGTCGGCGTGGGCATCTCCCAGGTATTGCCGGTGGTGGTCGCCGCACAAGACCGATTCGCCAGCTTGGTGAGCATCGAGCAACCCGAGCTGCATATCCATCCGGCGGTACAGGTCGGCTTGGGCGACTTGTTCATCGACGGGGTACTGAACAAGGGCCTGTCGTTCCTGATTGAGACGCACAGCGAGCATCTGGTGATGCGCCTTCAGCGACGCCTGCGCGAGCAGATGGCCGGTGAAGCGTCGCCAGAGACGGAGCCCCTTGATCCCAAAGACGTGAGCTTCGTCTACCTGGGCCGCGACCATTCTGGTTGCGTCAGGGCATCTCACATTGGGCTCACTGAGCAAGGCAAGTTCGATGCGCCCTGGCCGAACGGCTTCTTTGCCGAGCGAGCAGCTGAAGTCCTGCCTTCGGCCATGCGCGCGCAGCTGGAGGCCCGTCGCAAGGGAGAGGCGCAGTGATTTACGAGTACGCAATTGATCCCGACCTGGTGAAGGATTGGGTTCTGGATCGAGATGTCGGGCTGGCACCGCAATTCGGCCTCGACCACCGCCGAATCGTCTCGGACGTAGCGGAGAACTGGGTCGGCGAGGTCTATGGCGCGCTGCTGAGTCACTTCAACTGGGATAACACCGATCCTGAGTTCATCGATGCTGAGCAATTCATGTCGGCATTGATGGAGTTCCTTCGACAAAGTACGAGCCGCGGAACACGTCGTACTGCTCAGCCGTGGATGGACCAAGTCCTACGAGCTCACAGGGATGAAGCGTTTCACGCAATTCTTTCTCGTGAGCCGGTACAGGAGTGCGAGGCAGCGATAACGCCCGAAGTCACGCGCGACCTGCGAAACCCTCGGTGGTACTTGCCGACCGTCGACGTTACAAAGAAGACGGCAGCAGCGCTCGCCCAGCAACTGGCCCCACTGCTACGCCTTGCGAGCCGGATCATCCTCATTGACCCGTACTTCAAGGCCGACAGCCCTGGGTACCGAGAGGTCCTTTCTGCGCTCCTACAAACAGCCCTGAACACACGAGCAGCCGGCAGAGCTTTGCCTTCGGTGACGCTCATCTCTGGTGTTGCGGACCGAGAT
This sequence comes from Acidovorax sp. DW039, assembly GCF_037101375.1. NCBI lineage: Bacteria > Pseudomonadati > Pseudomonadota > Betaproteobacteria > Burkholderiales > Comamonadaceae > Acidovorax > Acidovorax sp. DW039. Next base: position 11,776 of record NZ_AP029019.1, on the reverse strand, counting down.
CGAGAAGCCTCTGTCAGGCCGCGAGCGGAGCAACTGCTAAACGAGGCCAGACACAGGTGTGGCATGGCGTTGGAGCGGCTTGGCGCAGCTGTACCGAAAGGCATGTCCGTCACCTTTCAGTGTGCTGCGGCTTTTGCAGACGGCGATGAGCTGCACAACCGCTACCTGCTGACGGACGTTGGCGGTGCAAGTCTCCCGTACGGTACGCACCCAGCGGGCGAAAGGGTCTACGACGACATCACGCCCTTATTTGAGGGGCAGTACAGGGCGCGCTGGAAGCAGTACAGCAAGGCGGAAGGTCTCAACGTTATAGGCGATCCGGTTGTAGTGCGGGGCCTTCTCGGATAGGAACACTGACTACAAATCTTCAGGGAGGAAGACGATGACAGCAAAGACTGCTCGCTTTCAAGTGGATTCCAGGTTGGCCCGGCTGCTGAGCCAGGAATACCCGTCGACGGAGAAGGCACTCAAGGAACTGGTCGACAACGCATGGGATGCAGACGCCGAGAACGTCTGGATCTCGCTGCCTGCACCGATGACGGATGCGCCCATCGTCATTGCGGATGATGGGTCGGGCATGACACGAGCCGAGCTCGAATCACATTACTTGGCCATCGCGCGGGATCGCCGCGAGCACCGCGGTGAGCGGACGGCAGGCAAGCAGCGGCTTGTGAAGGGCCGCAAGGGCATCGGCAAGTTCGCCGGCCTGATGGCTGCGGCGGAGATGACGCTCGAGACGCGCACACGGGGCACGCTGAGCCGCTTCACGCTGCGCATGAGAGATCTGGCGGGCGTCGAAGACATCGAGCACTTGCCGATCCAGATCGAGACCGAACGCTGCGCTCCGGAGCTGCACGGCACCACCATCACACTTCAATCCCTGCATGGCGAGCTTGCGTTCCCTGATGCGAGCCGGATGCGGCAGGTGCTGATCTTCGAGTACGGGCGCGCCGTGGACTTCGCTGTCCATGTCGACAGCAAGCTGCTGGGTGTCGATGATGTCGTCGGCACCTACACCGACGAGAGTCTGGAGGTGCCCGGGGTCGGTTCCGTTCAGCTTCGATTCGCGATTGCTGACGAGCGCTCGGCGCAGCGGCAAGCTGGCATCGTCTTGCGTGTTGACGGCAAGGTGGTCGGCAAGCCGTCCTTCTTCGGTCTGGAAGAGCGCGAGGACTTTCCACAGAAGCTGAAGTCAAAGCTCTACGGCGAGGTGCAAGCCGATGGCTTGCGCGACCATGTCACGGCAGGCTGGGACAGCGTGATCGAGAACAGCAGCCTGTTGTTGGCGGTGACCGAGCAGATCCAACCCATCCTGATTGCGGCCTATAAGGAGCGGTACAGCCGCGAGATCCAGCTGGCCCAGGCGCGGGTCACCCGGGCCATCAAGGACAGGTTGGCGGCGATGCCAGAGCATCGCCGGGAGTTTGCTGACCAAGCCGTACGACGTGTGCTTGAACGGTTCTATGGTGAGGAGCCCAGCAAGCTGGAGCAGTACGTGCATGTGCTGCTCGATGCCATTGAACACGCGGAGTACGGCGCCGTCCTGTCGCACATCCATGACGCCGCAAGGAAGGACGTGGTCGCCATCTCGGCAGCGCTGGACGAGTTCGGCATGGCCGACATGGCCACCTTGGTCACCCAGGCCAAAGCGCGTACGCAGTTTCTCGATGAGCTTGAGGAACTTGCGCGAAATCCGGCCACTCGCGAGGCCGAGATGCACAAGGCGATTGAGCGCAACCTGTGGATCCTGGGGCCGACGTACACCTTCTTCCGTTCCAACCAGACCCTCAGGCGCACGGTAGAGGATGCCTTGGGCCGCAAGTACACCGGTGACAAGGCGAAGGAGCGTCCCGACCTGCTGCTCAACGAGGACTTGAACGGCGCCTGCCTGCTGATTGAGTTCAAGCGCCCGTCGCACCCGCTGAACCACGACGACTACATCCAGGCCATCAGCTACAGGCACGAGCTGCGAAAGCACATGAACAAGCCCATCAAGGTTTTGGTGATGGGTGGCGGTCGGTCAGCGGACTTTCCCGACGAGCGGCGGGAGCCGGATGTGGAGGTGGCGACGTTCGCTGACGCCATCGCATCGGCCCGCCGCTCGGTGGACTGGCAGCTTTCGGTTCAGGCGGGTGGCTGACGGCTAATGGGCAAGGCTGAGGGGCGCACGCCTAAGTTGCGTGGCCACGGTCCGCGCAGCTTCAAGATGTCTTTGCAGGACGCACACCACAAGTCGTCATTGGCACGGGATAAACATCTGCGACCAGAAATATTTTTGTGATTGCGAAAGAAAATTGTATGCATGAAGGAGGTGTCGCGCGCTAAGCCATTGATTCATATGGAATTGCACGTTGGCACGACGCTCGCATTTGTAGTGGTATGGGCGCCGACTGGCTGGCCGCCCGAGAGGTGGCCGGGTCGGCTGCGTTCAAGTTCATTTAAAACTGGAGATCAATATGACACGTCGAGTTTTCTATAGCTTCCACTACACCCCTGACAACTGGCGTGCCTCCCAGGTACGCAACATTGGGGCGATCGAGGGTAACCAACCCGCCAAGGACAACGATTGGGAGACCATCACGAAGGGTGGTGACAAGGCCATTGAGAAGTGGATCGCTGATCAGATGGATGGCCGCAGCTGCGTGGTGGTGCTGATTGGCTCGGGCACAGCCAAACGCAAGTGGATCAATCATGAAATCGTGAAGGCATGGAACGATGGCAAGGGCATCCTCGGTGTCCATGTCCACAACCTGAAGAACAGCGATGGCACGACCAGCACGAAGGGCGCGAACCCGTTCGACCACGTGACTTTGAAGTCGACTGGTGCGAAGCTGTCCACCGTGGTGAAAACCTACGATCCGCCGGGGTCCAGCAGCACCGATGTCTATGCCCACATCAAGGCGAATCTGGAGTCTTGGATCGAAGCAGCGATTGCCAGCAGAACCAAGAAATGAGGCGTTGCGAGGCAAGCACCAAGAGCGGTAGGCGCTGCCTGAACGCCGCTCGGTCAGGGAGCGACTACTGCCGTACCCATGATGGCCAAGTATCAGATGGAAGTGTCGCCGCCGCCGCGATGGGTGCTTTGGTGGGACATGCCGTGCTTCCGGGAATCGGTGGCGCGTTGCTCGGCGGCGCAACTGCATCGATCGCAAGACAGTTTCTCAGGGAGAGTCGGGTGAGTAAGAAGAAGGTTTTCGTCAGTTTCGACTTCGACAACGATCGAGTCCTAAAGGACTTCATCATCGGACAGGCGCGTCTCGCAGACTCCCCATTCGAGGTCGTCGACCATTCTCTCAAGGAGGCCGCTCCAGAACCTGAATGGCCCAAGAAGGCACGAGCGGCGATCAAGCGCTCGGAGCTCGTCTTGGTCATGGTCGGCCGTCACACGCACAAAGCGCAGGGTGTCCTGAAAGAAGTGGTGATGGCTCGCGAAGAAGGCGTGCCGATCGTTCAGATCATTGGATACAAGGACGGGAACTACACCGCCGTTTCGAACGCCGGACGGCTATATTCGTGGAACTGGGACAACCTCAAGCGCCTGCTCGCTTGAAACGATTCGATCTCGCGATATGACTACACCGATCTACGAACTGGCCCTGATGGGGGATCCAACAGACGACCAGGCTGCTGCAGTGGTCAAGGAGATTGAACAAGCCCTTACTGCGTTCGGGCTACGGCTAGGGTTCGATGTAGGGCTAAACATTCGCCCTCGCACCTTCGCGCCAAGCAACCGCACTTCGGCAGCCGCAGCATTCTTCGGGTCGGAAGTCGCTTCGGCTATGGATGTCACCGCCTTGCTTTCTCGGGTAATGCCGGTGCTTCCCGTTGTGTCCTCCCTGACTCGAGTCAGAGCTGAGTTGCCAGCACAACTCTGGCCTATCAACTCCCTGGAGTACGGAGCTGCCGGCGCGAGACGAGTGGCCTCTGCGCTTCTGGAGTGCGCTGGCCTGCTGCCGCGCCAAAGGCGCATCTTTCTTAGCTATCGTCGTGACGAGGCAAGGCAGGCCGCGTTACAGCTGTTCGATGCGCTAAGTGCAAGGCTATTCGATGTCTTCCTCGACACCCACGCGATTGCGCCAGCGGAGGACTTTCAGTCAGCGCTCTGGCACCGGCTCTGCGACGCAGATGTCCTGCTGATGTTGGATACACCGACATACTTCGAGAGCCGCTGGACCAGCGCCGAGTTCGCCCGAGCTCTTGCCAAGGGCGTGGCGATACTTCGGGTTGAGTGGCCAGACATGACCCCGTCCATCCGCACAGCAACGACCAGCCGAGCGGAGTTGCTCGCCACAGAAATTGATGCGTCTACAGGGCACCTCGCAGTATCTGCTATCGAGCGCATCTGCACGCAAGTGGAGGCTGCCCGAAGTGAGGGGATCGCAGTTCGGCACGTGAATATGGTGGGACGCATTCGGAATGAGATAGAAATGATAGGGGGTCGGCTTCAAGGCGTAGGACCCCACAAGGCCGTCTATTTGCAGTTGCCAGACGGACGCGACGTCGTGGCATACCCGACTATTGGGGTTCCCACCTCCGTGACTTTGCATGACGCTACAACTCATGCCGGGGATAACCCGCCAGCCGTCGTCTACGACCATGTTGGGCTATTGCCGTCGTGGGTCAAGCACATCGACTGGTTGGGTGAGCATGTCAAGACCGCAAGATGGGTCAAGGCGTGTGAAGCCGGCTGGCAATTTGCTGATTGGACGTAACCATGGATGCGATCTTCCTATCCGCAAGCGTACCAGTCGTTGGTCGGGGCAACTATCACGAGACGGCAAACCCGTTTCTGATTCAGTGCGCAGTCCGGGAACTAGTGATATCAGTGATTCGCACACATCGCATCGTGTGGGGTGGGCATCCCTCCATTACGCCGATGATCTGGAGCATTTGTGAGGATCTGGATGTGAACTACGCCGACTCGGTAGTGCTCTACCAAAGCCACTTCTTCAAGGACAGATTTCCAGAAGAGAACGCTCGATTCGGTAATACTGTTTTTACGGATGCGGTGCCAGATGATCGTGATGCGAGTCTGTCCCTTATGCGTCAAACGATGCTTTCCCGCGAAGACCTCGTCGGTGCAGTGCTCATTGGGGGCATGGACGGCGTTGAAGCAGAGTTGGCACTGTTTCAGCAGCACCACCCGAACGCTTTCGTCTTGCCAGTAGCTGCTGCTGGTGGTGCTGCTCGAGAGATTGCGCTACGTGTCGCAGGGGCACACCAAGTGGACATCGATGATGTCGACTTTGCTAGCCTCTTTCATCGAGCTATCGACCGTAAACCCCCAGTGAATCGTCCGAGAGGCACTCGGCCCCGTGGTGCGTAGTTCGAGTGCAAATTTCCACAATATAGGTGCACTGAACAAGCTGTGATGCCGTCTACAGCTCTAGCAGCACAGCAGCAGGCACCAATATTCTCGAAGCCGAGGAGTCAGTAGAGCTATGGCCTACTTCACAAAATCAGAGGCGCGCACCGCTGCAGCGAGAAGTCGTGGCTTACAGAAGAGTTTCGGGTCGAATCCGGGGCGAGTTCTGAAAGAGTCGGTGACTGCGGCTACTGCTGCCGACAGGTTCGATGTCTTCCTTTCGCATTCGATCGCCGATGCCGAAATCGTGCTTGGAATCAAACAACTTCTGGAGGAAAACGGACTCAAAGTCTACGTGGACTGGGTTGAGGACGCGCTGCTGGATCGCCGTGCGGTGACAAAGGAGACCGCCGCAGTTCTGCGGCAACGGATGAGGCAATCAAAGTCGCTCATCTATTTGTCGAGCGGCAACTCAAGTTCGTCGAAGTGGATGCCTTGGGAACTGGGCTACTTCGATGGCTTCATGCCCGACGGCGTGCCCATCATGCCGGTCCTTGACAGTCAGACAGACACATTCAAGGGCCAGGAGTACATAGGCCTGTATCCAATCGTCCAAAAGGATACTTACAAGGACGGAAGACCAGACATCTTCGTCGAAGAGCTCGGCGTACGTTGGTCGACGCTAAAGAAGTTTGGTAGTGGTCAACCCGCCTGGGCAATGTACGGCTGATTCTCCGTAGACTCAACTTCGTGGGAAGAGCTGGACGGGGAGGATTGCTTGGCAGTTAAATCAATTGAATTGCAATCTCTCACCGAGCCTTAAGCTCACGATCCGTGTCGTGCTGCATAGGAGCGAGGCCTTATTGAAATTTGCAAGTACTAGGAATATTTGCAAGATCAATAAGAACCTACATATGTCAGACGTCAATATTCCCCGCCCGTAGCGCATTCGTCTCAATGAAATCCCGCCGCGGCTCCACCTCATCCCCCATCAGCATGGTGAACACGCGGTCGGCCTCGATGGCATCCTCGATCTGCACGCGCAGCAGGCGGCGCACGGTGGGGTCCATGGTGGTTTCCCACAGCTGCTCGGGGTTCATTTCGCCCAGACCCTTGTAGCGCTGGCGGGCGGTGGTGCGTTCGGCTTCGCTGATGAGCCAGGCCATGGCCTGGCGGAAGTCGGTCACTTTTTCTTCCTTGGCCTTGTCGCCTTCGCCGCGCTGGGCCTTGGCACCTTCGCCCAGCAGGCCGCGGAAGGTGTTGGCGGCTTCGGCCAGGGCGGCGTAGTCGGCTCCGTGCACAAAGTCTTGTGTGAGCACGCTGCTCTTGACGTTGCCGTGGTGGCGGCGGCTGATGCGCAGGATGGGTTTGTCGGTGCGCACGTCAAACTCGCCCGCCACTTCGGGGGGCACGCCGGTGGTGGAGAGTTCGGCCAGCTTGGCCTGCATGGCCACGGCGCTGGCTTCGGCTTCTGCCACGGTGTCTAGCTTCACTTCCACGCCATCGGCAATGGCGCGCAGGGCTTCCTGGTCCATGAAGGCGGAGAGGCGGGCGATGACGGCCTCGGCCGTCTGGTGCTTGCGGGCCAGTTCGGCCAGGGTGTCGCCGCTCAGTGTTTGCGGGTTGGCACCGCCGGTGGTCACGCTGGCGTGGTTCAGCGCAACGCGCAGCAAGAAGCTGTCGAGCGCGGGGCCGTCTTTGAGGTAAAGCTCTTCCTTGCCGTTCTTCACCTTGTACAGCGGTGGCTGGGCGATGTAGATGTGGCCGCGCTCCACCAGATCGGGCATCTGGCGGTAGAAGAAGGTGAGCAGCAGGGTGCGGATGTGGGCTCCGTCCACGTCCGCGTCGGTCATGATGATGATGCGGTGGTAGCGCAGCTTGGCGACGTCAAAGTCGTCCGCACCGCTCTTGCCGCTTTCGGCGCTGGCCTTGCCAATGCCGGTGCCCAGGGCGGTGATGAGGGTGACGATTTCCTGGCTGGAGAGCAGCTTTTCGTAGCGGGCTTTTTCTACGTTCAGGATCTTGCCGCGCAGGGGCAGGATGGCCTGGAACTTGCGGTCGCGGCCCTGCTTGGCAGAGCCACCGGCGGAGTCACCCTCCACGATGTAGATTTCGCACAGGGCGGGGTCTTTTTCCTGGCAGTCGGCCAGCTTGCCGGGCAGGCCCATGCCGTCGAGCACGCCTTTGCGGCGCGTCATTTCGCGGGCCTTGCGGGCGGCTTCGCGGGCGCGGGCGGCTTCAATGATCTTGCCGCACAAAATCTTGGCGTCGTTGGGGCGCTCTTCCAGGTAGTCGGTCAGCGTCTTGGCGACGATGTCTTCGACGGGCGCACGCACTTCGCTGGAGACGAGCTTGTCCTTGGTCTGGCTGCTGAACTTGGGCTCGGGCACCTTCACGCTCAGCACGCAGCACAGGCCTTCGCGCATGTCGTCACCGCTGACTTCCACCTTGGCCTTCTTGGCCAGTTCGTGGTCGGTGATGTATTTGCCGATGACGCGGGTCATGGCGGCGCGCAGGCCCGTCAGGTGGGTGCCGCCGTCGCGCTGGGGGATGTTGTTGGTAAAGCAGAGCACCTGCTCGCTGAAGCCATCGTTCCACTGCATGGCCACTTCCACACCGATTTCGGTGCCGGGAATGCCGCCGTAGCTGTCGGCTGGGCGGCTGCCGGTGGCGTAAAAGGCGGTGGGGTGCAGCACCTTCTTGTTGGCGTTGATGAAGTCCACAAAGCCCTTGACGCCGCCTGCGCCGGAGAAGTCGTCTTCCTTGCCGCTGCGCTCGTCCTTGAGGCGGATGCGCACACCGTTGTTCAAAAAGGCCAGCTCGCGCAGGCGCTTGGCCAGGATTTCGTAGTGGAACTCGTTGTTCTGCTGGAAGATTTCCGTGTCGGGCAGAAAGTGCACTTCGGTGCCGCGCTTTTCGGTCTGGCCGGTCACCTTCATGGGGCTGATTTCCACGCCGTCCACCGTCTCGATGAGGCGGTTTTGCACAAAGCCGCGTGCAAACTCGATCTGGTGCACCTTGCCCTCGCGGCGCACCGTCAGGCGCAGCCATTTGGAGAGCGCGTTCACGCAGCTCACACCCACGCCGTGCAAGCCGCCGGAGACCTTGTAGCTGTTCTGGTTGAACTTGCCGCCCGCGTGCAGTTCGGTCAGGGCAATTTCTGCGGCACTGCGCTTGGGCTCGTGCTTGTCGTCCATCTTCACGCCGGTGGGAATGCCGCGGCCGTTGTCGGTGACAGACAGGGAGTTGTCGGTGTGGATGGTGACGACGATGTCATCGCAGTGGCCCGCCAGGGCTTCGTCGATGGAGTTGTCCACCACCTCGAACACGAGGTGGTGCAGGCCGGTGCCGTCGCTGGTGTCACCGATGTACATGCCGGGGCGCTTGCGCACGGCTTCCAGGCCTTCCAGGATCTGGATGGCACCTTCGCCGTAGCCTTCAGACGCGCCGGGCTGGTTGGTGTCGATCTTCGGGGCTGCTGGGGCTGAGGACGTTGAAGGCTCACCAGTGCCGGTGGAGCCTGGCTCTGTGGGCTCGATGGGGGTGTTGTCAGCGGTCATGGTGGGCCTTGGGATCCGTGGAGGCCGGGTGGCCTCCCTGTTTGTCAATAGGAGTCAAAAATGCTTCTGGTGCTTATAGGATAAGCGCTGGAAGCTATTAAATTGATAGCGATACAGCTCGTTGCAAATGGTGATGCGGCACCCGCAGGTGCCGCATGTCGCCTCAGGTGGACGGTCAGATGCGCATCGGCATCACCACGTACTTGAACGAGTCGTTGTCGGGAATGGTCATCAGCGCGGAGCTGTTGCCGTCCTGCAGGTCGATCTTGACCATGTCCTGGCCCATGTTGGCCAGGGCGTCGATGAGATAGGTCACGTTGAAACCGATCTCGATGGTGTCGCCACCGTAGTCGATGTCGAGCTCGTCCACCGCCTCTTCCTGCTCGGCGTTGTTGGACGCCACACGCAGCGTGCCGGGCTCGATGTTCAGGCGCACGCCCTTGAACTTGTCGCTGGTCATGATGGCAGTGCGCTGCAGGCTGGCCAGCAGCGGCGCGCGGCCCAGGGTCACGCTGTTCTGGTGGTTCTTGGGGATGACGCGGTTGTAGTCAGGGAACTTGCCTTCCACCAGCTTGGTGACGAACTCCATGCCGCCAAAGGTGAACTTGGCCTGGTTGTTGGCAAACTGCATCTCGATGTGGGGCTGGTTCTCGCCGCCCGCGTCAGAAAGCAGGCGCTGCAGCTCAATCACGGTCTTGCGCGGCAGGATGACTTCCTGCTTGGGCACTTCCACATCCAGCGTGGCGCTCGCAAAGGCCAGGCGGTGACCGTCGGTGGCCACCAGGCTCAGGGTCTTGCCCTCTGCCACAAACAGAATGCCGTTGAGGTAGTAACGGATATCCTGCACGGCCATGGCAAACGACACCTGGCCCAGCAGATCCTTCAGCGTCTTTTGTGGCACTGCAAACACGGGGCCGAAGGCTGCGGATTCCTGCACCAGCGGGAAGTCCTCGGCTGGCAGGCTTTGCAGCGTGAAGCGGCTCTTGCCGCCCTTCAGAATCAGTTTGGACTGGCTCGACTCCAGACTCACGGTCTGGTCGCCGGGCATGGTTTTCAGGATGTCGATGAGCTTGCGCGCACCCACGGTGGTGGTGAAGTCGCCCGTGTCGCCACCCAGCTCAGCGGTGGTGCGGATCTGGATTTCGAGGTCGCTGGTGGTCAGCTGCAGTGCATTGCCCGTCTTGCGGATCAGCACGTTGGCCAGGATGGGCAGCGTATGGCGGCGCTCGACGATACCGGCGACCGATTGCAGAACTGCGAGAACCTTGTCTTGTGTTGCCTTCAGGACGATCATGTCATCAACCTCTTGTGGTTTTTAGGACGGTGCTGGAACAGCTGTGGCGCCCGTCGCGCCTCCCCCGTGCTGCACAGCACGCCATTTTGCCCGCGAACGGGGGCTGCAAAGATGTTTGTGGTGGGCGTGGGTTGCACGTCCGCCTCAACCCTTGAGCGTCTGCTCCAGCACATGCAGCTGCTGGTTCAGTTCGGTCAGCTGCTGGCGCTCGGCAGAGATCTTGCGCACCGCATGCAGCACGGTGGTGTGGTCACGCCCGCCAAACAATTCCCCAATCTCCGGCAGGCTTTTTTGCGTCAGTTCCTTGGCCAGGTACATCGCAATCTGGCGCGGGCGGGCAATGCTGGCCGGGCGCTTCTTGCTGTACATGTCGGCGACCTTGATCTTGTAGTAGTCGGCCACCGTTTTTTGAATGTTTTCCACAGAAATCTGTCGGTTCTGAATGGACAGCAGATCACGCAGCGCCTCGCGGGCGAGCTGGATGGAAATTTCCTTCTGGTTGAAGCGCGAGTACGCCAGGATTTTGCGCAGCGCACCTTCCAGTTCACGCACGTTGGAGCGCACGTTTTTGGCCACGAAGAAAGCAACTTCTTCGGGCATTTCGGTGGCTTCGGCGCGGGCTTTGTTGATCAAAATGGCCACGCGCATTTCCAGCTCAGGCGGCTCAATGGCCACTGTGAGGCCCGAATCAAAGCGCGATACCAGCCGCTCGTGGATGTTGGCCAAGCCCTTCGGATACGTGTCCGAAGTCATCACGATGTGGCTCTTTTTGGCCAGCAGGGCTTCAAAGGCGTTGAAGAATTCCTCCTGCGTGCGGTCTTTGTTGGCGAAGAACTGCACGTCGTCGATGAGCAGCAGGTCGAGCGAGTGGTAGCGCTCTTTGAACTCGTCAAAAGTGCGCCGCTGGTAGGCCTTGACCACGTCGGACACGAACTGCTCGGCGTGGATGTAGAGGATCTTGGCGTCGGGCTTGTCCTGCAGCAGGCGGTTGCCCACAGCGTGCACCAAGTGGGTTTTGCCCAGGCCCACGCCACCGTAGATGAACAGGGGGTTGTACAGATGCCCCGGCGTGCCTGCCACATGCATGGCGGCCGAGCGGGCCATGCGGTTGGCGGTACCTTCTACCAGGGTCTCAAACGTCAGTGCGGGGTTCAGGCGGTTGCGGAAAACGCCTGCCGAGCTTTCCTCGGCATTGCCACCCTGGCTTGCGCTGGTTTGGGTGGGCGCTGGCGCACCCCCATCAGGGTTGGAACCTTGCGATGTGTTGTGGGTAACCCCTTGTGGCGCGGTAACCGGGCGCACATAGGTGCGGGTGACGGCCTCACGCTGGGCAATGGCCAGCTCCAGCGTAACGGGCTGGCCGTAGAGGCCTTCCAGCAAGGCGGCAATGCGCCCCGCGTACTGGGCGCGAATCCAGTCCAGCTTGAAGCGGTTGGCAACGAGCAGCGTCACCTTGGAGAAGTCGTCTGCCACCTGGGCAACCAGGGGTTTGATCCAGGTGTTGAATTGCTGTTCGGGAAGGTCTTGGGCCAGCTGTTCGACACAGGCTTGCCAGAGGCCTTGGCCAGCATCTGAGCCCAGATTTGCATGGGGGTTGCGGGAGGGTTCCTCGGTCAT